>NZ_JBRYHT010000015.1:0-91214 GCF_053309355.1 Citrobacter freundii complex sp. 2025EL-00176 | reverse complement strand
GGGCTATAGCTCAGCTGGGAGAGCGCTTGCATGGCATGCAAGAGGTCAGCGGTTCGATCCCGCTTAGCTCCACCAAATTTAATCCCAATAAATTTGGTATGTACGTAAAAGCATCGTGGGGCTATAGCTCAGCTGGGAGAGCGCTTGCATGGCATGCAAGAGGTCAGCGGTTCGATCCCGCTTAGCTCCACCAAAATTTGAACCCTCGCTGAAAAGCGAGGGTTTTTTGTTTCTGCATCCCGCCAGTTCTCACTCTATATCTCTTTGGTTTGCTGAATAGCAGACATAAAAAAACCGGGGAGAAAAATCTCCCCGGCCTTAGCACGACAATGTTGTCTTAGGCTTACAGCACCAGTGCTGCGATGGATGCAGACAGTACGCTCACCAGCGTAGAGCCGTACACCAGCTTCAGGCCAAAGCGGGAAACCACGTTACCTTGTTCTTCGTTCAGGCCTTTAATCGCGCCGGCGATAATCCCGATGGAAGAGAAGTTAGCGAAGGAGACCAGGAACACAGAGATGATGCCTTCAGCGCGTGGAGAGAGCGTAGAGGCGATTTTCTGCAGATCCATCATCGCGACGAATTCGTTGGAAACCAGTTTGGTTGCCATGATACTACCCACCTGCAGCGCTTCGCTGGACGGCACACCCATCACCCATGCAACAGGGTAGAAGATGTAGCCCAGGATGCCCTGGAAGGAGATGCTGTAGCCAAACCAACCGGTCACGGTAGCGAACAGGGCGTTCAGGGCGGCGATCAGGGCGATGAAACCAATCAGCATGGCTGCAACGATAATTGCCACTTTGAAACCTGCCAGGATGTACTCACCCAGCATTTCGAAGAAGCTCTGACCTTCGTGCAGGTTAGACATCTGAATGTTTTCTTCGCTGGCATCAACGGTATATGGGTTGATCAGCGACAGCACGATAAAGGTGCTGAACATGTTCAGAACCAGCGCAGCAACCACGTACTTCGGCTCCAGCATGGTCATATACGCGCCGACGATAGACATGGAAACGGTCGACATCGCCGTTGCAGCCATGGTGTACATACGGTTGCGAGACATTTTACCGAGAATATCTTTATAGGCGATAAAGTTCTCGGACTG
This sequence comes from Citrobacter freundii complex sp. 2025EL-00176, assembly GCF_053309355.1. Lineage (NCBI taxonomy): Bacteria > Pseudomonadati > Pseudomonadota > Gammaproteobacteria > Enterobacterales > Enterobacteriaceae > Citrobacter > Citrobacter freundii complex sp. 2025EL-00176. The sequence goes on along the minus strand of NZ_JBRYHT010000015.1, from coordinate 90,106 downwards.
ACCCAGGATCAGGGAGCTGACGGCGTTAAAGGATTCCAGCTTACCCATACCGTTGACTTTAGATAACAGGAAACCAATCGCGCGAATAACAATTGGCAGAACGCGGATGTGCTGCAAAATACCGATCAGCGCGGAAATGAAGACGATCGGGCAAAGCACTTTCAGGAAGAAGAATGCCAGGCCTTTGTCGTTCATGCTGCCGAAGACAAAGTTTGTCCCTTCATTAGCGAATCCGAGCAGTTTTTCAAACATCTCGGAGAAGCCTCTCACGAAGCCCAGACCGACATCAGAGTTCAGGAAGAACCATGCCAGTAACACTTCAATAACAAGCAGTTGAATAACATAACGAATGCGGATTTTTTTACGGTCACTGCTTACCAGCAGTGCGAGTACCGCAACCACGGCAAGGGCCAGGACAAAATGAAGAACGCGGTCCATATTTGCTCCAAATATGAGGCAGGTTTAGTTTTCGTGCACATTCTATGTAACAACCATAAAGAAAACGAGATCAAACACACACTATAATAAGGACCTGTGACGAGATTCAAAATTAGTGATCGGTGATACACTTCCGTTATGTTGAGTAGGGAAGTGAAAAGTTATGTCATTGTGCTAATCTCATAACAATAATCAAACATCTCACCGGTATTTCCAGAATCTTTATCGATCCATAGACAAACGCTATCAGAGAAATCAACTTCACCCATTAAAATGAATTTGATAATCATTCTCAATAAGCGTAGCTTGAAACATAGCAAAGGCTATGTTTCTGAGGCACTAAAATGACTAACGATCGCGTTGAGAGTAGCAGTGGACGGGCAGCGCGCAAGTTGAAGCTCGCATTAATGGGACCTGCGTTCATCGCGGCGATCGGCTATATCGATCCGGGTAACTTTGCCACCAATATCCAGGCAGGGGCCAGCTTTGGCTATAAACTGTTGTGGGTTGTGGTCTGGGCAAACCTGATGGCTATGCTGATTCAGGTGCTGTCGGCAAAACTGGGTATTGCCACGGGTAAAAACCTGGCGGAGCAAATTCGCGATCATTATCCTCGTCCGGTGGTGTGGTTTTACTGGGTGCAGGCGGAAATTATCGCCATGGCGACGGACCTTGCTGAGTTTATTGGCGCTGCGATTGGTTTCAAACTTATCCTTGGCGTTTCGTTATTGCAGGGGGCCGTACTTACCGGTATCGCGACGTTTTTAATTCTGATGCTGCAGCGCCGCGGGCAAAAACCGTTGGAAAAAGTCATTGGTGGCTTGTTGCTGTTTGTGGCAGCGGCTTACATTGTGGAACTGATCTTTTCCCAACCCAATCTGGCGCAGCTTAGCAAGGGGATGATGATTCCCAACCTGCCCAATTCGGAGGCTGTGTTCCTGGCCGCTGGCGTGCTTGGCGCGACCATCATGCCGCATGTGATCTATTTACATTCTTCATTAACCCAACATCTGCACGGCGGAACGCGGCAACAACGCTATGCGGCCACCAAATGGGATGTGGCTATCGCCATGACGATTGCCGGATTTGTCAATCTGGCGATGATGGCGACAGCTGCCGCCGCATTTCATTTTAGCGGGCATACTGGTATCGCCGATCTCGATCAAGCGTACCTGACCCTTGAACCCCTGTTGAGCCATGCTGCGGCGACGGTCTTTGGATTAAGTCTGGTGGCGGCAGGGCTTTCATCTACCGTGGTCGGCACGCTGGCGGGGCAGGTGGTGATGCAGGGGTTTATTCGCTTCCACATTCCGCTGTGGGTACGCCGTACTGTCACCATGATGCCGTCATTTATTGTGATTCTGATGGGGCTGGATCCCACCCGTATTCTGGTGATGAGCCAGGTGTTGCTCAGTTTCGGGATTGCATTAGCCCTGGTACCGCTACTGGTCTTCACCAGCAACGGCACATTGATGGGGGATTTGGTTAACACCGCCTGGGTCAAATACATTGGCTGGATGATTGTGGTGTTAGTGGTGGCGCTCAATATCTGGCTGCTGGTGGGAACCGCGCTGGGTTTGTAAAAACAAAAGAGCCCGCAGGCTCTTTTGTTACATTAATGATGATGTTTGTGGCCGCGCCCGCGACCGCGATGGTCGTCACGGTCATTCCAGCCTTCGCGATAGCCGCGCTCATAAGCTTTACGTTTATCCCAGCCACGATGATAGCCGTTGTCATGACGCCACCAGCGGTTTTTGCGCCACTCATAATTGTTGTGCCAGTAATCCCGGTCGCGCCAGCGGCCGCCATCCCAGTAGTTACCGTAATTATCGCGATCGCCAATTTGCAATTTTATTGATGGCAGCAGGGTGATTTCGCCAGCGTTCGCGGCCAGCGGTGTAAAAGCCAATAAGACTGCCGCCAGAATCAGTGACCTGAACATGTTTACTCTCCTTCACGATCGAGCCGTAGCCGGCCTGTTAACGTAATATTACGGGGCAGTAAAGCCCCGTTTCATCGCCTTAACTCTTAAATCGCGAGTGAGAGCACTTTTTGTTAATAAATGTGTCTTTATTTCAATCAGCTCAGAATGGCATCAATCTCGGCGCACTCTTCGGCAGTGAAATGACGGTTTGCCAGCATGCCAACGGCGTCTTCAATTTGCGCAGGTTTACTGGCGCCAATCAGCACTGAGGTGACTTTGTCTTCCCGTAATACCCACGCGAGCGCCATCTGAGAAAGTTTTTGTCCCCGACGTTCTGCCAGCGCGTTCAGCGCACGGACCTTTTCCAGTTTTTGTGGCGTTAACTGGTCCGGGTTAAGAAAACGGCTGGTACTTGCCGCGCGAGAATCCGCAGGAATGCCGTTCAGGTAGCGGTCGGTTAATTGCCCACCCGCCAGCGGTGAGAAGGCGATACTGCCAACCCCCTTTTCCTGTAATAGCGACAGCAGGCCACTTTCGACCCAACGTTCAAACAGGGAATATTTAGGCTGGTGGATAAGGCAGGGGGTGCCTAAATCGTCGAGTATTTCAATCGCCTGCCTGGCAAGCTCAGCCGGATAGTTAGACAGCCCGACGTACAGCGCTTTACCCTGACGGACAATATGATCCAGCGCGCGCATGGTTTCTCTGAGCGGCGTTTCTGGATCGGGCCGGTGATGATAGAAGATATCAACATACTCCAGCCCCAGACGCTTCAGGCTTTGATCGAGGCTGGCAATCAGGTATTTGCGCGAACCCCAGTCACCGTAGGGACCTTCCCACATGGTGTAGCCCGCTTTGGTGGAGATGACCAGCTCATCCCGCCACGGTAAAAAATCTTCCTGCAGAATGCGGCCAAAATTTCGCTCCGCTGAGCCTGGCGGTGGACCATAGTTATTCGCCAGGTCAAAATGGTTAATTCCCAGATCGAATGCGCGCTGTAACAGCGCCCGGCTGTTCTCTACCTGCGTGGCATCACCAAAATTATGCCACAAACCTAAAGAGACAATCGGTAGCTTGAGGCCGCTCTGGCCGCAGCGGCGATACTCCATTGTTTGATAGCGATTTTCATCAGCCTGATAAACCATGTAGCCTCCTGTCGGATAACGTGTGTCATTGAGTGTATACGTTTACACAAAGCAGACTGCAATGAATTTTTAATCGTCAAAACTGTACATCTTGCTTTCCACCCCCTTCACCATAACTCCCCTGGACAGTCATCACAGTTCTTCGATACTCAACATTGAGGTTACCGTCAGAAGGATAGCTGTCATGCAAACCCAATATTCCGTTGCTGATTATCTGCTGGACAGGCTGGCAGGCTGTGGCGTCGGCCACCTCTTTGGTGTGCCTGGTGATTATAATTTGCAGTTTCTTGACCACGTGATTGAGCATCCCAGCGTACGTTGGGTCGGGTGTGCGAACGAATTAAATGCGGCTTATGCTGCGGATGGTTATGCCCGGGTGGCAGGGGCGGGAGCGTTGCTCACCACGTTTGGCGTGGGAGAGTTAAGTGCAATCAACGGTATCGCGGGAAGCTATGCGGAATATGTTCCTGTTTTGCATGTTGTCGGCGCGCCCTGTCGCGGTGCGCAGCGTCGTGGGGAACTGATGCATCACACCCTTGGCGACGGTGACTTTCAGCATTTTTACCGTATGCAGCAGGCGGTAACGACGGCCAGTGCAGTGCTGGATGAACAAAATGCCTGCTATGAAATTGACCGCGTGCTGCGGGCGATGTTAACAGAACGCAGACCGGGCTACCTGATGTTGCCTGCTGATGTGGCCAAACAGCCCGCCACGCCGCCGAATGACACCCTGATTGTTCCTCTGGGCGAACCGGAAAGCAGCGTGGCAGAAGCGTTTCGCTATTATGCCCGTGAACGGCTGTTGGACAGTCCGCGCGTAGCGCTGCTGGCCGACTTTCTCGCGCAGCGCTTTGGTTTACAGCCTGTTTTGCACCGTTGGATGGCGGAAACGCCGATGGCCCACGCCACGCTGTTGATGGGTAAAGGGTTATTTGATGAGCGTCACCCGGCGTTTGTCGGTACGTACAGCGCTGGAGCCAGCAGCGACTATGTGCGCCGGGCGATTGAAGATGCCGATACGATCATTTGCGTCGGTACACAATTTGTCGACACCCTGACCGCTGGGTTTACGCAACGGTTACCCGCGGAGCGCACGATTGAAGTTCAGCCCCATGCGTCACGTGTTGGTACGCAATGGTTTAACGTTCCGATGGAACAGGCCGTCACCACGTTACGCGAGTTGTGTCTGGAGATGTCGTTTTCACTGCCGCCGGAACGTCCGCCAGTTGGGCGTATCCAGGTTGAGAAGGGGTTACTGACGCAGGAAAATTTCTGGCCAACGGTGCAGCACTATCTGGCGCCCGATGACATCATCCTCGTCGATCAGGGAACGGCGGCATTTGGTGCGGCTGCGCTCACGCTACCCAGCGGTGCGGAAGTCCTGGTCCAACCGCTGTGGGGTTCTATCGGCTACGCGCTCCCGGCGGCATTTGGCGCGCAAACGGCCAGCCCGGACCGCCGGGTGATCCTGATTATTGGCGATGGCGCAGCGCAGCTCACTATCCAGGAACTGGGCTCCATGCTCAGAGACGGGCAATCACCGGTGATTTTACTGCTTAACAATGACGGCTATACCGTAGAGCGGGCGATTCACGGCGCAAATCAGCGCTATAACGACATCGCCGGATGGAACTGGACGCAGGTGCCGCAGGCGTTAAGTCATGAATGTCAAGCGGAATGCTGGCGAGTGACGCAGGCGGTGCAACTGGAGGAAGTGCTGGCCCGGCTGTCCCGCCCGCAACGTTTGTCATTAATTGAAGTGGTGCTACCGAAAGCCGATCTTCCTGAGTTATTGCGCACGGTGACCCGTGCGCTGGAATCTCGCAACGGAGGATAGCTACTCCTCGGGACGGCTGGCGATCATCATTGGTTTTCCGGCCAATAACAGCCAGGCAGGGAGCATCACTACGCAAAGCAGCGGCAGTAAAGTGGTGTCTGGCACCACGACTGCCGCCATAAACAGGCTCAGCCACGCGTCGCGGGTAACGACCAGCACCAGCCCGAGAATCGCACAGGAGACCGTGATGGCAGCCGGAACGGCTTCTACATGAGCGTGCAGCATCAGACCCAGCGCGACGCCCACGAAGACCGCCGGAAAAATTCGCCCGCCGCGGAAACCGCTTGCTGCAGCGACGACTAATGCCGCCAGTTTGATCACCGCAAGCAGCAAATAATCCGCTGTCCCCAGCGTCTGGCTAAACGCCATTTGCTGCATTTCATCCAGTCCCTTAAATAAGGTCAGCGGTCCGCCAATTACGCCCAAAATACCGAGAATAAAACCACCAACCCCAAGGATCAGTACCGGGTGTTTAAGCCGATGCATTAAATGATGCAAACGCGGTAGGCACCAGACGGCCACCATGCCCGCGGCAATGGCGATAGCAGCAACGACCGCACCGCTAAGGATATCGATCAGATGCATTTGCGTATAGTGCGCGATGGGCAGTGAAAAATGAGGATGAAAAAACAGGCTGGTGGTCAGTGAACCTGCGGCGGCGGCCATTAAGGGCGCAAACAGGCGATCCCACAAAGGAACATCGTTCGAGCTATTCAGCGTTTGCGAAAACACCAATGCGGCGGCAACGGGAGTACCAAATAACGCCCCGATAGTGCCGGCAGAGGCGAGAATGGTCCAGTCCAGCTTAGCAATACGCGGAAACATGCGGCTGCCGATCGCCACCGCGAGGGCGATATTCACGGTCATGATGGGATGTTCCGGCCCTAAACTGACGCCGCCCGCCAGACCGAGTATTAGCGCTGCCAGCAGACCCGGTATGGCTGACGTTGGGACCGGCATACCAATTAACGGTTCACAAGCCGGATCCGGGCCTGCATGACCCCGGCTATAACGGATGACAAGTCCGACCATCAATCCGGTTAGCGTGAGCATACCGATGATCCACAGCGGAGAGTCCTGGGCAATCCCGATGCTAATCGGCAGACGCTCCCACAAAAATTGCTGTAACACGGAAGCGACTTTCATCACACCGATCAACACCAGGCTGGACGCTATGCCAATGATTAGCGCGGGAGTTGATAGCAAGAGCATCGTTCTGGCTCGCGGATGGAGCATGTTCTATTCCTTCATACAGAGTCATAGGCGTAGTTTGCACAGCCTGCGCGACCGCATCGCTGCAAATGGTGCTGAAACGATAAAGTAATTGTGTGATCTGGATCGATTTTCTACGGGCATCAGCCTTCAGGCCGTTGTTGTTATGCCCCCATGAATTTACAGTGTGGCAAAGATTTATTCTGACTTTAGCGGAGCAGTGGAAGAATGACAAAATATGCTTTAGTAGGTGATGTTGGCGGCACCAACGCACGTCTTGCTCTGTGCGATATTGCAAGCGGCGAGATTTCGCAGGCAAAAACGTATTCCGGGCTGGATTACCCCAGTCTGGAGGCCGTGGTGCGCGTGTACCTGGATGAGCATAGCGTTAGCGTCGAAGATGGCTGCATTGCCATCGCCTGTCCGATCACCGGCGACTGGGTGGCAATGACCAACCATACCTGGGCATTCTCTATTGCTGAGATGAAAAAAAATCTGGGCTTTAGCCATCTGGAAATCATCAACGATTTCACGGCTGTGTCGATGGCAATCCCCATGCTGAAAAAAGATCATTTGATCCAGTTCGGCGGCGCTGAGCCTGTCGAAGGCAAACCGATTGCAGTGTATGGCGCAGGAACCGGGCTCGGCGTGGCGCACCTGGTGCACGTTGATAAACGCTGGGTAAGCCTGCCCGGTGAAGGCGGCCATGTGGATTTTGCGCCAAACAGCGAAGAAGAGGGGATCATCCTTGAGGTCCTGCGTGCGGAAATCGGTCACGTTTCTGCTGAGCGTGTGCTCTCAGGACCCGGACTGGTGAACCTGTATCGCGCCATCGTCAAATCAGACGGGCGCCTGCCGGAAAATCTGCAGCCGAAGGATATCACCGCCCGTGCGCTGGAAGATTCCTGTATCGACTGTCGCCGCGCGCTGTCGCTGTTCTGCGTGATTATGGGACGCTTTGGCGGCGATCTGGCGTTAACGCTGGGGACGTTTGGCGGCGTGTACATCGCTGGCGGGATCGTGCCGCGCTTCCTTGAATTCTTTAAAGCTTCCGGCTTCCGCGGTGGGTTTGAAGATAAAGGACGTTTTAAAGCCTACGTTCAGGATATTCCGGTGTATCTGATCGTGCATGATAACCCTGGTCTGCTTGGCTCCGGCGCGCATCTGCGCCAGACGCTGGGGCACATCCTTTAATTCCTCAATCACACACCCGCAAAACCGCGTAAATCACGCGGTTTTTTTATGCCTGCCGCCCAGCTTTCCGACCTTCGTCACACTTCCTGATTGCTGGATTATCTATCCAGTAAAAGCATTATTTGTCTGGTAACGATCGTTACTTGCCTCGGACCATAATTTCTCTCGTTAACTATTACGAGGAAATGAATATGAGCAAAAAATTAATTGCTGTCTGTGCGTGCCCGATGGGGCTGGCTCACACCTTTATGGCGGCGCAGGCGCTGGAAGAAGCGGCGGTTGAAGCGGGTTATGAAGTGAAAATCGAAACTCAGGGCGCTGACGGAATTCAAAATCGTCTGACGGCGCAGGATATCGCTGAGGCGACGTTAATCATCCATTCAGTGGCCGTAACCCCGGAGGATAACGAGCGTTTTGAGTCGCGTGACGTCTACGAAATTACGCTACAGGACGCGATAAAAAATGCGGCCGGCATCATTAAAGAGATCGAAGAGATGGTTGCCGCTGAACAACAATAATTATCGACAGGGAACTACGTATGGCCATTAAAAAACGCAGTGCAACCGTTGTGCCTGGCGCATCTGGTGCGGCAGCGGCAATAAAAAATCCACCGGCCTCCCGCAATAGCTTCTGGGGCGAACTTCCGCAACATGTGATGTCAGGTATTTCACGCATGGTGCCGACGTTAATTATGGGTGGGGTAATTCTCGCCTTCTCGCAACTGATCGCCTATAGCTGGCTCGATATTCCCGCTGACACTGGCATCATGGATGCGCTAAACAGCGGAAAATTTACCGGTTTTAATCTCTCATTACTGAAGTTTGCCTGGCTGTCGCAATCTTTTGGCGGCGTGCTGTTTGGTTTTGCTATTCCGATGTTTGCCGCGTTCGTTGCCAACTCCATCGGCGGCAAGCTGGCATTTCCGGCGGGGTTCATCGGCGGTCTGATGTCGACTCAGCCGACGCAGCTGCTGAATTTTGACCCATCGACGCTGCAATGGGTAACCAGTGCTCCCGTGCCCTCCACCTTTATTGGCGCGCTAATTATCTCGATTGTTGCCGGGTATCTGGTGAAGTGGATGAACCAAAAAATCCAGCTCCCCGATTTCCTGCTGGCGTTCAAAACCACCTTTTTGCTACCCATTCTCTCCGCCATTTTCGTCATGCTGGCGATGTATTACGTAATCACGCCGTTTGGCGGCTGGATCAACGGCGGAATTCGTACTTTGCTGACCGCTGCGGGAGAGAAAGGCACGCTGATGTATGCGATGGGGATTTCCGCGGCTACGGCCATTGACCTCGGCGGTCCGATTAATAAAGCCGCTGGATTTGTCGCCTTCAGCTTTACCACCGACCACGTTCTGCCGGTCACCGCGCGCTCTATTGCGATTGTTATTCCGCCGATTGGCCTCGGGCTGGCAACGCTGCTTGACCGCCGCTTAACGGGTAAGCGTCTGTTCAGCGCCCAGCTCTACCCGCAGGGAAAAACGGCAATGTTCCTCGCATTTATGGGCATTAGCGAAGGGGCGATCCCGTTTGCGCTGGAAAGCCCCATTACGGCAATTCCCTCCTATATGGTTGGCGCCATTGTCGGCTCGACGGCCGCCGTCTGGCTGGGTGCGGTGCAGTGGTTCCCTGAGTCGGCGATCTGGGCATGGCCGCTGGTGACCAATCTCGGTGTCTATATGGCAGGGATCCTGTTAGGTGCGGTGATTACCGCGCTGATGGTGGTGTTCCTGCGCAATATGATGTACCGCAAAGGCAAATTACTGATTGAAAGCCTCTGATTAAAAGGATTGTAACCATGAGCTTACTTGCCTCGCTGCGTGACTGGCTAACGGCGCAACATCTCGATGCGATGCTGCTGTCATCGCGGCAGAATAAACAGCCGCATATGGGGATCTCCAGCAGTTCAGGGTATGTATTTATCAGCCATGAAAGCGCGCATATCCTGGTCGATGCCCGTTATTACACCGATGTCGCTACGCGTACCCAGGACTACCAGATCCATCTCCTCGATGGCACGCAAACGCTGTATTCACGGGTGAATCACATCATTGCTGACGAAAAGCTGCAAACGGTGGGGTTCGAAGGCGAGCAGGTAAGCTGGGAAACGGCACAGGCCTGGGCAGACAAACTGCATGGAAGGCTGGTGAGCGCCGTGCCGGACGTACTTCGGCAGGTGAAAACGGCACAGGAAATAGCCTGTATCCGAGAAGCCTGTCGGATTGCCGACCTCAGCGCTGAACACATACGGCGTTTTATTAAACCAGGTTTGAGTGAGCGCGAGATTGCCGCCGAGCTGGAGTGGTATATGCGTACGCTCGGCGCAGATAAAGCCTCTTTTGACACCATTGTCGCCAGCGGCTGGCGCGGGGCGCTGCCGCACGGCAAAGCCAGCGACAAGCGTGTCGAGGCGGGTGAGTTCATTACGCTGGATTTTGGCGCACAGTATCAGGGGTATTGTTCAGATATGACGCGAACGTTTCGCCTACCCGACGCCAACCAACCTGCAGAAGAAAGCGCGCTATTTTCGATTTATCAGGTTGTACTGGAAGCGCAACTGGCGGCGGTGGCGGCAATTCGACCCGGCGCGCGTTGCAATGAGGTGGACGCCGCAGCCAGGCAAGTTATTACGCAGGCGGGCTATGGTAATGAGTTTGGTCACAATACCGGACACGCTATCGGCATTGAGGTCCATGAAAATCCACGTTTTTCACCCACCGATGCGACGCCTCTGGCGGAGGGAATGCTGCTCACCGTTGAGCCAGGTATTTATCTGCCGGGGCAGGGCGGAGTACGTATCGAGGACGTAGTGCTGGTTACGCCAGACGGCGGCGAGGTGCTCTACACCATGGCGAAAACATTGTTACACACGGGAGAAGCGTGATGGACTTATCGCTACTGAAGGCGCTGAGCGAGGCTGATGCGATCGCCTCCTCAGAACAGGAGGTGCGGCAGATCTTGCTCGAAGAAGCAGATCGTCTGCACAAAGAAGTGCGCTTCGATGGTTTGGGATCGGTGTTGATCCGCCTGAATGAATCAACCGGTCCGAAGGTAATGATCTGTGCGCATATGGATGAAGTGGGATTTATTGTGCGCAGTATCTCCAGCGAAGGGGCGATCGATGTCTTGCCGGTGGGAAATGTGCGTATGGCGGCCAGACAGTTGCAGCCGGTGCGGATTACCACCCGCGAAGAGAGCAAAATCCCCGGTCTGCTCGACGGAGATCGTAGTGGCAATGAAGTGAACGCGCTGCGGGTAGATATTGGGGCGCGGTCTTATGACGAAGTACTGCAGGCCGGCGTGCGTCCAGGCGATCGCGTTACCTTTGACACGACTTTTCAGGTTTTGCCGCACCAACGCGTCATGGGCAAAGCCTTTGATGACCGGCTTGGATGTTATTTGCTGGTAGCGCTGCTCCGCGAATGGCATGGCGCCGATCTTCCTTGCGAGGTGTGGCTGGTGGCCAGTTCCAGTGAAGAAGTTGGATTGCGCGGAGGGCAAACGGCCGCGCGTGCGGTTGCGCCCGACGTGGCGATCGTGCTGGACACCGCCTGCTGGGCGAAAAATTTTGATTATGGTGCGGCCAACCACCGACAGCTCGGCAAAGGCCCGATGCTGGTGCTGAGCGATAAATCGCTGATTGCGCCGCCAAAGCTGACGGCATGGATGGAAAGTGTAGCCACTGACGCGGGTATACCGTTACAGCTCGATATGTTCAGCAATGGCGGTACCGATGGCGGGGCCGTACACGTGAGCGGAACGGGGATTCCGACGGTTGTCATGGGGCCAGCCACGCGGTATGGGCACTGTGCGGCATCGATTGCCGACTGTCGTGACATCATCCAGACGCAGCAGTTGCTGTCGGCGATTATTTCACATCTTACGTGCGAAACCGTAGCTCATCTGACGGACTTCAGGTGCTGATTTCGCGCTAATCAGGAGTTGTTATGCTAACGATTCAATTTCTTTGCCCGTTACCCAATGGCCTGCATGCGCGTCCAGCATGGGAGCTGAAAGAGCAGTGCAGCCAGTGGCAAAGTGAGGTGATGTTTTTCAACCATCGTCAAAACGCCAAAGCGGATGCGAAAAGCTCGCTGGCGCTGATTGGCACCGGGACGCTGTTTAACGACAGCTGTAGCTTAACCATCACCGGTCATGATGAGGAGCAGGCCAGACGGGCGCTGGAGGAGTACATTCAACAGCGGTTTATCGACAGCGACAGCGTTCAGCCTGGAGCGACGGAACTGGCGGCGCATCCGTTGCCGCGTTCGCTGATTCGGCTCAACCCGGATTTGCTGTATGGCACCGTGCTGGCAGGCGGCGTGGGGGCAGGTCAGCTCGCGCTGTGGCAGAGCGATAATCTGGAGAGTTATCGCGCGATTGCGGCGAGCGCTGAAGACAACGCCAGGCTGGAGCACAGTCTGGCGACTCTGGCGGAGCTGCTTAATCAGCAACTGCGCGAGCGCGATGGTGAGAGTAAAACTATCCTCAGTGCGCATCTGTCTCTGATTCAGGACGATGAGTTTGCCGGGAATATTCGCCGCTTAATGCTGGAGCAGCATCTGGGGCTAGGGGCGGCGATTATCGCTAATATGGAGCAGGTATGCGATAAGCTGTCGGCTTCCGGCAGTGATTACCTGCGTGAACGCGTCAGCGACATCCGTGATATCAGCGAGCAATTGCTGCACATTACCTGGCCTGAAAAGCGGCCACGCAATGCGCTGGTGCTGGAAAAGCCGACGATTCTGGTGGCTGAAGATCTGACGCCCAGTCAGTTTTTGAGCCTCGATTTGCAGCATCTGTCCGCCATGATCCTTGAGAAAACAGGGCGCACCTCGCATACGCTGATCCTCGCTCGGGCGTCGGCGATTCCGGTGCTTAGCGGCTTGCCATTGGACGCGATTAGCCGCTATGCCGGGCAACCCGCGGTACTGGATGCCCGATGTGGAGTCCTGGCCATTAATCCAAACGATGCTGTTCGCGGCTACTACGCGATTGCGCAGAAGCTGGCCGACGAATGCCAACGGCGGCAAGCCCTTGACGCCGCCCAGCCCGCGTTAACCAAAGATAATCAACGAATTGACGTCGCAGCGAATATTGGCACCGCGCTGGAAGCGCCGGGAGCGTTTGCCAATGGCGCGGAAGGGATTGGGTTGTTTCGCACAGAAATGCTGTTTATGGATCGCGACAGCGCTCCTGACGAGCAGGAACAGTTTGAGGCCTACCAGCAGGTGTTGTTGGCCGCGGGCGACAAGCCGGTTATCTTTCGCACGATGGATATTGGTGGCGATAAGAACATCCGCTATCTCAATATTCCGCAAGAAGAGAACCCATTCCTGGGCTATCGTGCGGTGCGGATTTATCCCGAGTTTGCCGGACTGTTTCGCACGCAGTTACGCGCTATTTTACGCGCGGCGACCTTCGGTAATGCGCAATTGATGATCCCGATGGTGCACAGCCTCGACCAGATTTTATGGGTAAAAAGCGAATTGCAAAAAGCGCTGGTGGAGCTGAAAGCGGATGGTTTACGTCATGCTCCGACAATTTCATTGGGCATTATGGTTGAAGTACCGTCGGTGTGTTACATCATCGACCACTTCTGCGACGAGGTGGATTTCTTCAGTATTGGTTCAAATGACATGACCCAGTATCTGTACGCCGTCGATCGTAATAATCCTCGCGTGTCGCCGCTATACAACCCAATAACGCCCTCGTTCTTGCGGATGTTGCAGCAGATTGTCCGCGTGGCGCACGAACGCGGTAAATGGGTGGGCATTTGCGGTGAACTGGGCGGGGAAAGTCGTTACTTACCGCTGTTGTTGGGCTTAGGGCTCGACGAGTTAAGTATGAGCAGCCCACGGATCCCGGCGGTGAAAAGTCAGCTTCGTCAACTGGACGGCCAGGCGTGTCGCGAACTCGCTATGCAGGCCTGCGAGTGTCGCAGCGCTCAGGAGATAGAAGATCTGCTGAACCAGTTCGCACCGCAGAAAGACGTGCGCCCGCTGCTGGCGCTGGAGAATATTTTTGTCGGTGAACCCCTTGCCAACAAAGAGCAGGCAATCCAGTTCTTATGTGGCAATCTTGGGGTCAATGGACGCACCGAACATCCGTTTGAGCTGGAGGAAGATGTCTGGCAGCGTGAGGAGATAGTAACTACCGCCGTAGGTTTCGGGGTTGCTATCCCACATACTAAATCCCAGTGGATCAGCCATTCCAGTATCAGCATTGCCCGGCTTGCTCAGCCCATAGACTGGCAGTCCGAGATGGGCGACGTTGAGTTGGTGATCATGCTAACGCTGGGGGCTGATGAAGGCATTAACCACGTGAAGGTCTTCTCGCAGCTGGCGCGTAAGCTGGTGAACAAGCAGTTCCGCCAGTCGTTGTTTGCCGCTACAGATGCCGAAAGCCTTCTGGCGTTGCTGCAGGCGGAGCTGACGTTTTAAGTTCCACTGAGAGGAACGCTTTCCAGCCTGCGAAAAGGTGTTTGCAGGCTGGGTAAACGCTTTCGCAAGAGGCATTATTAATCTACGGTGGGTTGAATCGGCAGTTTCCCGGCTCTTAACAACGTCATCTCTTGTTTGCAGAGGAGTACTACCGCCTGGCGACCTTTTACGCGTCGGGCGGTGAGCGCTCTTTTCACGGTCCGACGATCCGCACCTGATTCCAGCATCTGAAGACACATCAGGGAAAGTGCACGTCTGTTTTTCATCGAATATTCACTTTGTTGAGTAAGCCTGCACGTTATGCGCGAAGGGGCATTATTTTACAACGAGGCAAGTGGATATGACTAACTCATTGGTGTTGTCTCAATCAACGTGCTGACTGAAAACGCGCGCCGTACTCTCCCGGCGTCAGGCCAAACTGACGGCGGAACAGGCGGCAAAAATAATCACTGTCCTGATACCCGCAACGCTGTGCGACTTCGCTAATCGACAGATGATATTTCTGTAAGATGATGCGTGCCTTCGCCATTCTCACCCACCGCAAATACTCGACAAATCCCATGGTACCGTGCTGGGTAAAAACTTTTGATAAGTGATTCGGCGTGATATTAAAAAAATGCGCTACGTTTTCCCGGTTCAGCGGTTGGGCATAGTTGTCCTGGACCCAATTACATATGCTGTGATAGAGAAATTCAGAGCGCGGGCGCGCTATATCAGGCCGGGTGTTAACCACGCTGCGGCACAGGTGCAGCAGACTCAGCACCAGCGGCTGAATAATATCCTGAGCCTGAGGAGAGCGGCTTAAATGGGTCAATGCGGTAAGCATCGCCTCGCCTTCACCGCGCTGCGGATGCGATAACTCAATGCGACGCACTGGACGTAGCAGCGATGCGGTTCGGTTGTCGTAAAAAGAGAGACCCAGCCAGGCCGGTGAAAATACCAGACTCAACAGCATCACGGGTTTATCGCTGCCTGGTAAATTCGCCGCTTTCGCCGGGATGAACAGCATGTCGCCTTCCGCCAGGCTGTGCTGCTGTTTTTCCAGCTGGTTGCTGTACTCTCCGCGCAGCACGATATCCAGACGGGGCAGGTCAATACATAAACTGCCGGTCGGTAATGTGGCGAGTTGCCTGGCGAACCATACGCGCCCCAGACGCTGCGGATTTAACACCAGGCCGCTGAACAGATCGGCGAAAAACTGTTGGTCGGCGGGCAGGCCTGGCTCTTTCATTGCTCTTTCTCTGCGCTATAAGTGCATTAACTGTCTGAACTCTTTCACTTTACTCCGACTCACCGGGATTTCAAATTCCAGGTCCTTTAAGCGCAGAATGTAGGTGTTGTTAAACCAGGGTTCGATCTCGCGAATTTTATTCAAATTCACACAGAATGAGCGGTGGCAGCGGAAGAAATGCGAAGCTGGCAATTTGCTGCAAAATTCGGTGATGTTCATTGGCATCACATACGACTCGCGCCGGGTATAGACGAAGGTCATCTTTTCATGGGCTTCAGCGTAGTAGATGTCGTTGATCGGGGTCACGATGATCCGCTCATCTTTGATCAGGTTGATCGTATCGTTTTCACGAGCCACCGGGCTGGCTGGCGAGGTTCCCGCTTGCTGCTGTTGCCAGGCAGCCTCCAGCTTTTGCAGCATGCCGACAATGCGCGATTCCTGATACGGTTTCAAAATATAGTCAAAGGCTTCCAGTTCAAAAGCTTCAACAGCGTGCTCTTTCCACGCGGTAATAAACACAATAAAGGGCTTATGCGCGAACTGGCTGATGTTTTGCGCCAACAGTACACCGTCCAGCGAGGGAATATTGATATCCAGAAAAATAGCGTCAACGCGGTTGTGCTGGAGATATTTCAGCACGTCAAGACCGTCGTCAAATGTGCCGACAATCTCCATCTGGCTGTGCTCTTTTATTAGCCAGCTTAGTTCCTGTTGGGCCAGGAATTCATCTTCGACAATGATGACTTTCACGACTTCACTCCTGGTTAAAGCAATAATGTGGCCGGTGCGGCAGCGGGCGAGTGCTGATTAGGCACATAAAAGGCAATCTCTGTGCCCGGCTCCAGACGGCGGATCAGTAATCCTTCACCGTAGAGCAGCTTAACGCGATGATGCACATTCAACAGGCCAATTTTATTACCCGGCATTTCATTGGATTCGACCCGCTCAATCACTTTCGGATCGATACCATGACCGGTATCCCGCACGGCAATTCGTACCCGGTTCCCGCACTCTGCAACGCTGATGGTGACCACGCCTTTCCCTTTGCAGGGTTGAATACCATGAACGATGGCGTTCTCAACAAGCGGCTGAATCAGCAGGCTGGGAATATAACAGCTTACCTCTTCATCAATATCATAAATAACCGTCAGCTTGTCGCCAAAACGGGCCTGTTCGATGGCGATGTAATCCTTGATTTGATACAGCTCTTTCTTGATGTCGATCTGCTCATCATCTTTTAATTCAATATTATAGCGAAGATAGCGCGATAAATTAAAAATGAGCTGACGCGCGGTGTCCGGGTTAAGCCGCACCGACGAGGAAATAGCGTTCAGGGCGTTAAACAGGAAATGGGGATTTATTTTACTCTGCAGTGCCCGCAGCTCTGCCTTATTTGCCATTTCGCGTAGCTGTTCCGCCCGAGAAACCTCAAGCTGAGTCGAGATAATTTGCGACAGGCCGATGGCCATTTCCTGCAATGAGGAGGTGATCTGGTGAGCATGACAGTAGTAGATCTTCAGCGTGCCGGTAACAACGCCTTTCTCCCATAGCGGGATCACCAGCATGGAGTGTATTTCCGGTGTTCTATGCGCTTCATCATTGTTTTTTATGATGATTTTTCCGTAATTGATCGCCTGTCGCGTGGTCGGGCTGACGAAATCATCGTTATCGCGGTAATTCAATTCCCCCACGCCAACGTAGGCCAGAACGTGCTGGGTATTGGTTATAGCGACGGCGTCAGCATGAATATCATGGCGAATAATCTCGCACACCTGGCGGAGCGACTCGCTGTTCACGTGACGGAAAAGCGGCAGGGTTTTGTTGGCGATATCCAGCGCCAGCTTGGCCTGCTTCGCGGCGCTGGCTTCTTTCTCACCCTCCACGCTTTGAACCAGCATGACGATAAAGCCGATACAGACGCTGCCAAGGATCATTGGGATACCGATTTTCGAGACGATATCCAGCCCCAGTTCGGTGGTGGGCGCCCAGGCGACGACGAGGATCATGGTCAGAGATTCGCACAGCATCCCGCCCAAAATACCTGCGCGCCAGTGCTGCGCTTTGGGGATCTTACGGTTGATCCATCCGGCAATGCAGCCTGCAAGAATACTGGTAATAAAGCAGGGTAGAGCGGTTACGCCGCCAATATCAATCAGGTAGCGGTGGGTGCCGGCGATTAGCCCGGTAATGATGCCGACCCACGGACCGAACAGAATTCCCCCTGACATGACCGCGATAATACGTACGTTAACCAGTGAGCCTTCAACCGGTACGCCGGACCAGGTACTGAACAGGGCAAACATCGAGAAAATTGCGGTGACGGCGAGCAGCTCTTTCGGGGAGTGGGCTGACTTGTGCAACAGCTCGCGAAACAGGCGGATACGAATAAGGAAAAACAGACAGAACAGCATCAGCGCTGCCCGGTCAAATACCGCCAGCAGCATATTGAATATTTCGTGCACGGGTGACTCTTGCGCAAGGATTAAACCTCTATGATAGGTAACCTGAGCCAGGATGACCAGCGCCCGCGCAGTCGGCGGCTAATGAGGAAAAACCTTAATATTAAAAGGGGATTGTTGCATTGTTGTTGTATTTACAATACCCGTCCGGCTGGCGCAAAGTTCAAGGTAATGTTTTTCACAACAAAATGTTAAATGATGGTAATTTTTAGCGGCATGTGAAAATGAATATTTCCCCATTTTTTTTGCTTGTTCCTCATTTGTGGCGAAAAAAATATTTTGTTGTACCTCTCGACAGAAGGAAATTATTCAGGCTATTTTCTAAACGTGCCACCATCGTGGCAGCGTCGCTCGGACGGTCCGGGCGCTAACGTTAATCTGAGGATATTATGGCTGACTCCCGCCCTGAACGTCGTTTTACGCGTATTGATCGCCTTCCCCCTTACGTTTTTAACATTACTGCTGAACTGAAGATGGCTGCGCGTCGGCGCGGCGAAGATATTATCGATTTCAGTATGGGGAACCCGGATGGGGCCACGCCTCCTCACATTGTTGAAAAACTGTGTACCGTGGCGCAGCGCCCGGATACTCACGGCTATTCCACCTCTCGCGGCATTCCGCGTCTGCGTCGGGCGATCTCGCGTTGGTATCAGGAACGCTATGACGTTGAAATTGATCCCGAATCCGAAGCGATTGTGACCATTGGTTCCAAAGAGGGACTGGCACACCTGATGCTGGCCACGTTGGATCATGGCGATACGGTCCTCGTGCCCAACCCGAGCTATCCTATTCATATTTATGGTGCGGTGATTGCCGGGGCGCAGGTACGGTCAGTGCCGCTGGTTGAAGGTGTCGATTTCTTTAATGAGCTGGAGCGCGCGATCCGCGAAAGCTACCCGAAACCGAAGATGATGATCTTAGGTTTTCCGTCCAACCCGACAGCACAGTGCGTCGAGCTGGAATTTTTCGAAAAAGTCGTGGCGCTGGCTAAACGCTATGACGTGCTGGTGGTTCACGATCTCGCCTATGCCGATATTGTTTACGATGGCTGGAAAGCGCCATCGATTATGCAGGTACCCGGCGCTCGTGATGTTGCGGTTGAATTTTTCACCCTGTCGAAAAGCTACAACATGGCGGGTTGGCGTATCGGTTTTATGGTCGGCAATAAAACGCTGGTCAATGCGCTGGCACGCATCAAGAGCTATCACGATTACGGGACGTTTACCCCGTTGCAAGTTGCGGCAATTGCGGCGCTGGAAGGCGATCAGCAATGCGTACGGGATATTGCCGAGCAGTATAAACGCCGTCGCGATGTGCTGGTTAAAGGGCTGCATGAGGCCGGTTGGATGGTCGAGATGCCAAAGGCTTCAATGTACGTTTGGGCGAAAATTCCTGAGCAATATGCCGCGATGGGGTCACTTGAGTTTGCCAAGAAACTGCTGAACGAAGCGAAGGTATGCGTTTCGCCGGGGATTGGCTTTGGTGATTATGGCGATACGCACGTGCGTTTTGCGTTAATTGAAAACCGTGACCGTACCCGCCAGGCGATCCGCGGCATCAAAGCGATGTTCCGCGCAGATGGCTTACTGCCTGCCAGCGCAAAATCGGCTATTGAAAGTACCGACTAACCGATCGTGAGATCCCCAAAAGCAAACAGGAGCCTGATGGCTCCTGTTTTTTTTGCTGCGTCTTTTATTTAGATCATCAGGGCGAACGTACCGGCCCAAACGATGACCATAAAAGAAATGCCCATAAAGAAATATTTCACTTTTCATCTCTCCGCGTACCTGGGTACGTCTGAATGAACATATGCTTACCTGACAGAGAGCTGATGCACGTGCAAACGACATGGAGAATATCCCTCGTTTGCCTGGCTGCATCACCTCAGAATTCTGAGCTTTGGTGCTCCAGACGGCGCTAATGTACGCCTAAAAATGAGGTGAGACAAGAGGCATTTTTCTATTTAATTTTAATAACTTACAAGTGTCGTGATTCGGCGACAGTTTAATTTCTGCCGGTAATAAATTGCTATTGAGCGACGTAATGATTAGTCGGAGAATTCTCATATCACCATAATGTGAATGCGGTTAATTTTTCGCGAAATTCAATAATGAAAAGGTTAAAAATGACCAGATTAATGATGTTAGCACTCGTTCTTACACCTGTGACGTCGATGGCGGCTTCTCCGTTGGCGTTTAATTTCAGCTGCGCAAGTATTGGTGGTGTGAATAGTGATGGTAAAGGCAACGTTTGGATTGATGGCTCGAAGGCAACCGTAAAGAGCGTCAATGACAACTACTGGGAAGCCAAAAGCGGCAAAAATACGCTTTCCATTTCCCGTAAAGATGATGGGAACCCGGAAATTTCATGGACAGGACCTAATCGTAAGCACGGAATTTGTCAGCCTGAAGATAATATTGATTATGCTCCGCGGGAAAAATCGACCCACAGCGGTCCGTCTTTCTCTTGCTCAGCGGTGGCAAAGGGAAGTATTGAAGAGGTCATTTGCCAGAGCCCATCACTCTCCGCGCTTGATGTTAAGTTGAACGGGGTCTACAAACAGGCGTTGGTTAAATCGAAAAATAACCCGACGCTGAAAGCGGAGCAGCGCGGCTGGGTTAAGGGACGTAACGAGTGCTGGAAAGAGCAGGATAAACCAGCCTGCATTGCTCGCAACTACAATGAGCGCATGACTGAACTACAGAACGAGTGGGGCGTTAAGTAATTCAGCCACGAAAAAAAGAAAGGCCGTAAGGCCTTTCTTTTTAGATATATAACGAGGCTTCACCCATGGGGCGGGTTTTGAAGCGACGGTGGATCCAGAGATACTGCTCGGGCGCGCGCATGATCTCTTTTTCGATAATTTTATTCATATAAGCCGCTGCCTGGCTTTCATCTGCCGGGTAACCTTCCATTTGTGGTGTGATAAACAGGCGGTAACCTGAGTTATCGGCTTTTCTCACCATGGTCACGGTCAACATCGATGCACCTGATAATCGTGACAGCACGTAAGTACCATTGGTGGTTGCCACGTTTTTGACAGCAAAGAAGGGCGCGAACGAGCTTCCTTTACGACCGTAGTCCTGATCGGGAGCAAACCATACCGCTTCCCCTTTTTTCAGGGCACCGACAATGCCACGCAGATTATTTCTGCCGATCATGGCTTTATTGGAGCGCATACGACCGCGGGTTTGGATCCACTCCATCAACTTATTGTTGTGTGGGCGATAGGTTGCCATCATTGGCTGGCAAAGCCCCATTACGCGGCCACCTAATTCGAGCGACATAAAATGTACGCCTACGACCATCACGCCACGGCCTTCCATCTGGGCGCGTTTCAGGTTGTCCAACCCTTCTACATCAAACCATTTGCGAACCCGGTGATCCGACCAAAACCAGGCCATACCTGTTTCAAGCAGTCCCATGCCGAGTGAACGGAAGTTCTCATCGACCAGTTTGTCTCTCTCTTCTTGCGACAGATTAGGGAAACAGAGTTCGAGGTTTTTACGTGCAATAGATTCACGGCGCTTTAAAAATGGGCGAGCCAGTGTTCCTGTACGGGTACCAAGAAAACATAATACGGGATAGGGAAGCTGTACCAGTAACCAGAGCACACCGACGCCAAACCACGTGAGCCAATAGCGCGGATGCAAAAACGCGCGTGAAAATTTACATTGGGGAAACATAAGCACCTGTTGTTGATACGAAATAGATGTATCGCGAAGACGCTGGGTCTGGCGCGTTACACTCTGTACAGATCGTTAGGCCGCCAAAAACGACATTGGTTCCTGCAAAGAGTGTAAAACTGAGTCAGGACAAAACCACGAGGGGGCATGAATGATCGGATGCTCAATGTACACCCGAAGATTAATGTCATCCAGAAATAATTACTCAAGTTTCGTAAATATTTTTGGGGCGATTAAGAACAAAAAAAAGCCTATATATAATTCATTGTTTTTATGATGAATAAATAAACTCCATGTGAATATCTAAATAGTAAGCAGATGAGTGATTTTTGTAACGTAAATGTTGCTTAAATTGCGAACTGATGGGAATTGTCTTAGAATATAAAATCAAGGGAGTGTAAGGACTTACGTAAAGTTTTACGGCAAACAGGAGGTATCGCAATGCTCTATTTTTGGATCTTTCTCGCATTGAGCATTCTGAGCGTCAGTTGCTACATCTGGCAGGTAATGGGCGCTGCGGCTTCAATTAGCGCTTTTATCGGCATGGTCATACTCACAGCCTTAATTTACGTTTTTACTATGCGGTTGACCAATGGTAACGAAATGGTAACCGGATTATTCCTTTTTCTTGCCCCGACATGCGGTTTGATCATTCGCTTTATGGTGGGGGACGGCAGGCAATAATCTGGCGCGTTACGATTGGAAATGAATTATCACGTTTAAAGATTTTATTTAGCTGAGCGTAGGGAAGTGCCAGCAGCGCTGGCACTTTTTGCGAGACTGAAATCGATTAACGGGCGTCAGCCAACTGGAGTGATGCTTCTTCTTGCTGAGCAATTTTCCGCTGTTGCTCAAGTTCCAGCGCCCCGCGATGAGAGAGGTAGCAGAACAGGATGCAACAGACAATTCCCCCCATCAGCAGATAGAAACCACCATGCCATCCCATTTTGTCGACCATTACGCCAAACAGGCTGGTACCCAATGACGCGCCAAAAATGTAGCTCATAAATCCGCGTAATCCTACTGCGGAACCCACTGCGAAGCTGGGTACGATTTCCATGGTCTGAACGGAGGCCAGGAACTGAGGAACATAAATCAGGCAGCCAACGATGGCGGCAAAAATAGTCACCATCAACAGCGATTCGCTTTTCCAGTAGCCGATCAGACAGACGAAAATCAGTGCCATACAAATCATGGCCAATGGCATGCGGCGGCCTTTAAACAGTTTATCGGTAAGCCAACCCGCCAGTAATGTGGAAGGGATTGCCGCCCATTCGAAAAACAAAAAAGCGACGCTCATTTCCTCTTTCGAGAAATGTTTTTCGGTTAACAGATAAATTGGCAACCAGCTAATCATGCCAAAACGCACCATATAGACAAAGACATCGACCAGTGAAACATACCAGGCATTTTTATTACGCAGGACATAGGTGCAGAAGATCTGGAAGGCGCTCATATTTTCTGGCGCCTGGACTGCATGTTGGGTATTTAATACAACTTTCTCTTCCGGCATCATTTGTTCCAGAGCCGGTAAGCCTTCCTGACGTGGTGAGCCTTTCCCCAGCATCAGCACGATAAATGCAAACAGTACGGCAACGCCGGCCGGAACAATATAGCTGGCGCTTTGCCAATGTTCACTTCCCAAAATGGCAAAGGCTGCACCCACGATCGGGGCAACAATACCACCACCGACATTGTGTGAGATATTCCAGAACGCGCCAACGCGTCCACGTTCTTTACGCGGGAACCAGTTGGCAATAGTAATAAATGAAGGGCCGACGCCCATCCCCTGGAACAAGCCGTTGAAGACAACCAGCGCGGCAAAAATCCAGAATCCGGTACTGAATCCTAAACCCACGTTGACAATAGCGCACAGAATTAAACCGCATGCCATAAAGACTTTGGGGCTGGCTTTGTCTGCCAGGCTGCTCATAATGCCTTTACTGATCCCATAGGCGATAAGCATACAACTACTGAGTAAACCGATCTGCGTGGCGCTGAGATCCAGATGTTCCTTCAGATAAGGCGTTGAGAGCGTGAAGTTATTGCGCACAATATAGTACGCAAGATAGCCCAGGAATACGCTGAGCAATGCCTGAATGCGGTAGCGACCATAAGTTTCCTGGACTTTCTCCGCCGGGACTTTATTTGCCGCTGGCCCTGCCTTAAATATTGATAACATATCATCACCTAAATTTATATTGATGTGAATATCAGGAGTTTTCGTGGTGCAGAGTGAAATAGGCAGGAGATAAACTCAAGTCGATGAAATGTGTCACTATTGACTCATTTTATCGATGGCGCGGCGGATTTTGACTCTTTTTAAATAATGGCATTTTATTTCTGTTCTTTTGCGCGAATTTTTATTGCTGGCATGTGCGGATATTAACAAATTCAGACTGTGTTTTCGGGTATTCTTTGTTGATGTAGTCACTTTCCGTATGGTTATTTTGCGAATAACCTTATTCTTCTCTCCTGTCGTGATAAACGGGTAAGTTTTGTCTCAATATTATTTTTTGCACATGTTGGTATTTATGAACGGGATCACAAACAGACTTTTCTGTTGGCGGCGTTTTTGGGCAATCTCGCTCTGTTTCATGTCGCTGTCGGCGAGTAGCCAGGCTTTGGGTAAAGAGCTGGTGATGGCCACAACCTTTTCCCCCGGAGCCACGGCCTGGATTATCCAGCGCTGGCAGACACAGCCGGGGTCGGTGATGATTCGCACATTAAACCGGACCAGCAGCTCGCTGGAACAACTGCTTGATACCGCGAATGCGGAAAATGTTGATCTCATTTTGACCTCATCGCCCATGCTGTTACAGCATCTTCAGGAGCATCAGAAGCTGGCGCCCTTTGATAATGCGCTGCCGGAAAGCCAGAGGCTGGTGCCTGAGTCTATTCGCTCGACCTCCGTGGCCGTGGCGATATCCGGTTTTGGCCTGCTAATTAACCGTTCTGCGCTGGCGGCGCGACACCTTTCACCTCCTGCTGACTGGGCGGATTTAACGCAGCCTAAATACCAGAATGCGTTGTTGATGAGTAGTCCGTCTCGTTCCGATACCAACCATCTGATGGTTGAGTCGCTGTTGCAGCAAAAAGGATGGGAAGAGGGCTGGGCGACGCTGTTAGCGAGCGCCGGTAATCTGGTGACGATTTCATCACGCAGTTTTGGCGTCGCCGACAAAATTAAGAGCGGCCTGGGCGTTGCCGGGCCGGTCATTGATAACTATGCCAACCTGTTGCTCAACGATCCGCATCTGGCCTTTAGCTATTTTCCACGCTCGGCAGTGTCGCCAACCTATGTTGCCGTGCTCAAGAACAGCCAGCACGCCAGTGAAGCGCGTCGTTTTATCCGCTACTTATTAAGTCCGGAAGGACAGCGGATCCTTGCGGATGCGAATACGGGAAAATATCCGGTTACCCAGCTCGCGCCAGATAACCCACGGGCCGCTCAACAGGCGATGTTGATGAACCAGCCTGCGCTTAATTATCGGCTGATCCTTAAGCGGCAGCGGCTGGTGCAGCGGATGTTTGATACCGCCATCAGTTTTCGTCTGGCACAGCTGAAAGATGCCTGGCGGGCGCTATACAGTGCGGAAGCGCGCCTGAAACGCCCGTTACCCGAAATCAGAGCTTTACTGACTAGCGTCCCGATAGATGCCAGGCGTAGTGAAGATGAGGCCTGGCTTGCTCAGTTCGATAACAAAAGCTTTGCCGAACAGCAGATGATGGAGTGGCAGCTTTGGTTTCTTAAAAATCAACGTCAGGCGATAGCAAAACTGGAAGAATTAAAATGAAAGGTGGATCGATACTGCAACGCCTGCGGCAGCTCAACATCAGCAGCAGCCTGCGGGGAGCCTTTCTGACGGGCGCATTACTGACGTTGAGCGTAAGCTGCGTCAGTTTGTACTCATGGCACGAGCAGAGCTCGCAGATACGCTATTCGCTTGATGATTACTTCCCGCGCGTGCATTCCGCTTTTTTGATTGAAGGCAATCTTAACCTGGTTGTGGATCAGCTTAATGAATTCCTGCTGGCCCCCAATACGACGGTGAGGCTGCAACTGCGCAATCAGATAATCTCGCATCTGGATAAAATCGAGGCACTGAGCCGGGGGCTACAACCCGCAGAACAACAGCAGCTGGCGGTGATTTTGCAGGACAGCCGGGCGTTGATGGCGGAACTGGATCGGGTGCTCTACAACATGTTCCTCGTGCGTGAAAAAGTGAGTGAACTCTCCGCACGCATCGACTGGCTACATGATGATTTTAACACCGAGCTGAATTCACTGGTGCAGGATTTTACCTGGCAGCAGGGGACGTTATTGGATCAAATCGAGGCAAAAAGTGGCGATGCGGCGCTGTATCTCAAACGTGCCAGAGAGGTGCAAAACGAGCAGCAGCAGGTTTATACCCTGGCAAGAATTGAAAATCAGATCGTCGATGATTTACGCGACAGGCTTAATGAACTGAAGTCGGGCAGCGACGACGGGATGCTGGTGGAGAACCATATCCGCTACCTAGAGAATCTGAAGAAAACCGCCGACGAAAACATCCGTACTCTCGATGACTGGCCCAGTACCATCACCCTGCGGCAAACCATTGATGAGCTGCTGGAAATCGGGATGATGAAAAATAAAATGCCCGACACGATGCGCGATTATGTCGCTGCGCAAAAGGCGCTCATTGATGCCAACCATGCCAGAGAGGCAACGCTCGGGCGTTTTCGAACGCTGCTTGAAGCGCAACTGGGAAGTAGTCATCAGCAAATGCAGATGTTTAACCAGCGGCTGGAACAAATTGTTCGCGTTAGTGGCGGACTTATTCTGTTGGCGACGCTGCTGGCGCTCCTTCTCGCCTGGGGGCTTAACCACTACTTCATTCGTTCCCGACTGGTAAAGCGTTTTACCGCACTCAACCAGGCCGTGGTGCAAATTGGACTTGGCCGAACGGATGCCACGATCCCGGTTTATGGGCGCGATGAATTGGGGCGTATCGCGGGCTTGCTGCGCCATACCCTGGGTCAGTTAAATGCGCAAAAAAATCAGCTGGAGCAAGAGGTGGCAGAGCGTAAGGAGATTGAGTCCGATCTCAGGGCTATGCAGGACGAGCTGATCCAGACGGCTAAGCTGGCGGTGGTTGGCCAGACCATGACCACTCTGGCGCACGAAATTAATCAACCGCTGAATGCGCTGTCGATGTACCTGTTTACGGCGGGAAAGGCAATTGAGCAGGGGCAATCCGCTCAGGCCAGAAGCACGTTAACCAAAGCAGAGGGGCTGATTACCCGCATCGATGCCATTATCCGTTCACTGCGTCAGTTTGCGCGCCGAGCGGAGCCGGGCGCGCCTTTACATCTGGTCGATCTACGACAAACGTTTACTGCTGCCTGGGAACTGCTGGCTATGCGCCATAAGCAGCAGGGCACGCTGACGCTTCCTGCACAAAGCGTGTGGGTGGCAGGTGATGAAGTGCGTATTCAGCAGGTACTGGTAAACATACTGGCAAATGCGCTGGATGCCTGTCCGGCTGCCTCGAAAATAGAGGTTCACTGGCAGGCTGAGGGCCGCCGATTGTGCGTCTTAATCTGTGATAACGGCCCCGGCTGGCCAGGCGCGTTGTTGTCATCACTATTAAAGCCGTTTACCACCAGTAAGGATGTGGGTCTCGGTATTGGTTTATCGATTTGTGTATCGTTAATGACGCAAATGGACGGCGAGCTGCGCCTGGCCTCGACGCCGGGGCGGAATGCCTGCGTCGTGCTGGAATTTAATCTGACGGATGTAAACGATGTTGTGTGATGAATATGCTGTTTTGCTGATTGATGACGATGCTGATGTTCTCGACGCTTACACGCTGTTGCTTGAACAGGAGGGTTATCGTGTATACGCATGCAGTAACCCTTTTGACGCCCGAAATTGGCTCCAGGCTGACTGGCCGGGGATTGTCCTGAGCGACGTGTGTATGCCTGGCTGCAATGGAATCGATCTAATGACGTTGTTTCATCAGGATGATAATCAGCTGCCGATCCTATTGATCACCGGCCATGGCGACGTCCCGATGGCCGTGGAAGCGGTGAAGAAAGGGGCATGGGATTTTCTGCAAAAACCGGTCGACCCCGGTAAACTGTTGTTGTTGGTAGAAAACGCGCTGCGTCAGCGAAAATCCGTGATTGCGCGTCGACACTATTGTCAGCAAAAGCTCCAGGTTGAGCTGATCGGTTACAGTGACTGGGTCAATCAGTACCGTCAGCGCCTGCAGCAGCTGGCGGAAACGGATATCGCCGTCTGGTTTTATGGCGAGGCGGGAACGGGGCGTATGACGGGAGCCCGTTATTTGCATCAGCTTGGGCGCTGCACCGAGGGACCGTTTATCCGCGGTGAATTGACGCTCGGCAATGCGGGACAACTTAATGACCTTATTGCACAGGCGCAAGGCGGTACGCTGGTCCTGAGCCATATTGAATGCCTGACGCGCGAACAGCAGCACCAACTGGTGCACCTGCAAAGCCAGGAGCGGCGTCCCTTTCGCTTAATCGGCATTGGCGCTACATCGCTGGTGGAACTGGCGGCAACTAACCAGATTGTGGCCGAACTTTATTACTGTTTCGCGATGACGCAAATCGCTTGTCAGCCGTTGTCGCATCGTCCCGATGATATTGAGCCACTGTTTCGCCATTATCTGCAGAAAGCCTGTCTGCGCCTGAATCATCCTGTACCCGACGTTGAAGGGGAACTCCTGAAAGGCATGCGGCGCCGCGTGTGGTTAAGTAATGTTCGGGAGCTGGCAAACGCCGCTGAGCTTTTTGCCGTTGGACTACTTCCGCTGGCTGAAACCGCAAATCCGCAGTTGCATATGCCTGAACCGACACCGCTCGATCGCCGGGTGGAGGAGTACGAGCGGCAGATCATTACCGAGGCGTTAAATATTCACCAGGGGCGCATTAATGAAGTGGCAGAGTATTTACAAATCCCACGTAAGAAACTGTATTTACGCATGAGAAAATACGGGCTAAGCAAAGAACACTATAAGTTTTAGCCGATGGGGGCGAAGTGAGGGGGCGTCAACAGTATTTCGGTGGCGGCGTTGGCGTTCACCGAAATACGCGACGGAAGTCTGAATTATCTGCTTGTTTTTCTTACCACATCAGATCATCAGGGATGACAAAATCAGCATACGGATCGTCTTCGTCCTTCGCTTCCTGGCTCAGCTCGCAATTTAATACAATATAGCTTGCATCGCGCTGGGCAATTTTATCGGCGACGACAGCCGGAATGATGGCATATTCGCTATCGCTGCTGCTTTCAGCCGTCAGACGCGCAATAGCCAGGCGGCCCTTGATCAACTGCGCCTGGGTCACTTTATCAACATAGACTTTTTTGATTAAGTTATTATCAGTGAAGTTGTAACCAATATCGCCACGAGAAATGGTGATTTTATTCATTTCAATCAGTTGCTTGATCTGCGCTTTATACTCTTTAGACAGCGCAGCCTGCTTTTGCTGCTCGCTGAGCTGTTTATCACGCTCGACCTGCGCTTTTTTATTCTCTTCCACTGCTTCTCTGGCTTCACGAGCCTGAACGCGCGATTTTTTTGCCGTTCTCTGCACTTTTGCCATTTTTTTGCTGCTGACCAGACCTGCCTTAAGCATCTGTTCTTGTAGGGTAAGTTTTGTCATCGTCGCTTCTAATCCAATAAAATCGTTGTAGGGATTATAACCTTAACGTTCGGTGGGAAGCCAGATAAGGGGCGCGCTCTGCAGGTCGCTCTTTGGGCGACACCCGCGACGGGAGCGATCCTGTGTCTTTCTTCCGTTTTTCATCAGATTAATAATTACCCTGACTGAAATAAGAAATAACATGCTATATATTATTCAAATAATAAAATATAGATTCGCTAATATAATATAAATGGATATTTATGCTGTTTATTCTAATTATATAGAGGTATATTGATCAATATTAAACCAAATACATAGCCATGTGTCTCCTGAAAAGATGTAAAGTGCAGCAACACCACGCCGATAACCATGTCGAAAATATGGATAAGGGAGGTACGTGGCATGTGGTGGATTTATCGAATGCCGATGAAAATGAAGTTAATAATCGCGCTGCAACCACTATTATTGGCGTTATGTTGGTTTGCTGGTTCAGGAATATTGACGCGCATCGAAACAGAACGACAGATGGAGAATATTGCTCAGCTGACAGCCCTCGCACGCAGTGCCGGAAATGTGGTGCATGAACTGCAAAAAGAGCGTGGAATGAGCGTCGGGTTTCTTGGGGCCGAAGGGAAGACGTTCAAAGATGAACTAAACGCGCAACGGGCCTTAACCGAGCGCGAGATTGAGGTATTTGTGCGTTCGCTGTCCGATACGGACTTACAGGCAGGGGATGTGACCACCTCTGTCGCCGCGTTTAAGAAAAATATTCTGTCGCTGGCGACAATTCGGGAAAAGGTGACGCAATTGGGTCTGCCAGCCTCTGAGGCGGTTAAGTTCTATACCAATGTTATTGCTGATGTACTGAATTTTGTTGGCCGGTTGGGAACGTTGACAGATTCCGGCGAGATGGCGAATTCATTTGCAGCCTACTACAACCTGCTGAATTTGAAGGAACAAGCGGGTATTGAGCGAGCGCTGCTGTCAAATGTCTTTTCCTCTGGTCATTTCGCCGACGGGCAATTGCATCAGCTTAGCGATGTGGTCAGTAAACAGAATGTCTGGCTGGCACAATCGTTGCGCCTGAGTCCACCTGAACAGGCCGCCATGCTGAAAAGTCGCTTACAATCCACCGAAGCGACACAAGCGCTTTCATTACGCGAAGCCGCGTTTAGCCATGCGGCGAACGGTGGATTTGACGTCGATCCTACTGTCTGGTTTAAGGTACAAACCCAGCGTATTGAAGTGATGCGACAGATTGAAAATGTGGCGGCGAATCTTCTGTGGGAGAGTGCGATAAAACTCGCGCAGGATGCCCGTAAGAACTGGCAGATATATATGGCCGTGAGCCTGTTAGCGCTACTGGCGTCATTGGCGTTCGCCGGAGCCATCGCACTCAATATGCACCGTCAGTTCAGCGATACGCTAAGTAAGATTGCGGGTATGAACGGCGATCTGACTCAACGTCTGGCGACGCCAGGGAAAGACGAGCTTTCTTCACTCAATCGCGCCTATAACACGATGCTGGAAAATATTCAGCACATCGTACAGGAGATAAAACAAGGCTCTCTGGTGCTGTACGATGCCAGCAGCAGTATTACGGCAGGAAATCAGGATCTGGCCCAGCGCACCGATGAACAGGCCGCATCGATTGTCGAAGCCGTGGCCAGTATGGAACAGCTCTCGACGACGATTACGCAAACGGCGGACAATGCCCGCGAAGCGGAACTCCTGACAATAAGATTGGAAAAAGAGGTCCGCCAGGCCAGTAATGTCGCCAGCGCGGCAAATCAGAGCATGGGGGATATTCGCTCCTCCAGTGAGGAAATCTCAAATATTGTGACTTCAATTGATGATATTTCCTTTCAGACGAATTTGCTGGCGCTGAATGCGGCTGTTGAAGCGGCACGTGCCGGAGAGATGGGCAGGGGGTTTGCGGTAGTCGCCAGTGAAGTGCGCAACCTTTCACAGCGCTGTGCTAAAGAAGCGAACCAGATTCGCGAGCTGGTGGCGCAAAATATGGTAAAAATCAGCGAGGGCGTTGAGTTGGTTACAGCGTCAGCGACCGCGCTAAAAGCTGCGGCGGATAATACCACCACGATGAAGCAATATATCGGCGATATCGCCCGGGTGGCGACAGAGCAATCGCAGGGTGTTTCCCAGATAAACCAGGCGCTGAGACCCATGGAGCAGGTCACGCAGCAAAACGCGGCATTGGTTTCTCAGGCCGCGAATGACAGCCAGCGGCTGGATAACCTCTCCGTAACCATGAGGGATCTGGTTAATCGTTTTGTAGTCTGACATAACACCGCTATCCCGATCCGGCAAAGGTGTCGGATCGGGAGGGCTCATTACCTCAGGATGAGCTTTATTCTATTCACGTTGGGCCAGAACCACTCTTCGCTGGGCATACAACGTTACCGCAGCCAACTGAAAATCAACATTTGCTGTCCGTAACGTTCGGGATTTAAGTTCTTTCATGGTGATACCGCGAATATGACCTTCATCTATTAGTTTCTTAATCTCCGCCGTGCTGAGTAAAAGCTGCTGCTTCAATATCGATAGTGCACTGATCTGAAAAGAACAGGTAAGCCTGATGCTGACGGCGAAGTGCAGGCTAATATTGATGCTGGCCTGCCATTGCTCCTGAACACGAAAATCAGGCTTACCCGCAAGCTCAGCGTTGTTTCGGCGCAGAGTGCCTTTATCATGAGAATAGTAGTGAACTGTACTGGCATCGTTAGTGATAAACCGATGGTACAGCTCTCGATTAATTTTGCTGACGTGAAGCCGTGAGAATAGCGAGATATTCCACGTATATTCACAATGCGTGCATTTATAAATGCTCCAGATATCGAGCACTTTTTTTTGTGAATTGACCCTGAAGGCCCCGGAAGGTGCAAACTCGCGTTTTGCATTACATGCGGGACAGCGTTTGGCAATACGCTGGTACCCGATAGGAGTGACAGTCCATGTGACTTTCATACCGTACCTTTTTTAACCCAAATAAATTCGGATCCGTATTGAACGAACCATCGTTTTTATGTGAGAAAAATATTTGTTAGATATTTTTCAGTGGGTTAAAAAAAGATTTCTAACACGGTGACCCTGTCTGTCAGCAAATGAATTCCGTGAGATTAGCAGTGTGATAACAATTAAGTATATGAGTTGAGTCAATATTCGTTATGTTGCCAGGCTTTCGGTAGTCGCCTGTCGCTGGTAAAGTGAGCAGCAAATACCGAAATGTGGCCAGAAGGGAATGCCGTGTGAGCGGACGTATTGATTATCAGGCTGAAAAGTACAGCTTTACAGAGGCTGCTGAAAATTCTCGACTTACCGGCCAATGGGCTGACGTCATTGCGGAATGTCGGGAAATGAAGGCAGGCCCGGAAGAGCGTCTGCGTATTGCTTTACTGAACGTGGACTATGTGACCAGCTTTGAGCTGCCTTTTCGGTTGTTATTACTTCGCACCCCACAATTGATCGCCAGCGTGCGTGACGCGCTACAGCTTAGCCAGAAAAACGTCATCTTCAATGGTAAACGCTTTGGGTGTGTGTATACCCTGAAAGCAAGCCTTGACGGTATACCGGATGAATTTCAGTACCGGCTGTCGCATCGTATCCGGCGCATAGATCCAGAAGGTTTGACCGAAGCCCCTTACCAGCAGATCGCCAAAGCGGTGAAAGCTCCGCGGGAACGCCTGAAGCTGGCGCTCGAATCAGGACTTGATGTCACGGCGTTGGACGGGCTTTTCTGGTTTGGCAGCCAGCGTATAGCAGCTGACGTACTGAGGTTGAGAAAATCAGGGATGCGGGTAGCGACGGGTCAGACAATGGTATCTGATAATCTCACTGCAACGGTGAGGCCTGTACCGTTTTATCGCCTGGCTCAGGGCTGAGCAGACGTGGCCTTTTCCTGCCGTTTTAGGTCACAAAATAAAGAGTTTTTAGCAGGGACATAAGCGCTCAGATTGTCCCCTGCAGGAATCGAACCTGCAACTAGCCCTTAGGAGGGGCTCGTTATATCCATTTAACTAAGGGGACGAAGCGGCACGAGTATAGCGTTTTTTACCCTCAACGGTAAATCTCAAGCCGCCTGACTGCTCAAACAGTCACCATTCAAGCCTGTTTTTTCTGGTTTTTCTGCTTTTGCTCGTCGCGTTTGGCTTGCAGCATGGCTTCTTCCTTGCGTTTGTTGCTCATATCATTGCGGATCTGCGCGTGGCTCATCAGCGCAAAGATAAACGTACCGCCGCAGATATTCCCGGCGAGTGTCGGTAACGCAAAGGGCCAGAGGAAATCACTCCAGTGCAGCGTACCATTAAAGACCAGATAGAGAATTTCCACCGAGCCGACGACGATATGCGTGGTATCGCCTAGAGCAATCAGCCAGGTCATCAGAATAATGACTACAATCTTCGCCGCACCAGCCGCAGGGAACATCCAGACCATTGTGGCAATCAGCCAGCCAGAAATAATCGCGTTAGAAAACATCTCTGTTGGGCTGTTTTTCATCACGTCCATACCGATTTTGACCAAGGCGTCGCGGGTCTCTTCATCAAAAATCGGCATATATTCAAAGGCCCATGCCGCAATGCCGGTGCCGATAATGTTGCCCAGTAAAACCACCCCCCACAGGCGCATTAGCAGGCCAAAATTGCCGAGGGTGGGGTTTTGCATAACTGGAAGTACGGCAGTGACGGTATTTTCGGTAAAAAGTTGTTGGCGGGCCATGATGACGATGATAAACCCGAAGGTATAACCCAGGTTCTCGAGTAAAAATCCGCCTGGCACGCCTTCTAACTGCACGTGAAAAATCCCTTTTGCCAGTAACGAGGCGCCCATCGACAGCCCGGCAGCGATGGCCGACCACAGCAGCGCCATCGCATCACGTTCCATCTCTTTCTCCCCATCCTGGCGGATATGTTCATGGATCGCCATCGCCCGGGAGGGGAGTCTGTCCTCATCGACCTCTATCTTTTTACCTTCTAGCTTTTCATCACTTTCGACCTGGATTTCGTCGCTGTGTCGATCAATTTTTTCGTTCTCAATATCATTCATAGCCGAATCCTGAATAAGCACGTATTGCTAAAGCGTAGCGGTTTTTATCCGAAAATCAGCGGGAGAAAGTCTGAGATAGCAAAAATGGTAACGTTTGTTTTTATCGGGTTAGCTAAAATAGAACCGCCGCGTAGTGCGCATAACCAGGCTATGATCAAATCAGTAAGACCGGGTATATAGACATCGTTTGACGTGCTGTTACAATCGCTCACATCTTAACAGGCGGATACGTCATCGTTCCGTCATGGATGGCAATCAGCGATAGCCATATTACACAGGGAGACACTTATGAAGCTTCGCCTGTCGGCGCTTGCGCTGGGAACCACACTTTTGGTGGGGTGTGCGAGCTCCGGTACTGAACAGCAGGGGCGTTCGGATCCATTTGAAGGGTTCAACCGCACCATGTACAACTTTAACTTTAATGTTTTAGATCCCTATGTTGTTCGACCGGTAGCCGTAGCCTGGCGTGATTATGTCCCGCAGCCGGCGCGTAATGGTTTGAGTAACTTTACGGGCAACCTTGAAGAGCCGGCCGTCATGGTCAACTATTTCCTGCAAGGCGATCCTTATCAGGGGATGGTGCATTTTACCCGTTTCTTCCTGAACACCTTGTTGGGGATGGGCGGCTTTATCGATGTGGCGGGTATGGCGAATCCGAAGCTACAGCGCGTTGAACCACACCGCTTTGGCAGTACGTTAGGCCACTATGACGTGGGTTACGGACCGTATATGCAGCTTCCGTTCTACGGTAGCTTCACGCTGCGCGATGATGGTGGCGATATGGTGGATACGCTGTATCCGGTACTGTCCTGGCTGACCTGGCCGTTGTCGATAGGTAAATGGACCGTTGAAGGGATTGAAACCCGCGCACAGCTACTTGATTCCGACGGTCTGCTGCGTCAGTCTTCCGACCCTTACATCATGGTACGTGAAGCCTACTTCCAGCGTCATGACTTCATCGCGAACGGCGGGAAACTTAAACCAGAAGAAAACCCGAACGCGAAAGCCATTCAGGATGATTTAAAAGATATCGATTCTGAGTAAGGAATTGAGGCAAATAAAAAGGTGAGCTAAAAAAGCTCACCTTTTTTACGTCGGAAGAAAATCAGAATGCGTAGTTGAAGTTGGTACCGAACAGCCAGGCTTTACCTTCAGAGTCGAAAGTATACGGGCCTTCTTTGACGGTCACTTTCTGTCCGTGCATATAAGAAACACCAACATCAATAGATGCGTCATCATTGAATGCGTAAGTCGTACCCGCACTCAGCCACAGGCGGTCCTGGTCTGGAATGGAGATGGAACGCTTGCTCGCAGGAACCGGGCTGTCGTCATAGGCGATACCGGTACGGAAGGTCCAGCTTTTATCCATATAGTAGGTTGTACCCAACGCCAGACGGTAAGAATCCCGGAAACCTTCTTCTTTATAGAACAGGGTTTGTCCGTTAGTACCGGTCGCTTTTAACTCCTGGAACTGGCTCCAACTGGTGTAAGCGATACTGTAGTGGATTGCCCACTGCGGAGCTACGCGGTTGTAACCCGACAGTTCCCACATTTCCGGCAGGTTAAGCGTCAAAGAACCCGGGACGGTTGCATTGGTTGTTCCCCATGGGAATGCGGTGCCTGCGCCAGGTAACGCATTGGCCTGGGAACGAATACCGCTTTTGTAATCGCCATCGAAGTCGATTTTAACTTCAGAGCGGTACGTTAAGCCGTAACGGTTATTTTTATCCAGCTCGTACAAAATACCGGCGTTCCAACCGTAGCCCCATTCGTCACCCTTCAGGCTGGCAATTTTGTTGCTGACTTTCGGTAATCCCGCAGTCATTTCACCGGAATAACGCTCAATTTTTGCATCGGCGTAGACGGCATTAAAACCAACACCAAAGCTCCAACTGTCATTCAGACGGTAGGCACCGCTCAGGTTAAGGTTGACCGTTTTAAGGTCAGTCTTCCCACCGTATTCACCGACGATATAACTGTCATTAAATTCGGTCGCCAGACCATAGTTTGAGGTGACAGATGCCCCCCAACCAAACTGTTCGTTGATAGGCATCACGAAATGAGCGTTGGGAACCCACGCCGTAGGGGCGATGTTATCTGCGTCGGTGCTACGTCCGGTGAATGGCGATTTACCGGAAATATTCACGTCTGGATCGATATACACCGCGCCCGCTGAAAAAGTGGGGCGATCGAACATCATAATCAGTGCCGGGTTACGACTGGCGTTACCTGCATCATCTGCAATAGCGCCTTCACCCGAATATGCCCGGCCAAGGCCAGAGGAAGAAAATTCGTTTAACTGAAAGCCTGCAGACCAGGCCTGTGTGGAGATAATTGCCACTGCGACTGCGAGAGCAGACTTTGTAAACAGGGTTTTCTGGCTCATGACCATAACCTCATAGATTTATTTTTATACAAACAATGTTACATACCGTAACAGGAGCGCGAAGTGTAGGGTCTGAGGTACGACATAGAAATCAGACCAGTGCCGAGAGTATAGGTCTGACCAGCTGAAATGTTGCAAGTATGTTTATAAATATTTTCAATTCTGATCTCGGAAACGCGATCCAGCTGGCAAAATTGCGGGTATGCGCACTCACCTGTTTGGGTGATTTTTGTTTTAGATCATTTTTAAGTGTGATTTCGGTCACTTATCGCATTTCATACAATTAACGACTGGAGAGGCGAATGAGGGGAGCGTAAAATATCCCCATCGTTTATCTGGCACCTCAGGTGCGAATACAGAGGAAATCTACAATGAGTAAATGCAGTGCTGATGAAACCCCGGTTTGCTGCTGTATGGATGTTGGCACCATCATGGACAACTCCGATTGCACCGCGTCATACAGCCGTGTGTTCGCGAATCGCGCAGAGGCAGAAGAAACGCTGGCCGCTCTGACTGAAAAGGCGCGTGGTGTGGAATCTGAGCCTTGCCAAATCACCTCTACCTTCACCGAAGAGTCAGAAGGTGTGCGTCTGGATATTGACTTTGTTTTTGCTTGTGAAGCTGAAACGCTGATTTTCCAGCTGGGCCTGCGTTAATCCCTTCTATTTATGCCCTTGCTACCTGTTAGCAAGGGCATTTTCGTAACAGTCAGTGATTATTCACTGTGTCTTAGCTCCCACTTTCTTTTCTCTCCGCTTGGCTAAATGTAAAAAATTGGTTAAGACTGTGATCAGGTCAGACCACTTATTTTTATTTTTACAGGGGAGTGTTATGAGTCAGGCTTTACCGCTGGTTACCCGCCAGGGCGATCGCATCGCCATCGTAAGCGGATTGCGTACGCCATTTGCCCGTCAGGCAACCGCATTTCATGGCATTCCCGCTGTAGATTTAGGGAAAATGGTTGTTGGTGAACTGCTGGCGCGTAGCGAAATACCCGCTGATGTGATCGAGCAACTGGTCTTTGGCCAGGTGGTACAAATGCCAGAAGCCCCCAATATTGCTCGTGAAATCGTGCTGGGAACTGGTATGAATGTGCACACGGATGCCTACAGCGTAAGCCGAGCTTGCGCTACCAGCTTCCAGGCTGTGGCGAATGTCGCGGAAAGCCTGATGGCGGGGACGATTCGTGCCGGAATTGCCGGCGGGGCGGACTCGTCGTCAGTTCTGCCGATAGGCGTCAGCAAAAAACTGGCGCGCGTGCTGGTGGATGTCAATAAAGCCCGCACGACAGGGCAACGCCTGAAACTGTTTTCCCGGCTGCGTTTACGTGACCTGATGCCTGTGCCGCCAGCCGTCGCTGAATATTCCACCGGCTTACGCATGGGGGATACGGCCGAGCAAATGGCGAAAACTTATGGCATTACTCGCGAGCAGCAGGACGCCCTGGCGCATCGTTCTCATCAACGTGCCGCTCAGGCATGGGCTGAAGGAAAGCTTGCCGATGAGGTGATGACCACCTACGCGCCACCGTTTAAAGATCCTCTTTCCGAAGATAACAACATTCGCGGCAACTCTACGCTGGCTGATTACGCCAAACTGCGTCCGGCGTTTGACAGAAAGCACGGCACCGTCACTGCGGCAAACAGTACCCCGCTGACGGACGGCGCAGCCGCCGTGATATTGATGACGGAATCGCGTGCTAAAGAGCTGGGGCTGGTGCCGCTAGGGTACTTACGCAGTTATGCTTTCACCGCAATTGATGTCTGGCAGGACATGCTGCTCGGTCCGGCGTGGTCAACGCCTCTTGCGCTGGAAAGAGCGGGCCTGACGATGGCGGATTTAACCTTGATCGATATGCATGAAGCCTTTGCCGCGCAAACGCTGGCGAATCTTCAGTTGCTGGGCAGCGAACGTTTTGCCCGCGAAGTGTTGGGTAGGGCACATGCCACTGGCGAGGTTGATGAAAGTAAATTTAACGTGCTGGGCGGATCGATTGCCTATGGGCACCCCTTCGCCGCCACCGGTGCGCGAATGATCACGCAAACCCTCAATGAATTACGCCGTCGTGGCGGCGGTTTTGGCTTAGTGACCGCCTGTGCGGCAGGTGGCCTGGGTGCGGCAATGGTTCTGGAGGCGGAATAATGGAAATGACATCGGCTTTTACGCTAAACGTGCGTCTGGATAACGTCGCTGTTGTCACCATTGATGTGCCCGGAGAGAAAATGAATACCCTGAAAGCGGAGTTTGCTTCTCAGGTTCGGGCCATCCTGAAACAAATTCGCGATAACAAAGCGTTGCGCGGTGTGGTGTTTATTTCGGCGAAACCCGATAACTTTATCGCCGGAGCCGATATCAACATGATTGGTAGCTGCCGCAGTGCGCAGGAAGCCGAAACGCTGGCCCGCCAGGGGCAGCAGATTATGGCGGAAATTCATGCGTTGCCGATCCCGGTTATCGCTGCGATTCATGGCGCTTGTCTGGGCGGTGGCCTGGAGATGGCGCTGGCCTGCCATAACCGTATTTGTACGGATGATGCTAAAACTGTACTGGGTTTGCCGGAAGTCCAGCTTGGCCTACTGCCCGGCTCCGGGGGTACCCAACGATTGCCACGCCTTATTGGCGTAAGTACTGCGCTGGATATGATCCTGACAGGGAAACAATTGCGGGCAAAACAGGCGATTAAAGTGGGGCTGGTGGATGAGGTCGTGCCGCAGTCCATTTTGTTGGAAGCGGCCGTTGAACTGGCCAAAAAAGACAGTTCAGCGCACCGGGTACTGCCCGTACGTGAGCGTGTGTTAGCGGGACCGCTGGGACGAGCGCTGCTATTCCGTATGGCCAGTAAAAAGACGACGCAAAAAACGCAGGGAAACTATCCCGCGACGGAACGTATCCTTGAGGTCATTGAAACCGGCCTTGCACAAGGATGCAGTAGCGGTTATGACGCTGAAGCCCGCGCATTTGGGGAACTGGCGATGACCCCCCAGTCTCAGGCGCTGCGGCACATCTTTTTTGCCAATACCGACGTGAAAAAGGATCCTGGCAGTAATGCAAAGCCCGGTCCGCTAAGCAGTGTAGGTATTCTTGGGGGCGGTTTGATGGGCGGTGGTATCGCCTATGTGACGGCCTGTAAAGGTGGCTTGCCAGTCCGTATCAAAGATATTAATGCTAAGGGAATCAACCACGCGCTGAAGTACAGTTGGGATCAGCTTGAAACGAAGGTTCGTCGCCGTCATATCAAAGCCAGCGAGCGCGATAAACAGCTGGCGCTAATTTCGGGATCTACCGATTATCGTGGTTTTGCGCATCGCGATCTGGTGATTGAAGCCGTGTTCGAAGATCTGTCTTTGAAACAACAGATGGTGGCAGAAGTTGAGCAAAATTGCGCACCTCATACTATTTTTGCTTCCAATACCTCATCTTTACCGATTAGTGATATTGCGGCTAATGCTACCAGACCTGAACAAGTGATTGGTTTACACTTTTTCAGCCCGGTGGAAAAAATGCCGCTGGTTGAGGTCATTCCGCATGCAACGACCTCTGAGCAGACTATTGCAACAACCGTCAAATTGGCGAAAAAACAAGGTAAAACACCGATAGTCGTCAGAGATAAGGCCGGGTTTTACGTTAACCGCATTTTAGCGCCTTACATCAATGAAGCTATACGCCTGTTAACCGAAGGCGAGCGGGTTGAAGTCATTGACGCCGCGCTGGTTAAGTTTGGTTTTCCGGTTGGGCCAATCCAACTTTTGGATGAGGTCGGAATTGATACGGGCACTAAAATTATACCTGTGCTTGAGGCCACGTACGGAGAACGTTTTAGCGCGCCTGCAAATGTTGTTGCTTCAATTTTGAATGACGATCGCAAAGGTAGAAAAAATGGTCGTGGTTTCTATCTTTATGGGGCGAAAGGGCGTAAAAGCAAAAAACAGGTCGACCCTGCAATTTATACGCTTATTGGCGCTCAGGGCCAGGCCCGACTCACCGCCACGCAAATTGCTGAGCGGTGTGTCATGTTAATGCTCAATGAAGCAGCACGCTGCTTCGACGAGAAGGTCGTCCGCAGCGCGCGTGATGGCGACATCGGCGCTGTATTTGGTATTGGTTTTCCGCCATTCCTCGGCGGCCCGTTCCGGTATATGGATTCTCTCGGCGCGGGTGAAGTAGTTGCGGCTCTGCAACGGCTATCAACACAATATGGCTCGCGGTTTACGCCGTGTGAGCAGTTATTGCTGATGGTGGAACGTGGTGAAAGATTCTGGAATAGTAGGGAAACTGACCTGAATTCATGAGGTCAAAGGTAGGATGAATCCGCACTGAATGTATGGCTCATGCTCAAAATGTAAACAGAGATTGACTATACTTACGCCGTTGAGGTAAAAAACAGCGTTTCATTCGGTGAATGGATAAGGCACAATGCCGGCCACCATATCGTTACCACGGTCAATAGGGGCTGTGACTAACTGGTATTGGTGATTCTGGTTAACAAAAGCGGTGCAATATGCAAGTTTTTATCATGCGTCACGGCGACGCGGCCCTCGATGCCGCCAGTGATTCGGTTCGTCCTTTAACCTCTTGTGGTTGTGACGAATCTCGCCTGATGGCGAACTGGCTGAAAGGTCAAAAAGTGGATATCGAACGCGTTCTGGTGAGCCCGTTCCTGCGAGCCGAACAAACGCTGGATGTGGTGGGGGAATGCATGAACCTGCCAACCGGCGTGGATGTTTTGCCGGAGTTGACTCCTTGCGGCGATGTCGGTCTGGTCAGCGCCTATTTACAGGCACTGGCCAATGAAGGTATCGCCACGGCGCTGGTGATCTCTCACTTGCCTTTAGTGGGGTATCTGGTGTCTGAGCTTTGCCCAGGCGAAACTCCGCCGATGTTTACCACGTCAGCGATTGCCAGCGTAACGCTTGATGAAAGCGGAAAAGGGGTTTTCAACTGGCAGATGAGCCCGTGTAACCTCAAAATGGCGAAAGCGATATAAGTAGGCCGGATAAGGCACAACCACCATCCGGAAAATAAAAGAGCCGCAAACGCGGCTCTTTCTGTTTTTCTGCATCAGGGAAGTTCTGGCGGCAGCCACTCTTCCACTTCAATCAGCACCAGCAGCGCGGCGTCGCCACCATACTCTTTCGGCGCCTGATGAAAGGCCATCACGTGCGGATGCTGTGCCAGCCAGAGAGGCGTTTGCTGTTTAAGAATATGCTTTCCGTGGCCATGCATAACGCAGGCACAAAACACGTGCTCACGACGACAGGCGGCGATCAGCGCGCCTAATTCCTGTTTGGCCTGCTGCTGGGTCAGCCCGTGCAAATCAAGAAATAGCTCCGGGGAGTAGTCGCCACGACGCATTTTCTTCAGTTCGAAATGGCTGACGTCGGCACGCAGATATCTCACCGGACCGTCCGTGTTCAGCAGCGGCTGAAATTCGTCAGAAAAATAGTGGCTGGCATCAGCCTGTTCCTGCAACAGCCTCTTAACCGGGACCTCGGTGATTTTTTTACGTAGCGGTCGGTGAACAATAGTGTCTTGCTTAATTTTACGCGTGCCGGTCATCAGCTGGCGAAACAGCGTCTGATCCTCCTCGCTGAGCGATGTTTTCTTTTTCATTCGAGAGTCTCATCTTTTATTTTCGTTAGTTTAACCCGACTCGACGGGCATCCGATCGCTTAAAACGCAATTTTCACGTTCAGGCTCGGTGTGAATGCTGATTTATCGCCGTCTTCGTGGCAAACTAGCCGCCGAAATTAATACGAGCATGCCCTGGAGGAATACGTGGATAAAATTTTCGTCGATGAAGCAGTGAGTGAACTGCATACCATTCAGGACATGTTGCGTTGGGCGGTCAGCCGTTTTAGCGCGGCGAACATCTGGTATGGCCATGGCACCGATAACCCATGGGACGAGGCCGTACAGCTGGTGCTGCCGTCGCTCTATTTACCGCTGGATATACCTGAAGATATGCGCACTGCGCGCCTGACCTCCAGCGAGCGCCATCGTATTGTTGAACGCGTGATTCGCCGCGTCAACGAGCGTATCCCGGTTGCTTATCTGACCAATAAAGCTTGGTTCTGCGGGCATGAGTTTTATGTTGATGAACGCGTGCTGGTTCCACGCTCACCGATTGGCGAACTGATCAATAATCGTTTTGCGGGCCTCATCAATGAGCAGCCGCAGCATATCCTCGATATGTGTACCGGCAGCGGCTGCATTGCCATTGCCTGCGCGTATGCTTTCCCGGAAGCCGAAGTGGATGCGGTGGATATTTCTACTGACGCGCTGGCGGTGACCGAACACAATATTGAAGAACATGGTCTGATCCATCACGTGACGCCGATCCGCTCCGATCTGTTCCGCGATCTGCTGAAAGTGCAGTATGACCTGATTGTGACCAACCCGCCGTATGTCGATGCGGAAGATATGTCCGATCTGCCAAACGAATATCGTCATGAACCTGAGCTAGGTCTGGCGTCCGGTAGCGATGGGCTGAAACTCACTCGCCGCATTCTGGGCAACGCCCCGGACTACCTGTCAGATAACGGTATTCTGATTTGTGAAGTCGGAAACAGCATGGTACATCTGATAGAGCAATACCCGGATGTGCCGTTTACCTGGCTGGAGTTTGACAACGGCGGTGACGGTGTATTCATGCTGACCAAAGAACAGCTAGTTGCTGCTCGCGAGCACTTCAGCATTTATAAAGACTAAATACACGCGCACAAACACAACACTCATAACGGAGCCGTGATGGCAGGAAACACAATTGGGCAACTCTTTCGCGTAACTACATTCGGCGAATCACACGGGCTGGCGCTCGGTTGTATTGTCGATGGTGTTCCGCCGGGCATTTCTCTGACAGAAGCTGACCTGCAGCACGATCTCGACAGACGTCGCCCGGGGACGTCGCGTTACACTACGCAGCGCCGTGAACCGGATCAGGTGAAAATCCTCTCTGGTGTGTTCGAAGGCGTGACCACCGGTACCAGCATTGGTCTGCTGATCGAAAATACCGATCAGCGTTCACAGGA
Source organism: Citrobacter freundii complex sp. 2025EL-00176 (assembly GCF_053309355.1). Lineage (NCBI taxonomy): Bacteria > Pseudomonadati > Pseudomonadota > Gammaproteobacteria > Enterobacterales > Enterobacteriaceae > Citrobacter > Citrobacter freundii complex sp. 2025EL-00176. The sequence continues at coordinate 46,398 of NZ_JBRYHT010000015.1, read as the reverse complement.
TTACAGCGCGATTAAGGATGTTTTTCGTCCTGGTCACGCCGACTATACCTATGAGCAAAAATACGGTCTGCGCGACTATCGTGGCGGTGGACGCTCATCCGCACGTGAAACAGCGATGCGCGTGGCGGCCGGGGCGATTGCTAAAAAATATCTGGCGGAAAAATTCGGCGTTGAAATTCGCGGCTGTCTGACGCAGATGGGCGATATCCCGCTGGAGATTAAAGACTGGTCTCAGGTGGAGCTTAACCCGTTCTTTTGCCCGGACCCGGATAAAATCGAGGCGCTGGATGAACTGATGCGTGGCCTGAAAAAAGAGGGCGACTCCATCGGAGCAAAGGTCACCGTGGTGGCAAGCGGCGTACCTGCGGGTCTCGGTGAACCTGTTTTTGACCGCCTGGATGCCGACATTGCCCATGCGCTGATGAGCATTAACGCCGTTAAGGGCGTAGAGATTGGTGATGGGTTTGACGTTGTCGCGCTGCGCGGCAGCCAAAACCGTGATGAAATCACCAAAGACGGTTTCCAGAGTAACCATGCGGGCGGCATTCTGGGCGGGATCAGCAGCGGGCAGCAAATCGTTGCACATATGGCGCTGAAACCGACGTCCAGTATTACCGTCCCTGGGCGCACGATTAACCGCTTTGGCGAAGAAGTCGACATGATCACAAAGGGACGCCACGATCCGTGCGTGGGGATCCGCGCCGTGCCGATCGCAGAGGCAATGCTGGCGATCGTATTAATGGATCACCTGCTGCGTCAGCGGGCGCAAAACGCGGACGTGAAGACCGATATTCCACGCTGGTAAGAGATGAACAAAATGGCACTTGCGGCGCTGGCTCTTTTTGCCAGCACCGCCTGCCTGGCGGCGACGCCCTGGCAGAAAATTACCCATCCGGTGGTAGGCAGCGCGCAATCTATCGGCGCGTTCTCCAATGGTTGTATTGTTGGCGCTGATACGCTGCCTGTACAGTCTGAACACTATCAGGTGATGCGCACCGATCAGCGACGTTATTTTGGTCATCCGGATCTGGTGATGTTTATCCAGCGTCTGAGTAATCAGGCGAATAATCTGGGGCTGGGCACGGTGTTAATCGGCGATATGGGAATGCCGGCTGGTGGGCGTTTCAATGGCGGTCATGCCAGCCACCAGACGGGCCTGGATGTGGATATTTTCCTGCAGTTGCCGAAAACGCGCTGGACCCAGTCACAACTGCTGCGTCCTCAGGCGTTAGATCTGGTCTCACGGGATGGCAAACATGTCGTGCCGTCGCTGTGGAAGCCGGAGATTTTCAGCCTGATTAGGCTCGCTGCAAAAGATAATGAAGTCACGCGTATTTTTGTGAATCCGGCGATTAAGCAGCAGCTGTGTCTGGATGCAGGGACCGACAGGGACTGGTTGCGTAAAGTGCGACCGTGGTTCCAGCATCGTGCGCATATGCACGTACGATTGCGTTGTCCTGCTGACAGCCTTGAGTGCGAAGATCAACCGTTGCCTCCACCGGGTGACGGCTGTGGAGCAGAGTTGCAAAGCTGGTTCGAACCTCCTAAACCTGGAGCCACCAAGCCTGAGAAGAAGACACCGCCGCCGTTGCCGCCTTCCTGCCAGGCGCTACTGGACGAGCATGTACTCTAATGGATCATTTTGTCTCTCTGTTTATGGTGTCGCCACTGCTGTTGGGTGTGCTTTTTTTTGTGGCTATGCTGGCAGGTTTTATTGACTCTCTGGCCGGGGGCGGCGGTTTACTCACCATCCCGGCATTGATGGCGGCCGGAATGCCGCCCGCGCAAGCGCTGGCCACCAATAAGCTGCAGGCCTGCGGGGGATCCATCTCTTCCTCGATCTATTTTATTCGCCGGGGCGTGGTTAATCTGGCGGATCAGAAGCTCAACATCTTCATGACCTTTATCGGCTCAATGAGCGGCGCGTTGTTGGTCCAGCATGTGCAGTCCGACATATTACGCCAGATCCTACCGGTGCTGGTTATCTGTATTGGCCTCTACTTTCTGTTGATGCCCAGAGTGGGCGAAGAAGACCGGCAGCGTCGACTGCACGGTTTCCCTTTCGCGCTGATAGCCGGGGGCTGCGTCGGTTTTTACGATGGCTTTTTTGGTCCGGCGGCGGGATCGTTTTATGCGCTCTGCTTCGTCATGCTGTGCGGCTACAATCTTGCGAAATCGACGGCCCACGCCAAAGTATTAAATGCCACCTCGAATATCGGTGGGCTGTTGCTGTTTGCTCTCGGCGGCAAAGTGATTTGGGCGACCGGGTTTGTGATGCTCATTGGCCAGTTTATTGGCGCACGGATGGGATCGCGACTGGTACTCAGCAAAGGACAAAAACTCATTCGGCCAATGATCGTCATTGTTTCCGCCGTGATGAGCGCCAAGCTACTTTATGATAATCATGGACAGGAGATTCTCCACTGGCTGGGGATGAACTAATGAATAACACCCATCACTACGAACAGTTAATTGAGATTTTTAACGGCTGCTTTGCCGATGAATTTAATACCCGTCTGATTAAAGGCGATGACGAACCGATCTATCTTCCTGCTGATGCGGAAGTACCGTATCACCGTATCGTTTTTGCACATGGTTATTACGCCAGCGCGTTACACGAAATTTCACACTGGTGTATTGCGGGTAAAGCGCGTCGTGAGCTGGTCGATTTCGGTTACTGGTACTGCCCGGACGGACGCGACGCGAACACGCAATGCCAGTTTGAAGATGTGGAAGTGAAGCCGCAGGCGTTTGACTGGCTGTTCTGCATGGCGGCGGGCTATCCGTTTAACGTCAGTTGCGACAATCTGAACGGAGACTTTGAACCGGATCGCGTGGTATTCCAGCGTCGTGTTCATGCCCAGGTGATGGAATATCTGGAAAAGGGGATCCCGGAGCGTCCAGCGCGCTTTATTAACGCGTTACAGAATTATTATCACACGCCTGAACTTAAGGCGGAACAATTCCCGTGGCCCGAAGCGCTCAACTGAAGCCGCCGCCACGTTTACAATGAGGAAAGAAGATGATCGCGGAGTTTGAATCACGCATTCTGGCATTAATCGACGATATGGTAGAGCACGCCAGCGATGATGAGTTATTTGCCAGTGGCTACTTGCGTGGGCACCTGACGCTGGCTGTAGCAGAGCTGGATGCTGGCGAGGACCATTCCGCTGAGGCATTGTACGCCAATGTGACCAGCAGCCTGGAAAAAGCGATTAGCGCAGGCGAACTTTCGCCACGGGATCAGGCGTTAGTGAAAGAGATGTGGGACATGTTGTTCCAGAAGGCGACAAAACAATAATTGCAGTGGATTGTGCCGGATGGTGACGCTAAGGCGTCTTATCCGGCCTACGTGGACGGGAGTTGTAGGCCTGATAAGCGCAGCGCATCAGGCAATGATGAGAGGGTATCTTATTTCACCGCTTTTCCCTTCAATAACTTCCTGACCCACAACCGATTCGGATTCAACGCCGCCAGCGTACTGGCATCCATAGGAATAGGTTCTTCGCTCATTTGCGAGGCCAGAATTTCTGCACACAGCGGGGCTGAACACAACCCGCGTGACCCCAATGCACCCAGCATAAATAAATCAGCATAAACCGGGGCGCTTACCGCGTGCGCTTTGTCTTCGGCAAGCGTGGCGTACTGGCTGAGCGTGGCGTCATAGTCCGCGACATTGCCCACCATCGGTATGTGATCGCGCGTAGCGCAGCGGACTCCACAGCGGGCGGCATGCGCACTGACGTCTACCTCTTTTGCCCATGCGGCGTGCGGGAAGCAGTCGATTAAACGCTGACGATTTTGCTGCTGATCGTCCTCGCAATATTCAGTCTCCTCACTCCCACGATGATAGCTGGCGCCTATGCAGTGTTGCTGGTTTTGCGGGTTATGCGGCGTGAGGTAACCGTCGTAGCACAACACCTGGCGCAGCGCTGACAGCGCGGGCGTAGTGGGGATATGACTCACCTGACCGCCAACGGAATAGACCGGTAACGTCTGCGTCTGCTCAAAGCGGTTAATGCGATGGCCGTTAGCCAGAACCACCGCTGCGTGAGTGGTGGTTTCTCCACAGGCAAACTGCAATTGCCAGCCTGCTGTCTGGCGAGTCAGTGAGGCCAACGTATGTTGGTAGCGGGTGCGTAATCCCAGGGTTGTGGCATAGTCCAGTATGGCGGCGGTTAACTGCGCCGGGCACAGCCATCCACCGGCAGGATACTGAATCCCGCCACACCCGGTTTCCACGCCGGTGGTCTGTAAAACCTGCTCTGCGTCAACGCCGACGGCAAGCGCATCGGGCAGTTCAAGAGACAGCATTTGCGTGATTTTCTGCTGGCTTTTTTCATCCCAGGCGAGCTGCGTCACACCACACCAGTCATGCGCGAACTCAACCGGAAGGGCGTCATACAGTCGGCGGGCGAAGGTAAACGCGGTGGGGAAAAAGAGATTAATGGCCGCGTCATGCTTGCTGAGTAACGGATAGAGCGCGCCCTGACGGTTACCTGATGCGCCTTCGGCTGGTTTCGCGTCTGCGCAATAGAGCGTGACCTGCCAGCCGCGGCGCAGTAGCGCCAGCGACAGCAATGCGCTGGCGATGCCCCCGCCAATAATAGCGGCTTCGCGCTTATCTGTGCCCGTGCGCGTGAACCATGGAGCCGATGAAGGGAGTGCCAGAGTCTGTTCCATGACGCCACAAAGCATTTCGCGTTTGCGACCAAAGCCTTTGCATTTTTGCATCGTAAATCCGGCTTCCTGCAACCCCCGTCGCACAAAGCCTGCCGATGTGAAGGTAGCCAGCGTACCGCCGGGGCGAGCCAGGCGGGCCATTGCGTTAAACAGCGTTGGCGTCCACATGTCCGGATTTTTCGCCGGGGCGAAACCGTCCAGGAACCAGGCGTCCACTTTTTGATTCAGGGAATCATCGAGTTTGCTGGTCAGTTCGTTAATATCGCCAAACCACAGATCCAGCGTGACGCGCCCATCATCAAGAAGCAGACGATGGCATCCCGCCAGCGGCAGCGGCCACTGCGCCTGTAACGCCGTGGCCCACGGGGCAAGCTCCGGCCAGTGCTGATGGGCTAAAGTTAAATCTTCACGCGTCAGCGGATATTTTTCAAAACTGATGAAATGTAATCTTTTCAGAGTAGCGTCAGGGTGCGTATCGCGAAAATCAGCGAATGCCTGCCAGAGCGTCAGGAAGTTAAGCCCGGTGCCAAATCCGCTTTCCGCCACCACGAAAAGGGGACGTGAATGCACAGGGAATCGCTGTGCGAGATGATTCCCGCCGAGGAAGACGTAGCGTGTTTCTTCCAGCCCGTTATCATTGGAAAAATAGACATCATCAAAATCTCGGGAAACAGGTGTACCCTCAGCGTTGAATTCAAGGTTGGCAGGTTGTATAGCGTATTGTTTCACGTAAGTTACTCGTCTGGCAGGCTGTGCCCCGATCTTAGCGATGAGTGCCTGGCTGCGCAAATTTCCACATTAAATGGCTGATCGGACTTGTTCGGCGTACAAGTGTACGCTATTGTGCCACTCGAAACTTTAAAATAGTGCGACTTACAGAGGTATTGAATGAAACGTGCAGTGATTACTGGCTTGGGCATCGTTTCCAGCATCGGTAATAACCAGCAGGAAGTCCTGGCATCTCTGCGTGAAGGACGTTCAGGGATCACTTTCTCTCAGGAGCTGAAGGACTCCGGCATGCGTAGCCACGTATGGGGCAACGTAAAACTGGATACCACTGGCCTCATTGACCGCAAAGTAGTGCGCTTCATGAGCGACGCATCCATCTATGCATTCCTTTCAATGGAGCAGGCTGTAGCGGATGCCGGTCTTGCTGCAGAAGATTACCAGAATAACCCGCGCGTTGGCCTGATTGCAGGTTCCGGCGGCGGTTCCCCGCGTTTTCAGGTGTTCGGCGCTGACGCAATGCGTAGCCCGCGTGGTCTGAAAGCGGTTGGCCCATATGTGGTCACCAAAGCGATGGCGTCCGGCGTTTCTGCCTGTCTCGCAACGCCGTTCAAAATTCACGGCGTAAACTACTCCATCAGCTCTGCCTGTGCGACATCTGCGCACTGCATCGGCAACGCAGTAGAACAAATTCAGTTGGGCAAACAAGACATCGTGTTTGCTGGCGGCGGCGAAGAGCTGTGCTGGGAAATGGCGTGTGAATTCGACGCCATGGGCGCGCTGTCTACCAAATATAACGACGACCCGTCGAAAGCTTCCCGTACCTATGATGCAAACCGTGACGGTTTCGTTATCGCGGGCGGCGGCGGTATGGTCGTGGTCGAAGAGCTGGAACACGCTCTGGCGCGTGGCGCGCACATCTACGCGGAAATCGTTGGCTACGGCGCAACCTCTGATGGCGCAGACATGGTTGCTCCGTCAGGCGAAGGCGCAGTACGTTGCATGCAGATGGCGATGCACGGCGTAGACACCCCGATCGACTACCTGAACTCTCACGGTACTTCTACTCCGGTAGGCGACGTGAAAGAGCTGGGCGCAATCCGTGAAGTGTTTGGCGACAACAGCCCGGCCATTTCTGCAACCAAAGCGATGACCGGTCACTCACTGGGTGCGGCTGGCGTGCAGGAAGCTATCTACTCTCTGCTGATGCTGGAACACGGCTTTATCGCGCCGAGCATCAACATTGAAGAGCTGGACGAGCAGGCGGCGGGTCTGAACATCGTGACCAAACCGACCGAGCAGGCGCTGACCACCGTGATGTCCAACAGCTTCGGCTTTGGCGGCACCAACGCTACGCTGGTTATGCGTAAGCTGAAAGCGTAAGTCTGCAACATAAGATGCAAAGGGGAGCCTGATGGCTCCCTTTTTTATTTATTCATTTTTTCGTACTCCGGCGCGATTTCCGCCGACCAGGCTTTGGCTCGTGTGATATCACCAGTGCTGTAGATTGGCTGTTCAAATTGATTATCCAGATTCCGCACGCGATAAATTTTCCAGCGACCCTCTTCCCAACGCGTATACACTTCCAGTTGCATGGGCGCTTCGCCTGCCGGTCCACCTAATTGCACTTCCACCTTTTCGCCACCGAGAAAGGGCTGAGCTGCTCCAACCCGTAGCCGCGGGATCCATTCAGGGTCGTAATCCTGAACGTACATAAAGTAGTCAGAGTTTATTATTTCCTGCTCGTAAAGGCTGTCAATCAGCGCCAGACGATCGATAACGTCTTTCGCCACATAACGTTGCATGAGCGCGGACGTATCTCGATCTTGTGTGTAGGCGGACATCCACGCGAGATAGAATTGTTTTACATCCTGATTGCTGTCACTGCGTGATGAAGAGCAGCAACAAAGTAACAAAACCAGAGCAATCAACGAGAACGCTTTCATTACTGCTTCCTGTAAATAGTGTATGGCGGTTTTGCCGCCCGATAACCTGGTCCCGCCCACATATCACGTTGTCTAAAATCGGAGTACCACTCCTGACCGTCAAATATCGCCATATGACCGCTTGGGTTTCCTCCCTCATAAGGTTGAATGACGACGACATCTCCTACTCGGGGCTGTTCAAATTGGCCAATGGCGCTGAAACCGGCACTTTTTAGCATGGAGCCATAATCTTTAGCATGATAAGTATGCCCAAGAGTGATACCTCCTGCCTGAATAGCTTTGCGGGTAAATTCTGCACAACGCTTCTGAGAATGGCCGCCTGCATGAGATTTTGCATAATTTGCTGCTGCTGTTTTATCCCAGCTCATGATGACTCCTGTTAAAAGAATATATAATAAGTTCGTGTATTGCTTTAACAGGATTTAATCTGACGGGAATGACCGATAATGCTATTAATATCGAAAATACATTAGATTGAAATATTAATTAATCCGTTTGGTAAATTATGGGTAAAATATTTATAATTGATGCTTATTCTTTATGACCGCTTTTTTTGTTGATTTAGAGAGATAGCGTGATGGCCAAATGACGTCCGGCGTAGTTTCCAGCGCCTGGGCGATGATCTGTTCTGCGCGCGGCCAGCTTCGGGTAAATACATTACGCAGCGAATCAGGAGATAAACCCGCCGAACGTGACAATTCTCTGAGCGTAATGCCTCTTTTTTCCAGTGCACTTTTAATATCTGCACGATGCCAGTCTTGGCTTTTGTGTTCCATTCTGTAATCCTAAGAAGATGTGTTATCGGCGCCGATATTTTCAGGGTATAAATTAGAAAGGCAAAAAGAATGTAACTTTCTTTTTGTCGTTGGAATATTGCCAGAATTAATCTGAAATTTCGCGCAAAAGAAAAAATATTTTTATTTCATCAGCGGAAAGGAAAATAACTGATGGTAAAAGAGTGGTTTACGGTGAAGGAGTGTCTTGAATTGCCTGGGTTTCCGAGAAGCGCACCAGCCGTTCGCTTGCGATTAAATACCTACAGTGAAGGGAAGGAGGGCGTTAAGCGCAAGCGTGCGAAGTCTAAGGCTGAGGAATTTCATATTTCTGTGTTTCCGCTGTACGTCCGCTCGTATCTGAATAAAAATGAGCAAACAGAAGTGCCTGATCGCCATATCGTGCAGGAAGCCGAGCCCAAAGAGATTTGGGATATGATGTTCCGGCTCCTGACGCCGCAGCAGCGTGAACAGGTAACCGGGTTGTTCAGAACGAAGGGAATTGACACTGTATTTCCCTTTTTGTTCGTAGACAAGTCATCGTTTTGATGCGTGTAGCTATGCTTTCACAGTTGACAGCCAGGGCCCCTCACAGGCAGACTCCAGCTTCAACATTATCCTCTTGATAATGCGTAAGCGTTTAACGTTATCCAACGCACCTTAATCCTGAAAGTCAGGTAGAGGGGGGCGTGGACATTCCTCGCCTTACTCTGCATTTTGGAGTAACGCATGACAGCAGTAACCCAACAAGAAAAAACACCGTCGGCGAACTTTTCACTGTTTCGTATCGCTTTTGCGGTTTTCCTGACCTACATGACGGTCGGTCTGCCTTTGCCCGTCATTCCTCTGTTTGTGCACCACGAGCTGGGCTATGGCAACACCATGGTCGGTATCGCCGTTGGCATTCAGTTTCTGGCAACGGTCTTAACTCGCGGCTACGCAGGGCGCTTAGCCGATCAATATGGCGCTAAGCGTTCGGCGCTACAGGGGATGTTTGCCTGCGGGCTGGCGGGCGCGGCGTGGCTTTTAGCCGCGCTATTGCCTGTCTCTGTCCCCGTAAAATTTGCGTTGTTAATCGTCGGGCGTTTGATCCTCGGCTTTGGCGAAAGCCAACTGCTCACCGGAACGCTGACCTGGGGACTGGGGCTGGTTGGCCCAACGCGTTCCGGTAAGGTGATGTCGTGGAACGGGATGGCGATTTACGGTGCGCTGGCTGCCGGTGCGCCGTTGGGCTTGCTGATCCATAGCCACTTTGGCTTCGCGGCGCTGGCGGGAACCACGATGGTATTACCGCTGCTGGCCTGGGCATTCAACGGCACCGTTCGTAAAGTGCCTGCGCATGCCGGGGAGCGACCTTCACTGTGGAGCGTAGTCGGGCTTATCTGGAAACCGGGCCTGGGTCTGGCATTGCAAGGCGTGGGTTTTGCCGTCATCGGTACGTTTATTTCACTTTATTTTGTCAGCAATGGCTGGACGATGGCGGGGTTCACTCTGACCGCGTTTGGCGGGGCATTTGTGCTGATGCGCATTCTGTTTGGCTGGATGCCGGACCGGTTCGGCGGCGTGAAGGTCGCCGTTGTCTCCTTGCTGGTTGAAACTGCGGGCCTGATCCTGCTGTGGCAGGCACCCTCTGCCTGGGTTGCTCTGCTCGGGGCAGCATTAACCGGGGCCGGGTGTTCGCTTATTTTCCCGGCCTTGGGCGTTGAGGTTGTGAAGCGAGTGCCAGCGCAGGTTCGCGGTACGGCGCTGGGTGGCTACGCCGCATTTCAGGATATCTCCTACGGCGTAAGCGGACCTGTCGCCGGGGTTCTGGCCACCGCGTACGGCTATCCCTCGGTATTCCTTGCCGGGGCGATATCCGCCGTGGTGGGAATTGTTGTGACGTTGCTGACTCTGCGAAGAGGCTAAGCGACCAACCAGAAAATGGCTAACGCAATCATCAGGGCAATAAATATCAGTCCCGGTCGTGTCGACAGTGATTTAACCGTTTCAATCATCGGCGCGAACGGGCTATAGATGGGTTGAGGATGGTGCGGATCGTTTAATTCCTGTTCCCGGTCACGTTCCACGCGGCGCAGGAAGATTTGATTCAGCAAGTCCAGCACCTGAACCGTGGTCAGAATCGATTGTGGTTGGATCTGGTACGTCTGCTGCGCGTACTCTTTGATTGCCGTCAGCTCATTCGGTTCTAACGGCAGCTTCAGCGCCGCCTGCAGCGTTTGTAACGTCGGGGCACTTTGCAGACTGAGCGTCTGGCGCGCCTGCAGCCAGGTGACCAGATGCGTAAATTGTTTGGCGGGGATCAGCTCTCCGCTTTTTACCCCAGACAGCTCCAGCATTGACTGCCAGATCATCTTACCGGATTCTCCCGTGGCCGCCGCCAGTTTGGTAACCAACTGGTTCAGCGTATTGTGCTCCGCGGGTAATAACGGACGATCGGTAGCCGGGCGCTGCTGCGGCTGCGGTATAGAAAGCTGACCTTGTTGCAACAGGGTCAGCACGTTCTTCAATTGTTCCGGCGTGAGTTGGCTCAGCGCCGTCTGCCCATACTGCTGGCGAATAAAATCACTCACCGCCTGGCGGTTATTCCCCTGACTTAATAGTTCAGTGAGCTGCGACAGCACCTGACGATTAGCATGATTTTGCTGCGCGACGTCCAGCCGCTGATTCAAATTTTGTTCTGCGGCGGGAAAGTGACGTGACTGCAACGGCGTATCACTTTTGACGCCCAGATCGTGTTTCATTCCGGCCCATACCTCAGCGCTTTGCTGTTGGGTGAGCGAAATCAAACGGGTAATCAGCCGTTCCAGCACGGTACGTTGTAACGTGGATAACGGTTGCTCACCTGCAACGGAGGGGGCATTTTGGCCTTCGCCGGGAGGGCGAGCGGGCGTACCTGAAATGGGCTGCATCGTCTCTGTTCCTTAAATCTGTGCTGACCAGGTCTCGCAGTATGCCTGGCGGCGAGATTATGGCACACTTGCCCGGTTAACTCTCGTTCTCAAACAGGTGCGAAAGACGTGAAAATCCTCGTTGATGAAAATATGCCCTATGCCCGCGAACTGTTCAGTCGTTTGGGGGAGGTCAAAGCGGTTCCTGGTCGTCCGATTCCCGTTGCCGAACTGGATGATGCGGATGCCTTAATGGTGCGCTCGGTGACGAAAGTCAATGAATCACTGCTCAGCGGAAAACCCGTGAAATTTGTCGGTACGGCAACGGCAGGCACAGACCATGTGGATGAAGCCTGGCTTGCGCAGTCGGGAATCGGTTTTTCCGCAGCGCCCGGATGTAATTCGATTGCAGTCGTAGAATATGTTTTTTCAGCGTTGCTGATGCTGGCTGAGCGCGACGGTTTTGCATTACGCGATCGTACCGTGGGCATCGTGGGTGTTGGCAACGTAGGTGGACGTTTGCAGGCGCGACTTGAAGCGCTGGGGATCCGTACTTTGCTGTGCGATCCGCCAAGAGCCGATCGCGGTGACGAGGGCGATTTCCGCTCGCTGGATGAACTGGTACAGCAGGCCGATGTGCTGACTTTCCATACGCCGCTATTTAAAGACGGCCCGTACAAAACGCTGCACCTGGCGGATGACGCGCTGATTAGCCGACTGAAACCGGGCACCATTTTGATCAACGCCTGCCGAGGGCCGGTTATCGACAATACGGCATTACTGAACCGGCTTAACGCCGGGCAGGCACTGAGCGTGGTTCTGGATGTCTGGGAAGGCGAGCCGGATCTCAATGTAGCGTTGCTGGAGAAAGCCGATCTCGGCACCGCGCACATTGCCGGGTATACTCTGGAAGGAAAAGCCCGTGGGACCACGCAGGTCTTTGAGGCCTATAGCAAGTTTATTGGTCGCGAACAGCACGTGGCGCTGAACACCCTGTTACCGGCGCCGGAATTCGGTCGTATCACGTTGCATGGCCCGTTAGATCAGCCAACGCTGAAAAGGCTGGCGCATTTAGTGTATGATGTGCGCCGCGATGATGCGCCGCTGCGTAAAGTCGCTGGAATTCCGGGTGAATTTGATAAACTGCGTAAAAATTATCTTGAGCGCCGTGAATGGTCGTCTTTGTACGTGATGTGTGACGACGAAACGGCAGCGGCCTTGCTGTGTAAGCTGGGTTTTAACGCTGTTCATCACCCGGCACATTAATGTCTTCTTAATGCTCCCTGTCGAATAATGCGACAGGGACGCTTATGTATTTCTGGAGTAAATCACCATGTCTGAAGGCTGGAATATTGCCATTCTGGGCGCAACGGGCGCCGTAGGCGAAGCCCTGCTCGATACGCTGGCTGAACGCCAGTTCCCGGTCGGTGAAATTTTTGCGCTGGCGCGTAACGAAAGCGCCGGTGAGCACCTGCGTTTTAACGGTAAATCGGTCATTGTTCAGGATGCTGCAGACTTTGACTGGACGCAGGCGCAACTGGCATTTTTTGTCGCGGGTGCTGAGGCCACCGCTGCATGGGTGGAAGAAGCAACCAATGCCGGGTGTCTGGTTATCGACAGCAGTGGTCTGTTCGCACTTGAGCCTGACGTTCCGCTGGTGGTTCCGGACGTTAACCCGTTCGTGCTGGCAGATTACCGCAACCGCAATGTGATTGCGGTCCCTAATAGCCTGACCAGTCAACTGCTGTCTGCGCTGAAACCGCTGATTGATGATGGTGGTCTTTCACGTATTACGGTGACCAATATTCTGTCGGCCTCCGCGTACGGTAAAAAAGCGGTGGATGCGTTGGCAGGGCAAAGTGCGAAACTGCTCAATGGTATCCCGATTGACGAAGACGATTTCTTTGGTCGCCAACTGGCATTTAATATGCTGCCGCTGCTGCCAGATCGCGAAGGTAGCGTGCGCGAAGAGCGTCGTATCGTTGATGAAGTGCGCAAAATTATGCAGGATGACGGTCTGCTAATCTCCGCTAGCGTCGTACAGTCACCGGTATTCTACGGTCACGCGCAGATGGTGAGTTTTGAGGCTCTGCGTCCATTAGCGGCGGAAGAAGCGCGTGATGCGTTTTCTCGTGCTGAAGACGTGGCGTTGTCGGAAGAGACCGATTTCCCGACTCAGGTTGGCGATGCGTCTGGCACGCCACATCTTTCTATCGGCTGTGTACATAACGATTACGGTATGCCGGAGCAGGTTCAGTTCTGGTCCGTGGCAGACAACGTGCGCTTTGGCGGCGCGTTGATGGCGGTGAAAATTGCGGAAAAACTGGTGCAGGAGTATCTGTACTAATGTCGGACCTGCAACAGCCGCAAACCCATAAAATTGCGCTGGGCATTGAGTATGACGGCAGCAAATATTATGGCTGGCAGCGCCAGAACGAAGTGCGTAGCGTTCAGGAAAAGCTGGAAAAAGCGCTTTCTCAGGTCGCGAATGAGCGTATCAATGTCTTTTGTGCGGGGCGCACGGATGCGGGCGTTCATGGCACAGGGCAAGTCGTGCATTTTGAAACGCATGCTGTGCGTAAAGACGCCGCCTGGACATTGGGCGTAAATGCGAATTTACCTGGTGACATCGCCGTGCGCTGGGTGAAAGCTGTACCTGATGATTTTCATGCCCGCTTTAGCGCCACGGCTCGCCGTTATCGCTACATCATCTACAATCATCGGTTGCGCCCTGCGGTTTTGGGCAAAGGGGTAACCCATTACTATGAGCCGCTGGATGCTGAACGTATGCATCGTGCTGCCCAGTGTCTGATCGGCGAAAATGATTTTACCTCGTTTCGTGCGGTGCAGTGCCAGTCGCGCACACCGTGGCGTAACGTGATGCACATTAACGTTGAACGTTTTGGTGCATATGTGGTGGTGGATATTAAAGCGAATGCCTTTGTACATCATATGGTCAGGAATATTGTCGGCAGCCTGATGGAAGTAGGCGCCAACAACCAGCCGGAGAGCTGGATAGCAGAACTGTTAGCGGCGAAGGACAGAACGCTGGCAGCGGCAACGGCGAAAGCGGAAGGACTGTATTTGGTCGCGGTAGATTACCCTGACCGGTTCGACCTGCCAAAACCGCCAATGGGCCCGCTATTTCTGGCGGACTAATTTGAGTCGTATAAAGGCAAAACTATGGACCTGATTTACTTTCTTATCGATTTTATTCTGCACATTGATGTGCACCTGGCGGAGCTGGTCGCGGAATACGGTATCTGGGTATACGCGATTCTGTTTCTGATCCTGTTCTGTGAAACCGGGCTGGTAGTGACGCCGTTCCTGCCGGGGGACTCGCTGCTGTTTGTTGCCGGCGCGCTTTCTGCGCTGCCAACTAACGATCTCAATGTTCATCTGATGGTGGCGTTGATGATTGTGGCTGCGATTGTAGGCGATGCGGTGAACTACACGATTGGCCGGTTGTTCGGTGAGAAACTCTTTAGTAATCCGAACTCCAAAATTTTCCGTCGCAGCTACCTGGATAAAACCCATGCGTTCTACGAGCGTCATGGCGGAAAAACGATTATCCTGGCGCGTTTCGTGCCTATCGTGCGGACATTTGCGCCATTTGTTGCCGGTATGGGACACATGTCCTACCGTCACTTTGCGATGTATAACGTTGTAGGCGCGCTGCTGTGGGTATTACTGTTCACCTATGCAGGCTATCTGTTTGGCGATCTGCCCATCGTTCAGGAAAACCTGAAATTATTGATTGTGGCGATTATCGTCCTTTCCGTATTGCCGGGCGTGATTGAAGTGATTCGTCATAAACGGGCTGCGTCACGGGCTGCAAAATAGAAAGTAACTCAGCGGTTCGACCACTTTTTTATCCAAAGTTTCGGGCTGTTATGTTTTAATGTGCAACATTCATGGTCTGTTAGGGGCAAAAATGGCATTATGCGCCCCTTATAACAAAGCTGACTAGGGTTCAGGCAGAAAGGTCACCAATGAGCTGGATTGAACGAATTAAAAGCAACATTACTCCCACCCGCAAGGCAAGCATTCCTGAAGGGGTGTGGACCAAGTGTGATAGCTGCGGTCAGGTTTTATACCGTGCTGAGCTGGAACGTAATCTTGAGGTCTGTCCGAAGTGTGACCATCATATGCGCATGTCGGCGCGCAATCGCCTGCATAGCCTGTTAGATGAAGGTACTCTTGTGGAACTGGGTAGCGAACTTGAGCCGAAAGACGTGCTGAAGTTTCGTGACTCCAAAAAGTACAAAGACAGACTGGCCTCAGCACAGAAAGAAACCGGCGAGAAAGATGCGCTGGTGGTGATGAAAGGCACGCTTCACGGTATGCCGGTCGTTGCGGCTGCATTCGAGTTCGCGTTTATGGGCGGCTCCATGGGTTCTGTCGTCGGCGCGCGTTTCGTCCGTGCCGTTGAGCAGGCGCTGGAAGACAACTGTCCGCTAATCTGCTTCTCTGCCTCTGGCGGTGCGCGTATGCAGGAAGCGCTGATGTCTCTGATGCAGATGGCGAAAACGTCTGCTGCGCTGGCGAAAATGCAGGAACGCGGTTTACCGTACATTTCTGTACTGACCGACCCAACGATGGGCGGTGTTTCCGCAAGCTTCGCGATGCTGGGCGATCTCAACATTGCCGAACCGAAAGCGCTGATCGGCTTTGCGGGTCCGCGTGTTATCGAGCAAACCGTCCGTGAGAAACTGCCGCCGGGATTCCAGCGCAGCGAGTTCCTGATTGAAAAAGGCGCTATCGATATGATCGTCCGCCGTCCGGAAATGCGCCTGAAACTGGCAAGCATTCTGGCGAAGCTGATGAATCTTCCGGCGCCGAATCCGGATGAGCCGCGTGAAGGCGAGGTGGTACCTCCGGTACCCGATCAGGAATCAGAGGCCTGATAATTTACTCTATGGATTTCGAGTTGCAGGTAGGCGGCAAGAGAGTTCATCCCGATGAGCTTGCACAGGCAAGTGATTCGGGTGAACGAGAGCAGCCAACAAGCCTGCAGCTTGAAAGACGACGAGTACAAAAGGGCAGGGCCAGTTGGCGCTGCCTTTTGCTTTTCTCAACGTAAAGAATCTACAGGCATCATGGACAATAAACGTATTCCTCAAGCCGCGTCGCCCCTGGCGTCGTGGCTTTCTTATCTGGAAAATCTGCACAGTAAAACCATCGATCTGGGCCTCGAACGCGTAAGCCTGGTGGCGCGCAAACTGGGCGTGTTGAAACCCGCGCCATTTGTCTTTACGGTGGCAGGAACCAACGGAAAAGGCACGACCTGCCGTACGCTGGAATCGGTGCTGACCGCAGCTGGTTATAAAGTCGGGGTGTACAGTTCGCCGCATCTGGTGCGCTACACGGAACGTGTGCGCGTGCAGGGGGGGGAACTGCCGGAATCCGCGCATACCGCTTCGTTTGCTGAGATTGAAGACGCACGTGGCGATATTTCGCTGACCTACTTTGAATACGGTACGCTATCGGCGCTCTGGTTGTTTAAACAGGCTCAGTTGGACGTAGTGATTCTGGAAGTGGGATTAGGCGGTCGCCTTGACGCGACGAATATCGTCGATGCTGATGTTGCGGTCGTCACCAGTATTGCGCTTGATCATACTGACTGGCTGGGCCCGGATCGCGAGAGCATTGGTCGTGAGAAAGCGGGGATTTTCCGCGCAGAGAAACCGGCCATCGTTGGCGAACCGGAAATGCCATACACTATTGCGGATGTGGCGCAAGAGTGCGGGGCTATTTTGCAACGCTGTGGTGTGGACTGGCGCTATGCGGTAACGGAGAACGACTGGTCCTTTACGGACGCTCACGGCACGTTGGCACACCTGCCATTGCCGCAGGTTCCACAACCGAACGCCGCGACCGCACTGGCTGCGCTGCGTGCCAGTGGTCTTGACGTCAGCGAGCAGGCAATTCGTGACGGAATTAAACAGGCGATTTTACCGGGGCGCTTCCAGATTGTGAGCGAGTCGCCGCGGGTGATTTTTGATGTTGCCCATAACCCGCATGCGGCGGAATATCTGACCGGACGTCTGAAAAAGTTAGTGAAAAGCGGGCGTGTACTTGCAGTTATCGGTATGCTACATGATAAAGATATTGCCGGTACGTTGGCCTGGTTAAAAAGCGTGGTTGACGCCTGGTACTGTGCGCCTCTGGAAGGGCCGCGTGGCGCAACGGCTGAACAGCTGTTGGAGCATCTGGGCAAAGGTGAAGCCTATGACAGCGTGGCGCAGGCATGGTCTGCGGCACTGGCCGAGGCGAAGCCAGAAGATACCGTGTTGGTGTGTGGATCGTTTCACACTGTCGCACATGTCATGGAAGTGATAGACGTGGGGAGAAGCGGTGGCGAGTAAGTTTCAGAATCGATTAGTTGGCACAATTGTGCTGGTCGCGCTTGGGGTGATTGTGCTCCCCGGGCTGCTTGACGGGCAAAAAAAACATTATCAGGATGAGTTTGCAGCGATCCCTCTGGTGCCCAAACCCGGCGATCGCGATGAACCGGACATGATGCCTGCGGCAACGCAGGCGCTGCCAACGCAACCGCCTGAAGGGGCGGCAGAAGAGGTGCGCGCTGGCGATGCCGCCGCACCATCGTTGGACCCATCGCGCATGGCAACGGCAAACAGCGCGGCGTTAGATCCTGTTCCCGCACCTGTTGAATCGCCGAAACCTAAACCGAAGCCGCAACCCGTTGCCGCCACACCGGCACCAACCCCTGCGCCTGCTCCAGCACCGAAATCGGTCGCGGAAGAAGCGCCAGCCCCGACCGGCAAAGCCTATGTTGTGCAGCTCGGCGCGCTGAAAAATGCGGATAAGGTCAATGAGATCGTGGGTAAACTTCGTGGCGCGGGCTTCCGGGTATATACTTCCCCGTCAACGCCGGTACAGGGTAAAATAACCCGCATTCTCGTAGGGCCTGACGCCTCCAGAGATAAGCTGAAGAACTCGCTGGGCGAGCTCCAGAAGATCTCCGGTTTGAGTGGGGTTGTGATGGGGTATACCCCTAATTAAGGGGCAGTCTCATGTCGGCCGGATACGGTGTTTTCACCGCTATCCGGCAGTGTCCGAAGAGGCATAAAACCGTATGGCGTTGAAGATTTTTTCAGCGCCATTTTTATTTACGCGTGGAAAGGAAATCCCTACGCAAACGTTTTCTTTTTCTGTTAGAATGCGCCCCGAACAGGACGACAGGGCGTAAAATCGTGGGACACTTATGGTCTGGATTGATTACGCCATTATCGCGGTGATTGGTTTTTCCTGTCTGGTTAGCCTGATCCGTGGCTTTGTTCGTGAAGCATTATCGTTGGTGACTTGGGGTTGTGCTTTCTTTGTCGCCAGCCATTACTACACTTACCTGTCTGTCTGGTTTACGGGCTTTGAAGACGAACTGGTTCGAAATGGGATTGCTATCGCGATACTGTTCATCGCGACACTTATCGTCGGCGCTATCGTTAACTTTGTGATAGGCCAACTGGTAGAGAAAACAGGCCTGTCGGGTACCGACAGGGTGTTGGGGGTTTGCTTTGGTGCTCTGCGAGGAGCGCTGATTGTCGCCGCCATACTGTTCTTTCTCGATACGTTTACCGGTCTGTCGAAAAGTGAAGACTGGGGTAAGTCGCAGCTGATCCCGCAGTTCAGTTTCATCATCAGATGGTTCTTTGACTATCTGCAAAGCTCGTCAAGTTTCTTGCCCAAAGTATAAACTTTGGGTCGTTGCTGAACGAGGAAAAGACGTATGTGCGGTATTGTCGGTATCGCCGGTGTTATGCCGGTAAACCAGTCGATTTATGACGCGTTAACGGTGCTCCAGCATCGTGGTCAGGATGCTGCGGGCATCATCACTATTGATGCCAACAACTGCTTCCGCTTGCGTAAAGCAAACGGAATGGTGAGCGATATTTTTGAAGCGCGCCATATGCAGCGTTTGCAGGGCAATATGGGCATCGGTCATGTGCGTTACCCAACGGCTGGCAGCTCCAGCGCCTCCGAAGCTCAACCTTTTTACGTCAACTCACCGTATGGCATCACGCTTGCCCATAATGGCAACCTGACCAACGCACATGAGTTACGTAAAAAGCTGTTTGAAGAAAAGCGCCGCCACATCAATACCACTTCAGATTCAGAAATCCTGCTGAATATTTTCGCCAGCGAACTGGATAACTTCCGCCATTACCCGCTGGAAGCAGACAATATTTTTGCGGCCATTGCGGCAACCAACCGCCAGATCCGTGGCGCCTATGCCTGCGTGGCGATGATTATCGGCCACGGTATGGTTGCCTTCCGCGATCCTAACGGTATTCGCCCGCTGGTACTGGGCAAACGCGATATTGGCGACGGTCGCACCGAGTATATGGTGGCTTCCGAGAGTGTGGCGCTGGATACGCTGGGCTTTGAATTCCTGCGCGACGTTGCGCCTGGCGAAGCGGTGTACATCACCGAAAAAGGCCAGCTGTTTACCCGCCAGTGCGCCGATAACCCGGTCAGCAATCCGTGCCTGTTCGAATACGTTTACTTTGCGCGTCCTGATTCCTTTATCGACAAGATTTCCGTCTACAGCGCCCGTGTGAATATGGGAACTAAGCTCGGCGAAAAAATTGCTCGCGAGTGGGAAGATCTGGATATCGACGTGGTGATCCCGATTCCGGAAACCTCCTGTGATATCGCACTGGAAATCGCCCGTATTCTCGGCAAACCGTACCGTCAGGGGTTTGTGAAAAACCGCTACGTGGGGCGTACCTTTATCATGCCGGGCCAACAGCTGCGTCGTAAATCCGTGCGTCGTAAACTGAACGCCAACCGTGCGGAGTTCCGTGATAAGAACGTGCTGTTGGTTGATGACTCTATCGTACGTGGCACCACCTCAGAACAGATTATCGAGATGGCGCGTGAAGCCGGAGCGAAGAAGGTGTATCTGGCCTCTGCAGCACCGGAAATTCGCTTCCCGAACGTTTATGGTATCGATATGCCGACGGCGACGGAGCTGATTGCCCATGGTCGCGAAGTGGACGAGATTCGTCAGATAATCGGTGCAGATGGCCTTATCTTCCAGGATCTGAACGATCTGATTGAAGCCGTTCGCGCTGAGAATCCAGATATTCAGCAGTTTGAATGTTCAGTGTTTAACGGCGTCTATGTCACCAAAGACGTTGACCAGCAGTATCTCGATTTCCTCGATTCCCTGCGTAATGACGATGCCAAAGCGATATTGCGTCAGAATGAAGCGGAAAACCTTGAGATGCACAACGAAGGTTAATGATATCGCCAGCGGCATAATGTCGCTGGCTCTTATCGGTCATTAACCACGCCGAAGCGAATAGCGTATTTCTGTACTTTATATTGCAACGTCGTTCGGGAAACATTGAGACTGCGTGCCGCAGCGGCAATATTTCCCTGACAAGTATTTAGTGCCGTTTCAATCAGGCTTTTTTCGAATCTGGCCACCTGTATGTCAAGGGAGCCATCTCCCTCCGACTCAGTACGTATGGGGCGGCTGACAACGGTTGGGATATCGGCAACGCCCAGGTTTAACTCCTCCTCTTCAAAGACAATCTTTTTCAGCATCCCGTCGTTCTCTTGCATGATCATGCTGCGCACGATGGCATTTTCCAGCATCCTGACATTGCCAGGCCAGGTATGATGAAGTAAGGCAATACGTGCCGCTTCGCTCAGACCATGAATATCTTGCGGCACATCATTACGGTATTTATCGATGAAATAATTAGCCAGCAGCGCAATATCTTCCGGACGTTTGCGTAAAGGGGGAAGGGTGAGCATGCCTACATTCAGTCGGTAAAACAGGTCTGCGCGTAGCCTATCGGTTTGAATCAATCGCGCGGGCGTTTCATTCATTGCAGCAACGATACGTACATCTGAATGAATCTCCTGTTGACCGCCCAGCCGCCAGAATGTTTTATCCTGGAGAAAGCGCAGCAGCTTACTTTGCATCTCAATAGGCATCGCGTTCAGTTCATCCAGAAAGAGCGTTCCTCCGTTGGCCAGTTCCAGATACCCCTGACTATTTTCCGCCCCCGTGTACGCACCGCGGACAGTACCAAAAAGTGTACTTTCGATGAGTGTCGGCGGGAGTGCGCCACAGTTAAGGGCAATGAAAGGTTTATCCGCGCGTTTACTGCATTGATGGATGAGACGAGAAAAAAGCTCTTTACCGGTTCCTGTTTCTCCAACGATAGTCACGGGAATATTGCTGGCCGCCAGACGTTTTGCCTTCGCAATGTTGTGCAGCATTTCCGGATTTTCAGTAATGATGGCGTGGTGTTTTTCATGGCGATCGGCATAGAGAAGATGGTTTAGTTCAACAACCTGTTCCTGTAACCGTCTGACACCAGACATATTCCTGCCAATCTCAATTACACCTATCATGCTGCCATCATTTGAATACAGCGGGGCGGTGGTATGTTGATAATCCACCGCCTGACCGCGTGCGTTGTAGTAAATCTGGTAATGACCAATGTACTCTACGCCCTTCTTCAAGGATGAAAGCATGGTGCTTTGCGTCTCTTTCATACTCGGATAGACGTCCAGCATATGCTTTCCTAGCGCCTGCTCAATGCTGTAGCCATCCAGATCCGCGCTTTCCTGATTGTAGTAAACGTACTCGCCACGCTCGTTGATCACCGCCAGGGGTTGGTGGATGAGGTCGAAGAAGCGGGAGAACATTTTAAGTGCCGCAGCCAGTTCTTCGTTGGTGGACGCCATAGCGGGATTCCTTCTTTTCCTGTTTTTCACGACCTCATTATAGATATGACGAATTTTCGTCGTTGTGATGAATAACACGCTAAATGACAAAAAATACAATTTACTATCAATCATAACATATTGATTTTTAATAAATAAAACATGGCACGTCTGTTGCTATATAACCATTGAAAGAGTGTGGTGTCTTACGATGAACATAAGCAGAGGATGTTATGACTGATTCGATTATTCAAAACTACAACAAGTTACGTGAGCAGGTGATAAAGAACGATCGCCGTTTCCAACAAAAAGAGGGTCACTTGTGTTTTGATGGCGTAGATCTGGACGCGTTAGCACGCAAGTATCCAACGCCGTTCTATGTGTTCTCTGAGTCAGAGATCGTTCGTAATATCAACGAAATCCAGCAGGCGTTCGCAGCCCACAAAAAAACCAAAACCTTTTTTGCCTCTAAAACCTGTTCAGTAATGGGTGTTCTTCAGGCCATTCGTGATGCAGGAATTTGTGCGGAGGCAAATTCGCAGTACGAAGTTCGTAAATGCCTGGAAATAGGTTTCCGAGGCGATCAGATTGTCTTCAATGGCGTAGTGAAAAAACCAGCCGACCTGGAATATGCCATTGCTAACGATCTGTACCTGATCAACGTCGATAGTCTGTATGAATTGGATCATATCGACGCGATCTCCCGTAAATTGAAGAAAGTCGCCAATGTTTGCGTTCGCGTGGAGCCAAACGTTCCTTCAGCAACGCATGCTGAGCTGGTTACGGCCTTTCATGCAAAATCGGGGTTGGATCTAGAGCAAGCGGAAGAAACCTGTCGGCGGATCCTGGAAATGCCTTATGTTCATCTGCGCGGGTTACATATGCATGTGGGCGATCAGGTGCCGGAATCTGAACCTTTTGCCAAAGCGACCAAAGTGCTGGTGGATGAATCCCGCCGTCTGGAAGAGGTTCTGGGCATTAAATTTGATCTCATCAACGTAGGCGGTGGCATTCCCGTGCCCTACAAATATGACGAAGAGAATGGCGATCCGCTTAAAGACAACATGTATGCCGGGATTACGGCGCAGGACTTTGCTGATGCGGTTATTCGTGAAGTTCATAAGTGGCGTACGGATGTGGAGATCTGCATTGAGCCTGGGCGTAAAGTCACCGGCTCTGCTGCGGTCCTGTTAACCGAAGTTGCCTGTGAAAAACGTAAAACGAACTACGACCTGAACGGCAATGTGGAATGCCATGTTGAATGGAAATTTGTTGATGCCGGATACAGCGTGCTTTCAGACAGCCAGCATTTTGACTGGTTCTTCTACGTCTACAACGTCTCCAAAATGACAGATTCTCACGATGCGTGGATCAAACTCGCCGGACCACTATGTGATGGTGGCGATTACTTCCATATGGGCGTGAAGGGAGAAGAGTTCCTGATGCCGCAGAACACGCAAGTCGGCGATATCGTCGCGTTTCTGGATGCAGGCGCTTACACCATCGAAAGCCAAACCGTCTATAACAACCGCCCACGCTCTGCTGTTGTGATGATAGATAAAGAGGGTAAAGACCGCTTAATCCGTCGGGAAGACAGTTACGAAGATATGGTCAAGTACGACATTTATTAAATCTCATTTTTGGACTCCGGCATCTGCTGGAGTCTGTGAGTCAGGTGATTCGAAGAGGGCAGTGATGCCCCTGAGTGCATAGCAGGAGATAGCCATGAGTAATAATAGTTCTGGCTTACTTGGCATCAAAGACATTGTCTTTATGAATGTCATTGCCATTCTGAGTTTGCGGCAAATACCCAATGTCGCGCCCTACGGCGCTTCAGCAATGTTGTTGTGGGTAATAGCTGCATTCTGTCTGTTCTTTCCGCTGGCGATGGTGTGCGGCGAGCTGTCGACCGGATGGCCGAAAGATGGTGGGATATTTGTCTGGATTAAAGAAGCCTTTGGGAAACGTATCGCGTGGATAGTGGTAGTGTGCTTCCTCTTTTCCTGCGTGTTGTTTTTTCCCCTGATGCTTCAGTTCGGTTTTACGGCGTTGGGTTACATGATTGGCGGGGGCCTTGCGGAGAATAAGGCGTTTATTGGTATTGGTTCGGCGGTTATTTTTTGGTTGCTGACGCTAATGAATATTCGCGGCATGGAGTGGACCAAAATTATCAACAGCGTCAGCGCCTGGTGCGGTGTATTCATTCCCTCAGCAATTTTGATTATCCTGGCTATCGTGTGGTTGGCGACCGGGCATGAGATGCAAACCGATTATGCGACGGCGGCGAACTGGGTTCCCGATCTGAGCCATTGGGATACTATCGTCTTTCTGTCGAGCATGATGTTTGCTTTCGCCGGGCTGGAAGTCGCACCGATGATTGCCGGACGTACGCGTAACCCGCAGCGTGATTTCCCGCGCGCGATGGCGGTTTCCGCAGCCGTTATTGTTGGGATTTATATGGTTGGTACCTGGGCGCTGAACACCCTGTTGCCTGCGGGAAAAACCGATATTGTGGCGGGCGTGATGCAGGCAATGCATGCCGCAGCGGATACGTTACATATGCCTTGGCTTATCCCGGTAATGGCAATCTGTATGTTTTTTGGCGCTTTAGGTCAGATCAACTCCTGGCTGGTAGGGCCTATCTACATGCTTCAGGAAGCATCACGTGAGGATAATCTGCTAGGGGATAAAATTGCCCGGTTGCATCCGGTCTGGAAAACGCCAGCCTTTGCGCTGATCGTACAGGCAATAATCGTCACGGTTCTGTGCTTCTCAACCTTTATCTCTCCAAGCGTCGCCGCGGCGTACTGGATGTTGACTGCACTGACGACCATTACTTATTTCATTCCCTATCTGGTGATGTTCCCGGCATTCTGGCGTTTGCGCCAGACGCAACCGGATACGCCCAGAAGCTTTAAAATCCCAGGAAAAGTCTTACCTGCCGTACTGCCTGCGCTTGGATTTATCTCCATCGCTTTTGCTGTCGCGTTGCTGTTTATCCCGCCTTCACAAATTGATATGGGGGGATACTTCCAGTACGCCGGCAAGATCGTGGGTGGCGCATTGCTGGCCGTTATCGTTGCTGAATGTATCTATCATCGGGCCCAGAAACGTAATGCTCGTCTGAGCGTGGCAGGAGGAAAATAAAATGTATATGCCAATCCTGGAAATCAACTTACGTAAGCTGGAAGAAAATGCCCGAACGGAAAAAGCGCTGTTAGCCAGCAGTGGGATTGAGGTCATGGCCGTCAATAAAGTTTTTGATGGCTGTGTTGAAACCGCGCAGGCGGTATTTGATGGCGGCATTAAGGTGATTGCAGAGTCGCGAACCTATAATCTGAAAAAAATCCGTGAAATCGGCTGTACAACCTGTCTGCTCCGCAGTCCTTGCCTGAGTGAGATTGAAGATGTTATCCGCTATGCCGATATCAGTCTGAATAGCGAACCCATCATCCTGCGGGCATTATCGCAGGAAGCCCAACGCCAGGGGAAAACGCATCAGGTCTTGCTGATGGTTGATATGGGGGATTTACGTGAAGGTATCTGGTTCACCGAGTATTCAAATATTCTCAGCACTATCCGGCTCATTCAGGAATTGCCTTGCCTGGAGCTGTATGGCTTGGGAACCAACTTCAACTGCTATGGCACCGTCCTGCCGACGGTGAAAAATGGTGAAGATTTTCTGGCGCTGGCCGCGCGAGTCGAGCGGGACAGCGGTACGCGAATTCGCCGACTCTCTGCAGGGAATTGCACCAGCTACCATTTACTGGATAAAGGCATTTGGCCTCAGGGGTTAAACCATCTGCGGATTGGGGGGCTGCATGAGTTCGGCATTGAATATGTCGAGATGAAGTATCTGAACGAATTCCATCACTCAACAAAGCCGGTGGAAAAAGCCTGTTCCGATATGTATGTCCTTGAGGCAGAGATTATTGAGCTGAACAGCAAGCCGACAATACCCGTCGGAGAACTTGGCGTAGATGCTTTCCTGCAAACAAAAACCTTTGTTGATCATGGCACGCGCAAGCGGGCGTTGTTGGCGTTTGGTCGTCAGGACGTACCTTCAGATAACTGTGTGCCCTGCGATGACAATATCACCATCTTGGGACAGACCAGTGACCATACGCTGGTAGATATTGAAGCATGTGAGCAGTCGCTGAAAGTCGGGGATGTCATCCGCTTTGAACTCGACTATACGGGGCTTCTGATGGCCTGTCAGACGAAGGGCGTTGCCACGCGGTTTATTCGTTAAGCCACTGCCGCCACAGTGATGCATCTGTGGCGGCGTCTCTGACCTTATCTGAGACAGGGAGTGACCATGAGTACCCTGCAAGCACTACCCCCCGCCGAACCTGAAAATGGTCTACGACGAAACCTCAAAAAGCGTCATTTACTAATGATGTCGCTTGGCGGAACAATCGGCACGGGTTTGTTTATCGGCATTGCCGAACCGCTGAGTAGCGTTGGACCAGCGGGAACATTACTGGCTTATCTGTTCGCTGGTGCGATTATGTTGGCAACAATGATGTGCCTTGGCGAACTGTCCTGCGCATTTCCGCATTCTGGCTCATTTCAGCATTATGCGTTGATGTTCCTGCCCAATCCCATCTGGAGTTATACCATTGGCTGGCTATATTGGCTGAGTTGGGTGTTTTCTCTGGCGGCAGACCTGACTGCCGCAGGTTTCATTGCTCATCAATTTTTCCCGGGTATTCCCGTCCACTTCTTCTGTCTTATCATTCTTGTCGTGCTAACGCTGATTAATCTCTGTTCGGCGAAAAGTTTCGGTGAATGCGAATACTGGTTATCTGCGATTAAGGTTTTTGCGATAGTGCTTTTTATCGCGGCTGGCGGGGTCATGATCTTCTCGTTGTCAGGAGAGGCTAGCTGGCATCCGACGTTAAAAAGTGCAGGTTTATGGTTTCCCCACGGATGGGAGCAAATTCTGGTCTGCATGACAATAGTCATCTATTCGTTCCAGGGCGTTGAACTGGTTGGAAATGCAGCAGGTGAAACAGAGTCGCCACACACAGTCTTACCTAAGGTGATTCTGGGAATCGGTTTGCGTATTATTCTGTTTTACGGTCTGGCGATTGCCGTTCTGGCGCTGGTTTATCCGCATGGAAAGATACCCGATGGAACCAGCCCCTTCGTGTGGGTGTTCTCACGTGTCGGTATGCCTAGCGCAGATGTACTGATGACGCTTGTCATATTCTCTGCTGCCGTATCAGCGGCGAATTCCGCAATCTATGCCAGTTCACGTATGCTATGGGCAATGTCGGGCGACCGTTTCGCTCCTCGTGTTTTCACCCGGACCAACGCCAGCGGTGTGCCTGTTTACGCTATTCTGATAACAGTTATCCTGGCGCTGGTATCGATGCTGACGCGATATATTCCTGCACAGAAATTCTATATCTTGTTGATTGCCAGTACCGGGCAGGTGGGCTGTCTGGCGTGGATAACCATTGGCTGGTGTCAGTATCAGTTTCGCAAGGCTGTGAATGACGGGAAGTATTCCCCTGATTTACTGCGCTATCGCTCACCGTTTTTTCCCTGGATAGCCAGGTTTGTTATTGTCACTAACGTTGCCATTATGGTGGGAACCTGGTTTAGTGAAAAAGGGGGCGTGATCATGGTTGTAGAACTGGCCTTTATGGTTTGTATTCTGATTTCATGGTATGCGCTAAAACCTGCTTTGCGGACTGAAGAGGAGAACGATTCCAGGTTGTCTGCGGTAAAGAAATACGGCACAGTTAGCCCATCAAGTGATGGAAAGATAAAATGAAACGACTCATTGTAGGGATTAGTGGTGCCAGTGGCGCGATTTACGGCGTGCGCCTGCTGCAGGTTTTGCGTGACGTTGCCGATGTGGAAACGCATCTGGTGATGAGCGCCGCTGCCCGGCAGACGCTGGCGCTGGAAACGGACCTCTCTGTGCGCGACGTGCAGGCGCTGGCGAATGTGACTCACGATACGCGCGATATCGCCGCCAGTATTTCCTCTGGCTCTTTTCAGACCGCCGGGATGGTTATCCTGCCCTGTTCAATTAAAACCCTTTCTGGCATCGTTCATAGCTATACCGATGGGCTGCTCACCCGTGCGGCTGACGTGGTCCTGAAAGAGCGTCGTCCGCTGGTGCTGTGCGTGCGCGAAACGCCATTGCATCTGGGGCATCTGCGGCTAATGACGCAGGCGGCAGAAATTGGGGCGGTGATTATGCCGCCGGTGCCGGCGT
The DNA here is from genome assembly GCF_053309355.1 of Citrobacter freundii complex sp. 2025EL-00176. Lineage (NCBI taxonomy): Bacteria > Pseudomonadati > Pseudomonadota > Gammaproteobacteria > Enterobacterales > Enterobacteriaceae > Citrobacter > Citrobacter freundii complex sp. 2025EL-00176. The sequence continues at coordinate 18,434 of NZ_JBRYHT010000015.1, read as the reverse complement.
TTTATCATCGACCGCAAACCCTCGATGACGTGATTAATCAAACGGTTAATCGTGTTCTTGACCAGTTTGATATCTCCCTTCCACAGGATCTCTTCACCCGCTGGCAAGGGGCGTAAGCCGTTCCATCAGCGTGCAAAGAAACATCCGTTGCCCTGTTTCAGGGCAATTTTGTAACCGCGATCATATCCTCAACATTTAATTCGTTAAAACTCAACGAAACGCTGCGGTTCAACCGTCAGACCTGCTATCTTCAAAATCAGGACATTATTGCAACGTTTTATTAACATATTTAACGTCGAATATCCTCAACGACGCGAAAATGGCATAAGACCTGCATGAAAAAGTCTGCAAACACACAACACAACGTAAAACATAATAAAATTACGCCACTTGAGGGTTATGTATGAAGAAGACGGTTCTTGCTTTGTCTTTGCTGGTAGGGCTTTCCGCAACCGCGGCCAGCTACGCAGCACTTCCGCAGACAGTTCGTATTGGTACAGATACCACGTACGCACCTTTTTCCTCTAAAGATGCCAAAGGCGATTTCGTCGGTTTTGATATCGATCTGGGAAATGAGATGTGTAAGCGTATGCAGATCAAATGTACCTGGGTTGCCAGCGACTTTGATGCGCTGATCCCGTCGCTGAAAGCGAAAAAAATAGATGCCATCATTTCCTCGCTTTCCATCACCGAGAAGCGTCAGCAAGAGATTGCCTTCTCAGACAAACTTTACGCCGCAGATTCTCGTTTGATCGCCGCAAAAGGTTCCCCGATTCAACCGACCCTGGACTCCCTCAAAGGTAAACACGTAGGCGTACTACAAGGCTCTACTCAGGAAGCCTATGCTAATGATAACTGGCGCAGCAAAGGCGTGGATGTGGTGGCCTACGCGAACCAGGACCTGATCTATTCGGACCTGACGGCGGGTCGTCTGGATGCGGCATTGCAGGATGAAGTCGCGGCCAGCGAAGGTTTCCTGAAACAGCCGGCAGGCAAAGACTACGCTTTTGCCGGTCCTTCCGTTAAAGATAAAAAATACTTTGGCGACGGAACCGGGATTGGCTTGCGCAAAGATGATGCGGAGCTGAAAGCGGCTTTCGATAAAGCGCTGGGCGAACTGCGCAAAGACGGCACCTACGACAAAATGGCGAGTAAGTATTTTAACTTTAATGTCTACGGCGATTAATTCATCGACGTGGGGGAGTTGGCTGCACCATTGCGGGTAACCATTACGGTGCATCACGAATTCAGTGCACTATTTTGGTGCCTTTATCGCTGACTTAATAAGCATGAGTGCATACTTAAGCGCTTTTCATGCAAAAAAATACCGCCGACAAGGTAGAATGCTTTGCCTTGTCGGCCTGATTAATGGCACGATAACTGCACCTGGTCCTGTAAAGATCCCCTATAAAAGACAGTCTGTTGAGGATAGTTATGAAAAAACTGGTGTTGTCTCTTTCTCTGGTCCTGGCTTTCTCCAGTGCTACCGCAGCATTTGCAGCCATTCCGCAAAAAATTCGTATCGGCACCGATCCTACTTATGCGCCGTTCGAATCGAAAAATGCGCAGGGTGAATTAGTCGGTTTTGATATCGATCTGGCTAAAGAGCTATGCAAACGTATTAATACACAATGTACTTTCGTGGAAAACCCGCTGGACGCGCTGATCCCTTCGCTAAAAGCGAAGAAAATCGATGCGATTATGTCTTCGCTTTCCATTACGGAAAAACGTCAGCAAGAGATCGCGTTTACCGACAAGCTTTATGCAGCCGACTCGCGTCTGGTTGTCGCTAAGGATTCTGCTATTCAGCCGACCATTGAGTCGCTGAAAGGCAAACGTGTCGGCGTACTGCAGGGCACCACTCAGGAAACGTTCGGCAACGAACACTGGGCGCCAAAAGGCATTGAAATTGTCTCCTATCAGGGGCAAGACAACATCTATTCTGACCTGACTGCCGGGCGTATTGACGCCGCATTCCAGGATGAAGTCGCCGCCAGCGAAGGCTTCCTGAAACAGCCAGTTGGTAAAGATTACAAATTCGGCGGCCCGTCTGTGAAAGACGAGAAATTGTTTGGCGTGGGTACCGGTATGGGACTGCGTAAAGACGATAACGAGCTGCGCGAAGCACTGAATAAAGCCTTTGCTGAGATGCGCGCTGACGGCACTTACGAGAAGCTGGCTAAAAAGTACTTCGATTTTGATGTTTACGGCGGTTAATCACCGCAGGTGCTGATAAAGCCCGTAGATTTCTGACGCGTTGAATTTATGCCTGATGGCGCTGCGCTTATCAGGCCTACATTGATTTTGTAGGCCGGATAAGGCAAAGCCGCCATCCGGCATTGAACGGTTAGTCTGAAATCAAAAGAGGCTTATTACTCCACCACACACGACAGGACAGGCAGCATGTTGTATGGCTTTTCAGGTGTTATTTTACAGGGCGCAATTGTTACGCTTGAGCTGGCCCTCAGCTCAGTGGTGCTGGCGGTTCTGATAGGCCTTGTCGGCGCGGCAGCAAAACTGTCGCAAAGCCGGGCGCTGGGGCTTATTTTCGAAGCGTACACCACGCTTATCCGCGGCGTGCCCGATCTGGTCTTAATGTTGCTCATCTTCTATGGATTACAAATCGCGCTGAATACCATTACCGATGCAATGGGAGTTAGCCAGATTGATATCGATCCGATGGTTGCGGGGATAATCACGCTCGGATTTATCTACGGGGCCTACTTTACCGAAACGTTCCGCGGTGCGTTTATGGCTGTGCCCAAAGGCCATATTGAAGCCGCGACGGCATTCGGCTTTACCAGTTCACAAATATTTCGCCGCATTATGTTCCCGGCAATGATGCGCTATGCCTTACCGGGAATTGGTAATAACTGGCAGGTTATTCTCAAAGCCACGGCGTTGGTATCGCTGCTCGGTCTGGAAGATGTGGTGAAAGCCACTCAGCTTGCCGGGAAGAGTACCTGGGAGCCGTTCTATTTTGCCGTCGTGTGCGGGGTCATCTATCTGGTGTTTACCACGGCTTCTAATGGTGTGCTGCTATACCTTGAGCGCCGCTACTCCGTGGGTGTGAAGAGGGCTGACCTGTGATTGAGATTATTCAGGAATACTGGAAGTCCCTGCTATGGACCGACGGATATCGCTACACCGGCGTTGCTATTACTCTGTGGCTGCTAATTTCGTCGGTGGTGATGGGCGGGATACTGGCGCTGTTTTTGGCGATTGGTCGCGTTTCCAGTAATAAATTTATTCAGTTTCCCATCTGGTTATTCACCTATATTTTTCGTGGGACACCGCTGTATGTACAGCTGCTGGTGTTTTATTCCGGGATGTATACGCTGGAGATCGTCAAAGGAACGGACTTCCTCAACGCGTTTTTCCGCAGCGGATTGAATTGCACCGTCCTGGCGTTGACGCTGAATACCTGCGCCTATACAACGGAGATTTTCGCCGGGGCGATTCGTTCTGTGCCGCACGGTGAGATTGAAGCCGCGCGCGCTTACGGTTTCTCGTCATTCAAACTGTATCGCTGCATAATTTTGCCTTCCGCGCTGCGTATTGCGCTGCCGGCATACAGCAATGAAGTGATTTTAATGCTGCACTCCACGGCGCTGGCGTTTACCGCCACGGTGCCTGACTTGTTGAAAATCGCCCGCGATATCAACTCGGCAACGTATCAGCCGTTTACCGCTTTCGGTATTGCCGCGGTGCTGTATTTGATTATTTCGTATGTCCTGATCAGCCTGTTCCGTAAAGCGGAAAAACGCTGGTTGCAGCATGTATCCTCTAAATAATTCGAGTAACACGATGTCTGAGAATAAATTAAACGTTATCGATTTACATAAGCACTACGGCGAACATGAAGTGCTGAAAGGGGTATCGCTGCAGGCTAATGCGGGTGATGTTATCAGTATTATCGGCTCGTCAGGCTCCGGTAAAAGCACCTTTCTGCGCTGCATTAACTTTCTTGAAAAACCGAGCGCCGGTTCCATTGTCGTCAGTGGGCAGAACATTGGTCTGGTGCGTGACAAAGACGGCCAGCTCAAGGTTGCGGACAAAAATCAGCTGCGTTTGCTGCGCACAAGACTGACCATGGTCTTTCAGCACTTTAATCTGTGGAGTCACATGACGGTGCTGGAAAACGTCATGGAAGCGCCGATTCAGGTACTGGGACTGAGCAAGCAGGAAGCCCGCGCACGCGCGGTGAAGTATCTGGCTAAAGTGGGTATTGATGAGCGAGCTCAGGGCAAATATCCGGTGCATTTGTCTGGTGGTCAGCAGCAGCGCGTTTCTATTGCGCGTGCGCTGGCGATGGAACCGGAGGTGTTGCTGTTTGATGAACCCACCTCGGCGCTTGACCCAGAGCTGGTCGGTGAAGTGCTGCGCATCATGCAACAGCTGGCCGAAGAGGGGAAAACCATGGTGGTCGTAACCCACGAAATGGGTTTTGCCCGTCATGTTTCCACGCACGTCATTTTTCTGCATCAGGGGAAAATTGAAGAAGAGGGCGACCCGGAGCAGGTATTCGGCAACCCGCAAAGCCCGCGCTTGCAGCAGTTCCTCAAAGGATCGCTGAAGTAATTCCGTTGCCCGGAGGCGCTACGCTTTCCGGGCCTACCGCTTTAACACATCGCACTCCAGGCGATACACCCAGTCATCGTGCGCGATCCCATTAATTTCATACGCTTTTCCCAGCACCTGCGTTCGTACAAAGCCCGTCTTTTCCAGAACACGTATTGACCCCTTATTCTCTGCCAGCACGTAAGCATTTATCGCTGTGACGCCAGCATGTTCAAAGGCATACTGGCACACCGCGCGCACGGCTTCGCTGGCAATACCTTTCCCTTGCGCATGTGGCATGAGGGCGTAACCGAGGTCGGCCTCCTGCGGATAAAGATGACTGATTTGCAGACCGATATCGCCGAGCGGCATCGGGTTGTTATGCTCGCGAATTACAAATGTGTGCTGTGCGGCAAGGCGTCTGGCGAATAACAGACGCGTATCCTTCGCTGGGGCGATGTCGCCCATATAGCGCATGACTTCAGGACTTTCACGTAGTCTCTGGAAAAATGACCAGTCAGAAAATTGAAACAAAGAGAGGGTAAGCCGGGGAGTCGATATTTTTGCCATAACGTCGCCATTGCGGAAGTCTGGTCTATAACCTTACCATCGCAACGGCGAATGTGAATAGCGCTGAGCAACTATCGGATAACATCCGCTAGCGCCTCTTCTAAATCGTACCAGCGAAACGCGAAACCGGCCGCTTCCAGGCGTTTGGGTAAGGCCCGCTGTCCGCCGAGAACCAGCACGGAAGACTCGCCCATCAGTAGACGTATTATGCTAGCGGGAACGCGCAGAATGGCTGGGCGATTTAAGGCATGGCCCAGCGCGTGGGCAAACTGCTCATTGTGTACCGGATACGGTGAAACCATATTGAAGGGGCCGCGCAGATCGTTATCCAGCAGCCAGATAATGCCGTTGACCATATCATCAATATGGATCCAGGCCAGATACTGGCGTCCGTTACCTATTGGCCCGCCTAAACCAAGACGGAATGGCGGGACCATTTTCCCCAGAATCCCGCCAGCAGAGGCCAATACCACGCCGGTACGCAACATGCACACGCGGGTTTTGTCACTTTGCGCAGTGCTGGCAATTTGCTCCCAGCGGGCACACAGCTTATGGGTAAATTCGTTATGCGGCGGCTCTTCTTCCGTGACGACAACTTCGCCCAGATCGCCGTAGTAACCGGTAGCGGAACCGGATATTAACACCGCGGGCGGCGTCTCGCTGGCGTGGATTAAATCGACCAGTTTCTGCGTGATGCCCCAGCGACTCTGACACAGACGCTCCTTTTGCTCAGCGCTCCAGCGCTTATCGGCAATAGGCTCTCCGGCAAGATTAATCACGGCATCAATGCCATCGAGATTTTGCTGTTCTGCCAGCCCCTTCCACAACGTGACCCGAGAGTCGAGAATCTGACGCGCCTTATCAGGGGTACGTGTCACTACGGTAATCTGATGCCCCAGTTCGAGCAGGCGGGGGATCAGATGACGTCCAATCAGGCCAGTACCGCCGGTAATCAGAATCTGCATGTCGCCTCCTGGGTTACGTTTAGCGCTGCCAGCTCAGGGTCATGGATACTGAGTCGGCGTAACGCAATGCGTGAAGTTTATCGATCTCTACTTCAGCATAAGTGACCCAGTGATGTTCGCGTGCGATATCGAGCACATCTTGAGTTAATTTTTCTAATAGTGAGAAGCGGTTACTCTCCACGTGCGCAATGATGCTTTTGGTGATAGTGCGATAATTCAGCGCGTCGTTGATATCTTCGCTGATACGGGCTTTGTCTGCCGGATAATGAATGGCAATGTTGATGACGATATCCTGGCGGTTAAGGATCTCCTCTTCTTTGATGCCGATAAAGGTGCGCAGACGAAGGTTTTTTATACGAATAATCGCGTCAGGTTGTGACATTGCAGGTTTCCTCCATGTATGAACCTATTCATGATACACGAGAATCGAACCGGGTTACCGCTTCTCACTCTGCGCTTGCTGCATGGCGCGTTCCGTGGCGGGCCGCGTACGGATGCGCTCATGCCAGTTATTAACCGCCGGGTAATTGTCTAGGTCGATACGCTGACGTTGGTGGGCATGAATCCATGGCCAGCAGGCTATGTCGGCAATGCTATAGTGATCGCCCCCCAGCCAGGGGGAGTTTTCCAAACGTTTATTCATCACGTTGTACAGGCGCTGGGTTTCAACCTGGTATCTTTCAATGGCGTAGGGGATCGTCTGTGGGGCGTAATGGCTGAAATGGTGATTCTGACCGAGCATGGGACCCAGGCCGCTGACCTGCCAGAACAGCCATTGCAGCGTGGTGTGGCGCTCACGCAACTCACCGCTCAGCAGCTTACCGCTCTTTTCCGCCAGATAGAGTAAAATTTCTCCGGACTCAAACAGGCTGATCGGGCTTCCGCCGTCCTGCGGCGCATTGTCGATAATGGCCGGGATTTTGTTGTTCGGCGAGATCTGCAGAAAATCAGGACGAAACTGACTACCTTTGCTGATATCGACATGAATCAGACGGTATTGCAGCTGCGCTTCTTCAAGAAACAGCGTGATTTTGTGACCGTTTGGCGATGGCGTGTAATAGAGATCGATCATTTTCAGCGTCCGTTTTGTCATGAACCAGGTCATTACAAGTATAGAGCCTGTTGGCGTGCGTGAGTTTTCATCAAGTGACAGCGAGAGAAAGACTCTATATTTTGAAGGCAAGCCAATACACTTCAGAGGACGTTATGAGCAAACCTGCAATTACGCTGTGGTCAGATGCCAATTTTTTCTCCCCTTACGTGCTGTCTGTTTATGTCGCTCTGCAAGAGAAAGGGCTACCTTTTACGCTGAAAACTGTTGATCTCAACAGCGGTGAACACTTGCAACCTTCATGGCAAGGTTATGCGTTGACGCGCCGTGTGCCGGTCCTGGAGATTGACGATTTCGAACTGAGCGAATCATCGGCAATTACTGAGTTTCTGGAAGAGAGCTTTGCCCCGCCGCAGTGGGAGCGCATCTACCCACATGATGTGCAAAAACGCGCGCGGGCTCGCCAGGTGCAGGCGTGGATCCGCAGCGATCTGATGCCTATTCGTGAAGAGCGTTCAACGGATGTGGTTTTTGCTGGCGTGAAAAAAGCGCCGTTGAGCGAAGCCGGAAAAGCCAGTGCGGAAAAATTGTTCGCCACTGCGAGCAGTTTACTGAGCCACGGGAAACAGAATTTATTTGGCGAATGGTGTATCGCTGATTGCGATTTAGCGCTAATGCTTAATCGTCTGGTCCTTAACGGCGATGAGGTGCCAGAAGCGCTTGCGGAATATGCCACCTTCCAGTGGCAGCGCGCTTCAGTTCAGCGTTTTATCGCGCTTTCAGCGAAGCGTTCCTGCTGACCATCGAAGCGTAATCCAGTATCATAACAAGGTACTTTTCAACGAGGAGTGAGTGATGAAACTGATGTTCGCATCGGACATTCATGGTTCGTTGCCAGCCACGGAACGCGTACTCGAACTGTTTAGCGCAAGCGGTGCGCAATGGCTGGTGATATTGGGTGATGTTTTAAATCACGGACCGCGTAATGCGTTGCCGGAAGGCTATGCGCCCGCGCAGGTTGCAGAACGGTTGAATGAACTGGCTGCGCGGATTATCGCGGTGCGTGGCAATTGCGACAGCGAAGTGGATCAGATGCTCCTGCATTTTCCGATAACCGCGCCGTGGCAGCAAATTCTGACAGAAAATCAGCGACTCTTTTTGACGCACGGGCATCTTTTTGGCCCGCAAAATATGCCAGCGCTCAGCGCGGGAGATGTCCTGGTTTATGGCCATACGCATCTGCCGGTTGCCGAGTTGCAAGGGGATGTCTATCACTTTAACCCCGGCTCGGTAAGCATCCCGAAAGGAGGCTTTGCGGCAAGCTACGGGATTCTGGATGATAATGTTCTCAGCGTCATGGCACTCAATGATCAAAGTGTTATTGCACAGATCGAGATTAATCCGTAATTTACCCCACAAACATAAACGCGCCGTAAGAGCGCCAGAAAAAAGAAGGTTTCCTGATGGTGGAACAGCGTCATTTGGCAAGTACGGAATGGGTGGATATTGTGAATGAAGACAACGAAGTCATCGCACAGTCCAGCCGGGAACAAATGCGGGCGCAACGCTTACGCCATCGTGCGACGTATATCGTGGTGCACGATGGTATGGGCAAAATTCTGGTTCAGCGTAGGACAGAGACAAAAGATTTTTTGCCCGGCATGCTGGATGCCACCGCTGGCGGTGTTGTTCAGGCTGACGAGCAGCTACTGGACTCAGCGCGCCGTGAAGCGGAAGAGGAGTTGGGGATTGCGGGTGTGCCGTTTGCCGAGCACGGTCAGTTTTATTTTGAAGACCAGAATTGTCGCGTCTGGGGGGGGCTGTTTAGCTGTGTGTCCCACGGACCGTTCGCATTACAGGAAGAAGAGGTCAGTGAAGTTTGCTGGCTGACGCCGGAAGAGATCACCGCGCGCTGTGATGAATTTACGCCGGATTCGCTGAAAGCGCTGGCGTTGTGGATGACCCGCAACGCCAAGAATGAAGGGGCGAAAGCCGAAAAGCAGGAAGAAGCTGAGTAAAATCTGCTCATCCGGCCTACAGCGTCGAGAAATCATGTAGGCCGGGCAATCATTTTTTAATGGTAACCCATTATCTGCGCACCAATCACCACCACGCTGGACATAATAAACAGCAGGCCCAACAGCGTGGCCCCCACTTTCAGCCAGTTACGAAAATCCACCCGACAAACGCCTAACGTTGCCATCAATGATGCCGACGTCGGATAGATAATGTGGCTGAATCCGTCGCCAAACTGGAAGGCCAGTACGGTGACCTGACGGTTTACGCCAACCAGATCGCCCAGCGGCGCTAATAACGGCATGGTCAATGCAGCCTGGCCAGAGCCGGACGTGACGAAGAAATTAAATACCGCCTGGAATAGTAGCATAAACCATGCAGCGATAGCGTTATCCAGCCCGCTGATACCGTTGGCAATGCTGTGCAGCAGGGTATTTAATACGCTGGCTTCGCCCGCCTCACCGTTACCGACCAGCAGTAATATGCCTTTGGCGAAACCCACCAGCAGGGCCGGAGCAATCATCATTCGCGCACCTTCAGTGAATGAAGATGCCATGACGTTGACCGTCATGCCGTTGAGACGGAACACCACACCGATGATGCCAATCACCAGTCCCATCGTGAAGAACTGGCTGGCGATCTCAGGAATAAACCACGCGTTGACGATAACGCCCCAGACGACCCAAATCATCACCGCGGTCAGTACCAGCAACACCAGCCAGTCGCCCAGCGTGAAGCGTCGTTCTACAACCTCGTCCTGCTGTTCGCGAAAGAAGCGGTCGGACTCATGTACCCGGGAGAGAAGCGGATTTTTTTTGATGCGCGCTGCGTAGGCCAGGGTGAAGGTCAACCCTATCAGGGTCGCAACGACCCATACTACGATCCGCAGACCGGAACCAGAGAGTACCGGGACGCCTGCAATACCCTGCGCGACCACCACGCAGAACGGGTTCATCCATGAACTGGCAAAACCAATTTGGGTGGCAATATAGGTGACCAGCACGGTGGTGATACTGTCGTAACCTAAGCGTACCATCAACGGCGCAATGATAATGGCAAAAGCAACCGCTTCTTCGCCCATGCCAAACACCGCGCCGCCTAACGAGAAGAGAATAAACAGCACCGGGATAAACAGAACTTCGTTACCCCGCGTATGACGAATGAGCGCCAGAATGCCATTATCAATGGTGCCTGTACGCATAACGATGCCAAATGCGCCGCCAATCACCAGCATAAACATGATGATACCAACCGCCGTGCCGAATTTAGACCCGGAGGTTAAGCCTTCAAACGGAAAATTCATCAGGCCGGGGCGTTCATCTCCGGTGGTGAAAAACTGCACCCGGTGATACTGCTCTTCACCCGCGTCGTTGGTCAGAATACGAAAAGAGTGGGGATCGACAACGTTACGGGTTTTGGTTTGTCCATCAACCTGATACTGCACTTCCTGGCTGTCGAACATCCCGACTGGAACAACCCATGTCGCCAGGCTGGTTAAAATGGCGACGAAAAAAATAATCACCAGCGTATCGGGCATCGCCCATTTTTTGGCTGGCTGTGATTCTGTGACTGCTGACATGAAAGACTATCCCTGTTGCAATGCAAAAGAGAGTAAGTATGCAAACAGAAGAATAGTTATTCATTGATGCAGCGCATCCTGGCAAATATTTCAGAATGTACCAAAGAAAAAAACAGATATAAAAAAACCGGAAATATCAGCTATTTCCGGTTTGATAAGCAGAGGTGTTACCGGATAAGAGATCCGGCACACCGCAGCAAATTACTTCTGCTGCTGGGAAGACTGAATCGCGGTCAGAGCGATGGTATAGACGATATCGTCAACCAGCGCGCCACGGGACAGGTCGTTCACCGGCTTGCGCATACCCTGCAGCATCGGCCCGATGGAGATCAGGTCGGCAGAACGCTGTACCGCTTTGTAGGTGGTGTTACCGGTGTTCAGATCCGGGAAGATGAACACGGTAGCGCGACCGGCAACCGGCGAGTTCGGCGCTTTGGATTTCGCTACGTCAGCCATAACTGCGGCGTCGTACTGCAGCGGACCGTCGATCATCAGGTCAGGACGTTTTTCCTGCGCCAGACGAGTCGCTTCGCGAACTTTCTCTACGTCGCTACCTGCACCAGAGGTGCCGGTGGAGTAGGAGAGCATCGCAACGCGCGGTTCGATACCGAAGGCAATCGCGGACTCAGCGGACTGAATGGCGATTTCTGCCAGTTGTTCAGCAGTCGGATCCGGGTTGATCGCGCAGTCACCGTAAACGTAAACCTGTTCCGGCAGCAGCATGAAGAACACGGAAGACACCAGCGAGCTACCCGGCGCAGTTTTGATCAGCTGCAGCGGCGGACGAATGGTGTTCGCGGTGGTGTGAACGGCACCAGAAACCAGACCGTCAACGTCGTCCTGCTCCAGCATCAGGGTACCGAGAACCACGTTGTCTTCCAGCTGTTCGCGGGCAACGGTTTCGGTCATGCCTTTGTTCTTACGCAGCTCAACCAGGCGAGCAACGTAGCTTTCGCGAACCACATCTGGATCAACGATTTCTACGCCAGCGCCCAGCTCAACGCCCTGAGAGGCCGCAACGCGGGTGATCTCGTCCGGGTTACCCAACAGAACGCAGGTAGCGATACCGCGTTCAGCACAGATAGCGGCCGCTTTAACAGTACGCGGTTCGTCGCCTTCCGGCAGAACAACGCGTTTGCCCGCTTTACGCGCCAGCTCGGTCAGCTGATAACGGAATGCTGGCGGAGACAGGCGACGGCTGCGCTCAGAGGTCGCGGTCAGAGATTCAATCCAGTCAGCGTTGATGTAGTTAGCAACGTATTCCTGAACTTTTTCGATGCGCTCGTGATCGTCAACCGGAACTTCCAGATTGAAGCTCTGCAGGCTCAGAGAGGTCTGCCAGGTGTTGGTGTTCACCATGAATACCGGCAGGCCGGTAGCGAATGCACGTTCGCACAGTTTGTTAATACGCGCGTCCATTTCGTAGCCGCCGGTCAGCAGCAGTGCACCGATTTCGACGCCGTTCATCGCTGCCAGACATGCTGCGACCAGCACGTCAGGACGGTCGGCAGAGGTCACCAGCAGAGAACCTGCGCGGAAGTGCTCCAGCATGTGCGGAATGCTGCGTGCGCAGAAAGTCACAGACTTAACGCGACGGGTGTTGATATCGCCTTCGTTAACGATGGTGGCGTTCAGGTGACGCGCCATATCGATTGCACGGGTAGCGATCAGATCGAAGCTCCATGGCACCGCGCCCAGAACCGGCAGCGGGCTGGATTCTTGCAGTTTAGCCGGATCAACTTTGATCACCTGCGCTTTGGAAGAGTCGTCGAAAATCTCGGACAGATCCGGGCGAGTGCGGCCCTGCTCATCAACCGGCGCGTTCAGTTTGTTAACGATAACGCCAGTGATGTTGGTGTTTTTCGCGCCGCCGAAGCTGCTGCGAGTCAGTTCAATACGCTCGTTCAGCTGTTCCGGGGTATCGGTGCCCTGAGACATCACGAAGACGATTTCCGCATTCAGCGTTTTCGCGATTTCGTAGTTCAGAGACTGCGCGAACTGATGTTTACGGGTTGGGACCAGGCCTTCAACCAGTACGACTTCAGCATCTTTGGTGTTCGCGTGGTAATTCGCGATGATCTCTTCCATCAGCACATCTTTCTGATTGCTGGAGAGCAGAGATTCAACGTGGCTCATCTTCAGCGGCTCAGCAGCTGGCAGGTTAGAGTTCGCGCGAACGATAGTGGTAGTCTGGTCTGGCGCATCGCCACCGGCACGAGGCTGAGCGATGGGTTTAAAGACGCTCAGACGAACGCCTTTGCGTTCCATAGCGCGGATCACGCCGAGGCTGACGCTGGTCAGGCCGACGCTGGTTCCGGTAGGGATCAGCATAATAATACGGGACACGGTTTATCCTCTTTCGTTACCGCCCATTTCAGGCGGGTTACAAAACAGCACCGCCAGCTAGGCTGGCGGTGTGAAATCAGGCAGTCAGACGGCTCGCGTCTTGCGCGATAACCAGTTCTTCGTTGGTTGGGATAACCACCGCAGGACGGGTACCTTCTTTGTTGATGAAACCAGATTTGCCGAAACGTGCGGCCAGGTTACGTTCGTGGTCAACTTCAAAGCCCAGAACGCCCAGTTTGCCCAGAGACAGTTCACGAACCATCGCTGCGTTTTCACCGATACCACCGGTGAAGACAACCGCATCCAGACGACCATCCATCAGCGCAGTGTAAGAACCGATGTACTTCGCCAGACGGTGGCAGTAAACGTCCATTGCACGTTTAGCGTCTTCTTTGGTTGCGTAGTTATCTTCAACATAACGGCAGTCGCTGGTGACTTCGGTCAGACCCAGCAGGCCGGACTCTTTGGTCAGCATTTTGTTGATCTGGTCAACGCTCATGCCCAGGGTGTCGTGCAGGTGGAAGATGATCGCCGGGTCGATGTCACCGGAACGCGTACCCATCACCAGACCTTCCAGTGGGGTCAGACCCATGGAGGTATCAACACATTTACCGTTACGGATAGCAGATACAGAACCGCCGTTGCCCAGGTGGCAAGTGATGATGTTCAGTTCATCAACCGGTTTGTTCAGCATTTTTGCCGCTTCCTGGGTGACGAAGAAGTGGCTGGTGCCGTGCGCGCCGTAACGACGAACGCCGTGTTCTTTGTACAGGCTGTACGGCAGAGCATACAGGTAAGACTCTTCCGGCATCGTCTGATGGAACGCGGTGTCGAACACAGCCACGTTTTTGTCTTTCAGGTTCGGGAAGGATTTCAGCGCTTCTGCGATACCGATCAGGTGAGCAGGGTTATGCAGCGGTGCGAAAGAGGCAGAATCTTTGATGCCCTGGATAACGGAATCATCGATCACCACAGAGCTGGTATACTTCTCGCCGCCGTGTACGATACGGTGACCGATAGCGGTCAATTGCGCAGACAATTCTGGTTTTTGTGCCAGAATAGTGTTAACGATAAAGTTCAGCGCTTCACTGTGAGCGGCGCCTGCACCTAAAGCCGCTTCTTGTTTACCGCCGTCCATTTTCCACTTAATGCGTGCTTCTGGGAGATGGAAACATTCGGCTAAACCAGAGAGGTATTCTTCACCGTTTACTGCATCGATGATGGCAAATTTCAGTGAGGAGCTACCGCAGTTCAGAACCAGTACTAACTTACTCGACATGGAAGTACCTATTTATGATACGTGGCTAAAAAAACGTCAGGGAGTCATAGAGCGTAGCGCATGATGACACCGACGTTTATGATTAACATCATGCGCCATAGTCTTTTTGGGCACGATGGAATAAATACCTTTGAGTCTATGTCATTTTGCGTATTTTTCAGCCAGTGGCATACTGTATGCCAATTTGACGACTCAATGATTTTGGACTAAAGGCCTTACAGGCCGGCACAGGATACCTGAATGTGGGTATCAAAGACAAAATGTTTTGAACGATGTCCCTTGTAGTTGTTGTTTTGCACAAATTTTTTAATTTTTATATGTGAAGTTGAGGTAACCGCCATGTCGACACCGGATAATCGCTCCGTCAATTTTTTTAGTTTGTTTCGCCGGGGACAGCACTATGCGAAGACGTGGCCAATGGAAAAGCGTCTCGCGCCCGTGTTTGTTGAGAACCGCGTGATCCGCATGACGCGTTACGCAATCCGTTTTATGCCGCCCATCGCTGTCTTCACCTTATGCTGGCAAATTGCTTTAGGCGGGCAGTTGGGACCGGCCGTGGCGACGGCGCTGTTTGCGCTCAGCCTGCCGATGCAGGGCATGTGGTGGCTGGGTAAACGTTCTGTCACGCCGCTGCCGCCTTCAATACTCAACTGGTTCTACGAAGTTCGGGGCAAATTGCAAGAGGCCGGGCAGGCGCTCGCGCCGGTAGAAGGAAAGCCTGATTATCAGGCGCTGGCTGACACGCTTAAGCGCGCCTTCAAACAACTGGATAAAACTTTCCTCGATGATTTGTAATTGACCCCTGATTACGCATATAAAAGAAGGCACAAATGCCTTCTTTTTTTTCATCGCAGTAGTAGTGATACAGGAGTCCCAAATGGAAATGACCAACGCTCAACGTCTGATTTTGTCGAATCAGTACAAAATGATGACTATGCTCGATCCCACTAACGCCGAGCGTTATCGTCGTTTGCAGACGATTATTGAACGCGGTTACGGCTTGCAGATGCGCGAGCTGGATCGTGAGTTTGGTGAGCTGACGGAAGAAACCTGTCGTACGATTATCGATATTATGGAGATGTATCACGCATTACATGTGTCCTGGACTAATCTAAAAGACGCGCAGTCTATTGATGAGCGCCGCGTGACCTTCCTCGGTTTTGACGCCGCAACGGAAGCCCGTTTCCTCGGGTATGTACGGTTTATGGTCAATGTGGAAGGGCGTTATACCCACTTTGATGCGGGTACGCATGGCTTCAACGCCCAGACCCCAATGTGGGAAAAATATCAGCGTATGCTGAATGTCTGGCACTCTTGCCCGCGCCAGTATCATCTGAGCGCGAATGAAATTAACCAAATCATTAATGCCTGAGGGGGCGAGCGTGCAGTGCAAAGGTTTTCTGTTTGATCTGGATGGAACGCTGGTCGATTCCTTACCCGCAGTAGAACGCGCGTGGTGCAACTGGGCCGATCGTTTTGGCCTCGATCACGCCGAGGTGCTCGGCTTTATTCATGGTAAGCAGGCCATTACCTCCCTGCGACACTTTATGGTGGGCAAGTCCGAGGCGGAGATCGCTGCGGAGTTCACCCGTCTGGAGCAGATCGAAGCGACGGAAACCGCGGGGATCACCGCGCTGCCAGGGGCGGTTGATTTGCTCAACCATCTCAATAAAGCGGGCATTCCATGGGCGATTGTGACCTCTGGATCAATGCCGGTCGCGCGGGCGCGCCATCGTGTCGCAGGACTTCCTGCTCCTGAAGTGTTTGTCACTGCCGAACGGGTAAAAAGAGGTAAACCAGAGCCAGACGCCTATCTGTTAGGCGCTCAGCTACTGGGCCTGGCGCCACAGGAATGCGCGGTAGTTGAGGATGCGCCTGCAGGGGTGCTCTCGGGACTGGCGGCAGGGTGCCATGTCATAGCGGTAAATGCGCCAGCGGACACGCCGCGTCTGGATGAGGTCGATTTTTCACTGACCAGTCTGGAACATATTTCTGTGACCAAACAGCCCAACGGAAATGTGGTCGTTGTAAGAAATACCTGATCATGATTTAGCCCCAGATTGTTGGGGCTTTTTTATGGCAGAATCGGTCCATCCCTCTCATTTAACAAGGATATGTTGTGAACGGTGAATTGATATGGGTTCTCTCATTGCTGGCGATTGCCGTCGTCTTGTTTGCAACTGGCAGAGTGCGTATGGACGCGATCGCTTTGCTGGTCATTATTGCCTTTGTTCTGAGTGGAACATTGAGCATCACAGAAGCTTTTTCCGGGTTCAGCGATCCTAACGTTATTTTGATAGCGGCTTTATTTATTATCGGCGACGGTCTGGTGCGTACCGGGGTGGCGACGGTGATGGGGGCCTGGCTGGTGAAGGTCGCCGGCAGCAGTGAAGTCAAAATGCTGGTATTGCTGATGATAACCGTAGCCGGGCTCGGCGCGTTTATGAGTTCAACCGGCGTGGTTGCTATCTTTATACCGGTTGTCTTAAGCGTTTCCATGCGCATGCAAATTTCTCCCTCACGCCTGATGATGCCGCTGAGCTTCGCCGGATTGATCAGTGGCATGATGACGCTGGTGGCGACACCACCAAACCTGGTCGTCAACAGTGAGTTGTTACGCGAAGGACTTAACGGTTTCAGCTTTTTTAGCGTCACTCCGCTGGGGCTGGTGGTTCTGGTGCTTGGCATTATTTATATGCTGCTGATGCGCTTTATGCTGAAGGGCGAAGACTCCGGCCAGCCGGGTGACGGTTGGAAACGCCGGACCTTTCGCGATTTAATCAAAGAGTATCGCCTCACGGGGCGTGCACGCCGTCTGGCGATTCGCCCTGGTTCACCGATGATTGGCCAACGTCTGGACGACCTGAAACTGCGTGAGCGTTACGGGGCGAACGTGATCGGCGTGGAGCGCTGGCGACGCTTTCGTCGCGTGATTGTTGACGTTAACGGGGTTTCTGAGTTTCGCGCCCGTGACGTACTGCTGATTGATATGTCTGCAGCGGATGTCGATCTGCGCGAATTTTGCAGTGAGCAACTGCTGGAGCCGATGGTGCTGCGCGGGGAATACTTCTCTGAGCAGGCGCTCGATGTGGGCATGGCCGAGATTTCACTGATCCCTGAATCGGAGCTGATTGGCAAAACGGTACGGGAAATCGCTTTTCGTACGCGTTACGGGCTGAATGTTGTTGGCCTGAAACGCGATGGGACGGCGCTGGCAGGCGCGGTGGTGGATGAACCGTTGCTGATGGGGGATATTATTCTGGTGGTGGGGAACTGGAAGCTCATCACTCTGCTGGGACAAAAAGGGCGCGACTTCGTGGTGTTGAACATGCCGGTTGAGGTCAGTGAGGCCTCCCCGGCGCACAGTCAGGCACCCCATGCCATTTTCTGCCTGGTGCTGATGGTCGCCCTGATGCTCACCGATGAAATTCCTAATACGGTTGCCGCAATTATCGCCTGCCTGCTGATGGGGAAATTCCGCTGTATCGATGCCGAAAGCGCCTACAAAGCGATTCACTGGCCAAGCATTATTTTGATCGTCGGGATGATGCCCTTCGCGCTGGCCCTACAA
This sequence comes from Citrobacter freundii complex sp. 2025EL-00176, assembly GCF_053309355.1. Lineage (NCBI taxonomy): Bacteria > Pseudomonadati > Pseudomonadota > Gammaproteobacteria > Enterobacterales > Enterobacteriaceae > Citrobacter > Citrobacter freundii complex sp. 2025EL-00176. Next base: position 497 of record NZ_JBRYHT010000015.1, on the reverse strand, counting down.
AAAACCGGCGGTGTCGATCTGGTGGTAAAAGGACTGATGGACGTTGGCGGCGGGTATGGCCCGTACATGATGTTGGGCTGCCTGTTCGTGCTGTGCGCGAGCATCGGGTTATTTATCTCTAATACTGCGACGGCGGTGCTCATGGCGCCAATTGCCCTGGCGGCGGCAAAGTCGATGGGGGTATCGCCGTATCCTTTTGCGATGGTGATTGCAATGGCGGCATCCGCAGCCTTTATGACACCGGTCTCTTCGCCGGTAAACACGCTGGTGCTGGGGCCGGGTAACTATAGCTTCAGCGATTTCGTGAAAATTGGCGTGCCGTTTACGGTGATCGTGATGGTGGTGTGCGTGGTGATGATCCCGATGCTGTTTCCGTTTTGACCGCCGCAGTAAACGCCTGATGGCGCAGCGCTTATCAGACCTTGTATTATCCTTTCTGTGCAGAGAGAACCGGCCAGTTCTTTCTGCCATGCAGCCCGCATGCCGTATCAGGCCTT
>NZ_JBRYHT010000014.1:0-91585 GCF_053309355.1 Citrobacter freundii complex sp. 2025EL-00176 | reverse complement strand
TCGGTGCTGATGGCAAAGCCCGGCGCCGCCACGTTAGTCTGGTTATCCCCCGCCGTCCCGGTATCATCACTCAGCGTAATGACCGGGGCCGCCACGTTGGTGTCCACGGTGACGGCCAGCGCCGCCGAGGTCGCGGTGTTGCCCGCGTCGTCAGTGACCTGCACGGTGAAGGTGTACTCCCCGTCAGCCAGCGCCGGGGCGGTAAAGGTCCACGTTCCGTCCGTCAGTGTCGCCGGGTAGGACGTCCCGTTAATCAGCACCTGCACCTCCGTCACATCCGCATCGATATTGCCCAGCGTAAACACCGGGGTCGTATCGTTCGTGATGTTATCGGTCGCGCTGCTGCCGGTATCAGAGGCATCCATCAGATCGAGGGTCGGGATGGACAGCGTGGTGTCAACGTTAAAACTCAGGGGATCGGAGGTGGCCGTGTTGCCCGCGAGGTCAGTGACGGTGGCCACGATGGTGTGGTCACCGTCGGCCAGTTCACCGGCGGTGATATGCCACTGTCCAGCCGCGTCCTTTGTCGCCGACACCGGCGTGCCGCCGTCAATGGAGATCATCACGCTCACGGCGTCTTTATCCGTGGCAATGGCAAAGCCCGGCGTAGTGTCGTTGGTCTGGTTATCCCCCGCCCTGCCGGTGTCGTCGCTCAGCGTGATGACCGGGGCCGCCACGGCGGTGTCCACCGTGACCGCCAGCGCCGCTGAGGTCGCGATGTTGCCCGCGTCGTCGGTGACCTGCACGGTGAAGGTGTAATCCCCGTCTGCCAGTTGCGGGGCGGTAAAGCTCCAGGTGCCGTCTGCCAGCGTCGCCGGATAGGACGTGCCGTTAATCAGCACCTGCACCGAGGTGACATCGGCGTCGATATTGCCCAGCGTGAACGTTGGCGTGGTATCGTTCGTGATGTTATCGGTCGCGCTGCTGCCGGTATCAGAGGCATCCATCAGATCGAGGGTCGGGATGGACAGCGTGGTGTCAACGTTAAAACTCAGGGGATCGGAGGTGGCCGTGTTGCCCGCCACGTCCGTCACCGTCGCCACAATGCTGTGATCGCCGTCAGCCAGTTCACCGGCGGTGATATGCCACTGTCCAGCCGCGTCCTTCGTTGCCGCCACCGGGGTACTGCCGTCGATGCTCACCATCACGCTCACGGCGTCTTTATCCGTGGCAATGGCAAAGCCCGGCGTAGTGTCGTTAGTCTGGTTATCCCCCGCCGTGCCGGTGTCGTCGCTCAGCGTAATCACCGGGGCCGCCACGGTAGTGTCCACGGTGACCGTCAACGCCGCCGAGGTCTGCACGTTCCCGGCGTCGTCGGTGACCTGCACGGTGACACTGTAGTCGCCGTCCGCCAGGACCGGGGCGGTAAAGGTCCAGGTGCCGTCCGCCAGCGTCGCCGGGTAAGCGGTCCCGTTAATCAGCACCTGCACCTCCGTCACATCGGCGTCGATATTGCCCAGCGTAAAGGTTGGGGTGGTATCGTTCGTGATATTGTCCGTCGCGCTGCTGCCGCTGTCGCTGGCGTCTGCCAGGTCCACCGTTGGGATGGACAGCGTGGTGTCCACCGTAAAGGTCATCGGATCCGACGCAGCCGTGTTACCGGCAATATCCGTCACTGTCGCCACAATGCTGTGATCGCCATCGGCCAGCTCGCCGGACGTGATATGCCACTGCCCTTCCGCGTCCTTTGTCGCCGCCACCGGCGTGCCGCCGTCAATGGAGACCATCACGCTCACGGCGTCTTTATCCGTGGCAATGGCAAAGCCCGGGGTGGTGTCGCGGGTCTGGTTATCGCCGGTGGTGCCGGTGTCGTCGCTCAGCGTAATGACCGGGGCCGCCACGGTGGTATCCACGGTGACCGCCAGCGCCGCTGAGGTCGCGATGTTCCCGGCGTCGTCCGTCACCTGCACGGTGACACTGTAGTCGCCGTCCGCCAGGGCCGGGGCGGTAAAGCTCCACGTCCCGTCCGTCAGTGTCGCCGGGTAGGACGTCCCGTTAATCAGCACCTGCACCTCCGTCACATCCGCATCGATATTGCCCAGCGTAAACACCGGGGTGGTATCGTTCGTTATATTGTCCGTCGCGCTGCTGCCGCTGTCGCTGGCGTCTGCCAGGTCCAGCGTCGGGATGGACAGCGTGGTGTCCACCGTAAAGGTCATCGGATCTGACGCAGCCGTGTTACCGGCAATATCCGTCACCGTCGCCACAATACTGTGATCGCCGTCAGCCAGCTCGCCGGACGTGATATGCCACTGCCCGGCTGCGTCTTTTGTCGCCGCCACCGGCGCGCCGCCGTCGATACTCACCATCACGCTGACCGCATCCGGGTCGGTGCTGATGGCAAAGCCCGGCGCCGCCACGTTAGTCTGGTTATCCCCCGCCGTCCCGGTATCATCACTCAGCGTAATGACCGGGGCCGCCACGGCGGTGTCCACCGTGACCGCCAGCGCCGCCGAGGTCGCGGTGTTGCCCGCGTCGTCCGTCACCTGCACCGTGCAGGTGTACTCCCCGTCAGCCAGCGCCGGCGCGGTAAAGCTCCACGTCCCGTCCGCCAGCGTCGCCGGGTAAGCGGTGCCGTTAATCATCACCTGCACCTCCGTCACGTCGGCGTCGATATTCCCCAGCGTAAAGGTTGGGGTGGTATCGTTCGTGATATTGTCCGTCGCGCTGCTGCCGCTGTCGCTGGCGTCTGCCAGGTCCAGCGTCGGCACCGAGAGTGTGGTGTCGACGTTAAAGCTCAGGGGATCGGAGGTGGCCGTGTTGCCCGCGAGGTCGGTGACCGTCGCCACGATGGTGTGATCGCCATCGGCCAGCTCGCCGGACGTGATATGCCACTGCCCGGCCGCGTCCTTCGTTGCCGCCACCGGCGCGCCACCGTCGATACTCACCATCACGCTGACCGCATCCGGGTCGGTGCTGATGGCAAAACCCGGCGTGGTGTCGCGGGTCTGGTTATCGCTGGTGGTGCCGGTGTCGTCGCTCAGCGTGATCACCGGGGCCGCCACGGTGGAGTCCACCGTGATGGCCAGTTCATTCGAGATCTGCACGTTCCCCGCGTCATCCGTCACCTGTACCGTCACGGTATAGTCACCGTCTGCCAGCGCCGGGGCGGTGAAGCTCCAGGTGCCGTCCGCCAGCGTCGCCGGGTAGGACGTGCCGTTAATCAGCACCTGCACCTCCGTCACGTCAGCGTCGATATTGCCCAGCGTAAAGGTTGGGGTGGTGTCGTTCGTGATGTTATCGGTCGCGCTGCTGCCGCTGTCTGACGTCTCCGCCAGATCGAGGGTCGGGACCGAGAGGGTGGTGTCGACGTTAAAACTCAGGGGATCGGAGGTGGCGGTGTTGCCCGCCACATCCGTCACCGTCGCCACAATGCTGTGGTCGCCGTCAGCCAGCTCACCGGCGGTGATATGCCACTGCCCGGCCGCGTCCTTCGTTGCCGCCACCGGGGTGCCGCCGTCGATGCTCACCATCACGCTCACCGCATCCGGGGCGGTGCTGATGGTAAAGCCCGGCGCCGCTACGTTAGTCTGGTTATCCCCCGCCATGCCGGTGTCATCGCTCAGCGTAATGACCGGGGCCGCCACGGCGGTGTCCACGGTGACCGCCAGCGCCGCTGAGGTGGCGGTGTTGCCCGCGTCGTCGGTGACGATAACGCTGATGCTGTAATCCCCGTCCGCCAGGGCTGGCGCAGTAAAGGTCCACTGGCCGTCTGCCAGCGTCGCCGGGTAGGATGTGCCGTTGATAATCACCTGCACCTCCGTCACGTCGGCATCGATATTGCCCAGCGTAAAGGTTGGGGTGGTGTCGTTCGTGATGTTGTCCGTCGCGCTGCTGCCGCTGTCGCTGGCGTCTGCCAGGTCCAGCGTCGGCACAGAGAGCGTGGTGTCAACGTTAAAGCTCAGGGTCTCCGAGTCCGCGGTGTTGCCCGCGAGGTCAGTGACGGTGGCCACGATGGTGTGGTCACCGTCGGCCAGCTCGCCGGACGTGATATGCCACTGCCCGGCCGCGTCCTTCGTTGCCGCCACCGGCGTGCCGCCGTCGATGCTCACCATCACGCTCACGGCGTCTTTATCCGTGGCAATGGCAAAGCCCGGCGTAGTGTCGTTAGTCTGGTTATCCCCCGCCGTGCCGGTGTCATCGCTCAGCGTGATCACCGGGGCCGCCACGGTGGTGTCCACCGTCACGTTCAGCTCTGTGGACATCGCGGTGTTGCCCGCATCATCCGTCACCTGTACCGTCACGGTATAGTCACCGTCTGCCAGCGCCGGGGCAGTAAAGCTCCAGGTACCGTCCGTCTGCACGGCGTCATAGGCAGTACCGTTGATCAGCACCTGTACGCTGACGGCGTCCGTATCCACATTACCGAGGGTGAACGCCGGCGTGGTGTCGTTGGTGATGTTGTCCGTCGCGCTGCTGCCGCTGTCGCTGGCGTCTGCCAGATCGAGGGTCGGCACCGAGAGTGTGGTGTCGACGGTAAAACTCAGGGGATCGGAGGTGGCCGTGTTCCCCGCGAGGTCCGTGACGGTGGCCACAATGCTGTGATCGCCGTCAGCCAGTTCACCGGCGGTGATATGCCACTGTCCGGCCGCATCTTTCGTTGCCGCCACCGGGGTACCGCCGTCAATACTCACCATCACGCTGACCGCATCCGGGTCGGTGCTGATGGTAAAGCCCGGTGCCGCTACGTTAGTCTGGTTATCCCCCGCCGTGCCGGTGTCATCGCTCAGCGTAATGACCGGGGCCGCCACGGCGGTGTCCACCGTGATGGCCAGCACCGCCGAGGTCTGCACGTTCCCGGCATCGTCAGTGACCTGCACGGTGACACTGTAGTCACCGTCTGCCAGCACCGGGGCGGTGAAGCTCCACGTCCCGTCCGTCTGCACGGCGTCATAGGCGGTGCCGTTAATCAGCACCTGCACGCTGACGGCGTCCGCATCCACGTTACCGAGGGTGAACGCCGGCGTGGTGTCGTTGGTGATGTTGTCCGTCGCGCTGCTGCCGCTGTCGCTGGTATCTGCCAGATCCAGCGTCGGGATGGACAGCGTGGTGTCGACGGTAAAGCTCAGGGGATCGGAGGTGGCTGCGTTGCCCGCGAGGTCGGTGACCGTCGCCACGATGGTGTGGTCACCGTCGGTCAGTTCACCGGCGGTGATATGCCACTGCCCTTCCGCGTCCTTTGTCGCCGCCACTGGCGCGCCGCCGTCAATGGAGATCATCACGCTCACGGCGTCTTTATCCGTAGTGATGGTAAAGCTCGGTGCCGCTACGTTAGTCTGGTTATCCCCCGCCGTCCCGGTATCATCGCTCAGCGTGATCACCGGGGCCGCCACAGTGGTATCTACCGTCACGTTCAGCTCTGTGGACATCGCGGTGTTGCCCGCGTCGTCGGTGACCTGCACCGTCACCGTATAGTCACCGTCTGCAAGTTGTGGGGCGGTAAAGCTCCACTTCCCGTCCGCCAGCGTCGCCGGGTAGGATGTGCCGTTGATAATCACCTGCACCTCCGTCACGTCGGCATCGATATTCCCCAGCGTAAAGGTTGGCGTGGTGTCGTTCGTGATATTGTCCGTCGCGCTGCTGCCGCTGTCGCTGGCGTCTGCCAGGTCCACCGTCGGGATAGACACTTGAGTATCAATGGTGACCTGAATTTTTTCTGATGTCGCAGAGTTACCTGCAACATCTGTTGCTGTGATATAAAAAATATAACTTCCATCGTTCAACGCCTGCGATCCCGTGAAGCTGTAAGACCAGTTTCCGTTAGCGTCCGCGCTGACTTTAGCTATCGCCTTACCGTCCTGATAAATAGTGATGCTGGAATAAGCCTCAGCGGATCCGGAGAAAACCGGTGAAGCACTATTGGTAATGCGATCGGCATCACTTATGCCGCTATCGCTATCAAGATGAATGGTTGGTGTTTCGATCGTACTATCGACGACAATATCCAGCGTGGTTGAATTTGCACTGTTGCCAGCGACATCTGTAGCTCGTACGACGACGGTATGCTCGCCATCAGCTAAGTTCGCCTCTTCTGGGATTCGATAATTCCAGACACCATTTTTGTCGCTGACAACCTGACCGATCAAAGTGCCATCAATAAAGATCTCGATCATCGCGTTAGCTTCAGCCGTTCCAGTTAATAGTGGCTGTGTCTCTTTGGTGATACCATCATCATTCGACGATCCCGTATCTGAACCCGGATCTAATTTAAGCGACGGAGTGACGGTGACGGTATCAATGACCAATTCGTAACTACTGCTCGAGGTGTTCCCTACCTCATCCTGAGCCTGAAAAGTTAGCGTATAATCGCCGTCGGAAAGGGCTGGATTCGGATCATATTCGAACTGCCAGTTACCATTAGCATCAGCCAGGGTGGTGCCCACTGCTTTTCCGTCGATCATCACGGTAATGGTGGCGTATTTTTCAGCAGTCCCGTCAATTGTCAAATTGTCATTTTGCCGGGTGATCCAGTCAGTCTGACTTACCCCCGTATCATCGTCAGCCAGCAAAGTGGCAACGGGTGAGGTCGTGCTTGTATCGACTATGAAAGTACAATCAGCAGATGATGCCGAAGTATTTCCCGCAAGGTCAGTAGCATAAGCTACTGCAGTATGGCTACCTTCAGCCAGATCGCTCGGCATGGTAAACGACCAGATACCATCGCGGTTTGCCGTCACCGTGCCACAGGCTTTGCCATCAATATAAATTGTTACCGTACTGCCCGCCTCTGCTGTCCCGGTAAAGGCCGGCGTGCTGTCATTTGTCAGTATGTCGCCTGATTTTGAAACCGTATATTTATCCAGTTCAATATCTGGCGATATGGGAGCAACAGTATCAATGGTATATTCGTAACTAAAGGTTTGTTGGTTTCCAGCATAATCGGTCACAGTGATTGACAGTTCGTTCAGTCCTTCAGTTGAGGCCTGAGCCAGATTAAAGCTGAAATTACCACTTTGCGAAGCATCAATTTCAATCGTTTCCCCGGTCATCAGGTTAGTGACCACAATATGACTATTTGGGTCAGTTTTACCGGTAAATGCTGGGTAAGTATCGTTTGTATAATTGTCTCCGACAATTCCGCTATCTGACTGGCTGGTCATAGCCAGCGTGAACGCATCAATATCGGTGTCGACAGTAACATCTATTTGTGCGGTCGAGGTATTACCGGCACGATCGGAAGAAACCACTTCGAAAGTATAAATACCATCAGCGGTAATTTTATTTTCCGGCAGAGTATATTGCCAATTCCCCATGGCATCTACGGTAATATCGGTAACTTTATATCCGTTAAGATATAATTCAAGCGTGGAGTCTGGTTCAGCATTACCATGAAGGGACGGTGTTTTATCGTTGGTCAGGCTATCGGTAGGGGACATACCTGTATCACTGATTTCATCAAGAATAATAACAGGAGTTTCTGGGGGAATAGTATCCAATGTAATAACACCAGCCGTTGATGCTGTGTTTCCCGCTTTATCCGTAGCTTCAATCTCAATATTATTAATGCCTTCAGTTAATTCTGAACCACTAAACTGATAGGACCAAGTACCCTCAGAATCTACTGTGACCGTGGTAAGCAGAATGCCGTTGGCATAGATAGCAACCTGCGAGCCCGCTTCAGCTTCACCAATAATTTTCGCATCGGTAAAACGTGTAAGATTTTCACCCTCAATGCGATCTGCTTCAGGAATAGCGTACTGATCGTCAAGTTCGAAAGTAGGGGCTGCGATAACAGTATCAATGGTGACGATAAGTTTCGCGCTACCGCTTCCACCCTGCCCGTCCGTCACATCGACCTGGACGTTGTGTTGCCCGTCAGCCAGCACCGTTCCGCTAGCGAAAGAAAAATTACCCATTGCATCGGAGGTTGTGACTACGACAACCACACCATCAATGCGCAGTGAAACCGTTAAACCGGGATCGGTGGACCCCACAAACAGCGGTGTGGTGATGTTGGTTATATTATCGTTCTTTATCCCAGAATCACTGCCCTCATCGAGTTTAAGGGTCACATCAATAGGTTTTACGTCAACGGTCGTTTCGTCAGAGTCTGATGAGCTTGAAGAACTGGATGAACTGGAAGAGTAATCAGAGAAAATTAAACGACTGGCCTCAGCGACAGAGTCATCGTCATATTTTTTATGATAAAGACTAGCATCAAGTTGCTCTTCTCCCTGGTTCTGAGAAATTGCGCCATTTTGGCTATTACTCTGAGCTTTATCATTAAGGAATTCCTCAAGCTGATTTTGGACTTCTGCGGAAGCTTTCTGCGCCTCTTCAGCTTCAGCGCGCATTTTTTCTGCTTCATGCTTAATCTCAGCAGCCTCTTTCTTAGCTTCTTCAAGGGCTTTCGCATCAATCTCGCTAATCTTATTGATATTATCTTTCAGTACATGTTCCTGACGCTGATCTGACAGTGCAGAATCAAGCCGTTCAAGCTGGAGATTACTTAAGTCGATCGTTTTCAGTAGTTGCTGACCGGAGACATCACTCCCATGGAATTTAAAGCGAACGTGGTTATTTTCAAGGCTTGAATAGAGCGCGCCGTTAATAACGTTAACCACCACATTCCCAGGAAAAATAAATTTAAAGTCGGTCCCACTAATGACGACTTTGGCACTATCCATAGAACCATACTGCTGTAAGTCGACCACTGAATCATTGCTTGCAAAAATAGTATTACTCATATTATCACCCTGAATTAATGAGTTGATTTACTGTCAGTGATGACCGGCTCACTGAAAACTTGTTGAAGGCCACGCAACAATGGCGAGGCGAGATATTTTAATATGCTGTGGTTACCTGTAATAACGAATGCATCTACCGTCATTCCAGGTTTGATAACATCACGTTCCCTCGTACCGATAGTGAATACGACGATTGCCTTATAGTACCTCACCGTATTTCCATTAACTGTATCTTCGTAGGAATCTGGACTGATTTGCTCAACCACTCCGGTATAAGGTTTTGTCCCCGAGAGAATAAAGGAGAGAATTTTCACGTTAACCGAACCACCAACATAAATTTGATCGCGATCTTTAGGCTGTATTTTTACTTCAGCAAGCATTTTGGTTGACATCGGTTTGATCTCAAACAGAGAGTCCGCAGCCTGGATCACACCGCCTTTGGTAAAGGCATTTTTGTTGATTTGATAAATAACGCCATCAATAGGAGAGCGGACAAGAGATTCTTTCATCTGCTTTTGTAATACACTAATGGCAGAGTCATTAAGCGCCGCTTCATGTTGAGCATCGACAAGGCTTTTCGACAAAGTATTACGAAAGGTAAATATATTGTCATTTATCTCACTACGGATCACCTTTATCTCTTCCGATTTCGCCACAACCTGATTTTCAATATCGATAAGCTCAGACTTGAGACGTACTGCCGCCTGTTTTTTTGCCAGCAGAATGGTATAAGAACTAATACCCTTTTTAACCAAGGGTGAAAGAATATTAACCTCTTCTTGAACAAGTAATAGTTCACTGTTCTTGCTGATTTTAGAAATACCTAAACGCTCAATTTCAGAATTGAGGCTGTTGATTTTGTTTTCCTTTGTTTTGCTCTGACTAATTAACAATTGTATATTGCCAATCAAGTCCTGGTTCGTAATATTGCTAGTATCAAAGAGAGTATAATTTTGCTCCCAGGCCAGAACTGCCATCATTTCTTTGATGTACAAGGTAAGATAGCGATGCTGAGCCTGGATGCGTTCATTTTCTTTCTGAATATCAAAATTAGATGTTTCGGCAAGGATCTGGCCTTTAGTAACAAAATCCCCCTCGGCGACATGAATAGCATCAATCGTTCCACCTTTAGAAAGAGAAACAACCTGGGTGTTATCTTTATTGATAATGACACCGCTGCCATGCACGACCGAATTGATCTTTATCAGGCTAAAAAGTAGGAGTATGACGAAGGTCATCACGATGATGACCATCATCAGATGGTCACATTGTTTTCTGTTCATTGCGACAGAGAACCACTTTTAGGCTGTATCTGGCCGGGTTCCAGATACAATTCATGTAACAGATCGGCGAGTTGAGCCATCTGTTCGAGCTTAGCCTGATAGATAGAGAATTGTGACTCAATCATAGTCAGGTTAGCCTGGTAGTGTTCATTCCGACTGGAGATAAAGTCGAGCAGTGATTTTTGACCTAATTTGAATTCTTCTTTATACAGCTCAATCAGTTTGCCGGCATTTTCATAGGATCGTTTAGATATAGCTAATGAATCTTTTCCCGTTAAATATTTAGAGACAGAAGCATCAACACCGTTACGCGTTTTAAAAATAAAGTCATCAAGGCCAAGTTTTGCCTGGGTATATTTCGCGCTAAACTTAGCTGCCTCCGATTGATTCTTAAAGCCATTAAAAATATTAAATCCTACTTTAACACCAACCTGGATCTCATCCTCATAATCATCCTGCTGGGCATCTTTAGTGGGATTATTGTCCGTGTAGTGGGCATTGAAATCGACAACAGGGTAATTAGCTGATTTTGCCGCCGAATATTCAGCATTTGCTGCAGATATAGCTTTCGTCAAAGAAAGATATGTTGGATTATCCTGCATAATTTTTTTATAAACCGCATCTTTATCAGCATTAAAAGGGTATTTATTGAAAAAATCAGGCAGCTTACCCAAATTTTCAGCGGTGACATTGTCTCCCGTGAGGTTACGCAGCATCATCAATTGCGTATCCAGTTGCGCACGGAAATTCAGCTCTTGGGTGCTTAAAGAGTCGATAGATACCTGAACTTTACGGATATCCGATTGCATCGCCGCGCCCGCAGCGATGAGATCGGAGAAATCGTTCAGCATTTGCTTGTAAAAGACTTTCTCGCCGTCGATCACCGCAAGTATCTGTCGGGTTTTTTCCACGGATAAATAGGCATCGGCCGTTTTTTGTGCGGTCGTGAGTAACTCCTGCTGGAAATCGTATTTACTGGCCTCTTCCTGCTGCTCAGACTTCGAAATATTGCTGCTTCTGACGCCAAAATCTGCGATACGGTAAGCGAGGGTTAATTTATTCTCTACGTTCTGCTCATTATTATAATCGTCCGTTTTTTTATGGATTGCCTCAGACGAAACGTCCAACGTCGGATAGAGAGAAGCTTTGCTCATGTTCGTCTCCTGGTGACGCATCTCGGTCTCCCACGAAGCAATGGCCACAGAAGGTTGCGAGTTTAGGGCATCCACAATTAACGTCCGCAGCGGCAACGTATGGTTTCCTGGATCTGCATGAGCACAGATTGCCACCGGCAGCGAACTTCCCAGGATAAGCAAAGCGATGACGGATTTATTCATGGCTTTTTTTCTCCTTAAGGACATTAATTTCTTTTTGCAGGTTGCGATGCATTCCGGCAATTTGCCCAAGCAGAGGTTCAAACGTCTGTGACTGACTATCGAGCGTGGCGACAGTTTCATGATGGCGCTCGAGGTTGGCACGTTCGGCAGCTTCAACTGCGCCAGAGACACCTGCCAGAAGTGAAGCCTGCTCGTTAAAGTGGCACTCAGCAACTGTATGAAGCTCACCCACGTTTGCATCGAGGTGCCCAATACCATCACTGGCCTCGAGGACAGCATGATGGGTATGCGCTTGCGCGACCAGTAATTCGCCCAACGTGCTACTCTGAGACTCAAGCGTAACCATAAGCTGTTGCTGACTGGCCTGCAGCAAAGATTGACTTTCGGTTAGCGCTGCAAGATGCGTTCCCTGATTGACCAAGGCTTGCGTAGACGCACCGATCTCTTTCTCAATCCCGAGTAAAGCGGAATGGTTCGAGGTGATGCACTTGTCTATTTGCTGTAACTGTTCAACCTGTTGGTGAACCGCGGTAATAAGGGTGTCATTAAATAACTCAGTCTTACGAGAACCTTCTACAGTGCAACTTAGAAGTGAATTCAGCATGTTGTTGCTGGCGTCAAATGCGTTGGTCAGGCGTTCCTGAAAGCCGAACATCCCCGCTTTAAACTCTTTGATAACATCGTCCAGATCGGTTATCAGACGCAGGGTTTTTGTTTTTCCGATCGCAGAGTTTTTACTGCGCTCATGACATTCTCTGACGAAATCAAGGCGCGCATTGCGTAAATCGATGGCTAAACGGGTGAACTCTCCACGCAGGAAAGAACACATCACGTTAAGTAAAATAGCGCTCACCACCCCATAGATTGATGAAACGAATGCGGTATTCATTCCTTTCAGCGGTTCAGCAAGGGAGGAGACCACGCTGACGATAATTCCTAACGTATCCGCCTCGTTACCGCCGGTGATTTGCGATTTCTCCAGTAACGAGATGACCGAGGCAATCGTCATTGATAAGCCCGCGAAGGTACCCAACAGGCCAATCATGGTAGACAGGTTTGCGCAGGTCATAACCGCAGCCAGACTCTGGTTCTGCTTACGATTCACGCTGTTATCCATGCTTTCATACAGCGTGGCAACAGTATCATCATCAAGACCATGGCTCACTGAGAAAACAATCTTGTTGGCATCACCAAGTAAATAAGAGTGTTTCTGTGCATTCTTATTACGTAATACAGTTACGCACTTACTTATTTCAATAAATGAGAAAATAACAATAAATGTACCCGTCAGATACATAATAATAATGATGGAACTGTAGAATGCCGCGACATGCCATGTTTCAAAAACATAGGCACGTAAACCGGGAATACACAGCAAAATAACAGGCAAAAATGCGAACACTAATGCAATAATAAATGCATGATACCGCTTTAAGTTATACATTATTTATCATTCACTCTTAGTAATGACGGCACTATTCGTCAACGTGGTTGCATCATTAACGACTGAGATAGAAACTTCCGTGTTGGGATATTTGCTTTTGACGACCTTCAGCAAGATCACACCACGTTCGTAGGCCAGACGCATAGCATCGGAAATAGCGATAGAAGGGCTGACGTAAGCATAAACCGCAATACTAACCGGCTTATCTCCGCCAAACCATTTATCCATCTCATCAATGACCTCTTGCGGATAGCCTTGCTCCATTGATTTAAAATGAATAATAAACTGGTGGCCTTGAGTCTCCCAGGATGGGGTCGCTGTCGAGGTATCAAATTGGCCGGAAGCCTGCCCTTTAATCGAGGTAGCCGTTTGATTGTCGGCCAGTCGAATCACTTCATCATGGCTTGCCTGCTCCGTTACGCTACCAGTAGACGCTGCTGAAGCGGCAGTGGAATCTGCAGAAGAGGCTGTGGCCAGCATATCGGCATCAGCGTCCTGGCTACCATTTTTTTTATCACCTTCAGTAGGCTGATTTTGTGATTGATCACCCGTACGTGTTTGATTGGATGTCATGCTGGTAGCGCTGCTGCTGGCTTCGCTACCGCGTGTCGGGGATGCTACTGCCTGAACAGTTTGTTCAACCAGAGAAGGCGCTTCGTAACGTTTTTTAGAGCTTTCATACATAATTAGCATACTGTTAAGTACGAAAACTAACATTAAAAATATAAAAATACATAACACTGTTGAAAACGCATCAACAAACGTTGGCCATGGGTTACTCTCTTCCATTGTTCCAATCTTCCATAAAAACACCAATTTAGAATAGTTCCTGGCGGATATTATATTTACCAAAGCAATAAAAGAAACATGGGAGTTTATTTTTAAGAAAATATCAATATAATAAGCAATATAAAAAAACCAAAAACATTCACAAAAGCAATATGAAGTAACAAAGTCACCTATTTATTCTTTTATTTTTAAATAATATTATATGCACCTCAACATTACTTTTATTTTTAAAAGTTTTTTTAAAAACAACTAAATGAATCATTAATATATTCTATGACCGAAAAAGCAGTTTATAGAATATAAAAACGGCTTCTTTTTACAGAAGCCGTTGCAATATAACGATTGACCCTTTTCAGTATTGTCCGTAGACAACTTTACTAAAAATGTTAATACACTATAGCGCCATCAGGCGGTCCAGCGATGGGGCAAAGTAATAGCCGCCGGTCACTGGTTTGGTGAAGCGCAGCATCGCGTCACGTTTGCCATCGGTGTCGCCAAACATACTCAGCAACTGCTGCTCAATGTTGTGCAGACGTGCGCAGTAGGCGCAGAAATAGAGACCGTGTGTGCCGCTGGCGGTACCGTACGGCAGGCTCTGGCGCACAATTTTCAGCCCTTTACCGTCTTCTTTAAGGTCGACGCGGCTCAGGTGAGAGGTAACCGGACGGTCATCACCGTCGATCTCTTCGTTGGCTTCCTTGGTACGACCAATCATCATTTCCTGGTCGTGAATGCTCATGCGGTTAAGCTGCTTCAGGTTATGTTCCCAACGCTGCACAAATACATAGCTGCCACCAGCATCCACGCCATCTTTGATCACCGCGACGTCACGGCGCGTTTCTTCACCTGCCGGGTTTTCCGTACCGTCAACAAAGCCGCTGAGATCGCGTTCTTCCACCCAACGGAAACCGTGGATCTCTTCTTTGACGTCAATACAGTCGCCAAATGCTTCCATTGCCGCCTGCGCGACGGAGAAATTCACGTCGTGACGCAAAGAGAGAATATGGATCAGCACATCATATTGGGTGGCCGGCGCCAGGCCTTTACCGTAAGGGATAAAGTCTTTTAACTCTTCCGCCCCAACGCCGCCGCTTAATGCACGCCAGGTGTTGTTGCCGAAAGCCACAACCGCGCCCAGGTGCGCATCCGGGAACTTCGCTTCAAAGGTCGCCAGTTTATCGGCAAAGGTTTTGCTGGCCGCACGCAGGGCCTCAACGTCGCCTTTAACATTGGCTTCAATCCAAATCGCCGCGCGGCAATGTTCTGGCAAAATGCCACTCTGAACCTGAGACATTGTTCCTCCTGAAAAAAAGATGCCACGACCTCGTGGCATTGATTGGCGCTATTCTACCTGTTTTTTTAGCAAGTCGATTTGTTCAGACGCAAATTAACGCCGCCAGATAATTTTGCTGACTTTCCACGTTTTCAGCGTGTCGTCCGACGGCATTAAGCCCTCAGGCCCGCTCCATTCGCCGGAAAAAATATAGCTAATATGCTGACTTCCTTCAGCTTTACATTCAACGTTCGCGCTGTCATCACCAGTTGCCTTCTGGCAGTTACCAAAGGCTTTGGTGTAAAGGTCGCTAAACGGTGTACCGATTTCGACACCCGCGTCTGATGAAATATCGCTGTCCAGGACATCAATACGGCTGATGGTTCCCTGGCTGCCATTGATGACCATTGCCAGTTGGTCATCTTTCATCGCTTCAAAGAAACGCACCACATTTCCGTTATCAGTCTTCATCCCGCTACGCAGGCGGTAATCACCGTCCAGCGCATCAGCAATCGTTTTTTCATCCAACGGCGTAGCGCCTGTTAACGCGCCGACGCCCTGCTCAGTGACCTGCGTTGAAGAACCAAACCAGTTCCACGGATTGGCGGCAGACCAGTTCACCGACGACAGCGTTGAACACCCGGTCAATAGCAGCGGCATCGCGCATAAAGTCAAACGCAGTGATTTCATTTCACTTCCTTCCTTATTTATCAACGTTGCTTGGAGTCCCGTTTCGCCAAAAAGTGCCGTTATTCTTTCTCAACGGAGAAACAGGCGCGCAGACGTTGATTGGTTAACAGCCAGACCAGCGCGACGATATCCGCCACCAGCAGCGCCAGCCCGACGCCGTTGACCCGATCGCCTGCCAGCCACATCACTGGCTGCCAGCACAGCAGCACCAGTTGCGCGAGAATCAGTAATCCGCGCAGCCAGCGCCACAAAACAGGAAACGCAAAACGCCGCCCGCTGAGTAAAAACGCCAGCACCGCGGGCACGCCGGGAAGCAATCCCAGCCAGAACGCGTCATGATCGGGATAAAACAGATTCAGTAGTGTGTTGCCCTGCTCACGGGAAGAACCGGCAATCACAAACAGAACCCAGGTGCGTGCCTGCAGCAACAGTACGCACCAGAAGAGAAAAGGCAGTCGCAGACGTCCGTGACCGTCATAGTCGGCGGGATGGAACTCAGTACTCTTCATCTTCGATCAAGCGCTTACCGAGATTGAGTACATCCGCATGTTCATAGCCCAGGCGTTCATACATGCCCAACACCAGATCATTATCTTCACGCACCATGATTTGAATCTTCGGACACCCGCGGGCGATGAGCTTTTTCTCCAGTCGGTTAAGCAGCGCATTGGCGATGCCGCGACCGCGAAACTCAGGATGCACGCCCAGGTAATAGGCCGAGCCGCGATGCCCGTCGTATCCGCCCATCACCGTACCGACCACCTCGCCGTTCACTTCAGCGACCAGGAACAAGCTGACGTCATGATTTACTTTACGCTCAATGTCCATTTCCGGGTCATTCCATGGACGCAGCAAATCACAGCGCTCCCAGAGGGTGATCACCTCTTCGAAATCTTCCTGGCGAAAAACGCGTATTTCCATGGTATTGGTTACCTTTTCAGGACGTTAAAAAGCGATTATGGCGCGAACGGCTGATTTAGCCAATATCTGACGCGAAGCGGCGGAAAAAATGGCATAATACGGAATTGTCACGTATTGAAATGAAAAGTAAAACAATTCTTATCCCGATCCGTCGCAACGGACAACGCGATACGATATAACGTTTAGAACCTTTTTTTTTACAACTCAGGCCGTATGAGCACTTTTAAACCACTAAAAACACTCACATCGCGCCGCCAGGTGTTGAAAGCCGGGCTGGCCGCCCTGACGCTGTCAGGCATGTCGCAAGCCATCGCTAAAGAAGAAGCGCTTAAGACCAGTAATGGACACAGCAAACCGAAAGCGAAAAAATCAGGCGCTAAACGCGTGGTTGTCCTTGATCCGGGTCACGGTGGTATTGATACCGGCGCAATTGGCCGCAACGGTTCGAAAGAAAAGCACGTGGTACTGGCGATTGCCAAAAACGTGCGCTCGATTCTTCGTAACCAAGGGATTGATGCGCGTCTGACCCGCTCCGGCGATACGTTTATTCCGCTCTACGATCGCGTCGAGATTGCCCACAAACATGGGGCCGATCTTTTTATGTCGATCCACGCCGACGGTTTTACCAACCCGAGTGCTGCGGGCGCATCGGTCTTCGCGTTGTCCAATCGCGGGGCCAGTAGCGCCATGGCGAAGTATCTTTCCGATCGCGAAAACCGCGCCGATGAAGTCGCCGGGAAAAAAACCACCGATAAAGACCATTTGTTGCAGCAGGTGCTGTTCGATCTGGTGCAAACCGATACCATTAAAAACAGCCTGACGTTAGGCTCGCATATTCTTAAGAAGATCAAGCCGGTACACCGTCTGCACAGTCGCAGCACGGAACAGGCCGCCTTCGTGGTGCTAAAATCACCCTCAATTCCTTCGGTGCTGGTCGAAACGTCGTTCATTACCAACCCGGAAGAAGAACGACTGCTGGGCACGGCGGCATTTCGGCAAAAAATTGCTACCGCTATCGCCAATGGCATCATCAGCTATTTCCACTGGTTTGATAACCAGAAAGCACACTCGAAGAAACGTTAATCATGAAGCCCGATGCACAGCGCGTAAAACAGTTCCTGCTTAGCCTGCAGGATGATATTTGCCAGCAGTTATCCGCCATAGACGGCGCCGAGTTTGTTGAAGATAGCTGGCAGCGCGAAGCGGGCGGCGGTGGGCGCAGCCGGGTGCTGCGTAACGGCGGTATTTTCGAGCAAGCGGGCGTCAACTTCTCTCACGTCCACGGCGATGCGATGCCGGCCTCGGCTACCGCCCATCGACCTGAGCTTGCCGGGCGCAGCTTTGAGGCCATGGGCGTCTCGCTGGTGGTGCACCCGCAGAATCCCTACATTCCGACCAGCCATGCCAACGTGCGGTTTTTTATCGCGGAAAAACCGGGCGCCGACCCAGTCTGGTGGTTTGGCGGCGGCTTTGACTTAACGCCCTACTACGGCTTTGAAGAAGATGCGGTACACTGGCACCGTACGGCGCGGGATCTGTGTCAGCCGTTCGGTGAAGACGTTTATCCCCGTTACAAAAAGTGGTGCGATGACTACTTCTTCCTTAAACACCGCAACGAGCAGCGCGGCATTGGCGGGCTGTTTTTTGATGATTTGAATACGCCGGATTTCGACCACTGCTTCGCCTTTATGCAGGCGGTGGGGCATGGTTACACCGGGGCGTATCTACCCATCGTCGAACGCCGCAAAGCGATGAATTGGGGCGAGCGCGAGCGCAACTTCCAGCTTTATCGTCGCGGGCGCTATGTCGAATTTAACCTGGTGTGGGATCGCGGCACGTTGTTCGGTCTGCAGACTGGCGGGCGCACCGAATCGATTCTGATGTCGATGCCGCCGCTGGTGCGCTGGGAGTATGACTGGCAGCCGGAAGCGAACAGCCCGGAAGCTGCCCTTAGCGAGTTTATTCAGGTCCGCGACTGGGTGTGATTGCCTGATGGCGCTGCGCTTATCAGGCCTACAACGATGCCGTCCTGTAGGCCTGATAAGACGCAAAGCGTCGCATCCGGCAACATAATCTCATCACGCCCAATGCCGCATACGCTGATGCAGCGTCAACGACGGTTTTTCCGCGAACAACTGCTGGTAATCGGTAGCAAACTGCCCTAAATGCCAGAATCCCCACTGCATGGCTGCATCTTTCACCGTCGAACTTTGCGACCACGGGCTTATCAGCTCGCGACGCACGGCGTTCAGGCGAATACGTTTTAACCAGGCATTCGGACCAATACCCAGGATCGCGTGAAAGGCGTTTTGCAACGTCCGGCGGCTGACGTGCAGTTGGTTACACAAATCGAGCACGGTCAGCGGCTCTGACATGTTTTCCAACACATATTCGCGCGCACGCGACAGCAAACGACGATAGCTCTGATGGCTGATGCTCTCAGCGGTTATAATCGGCTGCGCTTCTTCCAGCATAGTCCCCATCGCCAGCAGCAGGTTATCGCCCAACACCTTGCGTACCGCAGGTTGGCGCAGGTTCTCCGGATTCTCGCTAAACGTCGCCAGCGCCTGCTGCACAAAGCCCCATAGCGCGGCTTTGTGCTGTTCTTTGACTTCCAGCGCCGACTGGTTGCGCAGCATGTGCAGCACCCTTTCCGGGTTATGCAGGAAGTTGGCCTGACGGGCAATCGTCTCTTCCGAAATGACAACCCCCAGAATGGTGTAATCATCCGGCGTACTCAGTTCAAACTCCGTCCCGCCTGGACGGGTAGCAATTTCAGCACTGCCCAGACACTGGGCGCCAATAAATCCCTGTTCGCCGCGCGTGGCCGGAATACCAAACCAGAACGAGTTCGGCCAGACCAGGCACGACTGGCGCAGCGCGAGTCCGGTGTATTCACGGAAAACCTGAATATCGTCGAGCAGGATTTCCGTGAACTCGCCATGAAATTTTCCCGGATGCAACTGGTCGTAAATCTGCTGCCAGGCGGTAATCGTCAGCGCGTGTTCATACACATCCGTTGTTCGCCGCTGGTGAACGTTGTCCACCTCGACTTTCGGCGTAAGTTTAACGTCTTCGGGTAATGCTTCATGATAAAGATGGTGCAGGTTTGCAGTACGGTTCTTTTTCATGATCTTTTAAGCCGGAAGCTTCAACGAAGCCCCCGGCCCTCCGACAGGTTAATTTTTTAAGCGATAGCGACTACTGCGTTTACGCAACGCTCCGTCAGAAAAGAGCTGTTCCAGCGCCTTTCTGGCTTCATCAAGTGACCAGCCAAAGTGGGCAGCCACTTCCCCTGCCGTCATTCCTTGACGGACCGATGCCAACAGCGTCAGAAGTTGTTCAGAAGATTCAGACGTCAACGGGGCGCCCTGCGTCTTCTGTGCTTTTACGTCTGTTTTCACTTCTGGCTTCTGTTCTGGTTTCTTCGGCTGGCGCTTAAAACCGCCGATCAGCCACTGGGTGTCATCGTCCGGTCGGCCTATCTCCTTACGGCTGATAACACGGCCCGTACGCGCGGCGGCAGCGCTGCCGGCATCCAGCGCTGCACGGCACGCCGCCAGATCGCCTTCCACGACCAGCGTCAGCCTGCCAGGATCGAGCACTTCGTGGCTCAGCAGGCGTACATTCGCGGCTTTCAGCATGGCATCCGCCGCGTCTACGGCAGCCACCATGCCATCCACTTCCAGTAATCCCAGTGCATTGATCATCACAACCTCTCTTACGCGCGCTGGATTGGATTACGGGCAATATCCAGAACGGCATCGGCAAAGGCGTTACATGCGGCTTTACAAGCGGCCTGGCTACCGGTCAAAAACGCTGCTGAGTAGTTGGTTTCTGACGGCGGTGGCACGTAGGTCACCAGTTGTACATCGGCAGATTTCAGCGCCGCATCAATACCAAATGTTGCTTCCAGCGGCGGTGCCACCAGATACGCCATCGGATCGCCAAGTCGACATCCCGCCGTCGCGGAAAGATACGAACCGGTACGCGAAACTACGTGCGCCAGGAAAGCAGTATTTTCTGCATCATTCGCCCATTGGAACGCTGCACCGCTTTCAATGTTGGCCACCATCGCGTCCAGACCCGCGCGAACTTCAGCCGGGTTTGGGCCACCGAGCATAATCAGTACTTCGCCCGAGGTTGGAGAGGGACTGTGCGCCGCGCCGGCATACAGCGAGCGGCCATAAACCACTTCCACCATCGCCTGTTTTGTCGCTTCGTCTGCGGCAATATACGCCACGTCATCAGAATCTGCTGTGATGAGTCCGAGGCTACGTATATGTGGCGGTAATTTAAGCTCACGGGCAAAACCGTCATTTACCGAGGCAATCACACGCATTGCGGTGACTGAAGGTCTAATCAAATCTAATGCTGGCATGATGCCTCCTTAACGGGTCATATTGATGCCGGAGGCTTTTTGCTCCAGCATGCGCTTGGCCAAATCCACAATTACCGCCGCTGCTTCTACCGGTGGCGTACCGCCCTGGTGAATGTTCGAGATACAGGTACGGTCAGCTTCAACGGTTGTCGCCACGCGCGGCGAATAGACGGCGTAGCAGGAGAGACTTTCCGACTGGCCGAGGCCCGGACGTTCACCCACCAGCAGAATCACCACTTTAGCGCCCAGCAGTTCGCCGATCTGATCTTCGATTTTCACACGACCATAGCGAACGAAGAACGGGGTTCCGACCTTCAGCCCGGCCTGTTTTAAGCCTGATAACAACGGCGGCAGAATCTCTTCGTAGTTGGCGGTGATAGCGTCGGTAGACAAGCCATCAGAGATAATCACCTGCACATCCGGGTTCATTACACACTGCGATTTCAGCGCTTCAATGGCTTCCGCACTTAGACGACGGCCCAGATCCGGGCGCGTCAGATACAGGTTTTTGTCACTGATTTCCGAACGCACTTCCAGCAGCCCTTGCGCTTTTACCCACTCTTCCGGCACTTCTTTTAACACCGTATCTTTCGAACGCGAGTGGTCAGCCAGGAAGCGCAGCAGCGCCTGGGTACGCGGACGAGGACCGGCGCGCCCGGTACAAACACGCGCAGCGGTACTGCGACGCAGTTCAGTCAACACCTCTGCACGGTGCGGATTCTCAACGCCTATCCACGCTTTGGCTTCGGCTGAACCTAAGTCCATCGCACAGCTTTCACCGGTCGGCGCGGCGCACTGCGTGGTACTGCATTTTGCTGGTGCTGACGGTTCTTGAGCCTGCGGCTGCGACTCCCCCATTGACGCCATTACGCTGCGTACAATTTCTTCAATCTGTTTTTGATCCATCGTGTTTCATCCCCGCATCATCAGAAGAACAGTGACGGATCGCCCGCCCGTTTGGTCAGGCGACCGTTTGCCATAATGCCCATGGTTTCCAGCCAGCGTTCAAACTCCGGCGACGGGCGCAGGTTCAGCAACTGGCGCACGGTCGCGGTATCGTGGAATGCGGTGGTCTGATAGTTGAGCATGATGTCGTCACCGAGCGGCATGCCCATGATGTAGTTGCAACCAGCGGTGGCGAGCAGAATCATCAGGTTTTCGTTAAGGTTCTGGTCAGCATCAGCATGGTTGGTGTAGCAGCAGTCACAGCCCATTGAGATGCCGCTCAGCTTGCCCATGAAGTGATCTTCTAAGCCCGCGCGAATGATCTGACGGTCGTTGTAGAGATATTCCGGCCCGATAAAGCCCACGACGGTATTCACGAGGAACGGATCGTAGTGCCGCGCCAGCCCGTAGTTACGCGCTTCCATTGTCACCTGATCGGCGCCGAAGTTAGCGCCAGCGGAGAGCGCAGAACCTTGTCCGGTTTCGAAGTACAGGCAGTTTTCCCCGGCGATACGGTTGAATTCAGCGCCCACGGCGCGCGCTTCATCCAGCATTGCCAGCTCCACGCCAAACTCTTTTAAGCCTTTTTCGCTACCACAGATACTCTGGAAGATAAGCCCCCCCGGCGCGCCGCGACGAATCGCTTCAATCTGGGTGGTAACGTGCGCCAGTACGCAGCCCTGGGTCGGAATGTTGAATTTATCGATAACGCCGTACACGGTATCGAGCACGCGGCTTAAGTTTTCCACGTCATCTGTTACCGGGTTTACGCCGATCACCGCATCGCCCGCCCCGAAAGACAGCCCTTCATAGATTTGCGCCGCAATACTCTGCACGTCGTCACGGGTGTCGTTCGGCTGCAAACGGCAGCTAAAGGTGCCCGGCAGACCGATAGTGGTGTTAGCCTTTTTGATCACCGGCATTTTCTTACCGCCGTAGATCAGGTCCGCGTTGGAGCAGATTTTTGCTACCGCGGCGACCACTTCCGACGTTAACCCTTTACGCGTAAACGCAATGTCATCAACAGAGGTTTCATCGCTCAGCACGTACTCGCGCAGCTCGCTGATACTCCAGTTTTTAATGCGGTTATAGGCCGTTTCGTTGACGTCATCCTGAATCAGACGCGTCACGCAGTCCTCTTCATAGGAAATCACCGGGTTATTGCGGATATCCGCTACCGTCATTTCCGACAGCACCTGCTTGGCCGCCACGCGTTCCTGCGAACTGGTTGCAGCTACCCCTGCCAGCACATCCCCCGAACGCAGTTCGTTGGCTTTTGCCAGCACCTCTTTAACATCCTTAAACTGATAAACATTGCCGAACAATGTGGTCTTTAGTTTCATAAGTCGTTCCCTCAGGAAGGAAATGCGAGTGATTTCACCGTCACCGGCACAACCGATCCGCCAAAAAGAGGCGTACCAATGTCGATATAGTCCCCCGCCCGGACAACCACCTCATCGATGACCGCCAGCGGGTGTTGCTGTAACTGTGGGCGTAACAGCATGCCCAGGGCTTTACCAAAATCCTGCTCGGCTACCACCAGCAGGGGATGCGGATTCGGATAGCGCGTGACAAAAGCCAGCAGCGCATCAATTACCGTTAACAACGCGGCGTAGCGCACCGGCAGAGAACCGGGTAGCGCCAGCACGTAGGCGTCCGTTTGCGGATCCAGATCGAGCTGCATCAACGCCTGTTGCCAGGCGGCCACCAAATCAGCCTCATCAACCGGAATCGCCACCGGCAGATTGCGCAGCGGAAGCGCCACGCCTTCCAGCCAGATGGTGCTGCCAGAAAGCGACAGCGTATGCGCCCCGGCGCCAATCACCGTGGCGCGCACGGTTTGCGCCGGGAACTGCACGTTCATCTCACGCAGGCGCGGATGTTCATGCAACGCCGTGGCGAGCAGCGGCCCAATGTCGGAAAAACAGAACGGATCGGCAGGTTGGTTGCGGTAGCACTCGCCCACCCCGCCGGACAACGTAATCACTTCCGGTTTCACGCCCGCAGGCAGCAGACCGGTTTGCATCAGCGCCTGCGCCAGCGGTGAAAGCGTGCCGTCAATCACCTCCACAATCAGCGCCGCCATGCGTCTTGCTACCTGGACCAGCTGTGCGGCGTTAAGCGTTCGGGCGTCAAAGCCTGGACCAAATACGTCATCAACAATCATCTGTCCCGGCTGATGCGCATGCACCACGCGCCCCTGACCGTCGGTTTCCAGCAGTCGCCCACCCACGTTCAGGCAGGCCGAACCGCTGACTTTTCCGGCGTCGAACAGCACGTAGTTCGACGTCCCGCCACCGATGTCGATATTCAGTACACGGCACAACTTCTGCTCAGACAGCGTTTGTGCGCCCGCACCGTGACCGGCGATCACCGACTCCAGATGCGGACCGGCGCTGGCAACCACGAAGTCCCCCAGCGACTGGGAGAGCGTCATTACCGCCGGGCGGGCGTTGCGGGTTTTGGCGCTTTCTCCGGTGATGATGATCGCGCCGGAATCAACACTCTCAGGCGCGATGCCTGCCGCCTGATACTGGGCCAGGATCAGTGCTTTAAGTTCGGCCTCTTTCAACCCGCCCTGCTTATCAACAGGCGTGAAGAACACCGGGCTTTGCCAGCTAATTTCGCGTTTGATAAATTCATAGCGCGGCACCTGCGACACCGCCGCACGGTTAACCAGCTCAAGGCGCGAAAAGATCACCTGAGTGGTGGTGGTGCCGATATCAATACCGACGCTCAGTAGCTGGCGAGTATTCACGATTGCGCCTCCGGGTTGGTTTCTACTTCTGCTGGCACGTTTTCATCTTTCGGTACCAACAGCATAGCCACACCAATCGCCGTTACGCCGCCAATCAGCTTGCCGACAATCATTGGGAAGATCATGGCGTTCATGTTGGCAGCGGCGAAACCTAAGTGGTCACCCAAGGCGAAGGCCGCAGAGACCGCAAAGGCGCAGTTGATCACTTTGCCGCGGGTATCCATATTCTTCATCATGCCGAACATTGGGATGTTGTTCGCCAGCGTCGCGACCATACCCGCAGCCGCAATGTTATTGACTTTTAACAGGTTACCGACGCTCATCAGCGGTTTTTCAAACCAGCGGGTCAGCAGGAGCACCATCGGGTACGCACCAAGCAGCACGCAGGAGATAGAGCCGATAACTTCGATGGCGCGCATCACTTCACCCGGCTTGTCGCCCGGCGCCATAAAGATGGGATCAAGACCCGGAATCAGCTCCCAGCCGAGCAGGAACTTAATTACCGCTGCCGCCAGACCGAGGGTGATTAACGCCACCAGGAATTTCGCGAAGATCTGGAAGCCGTTGATCATTTTTTCCGGGATAAATTTCAGACCCAGCGCCACCAGCACAGCTACGATCAGTACCGGGATCATGTTCATCAGGATCAGCGCGAAGGTGAACTCCACCGGTTGACCGTTGATTTCGACGCCGGAGTACATCGCGACCAAACCACCCGCGATACAGCCAATCGGAATGGTGACGATCCCGGCCAGCACGCCCAGCGCCAGATAACGACGGTCAGACGGTTCAATAATCCCCAGCGCAACCGGAATGGAGAACACCAGCGTTGGCCCCATCATCGCCCCCAGGATCAGGCCAGAGTACAGCCACGCCGCAACGTCGCCGCCCGCCAGCTCTTTCGCCAGGAAGAAGCCGCCCATATCGCACGCCAGCAGCGTTCCGGCAAACATCGACGGGTTCGCGCCCAGCATTTCGTACAGCGGAATAATCACCGGCCCGAGCACATGCGCCAATACCGGAGCCAGCGCGGTCATACCGACCATCGCCAGACCCAACGCGCCCATCGCCATAAAACCTTCTTCAAACTGACCGCCCGATCCCTCAATACTCTTACCGAACTTACCGAGGAAGCGCGCTGAACCGCCGAACTGCGACAGGATCCTGTCCACGGCGGCAATCAGCATAAAGAACATCATGATGTACATGATGATTTCGTTAATTCCCATAGCCCCTACTCCCTGTCATTTGTGATTTGTAGGCCGGATAAGACGTTTACGTCGCCTCCGGCATTAACGCCGTGTTATTGCCGGATGGCGGTGCGAGCACCTATCCGGCCTACAGGCATTACCCGGCAGCCGCGTACAGGTCGATAATCTGTGCCTGTGTGGCGGTGCGTGGGTTACTGCGAATACAAATATCCTCCAGCGCGGCGTCAGCCCATGCGCTGTAATGCTCAGGCTTTGCCCCAACGTCAGAGAGCCGTTTGGTCTGGCCCACTTCGCTAATCAACTCGCTGACGGCGTTGATGGCATCGCGATCGTCCGACTTCTTGTTGGTTAACGCCCGTCCGATATGACTGAAGCGTTCGCGACACACCATGCGGTTGAACCCCATTACCGTGGGCAGCAGCATGGCGTTAGCCTGCCCGTGCGGAATGTGCAACGTCGCACCCGGCTGGTGGGCCATCGCATGGCACAGGCCCAGCCCCGCGCTGGAAAACGCCATCCCGGCCATACAGGAGGCCAGCAGCATGCTTTCCCGCGCCGCCAGATCCTGCCCATAGCCAACGGCCTTCGGCAGCGATTTACCGATCATCGCAATCGCGCCAATCGCCAGGCTGTCGGTAAACGGCGTCGCGTTCAGGGCGCTGTACGCTTCAACGGCGTGCGTCAGCGCATCAATCCCGGTCATCGCCGTGACGTGGGCGGGTACGCCTTCCGTTAGCGCGGCGTCAAGAATCGCCACGTCCGGCATCAGCGACGCGTGCGCCAGCACCTTTTTTAGTCCGGTCGCGGCGTCGATAATCACCGTGACGTTAGTGGTTTCCGACCCCGTGCCGGCGGTAGTCGGTACGGCAATCAGCGGCAAACGCGGGCGTAACGCGCTGCGTTCGTCCATATCAGCCAAGGTCTGCGTGGGATTGGTCACCAGCAGAGCTACTGCTTTAGCGGCATCCAGTACGGAGCCACCGCCAAAGGCCACCACGCCGTCGCACTTCGATTCACGCAGTTGCGCGACCGCGGCGCAGACATCCGTAATGCACGGTTCGCCCACCGGACATGGCCACAGCGTCATCGCCACACCTTTCATCGCCAGGCTGCGTTCCAGTGCAGCGGTCATTCCCGCCTGATGCAGGAAGCTGTCTACCATGACAAACATGTGCGTCAGTCCGCGCGTTTGTGCTTCCTGTCCGCAGGTACTGAGCGCTCCGAGTCCGCAAAGGGTGACCGGTGGGACGCTAAACGTTTTTACGCGTTGCAGATTCAGGGTATCGAATGCCTGAAAGAGCGCGGTCTGCAATTCAGCTTGCATAGATTCCTTCCGCTTTTTCTTTTCCGCTGTTGGCAATCGCCAGCGGGGTCATAAACAGGCTGTGCTGAGGTAAATGCACCTGCAGTTCCGGGAAGCGCTTACGAAACAGCTCATCCACGCCCGGCTGCATGCAGGAACCGCCGGCCAGCCATAAATCGGTGACGCCCTGACCCGCAATATGATGAGCCACGATTTCCGCCATCTTTTCGTAGACCGGCTTAACCACCGGCCAGATTTCCTGACCGTTGCTACGTTTGTACTGTTCGGCTTCTTCCAGTTGGATACGGCGGTTTCCGGCCAGCGTCAGAGAAATGTGATGCCCACCGGTCGCTTCATCGGCGGAGTAGGTCACTTTGGCCTGTTTAACAATGGCAATCCCAGTGGTGCCGCCACCAATATCCACCACGCCAGCGTTATCGAGCTGCAACAGATCCGCCACGGCGGTCGGCTCGTCGAGCACATGACTCACTTCAAGTCCGGCTGACTCCAGCACGTTGATGGAGATACGTGGGTCCGTTCCCGGTGGAAATGAGGTTGCCGCATGGGTAAAGCGACAACCCAGTTGTTGCTCAAGCGTATCGAGATGGCGACGAACGATGGTCACTGCGCCGAAGAAATCCCAGACGATGCCATCGCGCACGACATCGGCCCAGTCGAGGCAAACCGCTACCGGCTGTCCGTCACCGTCGACAACCATCGACACCACATCACACGTCCCCAAATCAACGCCCAGCCATAGCGGTGATTCGCTCTTTGCAGGCGTCTGGTTGCATAGCGTGGCCGCTTTTTGCAGCCTGGGTGTCAGCCAACGTTGTTCGTCGTGCGCCATCTCTTTTACTCCTTATACAATTCTGAAGGCGTCCACCAACACACAGCGACGCAGACGCACAAACGTACGCGCGCTGGTCACCCCTTCCCCGGTTGGCGTGGTAATGGTCATCGTGGTCCAGCCTTCGCCACCGAGTCCCAGACCGGCAATACACGGCCCGTTCTTGACGAAAATGCTGGTATCAATGGCGTTCGCCATGCGGTTCATGTTGTCGATATTGCGCGAGTGCATCGCCGCCGTATGGTGGCAGCCGCCTTCCAGCTTGACCGCCAGTTCAATGGCCTCATCGACGTTAGCGACCCGCACGACCGGCAGAACCGGCATCATCAGTTCGGTGACAGCAAACGGATGCGTCGCGGAGGTTTCGACGAATAACAGCCGGGTTTGCTCCGGTACGTTCAGACCAATCGCCGCAGCGATTTTGCCTGCGTCGCGCCCTACCCAGTCACGACTGACCGTGCCTTTACCGCGCTCATCGATATTTTTCAGCAGCACCGGTTGCAACTGTTCGGCCTGAGCTGCGGTCAGTTTCACCGCATGCTGGCTTTCCATCAGACGCATCAGCTCATCGGCGACGCTGTCGACCACAATCAGGACTTTTTCGTCGGCGCAGATGATGTTGTTGTCAAACGAAGCGCCCTTGACGATCGACTGCGCCGCGCGCGCCAGGTCGGCCGTTTCATCCACCACCACCGGCGGGTTACCCGCACCGGCGGCAATCAAACGTTTGTTGGTGTGTTTACGCGCGGCATCTACTACGGCTTCGCCACCGGTGACGACCAGCAGGCCGATGCCTGGGTACTTGAACAGGCGCTGGGCGGTTTCGATATCCGGGTTGGCAACGGTGACCAGCAGGTTTGCCGGGCCGCCTGCGGCGACCACAGCCTGGTTAAGCAGGGTGATGGCGCGCTGAGAAACTTTTTTCGCTGCCGGATGCGGCGCGAAGACCACGCTGTTGCCAGCGGCGATCAGGCTAATGGCATTGTTAATAACGGTTGCGGCCGGGTTGGTGGACGGTGTCACCGAGGCCACCACGCCCCACGGCGCGTTTTCAATCAGCGTCAGGCCGTTATCGCCGGTCAGGACCTGTGGAGACAGGCATTCCACTCCCGGCGTGCCGCGTGCCTGCGCCACGTTTTTGGCAAATTTATCTTCAACGCGTCCCATGCCGGTTTCTGTGACGGCAAGTTCCGCTAATTCTCTGGCGTGCTTTTCGCCCGCCTCACGTAGCGCCGTGATAGCCAGTTGGCGCATGGCAACGCTTTTCAGCCCTTGCTGGGCCAGTTTTGCTGCCGCCACTGCGTCATCCAGGGAGGCAAAAACGCCCATTTCTTGAACGGCACTGACCGGTTGGCTGCTGTCTTTCATTTTCAGCAGTACCGCTTTCACGACCTGTTCAATATCCTGTTGATTCATGATTTTCTGCCTTATTTATGGAAGATCACCTGACCACCTGCCACCACTTCATCGACAATGCCAATCACGCACAGATCGACAGGTGATGATTCGTTACGGTGCGCCTGACGGGCTGAGCTTCCGCTGACCAGCAGCACCCACTCTCCGGTTCCCGCCCCGATGCTGTCGATAGCAACAGCACATTGCCCGTCGGGATTACCCTGGGCATCAATCATTTCCACCATCAGCAACTTGTCGTGCGCGAGCCCCTGATGGCGTACGGTACAAACAATTTGTCCTGTGACGATTGCCAGTTTCATACGCGCCTCCGTGGCATATTTCAGGTAAAACCTCCCCCTACCCTCCGCAGAAGGTAATGTGAAAAGGAGAGAGGGTGACGCCAGCAATACAGTCTGTGGCGTCACATGGACGACTTACATGTCGTTGCTGTCGCCTTTAAAGCTGATCGGGAACACTTCTTCCAGATCGCCATGCGGACGCGGGATCACATGTACGGAAACCAGCTCGCCAATACGCTGTGCAGCCGCAGCACCTGCGTCCGTTGCAGCTTTGCATGCCGCTACGTCGCCACGGACCATGGCAGTGACCAGACCGCCACCGATCTGCTTCACGCCAACCAGTTTCACGCGTGCCGCTTTAACCATTGCGTCAGAAGCCTCAATCAGTGCAACCAGGCCCCGGGTTTCAATCATTCCTAATGCTTCCATTATGCTTTCCTCTTAGTCGAAGGGGTCCAGAAC
The DNA here is from genome assembly GCF_053309355.1 of Citrobacter freundii complex sp. 2025EL-00176. Lineage (NCBI taxonomy): Bacteria > Pseudomonadati > Pseudomonadota > Gammaproteobacteria > Enterobacterales > Enterobacteriaceae > Citrobacter > Citrobacter freundii complex sp. 2025EL-00176. The sequence continues at coordinate 61,557 of NZ_JBRYHT010000014.1, read as the reverse complement.
GGGACCTATACATACACTTCATCCTTCACACCGCCTCTTTGTTGGCTGCGTTTGCTCACCTCAGTCACTTACTTAAGTAAGCTCCTGAGGTTCCCGCACTTGCCGCCTCGACGCTGCGCGAATGATTTTGTGTATTAACCAGTGTGTGCGAGGCGTTTTCACGACTCACGTCAGTCTGGCGCGGCACTGCTGCCACCAACGCCAGTTCGATAATTTCCTGTACGCTACAGCCGCGAGAGAGGTCATGAAGCGGTGCGGCAAGCCCTTGGATCAGCGGCCCGACTGCACGATACCCTCCCAAACGCTGGGCGATTTTGTAACCAATATTGCCTGCTTCAAGCGATGGGAAGACCATCACATTGGCATTGCCCTTTAACGGACTTGCAGGCGCTTTTTGCGCGGCGACATCCGGAACAAAGGCGGCATCAAATTGCAGTTCGCCATCCACGATAAGCTGTGGCGCACGTTCACGAACGATCTCCGTGGCCTGCTGCACGTTAGCGACGTTGGGGTGACGGGCACTGCCATTACTTGAAAACGACAGCATGGCCACGCGCGGCTCTTCACCGGTAATTGCCTGCCAGGTCTGCGCGCTGGCAATCGCAATATCCGCCAGCTGTGCGGCGGTGGGCTGGGGTACGACGCTGCAATCGGCAAAGCCTAATGACGGTCCGAGATACTGCGGCAGCATCAGGAAAATCGACGACAGCGTTTTACAGCCAGGCTGTAGCCCAATAATGCGTAACCCGGCGCGCAGCACGTTTGCCGTCGACGACAGATTGCCTGCGATACAAACGTCAGCTTTCCCCGCGCTGACCATTGCTGCGGCGAACATCAGCGGATCGTTAAGTTTTTCCAGCGCATCCGCAGGCGTTTTATCTCCCGCGCGGGCCAGCCAGCGCAGCGCAAACTCTTCGCGCATTGCCAGATTGCTTTGCGGATCGATAACCTGGATACCATCCATCGCCACCCGATGGCTGAGAGCAAACTGGCGCAAGGCAAATGGGCTGGCGACGAGAATGGGGCGCGCCAGACCGTGCTGATGCAAATAATTCGCCGCTTTCAGCACCCGGACATCCAGCGCATCCGGGAACACCACCCGAGCAGGGGCTTGCTGGGCGAGTTGACGAGCACGTTCGATGATCATGGCTTCTCCCCCAGTCGCTGTTGAATTTGGCTAACCGTCAGCGGATGTTTCGCCACGCTCAGAATCATCATCACGTAGACCGTACTGGAAAGGCGGTTGAGCGCCTGCATGATGTCCGGTCGCATAACTTCAAAACTGCGGGTGATGAAGACCTGAGCCGCCACCGTCTCCGTTTCACGGACTTTGGTACGCAGCAAATTCAGCAACGCGCAATCACGTCCGTGGCTGGCCTCAGGCACCAGATGATCGTGATCCAGATAGCGCAGCGGATTATGTGAAAGCCGGTGTAAATCTTCGTCGCTCAAACCGACGACAGCTTGTGCGGCCAGCGGCTCGTCCATAGCATCGGCACGCATAATATTGCCCAGACGCGAACGGATATCCGCCAGCCACGGCTGCCACGGTTCCGCCAGCTCGATCTGCAACCACACGGCCAGCGCGATGGTGCTGTCCAGCGCGGCGCGAAATCCCAGACGCGGGTCACTTTTGGCTACCATCTTGTCTGCCGTTAGGTGCGTCAGCGTGTCAGGTTTCTTCGCCACCGGTTGATGACACAGTTCGCAGCTGGCCTGTGGATGGGTATCGCTGCTGGTTAAACCATGCACCGGCTGCGGCTGCTGTTGTTCGTCATCAATAAACAGGCTGCCCTGCTCGTCGATAAACTTAATGCGCAGATGTCGGCTTTCCAGTAATTCCCGGGCAGACGGCGTCAGGCGAGCGCCAGCGGGGAGGTGAATTTCAGCCCCTTCGCTGAGCGTATGATTCGCTCTGAGCCATCCTTCGGTAATGAAATCCTTCATACATCCGCCTTAGCAGGACTGCCAGTTCGCAGGCCAGGCCACATACAGAAACTTCACCGTCGATGGCGTACCGAATTCAATGCTGGAGCCTTTCGGGATAAACATGACGTCCCCGGCTTTAGCAATCATAGTTTCGCCTTCGTGGCGAACATGCAGCTCGCCTTCCAGAATCATGTCGATTTCGTCGTAGTTCAGCGTCCATGGGAAAAAGGCGTTATCCCACTGCATGAACCCGGCGGCCATGCTGCTACCGTCCTGGTCGGTCACCAGGTCGGTTAAGCCAACGCAGTGTGGTTGCGCGCCATCAAAACGCCCAAACTTCACGCTGCTACCGTCGATGACTTTGACGCCGCCTTTGCCGGTGACCGATTTAAAGCTTGGCTGCATTCCGCCCTGCTCCAGCGACTGTTTCTCCTTCATGACTTTATCCATCAGCTGCGCGACCAGGCTTTCGGTAAATTGTCCTTCGGGCAATTGCGCAATGATGGTTTCACGAATGCGCTGGCTCTCCGTTTTGCCATCATCCACCGCAGCCGGTGCAGCAGCGGCGGCAGTTGGTGCGGATTCGTCGCATTCACGGATAGTGACACCCAGCAGCTCCGCCACTTCGCGTGCCTCCGGGGTGATGATGCTGGCGCGCAGAACAACCGACATTTCCTGTTCGCCGCGTGCGTGGGCCGCACGAATATCGTTAGCTGTGATGAGTTTTTTCACCTGCCCTTTCCTCCTTTTGGCTGAGCTCAGTCAGATAATCCACCAGGTGCTGCACGCTGCGCGGGTCATGGCTATTGAGCTCGAAAATCGGCTCCTGAAACCCCATCCCGCGAAGTAGTTGTCGCGTTGCGGCGACGTCGGCATCCGGCATGTCCGTTTTGCTGATAACGGCGATTTGTCGTTTACTGGCACCGATATCCAACAGCCCGGCAGGTAAGCGACTTTCTTTATCATTTGCCGCGTGTATATAAATCAACGTATCGACATCCTGCAGCGTGGTAATTAAGGCGTGGTACCAGCGCGGATGGCTAAAATATTCTCCTGGCGTATCGATATCGCCATTTTCATTAAACTCAACGGCCTGTGTTTTTCTGGCGAGGGAATAATTCCCCTGTAGCGCATTAAAGAGCGTTGTTTTCCCCGCGCCCACCGTACCGACAAACGCAATACGTTTCATCGCCGCCTCTGATTAACTTTTTGTCAGGTTGCACAAAGTGAAATTTAATAACCGACCCAGACCGCTCACCGTCTGTAATAGCGCTTCTTCTACCGCGCCTACCGAGCCATAAATCACCAGTGCGCCGCTGAATCTATCGAGAAAGCCGATATGTACATCCGCCGCTTTCATGGCTAAATCACCGGCTATCATCGCGGTTTCGCCTGGCGTCAGCGTCATAATGCCGATAGCGCCCGCTTCGGGAACGCCGATCTTTTTCGCCAGTTCTTCGCCTGGGTGCGCAATGAGATGCGCCAGCGTGACCTGTTTCCCCGGCACAAATTCCTGAATGATGCGTTCTTTTTCCATTGCTCACCGCCTCCGCTAAAACTGCCCTCATCGTGGCAATTTTTTGTCAGAGTAAATAACAAAATTCGGCAACCAGGTTTAAAAGGTGAAGTGGATCACTAAGAAAAGGAAAATAAAAAGGCGCGGGAGGATACCCGCGCCCGAAATAATTAAAGTGAAATTACAGCGGCTGGGTTTGTGCTTCTACAACGGCCAGCGCCACCATATTAACGATACGACGAACAGAGGCGATCTGCGTTAATACGTGAACCGGTTTCGCTACCCCCATCAGCACTGGGCCGACCGTTACGCCTTCTGAGCTGGAAACACGTAGTAAGTTGTAACTAATACGAGCAGCTTCCATATTCGGCATCACCAGAATATTGGCTGAGCCTTTCAGCGGGCTATCCGGCATACGGTCATTACGGATACTTTCCACCAGCGCGGCATCACCGTGCATTTCACCGTCAATCATCAATTCTGGCGCACGCGCCTTAATCAGCGCCAGCGCTTCACGCATTTTGCTGGCCGACGGACAGTTTGATGAGCCAAAGTTGGAATGCGACAGCAACGCTACCTTCGGCTCGATACCAAAGCGACGTACGGTTTCCGCCGCCATCACGGCGATTTCAGCCAGTTGCTCCGGCGTTGGGTCATCGTTGACGTAGGTATCGGCGATAAAGGTGTTACCGCTTGGCAGCAGCAAAGCGTTCATCGCCCCGGCGGTATGCACGCCATCACGGTAACCAAACACCTCTTTCACCACGCTGAAGTGCTCATGGTAGTCGCCAATCGTACCGCAGATCATCGCATCCGCTTCACCGCGCTGCACCATGATCGCGCCGATCACCGTAGTGTTGGCAATCACCGCACGCTGCGCCTGCTCTTGGGTAATACCACGGCGCTTCATGATCTGGTAGTACTCGCTCCAGTACTCTTTGAAGCGCGGATCGGACTCATTGTTAACGATTTCAAAATCGACGCCAGCTTTGATCTGCAGCCCCAGTTTCTGGATACGCATTTCGATAACGCTCGGACGACCAATCAGAATCGGCTTCGCCAGACCTAAGGTGATCAGCTCCTGAGTCGCATGCAGCACACGCGCCTCTTCCCCTTCCGTCAGCACCACGCGCTTCGGCGCTTTACGTGCCAGAGAGAAAATCGGCTTCATGAACAGGTTGGTTTTGTAGACAAACTCGGTCAGCTTATCGATATAAGCGTCAAAGTCGGCAATCGGGCGCGTCGCCACACCGGAGTCCATCGCCGCTTTTGCTACCGCCGGGGCGATTTTGACGATCAGACGTGGGTCGAACGGTTTAGGGATGATGTATTCCGGGCCAAAGCTCAGGTCCTGATCGCCATAGGCGGAAGCCACGACTTCGCTCTGCTCGGCGTGCGCCAGCTCAGCAATCGCGTGAACTGCAGCCAGTTTCATCTCTTCGTTGATGGCGGTAGCGCCGACATCCAGCGCGCCGCGGAAGATGAACGGGAAGCAGAGGACGTTGTTAACCTGGTTCGGGTAGTCGGAGCGACCGGTACAAATGATGGCGTCGGAACGCACCTCTTTTGCCAGCGGCGGCAGGATTTCCGGTTCCGGGTTGGCGAGTGCCAGGATCATTGGCGCACGCGCCATCTTCTTGACCATTTCCTGGGTCAGCACTTTCGGGCCGGAACAGCCGAGGAAAATGTCTGCGCCGTCAATCACGTCATCCAGCGTACGTTTACCATCATCCACGACCGCGTAAGCCGCTTTGGTTTCCGCCATGTTCGGTTCGCGATCTTTGTAAATCACGCCTTTGGAGTCGCAGACCACAATGTTGTGTTTCTGCATCCCCAGCGCCACCAGCAGGTTCATACAGGCAATCGCCGCCGCACCTGCGCCGGACACCACCATACGCACGTCAGAAATGTTCTTCTCCACCACCCGCAGACCGTTAAGAATTGCGGCGGTGCTGATGATCGCCGTGCCGTGCTGATCATCATGGAATACCGGTATATTCATGCGCTCGCGCAGTTTTTGCTCAATGTAAAAGCACTCCGGCGCTTTAATATCTTCGAGGTTGATGCCGCCAAACGTTGGCTCCAGGGCCGCCACGACATTGATAAATTTATCCGGATCAAGCTCATCCACTTCGATGTCGAACACGTCAATCCCGGCGAATTTCTTAAACAGGACGCCTTTACCTTCCATCACCGGTTTGCCAGCCAGTGCGCCGATATTGCCCAGGCCCAGAACCGCCGTACCGTTGGAGATAACCGCAACCAGGTTGCCGCGCGCGGTGTATTTGTAGGCCGCCAGCGGGTCCTTTTCAATTTCCAGACACGGCGCTGCAACGCCTGGCGAGTAGGCCAGGGCAAGATCGCGCTGTGTTGCCAGAGGCTTGGTTGGAGAAACCTGAATTTTACCTGGTACTGGAAATTCGTGGAAATCGAGGGCGCTTTGTTTTAACTGGTCATCCATCTTGTTGTTCCTTTCACGTGTCGATCAAAAAATTGGCGCGGGTAACCATGCTACGAGCCGCACATTATCACCTCTGTCAGCGGCCCAAACTTTGAAGGTCCCCAAACTCTCGCCATTCAAAGAAAGAATTTGTTATCAACTTATAACAGCCATGTTACCTGCTTAATCCAGCAATGCCATGCTTGTCTGCTATGCTTTTTGCGTGTGCAGCCCGCAATTTTCCCAAAAGTGTGAATTAACACACGCATCTAACGCTTTACTTTTCAAGGAGTATTTCCTATGACCCGTAAAGAGCTTGCCAATGCCATTCGTGCGCTAAGTATGGATGCCGTACAAAAAGCTAACTCTGGCCACCCCGGCGCACCAATGGGTATGGCCGATATCGCCGAAGTACTGTGGAATGATTTCCTCCGCCATAACCCGACCGATCCCACCTGGTACGATCGTGACCGGTTTATTCTGTCCAATGGTCACGCTTCAATGCTGCTTTACAGTCTGTTGCACCTTTCCGGCTACGATTTGCCGTTAGAGGAGTTGAAGAACTTCCGCCAACTGCACTCGAAGACGCCAGGACACCCGGAAATCGGCTACACGCCGGGCGTGGAAACCACCACCGGTCCGCTGGGTCAGGGTTTAGCCAACGCGGTTGGCCTGGCGATTGCCGAACGCACGCTGGCGGCGCAATTTAACCAGCCGGATCATGAGATTGTCAGCCACTTTACCTACGTATTCATGGGCGATGGCTGCCTGATGGAGGGGATTTCCCATGAGGTTTGTTCCCTGGCGGGAACCCTGGGACTGGGCAAACTGATCGGCTTCTACGATCACAACGGCATCTCGATTGATGGTGAAACCGACGGCTGGTTTACCGACGATACCGCGAAACGCTTTGAGGCCTATCACTGGCATGTCGTGCATGAGATTGATGGTCATGATCCTGAGGCGGTGAAAAAAGCGATTCAGGAAGCGCAGGCTGTTACCGATAAGCCGTCGCTGATTATCTGCCGCACGGTGATTGGTTTTGGCTCACCGAATAAAGCCGGGAAAGAAGAAGCGCACGGCGCTGCGCTGGGTGAAGAAGAAGTGGCGCTAACCCGACAGAAGCTGGGGTGGCACCATCCTGCTTTTGAGATCCCCAAAGAGATTTACCGGGCGTGGGATGCACGGGAAAAAGGCGAAAAAGCGCAACAGGCCTGGAATGAGAAATTCGCGGCGTATCAACAAGCACACCCGGAGCTGGCGGCTGAATTTACCCGCCGAATGAGCGGCGGGCTGCCGGAACAGTGGGAAGAAACGACCCAGAAGTACATTACCGATTTACAGGCTAATCCAGCCAAAATCGCCACCCGTAAGGCCTCGCAAAATACCCTGAACGCCTACGGGCCGATACTGCCTGAGCTGCTCGGCGGGTCAGCGGATCTGGCGCCAAGCAACCTGACCATCTGGAAAGGTTCCGCTTCGCTTAAAGAGGATCCGGCCGGAAACTACATCCACTACGGCGTGCGGGAGTTTGGCATGACCGCGATTGCCAACGGTATCGCCCATCACGGTGGCTTTGTGCCGTACACCGCCACGTTCCTGATGTTTGTTGAATATGCCCGTAATGCCGCACGCATGGCGGCGCTAATGAAGGCCCGACAAATCATGGTTTATACCCACGACTCGATTGGTCTGGGGGAGGATGGTCCTACGCACCAGGCCGTCGAGCAGCTCGCCAGCCTGCGTCTGACACCTAATTTCAGCACCTGGCGACCGTGCGATCAGGTCGAAGCCGCGGTAGGCTGGAAGCTGGCGGTCGAACGCCATGACGGGCCAACGGCGCTAATCCTCTCCAGACAAAATCTGGCGCAGGTTGAGCGTACGCCTGAACAGGTGCAGCAGATTGCCCGCGGAGGATATGTGCTGAAGGACAGCGGCGGTAAACCGGATGTTATTTTGATTGCGACCGGTTCAGAAATGGAAATTACGCTGCTGGCGGCGGAAAAATTGACCGGTGAAGGTCGTAACGTGCGCGTGGTTTCTCTGCCCTCAACCGATATTTTTGACGCTCAGGATGAGGCGTACCGGGAATCGGTCTTACCGGCAAACGTCAGCGCGCGCGTGGCAGTGGAAGCAGGCATTGCCGATTACTGGTACAAATATGTCGGCCTAAAAGGGGCAATTGTCGGCATGACCGGTTATGGAGAATCGGCTCCGGCAGATAAATTGTTCCCGTTCTTCGGCTTTACGGTGGATAACATCGTCGCCAAAGCGCATAAAGTGCTTAACGCGTGATCCACAATGTGGGCCAGGCATCTGGCCCATGCCAGTTATCGCAACTTGGTTCCTGGGCATAACGCGCCAGGCGAAACCGCTGTCCGTCATAGCGCCAGCGCGTCTGGATGCCACAATCTGCCAACCCTCGTCCTTTGGCGAGGGTGACCAGTTCCCGCGACTTCTCGTCAAACGTGGCGTTGGTCAGCTCCATATCCCGACTTTCGGCATCCGTTTTAAATGGCAGACTCAAACGTACGGCACTGGAAGTTAACGGTTTTACGCGCGAAACAATCCACGCAAGATCGATAGTGTTATATGCCCCGGCTTCACAGCCGATCATCAGTAGCGCTTTATCATCCGTCAGGGCCGTGACGCGCATTTCGCGACGCAGCGGATCGATCGAGCAGCGAATACCATTGATTCGCCAGTTACCGTAATCCAGCAGCTCGCTGCGCTCTTGTTGCGTTAAAGGGGTTGGCGTTGGATTAATGACAGCCACACCTTTCAGGGGCGGAGCTGGCGGTACACTGAGCGGCGGCTCATCACCTTTTTCGATCCATGCGGTTTCGCTCCCAACGCGTTTTTGCTGGGCGTCGATAAACAGCAATGCGGCTTTTAATCCGATCAGTGAAAGATTCTGCGCGCCTTTTTGCAGGGTTATTGCCTTCGCGTCCTGTACAGTTTGTAAAAATGCGCTAATGGTGACCGGATCATCGGTCATCAGTTGCCAGGGCGTAATACGCCAGTGCTCACCGCTAAGCGAAAGCGGTGCGCCATCCAACAACAGACGCGGCGCAATTTCGCTCTCTTTAACATGGGAAGACTCCAGCCCTCCCAGCTCAATGCGCAACACAGCGTCGGTGTGCGCCCCGGCGCTGCGGCTGAGGGTCATAACCAGGCCATGATGCTCTCCGGTATTACGCGCCACGCAAAAATTCTGGTTATTACACGTCACCTGCCAGTCAGAAAACGCCTGCTGCGCGGGCGCGGCCCACAGCAAACGCACGGGTAGCAGCCCGAGCAGGAAAATGAAAATGACGCGATAGCGCATGGACGGTACAACCCCGAAATCAAAACACACAGCCTAAGCGGTATCTTCCTTGCGCGACTGATGTGGCTCAATAAGAATCGTCGGATTGGCCGTCTATTTGTAAAGAAATATTAATGCAGAGGGTTAATCCATAAGGTGCGACGACTGCAGGTAGTTCAACAACAGCACCGTTTTGCCGTCACGGATCTCACCCGTTTTAATCATTTCCAGTGCCTGCGTGAACGGTAGCTCCAGAACCTCAATATCTTCATCTTCAACACCGCCGCCTGCGTTTGCCCGCTGACTGTCACTGTATTGCGCGATAAAGAAATGGATCAGCTCCGTTACACCGCCCGGCGACATGTAGAGTTCGAACAGTTTACGCACTTCCCCCACTTCATAGCCGGTCTCTTCAATTGCCTCTTTACGGATACACGCTTCCGGTTCGTCGTTATCCAGTAGCCCGGCGCAGGTTTCAATCAGTTGCCCGTCTTCGTTACCGTTGACCCAGGTCGCGACGCGGAACTGACGGATGAGCACCACGGTTTTCTTCTCCGCGTTATACAACAGAATAGTCGCGCCGTTGCCGCGATCGTAAACCTCGCGCTTGTGACGAATCACCTCACCATTACTCCGGGTCAGGTCATAGGTAATATTGCGCAGGATGAAGTAGTTATCAGAAAGGACTTTGTCTTTGATGAGGGTAATTTTTTGCGACATACCAGCTCCACGGCGAGAAGTGAGAAATAATACTACGCCGTGAAACCGGGTTTGTCTTGACCTTCGGCTAGTGAGATTTGACTGATTTTACGCCCAGCCAGTCGACGATCCCTTGTGCAGCATGCCGCCCTTCGGCCATCGCCGTGACCACCAGGTCCGCACCGCGTACCGCGTCCCCTCCGGCAAAGATTTTCGGATTACTGGTTTGATAACGGTACGCGCTCTCAACGTTGGCGGCAATGCGTCCCCAGTTATCGACCTTAACGCCATGCCTCTCCAGCCACGGCATACCGTGCGGGTGGAAACCAAACGCCATGATCACCGCATCTGCGGGCATCACAAACTCACTCCCGGCGATCGGCACCGGACGTCGACGCCCCTGAGCATCCGGCTCGCCAAGCTGGGTACGTAAGAAACGCACGCCGCTGACTCGTCCATCGGCATTCAACACCAGTTCAACCGGCTGAACGTTAAACTCAAAGTTCGCCCCCTCTTCGCGCGCGTTTTTCACCTCTTTTTTCGAACCCGGCATGTTGGCTTCATCACGACGGTAGGCGCAGGTTACCTGGCTCGCGCCGTGACGCAGCGCGGTGCGTACGCAGTCCATCGCCGTATCGCCGCCCCCCAGGACAACCACGTTCAGCCCGGCAGTATCGATAAACGGCTCTTCAGGCAGTTCATCCAGCCCCATCACCTGTTTTGTGTTGGCAATCAGGAACGGCAGCGCATCATAAACGCCAGGCGCGTCTTCATTCGGCAGGTCCGCCTTCATGGAACGATAGGTCCCCACGCCCACAAACACGGCATCGTACTCTTCCAACAGCGTCGCCAGCGCCACATCCCTTCCTACTTCACAGTTAAGTTCGAAATGAATGCCCATGGCGCTGAAGATTTCGCGGCGACGCGCCAGCAGCGTTTTGTCCAGCTTGAAGGCCGGTATGCCAAACGTCAGCAAACCGCCGATTTCAGGATGGCGATCGTACACGGTGGCGCTAACGCCGTTTCGCGCTAACACATCTGCACAGGCCAGGCCTGCCGGACCCGCGCCGATAATCGCGACGCGTTTATCCACTTTCTGTACGTGGCTTAAGTCAGGTCGCCAACCTTTGCTCAGCGCCCGATCAGAAATATAACGCTCAATATTACCGATAGTCACCGCGCCATGCTCGTTACGCACCGTGCATGCCCCTTCGCAGAGCCGGTCCTGGGGACACACGCGCCCGGTCACTTCCGGCAGGCAGTTGGTCTGATGAGAAAGCTCAACCGCCGCGTCGATGTTCCCGGCTTTGACCAGTTCAATCCACTGCGGAATATGGTTGTGCAGTGGGCAGGTCCATTCGCAAATACTGTGGTCGCCGCATTTCAGGCAGCGGGACGCTTCCCGTTCCGCCTGCGCCGTACGAAACGGCAGATAGATCTCTTCAAAGCTGGTTTTACGGGCTTCAATCGCCAGCTTATCCGGCTCACCACGGGCAGGCGTCGCCTGCATTTGCTCACGTTTGGTGATGGCATCCTGAACAAAATCGGTAGCGCTACTGTGCCAGGGTTGACTCTCCAGACTGGCTGTACGCAGTCTGCGCGCTTTTGACAGACCGGTAAGCGCGTTTTCCGTCACCAACTGTAACGCCTGTGCCGGACAGTTTTCCACGCAGGCGGGCCCCTCTTCACGCCCCTGACATAAGTCGCATTTATGCGCTGTCGCTTTCACCTTTCCTTTAGCCACGGGAGTGAGTACGATCTGCATCGTGCCAAAGGGACAAGCCACGACGCACGATTTGCAGCCAATACACTTTTGCGGGTTCACCTGCACGCTGTCGTTATCATGGCTGATTGCCCCGTTTGGGCAACTTCTGGCGCAGGGCGCATCTTCACAGTGGTGGCAGGTCACCGCACTGCGCTGGTGCTGATGCTTGATGACGGTAATTCGGGGCTGGAAATGCCGCGGGCTCAGGACATGCTGCTCGCCATTGTGAGCCATGACGCAGGCGACCTCACAGGCATGGCAACCCAGGCACTGCTGGCTATTGACCATAATAAAACGATTCATGGCTTCCTTCTTTTTTGGTTGCAAAAACCTTATTCTTTATATGACTGTTGTTATTAACCGACACGGAAGGAAGCGGCAATGTTCATTTGCCCAGGAAGCACAACTATTTATCCAGAACCTGTGGCAGATCAATTTATTTCATCGCATATGAAATTGTGTTTCAGTTACCATCCAGTTTCATGGCGTTTTATTAACATTTATCAACTACACCGCATCGTTCGGGCTGTATCAAGGCGCGACGTGTATTGTGTGAGGATGCACAAGTGACGGTAAAGCGTCCGGTCTCGGCCAGTCTGGCCAAGGCTTTTTTCTACATCGTGCTGTTGTCGATTCTCTCAACGGGTATTGCGCTGCTCACGCTGACCAGCAGCTTGCGGGATGCTGAAGCCATCAACGTTGCTGGCTCATTGCGCATGCAAAGCTACCGTCTGGGTTACGATCTGCAAAGCCAAAGCCCGCAGCTCAACGCTCACCGCCAACTTTTCCAGCAGGCGCTAAACTCGCCGGCATTGCAAAATCTGAATGCGTGGTATGTACCGCAAGCGGTGAAAAGTCGCTATGGACGACTGCATGCAAACTGGCTGGAAATGAACGCCCGTTTGATCGATGGCGATTTAAAATGGTACCAGGCCAATATCAACAACTATGTCGATCAAATCGATCTCTTCGTGCTGGCGCTGCAACACTACGCCGAACGCAAAGTGATGCTGGTTTTTGGTATTTCGCTGGCAGGCGGGATCGGCATATTCACTTTGGTTTTCTTTACCCTGCGGCGCATTCGCCAGCAGGTGGTGCGGCCACTCAATAAGCTGGTAATGGCCAGCCAGCACATTGAGCACGGTCAGTTTGATATCCCGCCGCTGGATACCGGTTTACCCAACGAACTGGGGCTGCTGGGCAAGACCTTTAGCCAGATGTCGAGTGAGTTACACAAGCTGTACCGCTCGCTGGAAGCCTCGGTCGCAGAAAAAACCCACGATCTCCACGAAGCTAATCGCCGCCTGGAGGTGCTGTATCAGTGCTCTCAGGCGCTCAATACCAGTCAGATTGATGTGTACTGCTTCCGCCATATTTTACAGATTGTCCGCGAACATGACGCCGCGTATTTCCTGGAGCTTACCGTCGGTGATAACTGGCGGATTAGCGAAGGGACCAAAAGCCCCGAGCTGCCAATGCAAATCCTGCCGGTCACGATGCAGGAAACCGTCTACGGCGAACTGCACTGGCAAAGTCCAAACGTCAATGCCTCGACCCCGCTGCTCAACAGCGTATCGTCTATGCTGGGACGTGGGTTGTACTTCAACCAGGCGCAAAAACATTTTCAGCAACTGCTGTTAATGGAAGAGCGTGCGACCATTGCACGCGAACTGCACGACTCGCTGGCGCAGGTGCTCTCTTATTTACGCATTCAGCTCACGCTGCTGAAGCGCTCGATTCCAGAGGATAACGCTCCGGCGCAAAGCATTATGGCGGATTTCTCTCAGGCGCTGAATGATGCCTACCGTCAACTGCGAGAGCTGCTGACCACCTTCCGTCTGACCTTACAGCAGGCCGATTTACCCTCCGCCCTGCATGAAATGCTGGAAACGCTGCAAAATCAGACTTCAGCTAAACTGACGCTCGATTGCCGGTTGCCTACGCTGGCGCTGGATGCGCAAATGCAGGTGCATCTGCTGCAAATTGTTCGTGAAGCGGTGCTGAACGCAATTAAGCATGCTAACGCAACGGAAATTGCCGTCAGTTGCGTCACCGCACCGGATGGCAATCATACGGTTTATATCCGCGATAACGGCATCGGCATTGGCGAACCGCATGAGCCTACCGGACACTATGGATTAAATATTATGCGTGAGCGAGCGGAAAGACTCAGCGGCACATTGACCTTCTCGCAGCCCTCCGGCGGGGGAACGCTGGTAAGCATCAGTTTTCGTTCGGCTGAATCCGACAGTGGTCTAACGTAAAGAACCGCAAAGCGCTTGCAGGCCGGGATCCCGCCCTGACGGCGCTGGCACAAAAGGTATGCTGTAAACGGGCATGATAATTTACATTATCTTCTTTTTTTCTCCACGTTTGGCTCGTACCTTGCCGCTAAAGTGAAACAAGTCATACCCATAACGATACGCAGAAACACGAGGTCCCCTTTTAATGGCGAATTTTTTCATCGATCGCCCCATTTTTGCCTGGGTGTTAGCTATCCTGTTGTGCCTGACAGGAGCCCTGGCTATTTTTTCACTCCCCGTTGAGCAATATCCCGATCTGGCCCCGCCCAACGTGCGGGTAACCGCCAACTATCCTGGTGCATCTGCACAAACGCTGGAAAACACCGTGACCCAGGTCATCGAGCAGAATATGACCGGTCTCGATAATCTGATGTACATGTCATCACAGAGCAGCGGGACAGGCCAGGCATCCGTTACGCTGAGCTTCGTCGCCGGAACCGATCCTGACGAGGCCGTCCAGCAGGTGCAAAACCAGCTGCAATCGGCAATGCGTAAGCTGCCGCAGGCGGTACAGGATCAAGGTGTCACAGTGCGTAAAACCGGGGATACCAATATTCTGACCATCGCCTTCGTCTCTACCGATGGCTCCATGGATAAGCAGGACATCGCCGATTACGTGGCGAGTAATATTCAGGATCCGCTCAGCCGCATAAACGGCGTGGGGGATATCGATGCCTACGGCTCACAATACTCCATGCGTATCTGGCTCGATCCGGCCAAACTTAACAGCTTCCAGATGACCGCCAAAGATGTGACCGATGCCATCGAGTCACAGAATGCGCAGATTGCCGTCGGGCAACTTGGCGGTACGCCTTCAGTAGACAAACAGGCGCTGAATGCGACGATTAATGCCCAGTCGCTGCTGCAGACTCCGGATGAATTCCGCGCGATTACGCTACGCGTTAACCAGGACGGTTCAGAAGTTAAACTGGGCGACGTGGCGACGGTCGAAATGGGGGCTGAGAAGTATGACTACCTCAGCCGCTTTAACGGGAATCCCGCCTCCGGTCTGGGCGTGAAACTGGCCTCCGGCGCCAATGAAATGGCGACAGCGACGCTGGTCATTAACCGTCTGAACGAACTGTCGCAATACTTTCCGCACGGGATGGAATATAAGGTGGCATATGAAACCACCTCCTTCGTAAAAGCCTCAATCATCGACGTGGTAAAAACCCTGCTGGAAGCGATCGCACTGGTATTTTTGGTCATGTACCTGTTCCTGCAAAACTTCCGCGCCACGCTGATTCCCACTATCGCCGTACCTGTCGTTCTGATGGGCACCTTCTCCGTGCTCTACGCCTTTGGCTATAGCGTGAACACGTTAACCATGTTTGCGATGGTGCTGGCGATCGGCCTGCTGGTGGATGACGCCATTGTAGTAGTGGAAAACGTCGAGCGTATTATGAGTGAGGAAGGCCTCACGCCGCGTGAAGCGACGCGGAAATCGATGGGGCAAATACAGGGGGCGCTGGTCGGTATCGCCATGGTGCTGTCGGCGGTGTTTATTCCAATGGCCTTCTTCGGCGGTACCACCGGGGCGATTTATCGCCAGTTCTCGATTACCATTGTTTCCGCGATGGTGCTGTCCGTTCTGGTGGCGATGATCCTCACCCCCGCCCTGTGCGCCACGCTACTTAAACCGCTGCATAAAGGCGAGCATCACGGGCAAACCGGTTTCTTCGGCTGGTTTAACCGCATGTTTAATCGCAACGCCGAGCGCTACGAAAAAGGCGTTGCCAGAATTCTGCACCGCAGCCTGCGCTGGATCCTGATCTACGGTCTGCTGCTCGGCGGTATGGTCTTCCTGTTCCTGCGCCTGCCGACCTCCTTCCTGCCGCTGGAAGACCGCGGCATGTTTACCACCTCGGTCCAGCTGCCCAGCGGCTCCACGCAGCAGCAAACATTGAAAGTGGTTGAGGAAGTGGAGAAGTATTACTTCACCCACGAAAAAGACAACATTACGTCGGTCTTCTCGACCGTCGGTTCTGGCCCTGGCGGGAACGGACAAAACGTGGCGCGTATGTTCGTGCGTTTAAAAGACTGGGATGAGCGTGACACCACCACCGGGACCTCCTTCGCCATCATCGAACGCGCGACCAAAGCGTTTAATAAGATTAAAGAGGCTCGCGTCTTCGCCAGCAGCCCTCCGGCCATTAGCGGCCTCGGCAGTTCGGCTGGTTTTGATATGGAACTGCAGGATCACGCCGGCGCGGGTCATGACGCGTTAATGGCCGCGCGCGACAAGCTGATTGAGTTGGCCGGGAAAGACGCGTCCCTGACCCGCGTTCGTCATAACGGACTCGACGACAGTCCACAATTGCAAATTGATATCGATCAGCGCAAAGCCCAGGCGCTGGGCGTGTCCATTGACGACATCAACGACACATTGCAAACGGCCTGGGGCTCCAGCTACGTTAATGACTTTATGGACCGCGGTCGCGTGAAGAAAGTTTACGTACAGGCGGCGGCGAAGTACCGCATGCTCCCGGACGACATCAACCTGTGGTACGTCCGCAATAATAGCGGCGGCATGGTACCTTTCTCGGCCTTTGCCTCCTCGCGCTGGGAAACCGGCTCACCGCGTCTGGAGCGTTATAACGGCTATTCTGCCGTCGAGATTGTCGGTGAAGCCGCGCCCGGCGTCAGTACCGGTACGGCAATGGACGTGATGGAGTCGCTAGTGCGCCAGTTGCCGACCGGATTTGGCCTCGAATGGACGGCAATGTCTTATCAGGAACGACTGTCGGGTTCTCAGGCACCAGCCCTGTACGCCATTTCTCTGCTGGTGGTGTTCCTGTGCCTGGCGGCACTGTACGAAAGCTGGTCGGTGCCCTTCTCCGTCATGCTGGTGGTACCGCTGGGGGTCATCGGCGCGCTGCTGGCCACCTGGATGCGCGGTCTGGAAAACGATGTTTATTTTCAGGTCGGGTTATTAACCGTTATCGGTCTTTCGGCGAAGAACGCAATATTGATTGTTGAATTCGCCAATGAGATGAACGAGAAAGGACACGATCTGCTCGACGCCACGCTGCATGCCTGTCGCCAGCGCTTACGTCCGATTCTGATGACGTCGCTGGCGTTTATCTTCGGGGTATTGCCGATGACCATCAGCAGCGGCGCTGGCTCCGGTGGTCAACATGCGGTGGGGACCGGCGTAATGGGCGGGATGATTTCAGCCACCATCCTGGCGATTTACTTCGTTCCCCTGTTCTTTGTACTGGTCCGCCGACGCTTCCCATTGAAACCACGCCCAGAATAATCGGACACAAAAAAGGCGACTTACGTTGAGTCGCCTTTTTTTATCCTTTGCAGGATATGCATTTCTTCCAGAAAATTATTTACGAAGCATTACTTCGATAAAGTCTTTCCAGTTCCCCAGTTCACGTTCAATCATAACAACCTCTCTTATTATTATGAGCATTCTACGAAATCATCATCATCAAAAGAAGATCATTTAACCGATGGTTGTGATTACATCCTCCAGTGTTTGGGGTTTATGTGATCACTATGCGCTATGCCCATAAATTTTATGTGACTTACTGCAATATTTTGAAATATTCATACATGATCTACTACTTTTGCAATTCTGATGGAAAAACAGGCTGATGCAAACAGGCAAATTCTGATTTTCATTTATGAGTTAGTTTTGGAACTTTCAGGAATCATTATTCACCATTGTTCAACAATGTTATATTTCTCTATAACGCCTGGATGACAATATGTATTATTCGTGTTCACACAACACGAGAATAAATATTCAAATTAAATCGATAAGGATTCAAATGATCACGCTCTACGGCATTAAAAATTGCGATACGATTAAAAAAGCCAGACGCTGGTTAGAACAACGAGAGATCGACTACCGCTTCCATGATTATCGCGTCGACGGCCTGGACAACGCGCTATTACAGTCTTTTATCAGCGAATTAGGTTGGGAGCCGCTGCTCAATACGCGTGGAACCACGTGGCGGAAACTGGATGAAGCCACGCGTAGCCAAATCACTACTGCGGACGCCGCCGCCGCGTTGATGATTGAAATGCCTGCAATTATCAAACGCCCATTGCTCTGCGAGCCGGGTAAGCCTATGCTGCTTGGTTTCAGTGAATCCAGTTATACGCAGTTTTTTAATGAGGTGTAATCTATGTCGTGCCCGGTTATTGAGCTGACTCAGCAGCTTATTCGCCGTCCTTCTCTGAGCCCGGATGATGCCGGGTGCCAGGCGTTAATGATTGAACGTCTGCGTGCGGTAGGTTTTACCGTTGAGCGTATGGATTTTGGTGACACGCAGAATTTTTGGGCATGGCGCGGTAAAGGTGAGACCCTGGCATTTGCCGGTCACACTGACGTAGTGCCTGCCGGCGATGTCGATCGCTGGATTAATCCGCCGTTCGAACCAACCATTCGCGATGGCATGCTGTTTGGGCGTGGCGCTGCCGATATGAAAGGTTCGCTGGCGGCGATGGTCGTGGCCGCAGAACGCTTTGTCGCCCAGCATCCTAATCATCAGGGCCGTCTGGCATTCCTGATAACCTCTGACGAAGAAGCCAGCGCCAAAAACGGCACCGTAAAAGTGGTTGAAGCGCTGATGGCGCGTAACGAACGCCTCGATTATTGTCTGGTAGGCGAACCATCAAGTACCGAAATCGTTGGCGACGTGGTGAAAAATGGTCGTCGTGGTTCGCTGACCTGCAACTTGACCATTCACGGCGTGCAGGGGCACGTGGCCTACCCACATCTGGCTGATAACCCAGTACACCGCGCCGCGCCAATGCTCAATGAACTGGTGGCGATCGAGTGGGATCAGGGGAATGAATTCTTCCCGGCGACCAGCATGCAGATAGCCAATATTCAGGCAGGAACCGGTAGCAACAACGTCATCCCTGGTGAGCTGTTTATCCAGTTTAACTTCCGTTTCAGCACCGAATTAAACGATGAAATGATTAAAGCCAGGGTGCTGGAACTGCTGGAAAAACATCAACTGCGTTATACCGTCGACTGGTGGCTCTCCGGTCAGCCGTTCCTGACCGCACGCGGTAAACTGGTGGATGCAGTAGTGAACGCCATTGAGCACTATAATGAAATTAAACCGCAGTTACTGACTACAGGCGGGACATCCGACGGGCGTTTTATTGCCCGCATGGGGGCACAGGTAGTAGAGCTTGGGCCGGTCAATGCCACCATTCATAAAATTAATGAATGCGTTAATGCCGCCGACCTGCAATTGCTTGCCCGTATGTATCAACGTATCATGGAGCAACTCGTCGCCTGATGAGTGTTCCTGCAAGAGGAAATGAGCATGGACTGGCTGGCAAAATATTGGTGGATTTTAGTATTGGTGTTTCTGGTAGGCGTATTGCTGAACGTGATCAAAGATCTCAAGCGCGTCGACCACAAGAAGTTTCTCGCTAATAAGCCGGAGCTTCCCCCGCATCGTGACTTTAACGATAAATGGGACGACGACGACGATTGGCCGAATAAGGATCAGCCGAAGAAATAATTTCCAGGCCGATAAGTTCCGTAGGCCCGGTAAGCGTTAGCGCCACCGGGCATGACGTGCCGGATGGCAACGCTTCGCGTTTTATCCGGCCTACGGTGATCAATCAGATCATGGCAATCACATCATCATCGTGAGGCTTACCGCCACTCAGCGCTTCATCAAAGTAGTGCTTCGGTACGGTAAAACGCAGATGATCGAGCGCAAACTGCATGCTGTGTTCATCAATGGCGTGCCCCAGATTATCGACGATATCCAGCGTCACATCCCCACCCGCGCGAATTAATGCTTCCTGTGCGGCAACGGCGTGAGATAACTCAATCACCCGGTCTTCACCGCCGTGAATCAAATGCACCGTCGTCGCCGTGGTTGCAACCTCTGGCAAGGTGGCATAGCGACCATTAAAGGCGATGACGCGCGATGCCAGCCCCGACTCGGCTTTAATACTCTCAAGCGACATAATCGCCCCCTGAGAAAAACCAATCAGCGCGGTAGCGTGAGGCGAAACGCCGCTGTGCTTCTGCCAGTAGCGCACGGTTTCGATAAAGACCGGCATAATAGCGTCAACACGCGCCTGCCGGTTCTCTTCCGTTACGCCCTGAACCGAAAACCACTGACGTCCGGAAGGAGAACCAGAAGGCTCAGCCCCGCCAATGCTGACAATGAGCGCATCCGGAAACAACGGTGCAAACCAGGAGCCGATTTCGCCCATGGCTACCGGGTTATCGCCGACGCCATGAAACAGCAGCAGTAGCTGTTGAGCGGGTTTATCAGGACTTTGAACAACAAAATGGTCATGTTTCATGGCGATCTCCTTAACTGATGAGAATCATTCTACGCCGCTTAACCGCAATGACCATGTCAGTAAATTGAAGAAGTTAGTGAAAATTTTGCCATTGCATAATGCGATTTTGTAGCCGCTGTATACGTTCAGCATCCAGCTGCTTTAACGCCTGCGCGGCCTCCGCACGCTGAACGACCAACAGTGCTTTACGCCCGGAGATCTTCAACTGCTGGCACAACTCGGCATCGCTGCGTTTGGCTTGTAAGCGGCCCCGCAAGGCCGGGAGAGGTAATTCGCTGTGCTGAAGCAGACGAGTCAGGCAGCCAAGCGACGTCAATAATGGCCGATGGGCGAAAGCAAATCCGGCCAGCTCGTTCCAGTCATCCTCATTAAGCGTAGACTCTTTCAACGGGTCCAGCGGAATGCCCTCACCGTTCCACTGAGCAAGGATCTGGGCATCACGCCGCAGACGATGGTGTTCGCGCCCGGCGAGGCGTTTTCCCGCTTCGCTGATGGGCAATAACGCCATGGCGGTATAGCACCCGCTGCTGGCTTCGCGGTGATTGCCCATACGCACCAGAACAAAACCACAGCGCTGCCAGAAACGCCATAGCTCGACCGTATACCCAAAACTGACGGACAGATAGTCACACTGTGTGGAGTAACGCTGGGCCTGCATAATCAACTGCTGCCCGATACCTTCTCGCTGGCGAGCAGGATGAACCGCAATTCGGCTTACCCGCCGCCCAATGAGCGTTGCCGCCAACGGATCGCCGCCGTGCGCCGCCAGTGACTGTGCAACCAGATTTCCTCGTGGTCGGCGATATCCTGCCCAGACGGCCTGGCTTAATTCTGCGGATAATCCCCCCTCATCCACCAACCAGACGGCTCCCGCCACCGAGTCAGCACACGACGCCTGAAGAAAATGTTGACCAGGTGCGTCCATCATCCGCCGCAGATCCAGTGGCGAGGTGCGATAGTGCGCCCCGGAAAGCAGTTGATATACCGCTACCGGCAGCGCCGGGTTGTCATGCCAGGATTGTTGTTCAAATGCCGAGAAGTGCAGTTCTCCTAGCGGAGCATGCGTGAACGATTCGTCGTCAAACACCAGCGCATCGCTGACGATTTTCTCCAGCGGACATCCCTGCGCCCAGCGTACAGGCTGTTGTAACTCATACCGTCGAAGATGGGGAAAGCGGGCGCAGAATTTCAGCAAGAAGCCTCTGCCGGTTCCCTCGTAGCCCTGAACTGTCGTGGTTAATAGCGTGCGAGGAAAACGTGAGACTAACTGATGCAGTAGCGGCGCGGGGATTGCGGCGGCTTCATCCACAATCAGCCAGTCTGCGGTTGCAGAACTGCTTAACAACGCGTCCGGAGCCATAAAGCGGTAACGTTCTGCGGCAAATTGCGCCAGCACATCGGTTGCCGCTTTGGCAGGCGCGGTAACGATCGCTGTCCCGTTGATACGTGCAATCAGCTGCCCCGCCAGCGCGGATTTACCCCGACCACGCGCGGCCGTCACGGCAGCCACGCCAGAAGGCATAGCCAGCAACTGCGCTAAAATCAGCGCCTGTTCAGGCTGAGGTTCACCGGTTGCCGCTTGCCAGTCGGCGCGAGCAGGAAAGCGGGGATATAAAGCAGGCTGATGCTGCTGCCAGTGCAAAGCCTGTCCATCACGGGAAATCACCCGTTTGACGTGTTCAACAAAATGCGGCGTTGGAATCGGGTCTGCGCAGTCGCTCCAGCGCAGTGAATCCGCGTCCGGATAGGTCTGCCAGCTATGCCAGGGTGGAGTCAGTAACACCAGCCAGCTCCCGGCGATCAGCGTGCCGCTTAAGGCGGCGAACGCCGCAGCGTCAAATCCCTGCCCGGCGTCAAAAACTGCATGATGGAATTCGCGCCCGAGTAACGTTTGCAGCGCCTGCGGCGTACAGTTCGGCTCAGCAGGGGCTTGTGCCCCTACCCATAGCCAGTCGCCGGGTAACGCGTTGCGTAGCGCTAACGCTTGCGCCTGACGCCAGCTATCCTCGCCGCTGATAACCAGCAGACGGCGGATGCCTTCGCGGGTCATCTGTTCAGTTAACGCACTCAGCGCCGTGTTATCAGACATCCCTGCCTCTGTATCTTAAATGCCTTTTCCAAAAGTATTGCACTGCCCCGGGTCACCGCTGTCAAAGCCGCGTTTGAACCAGGTAAAGCGCTGTTCAGAGGTTCCGTGGGTAAAGCTGTCCGGTACCACGCGGCCTTGTCCTTGCTGCTGCAGGCGATCGTCGCCAATAGCCTGCGCGGCGTTCAGCGCCTCTTCCAGATCGCCGGATTCCAACACGCCCTGCTGCTGCATATTGTGGCCCCAGACACCGGCAAAGCAATCCGCCTGCAGTTCCATACGTACGGAAAGACGGTTCACTTCAGCCTGTGTGGCATTCTGCTGCATCTGACGAACTTTCGGTTCAATGCCCAGCAGTTTCTGCACGTGGTGGCCCACTTCATGGGCGATAACATAGCCCTGAGCAAAATCACCATCGGCGCCCAGCTTGTTTTTCATATCGTCGTAGAAGGAGAGGTCGATGTACACGGTGCCATCCGCCGGGCAGTAAAACGGCCCCATCACGGACTGGCCCGCGCCGCAGCCGGTACGCGTAGCGCCCCGATACATCACCAGCTTCGGCTGTTGATAGGTCCGGCCCATTTTTTCAAACTGCTGCCCCCAGGTATCCTCCGTGGTGGCCAGAATCACCGAGGTAAATTTTGCTGCTTCATCATCATTTGGGCTGATGGAGTGTGATGATTGCTGTTGGGAAACGGGTTGACCGGTCATTAACCCGGTGAGATCCACGCCATAATAACCGGCGACCAGCACCACAATCAGCAGGATGATGCCGCCTTTACCACTGGGCAAACGAAAACCAGGCCCGCCCATAGAAGGGCCGCCGCCGGAGCTGTTTCGTCTGTCTTCTACATTGTCACTTTCACGACGCCCTTGCCAGCGCATAATCACCTCAACTTTTTATTCATTATGATGATGATCGTAGGCGGTTCGGAACAGGATTACCATAAGAAACAGTAATCAAAATCGGCGAGATTGATGAGCCGGTGAGCGATCGCCGGCTCAGAGGGGAATTAGTCTAACTTGACACCCAGGCGATGCGCGACGGCTTCATAGGCTTCGATCAGGCCGCCCAGGCTCTGGCGGAAGCGATCTTTGTCCATTTTATCCAGCGTTTCTTTATCCCACAGACGGCTACCGTCCGGTGAGAATTCATCACCCAGCACCACTTCACCTTTATACAAGCCAAACTCAAGTTTGAAATCGACCAGAATCAGGCCCGCATCATCGAACATCTTTTTCAGCACGTCGTTAGCTTTGTAGGTCAGCTCTTTCATACGCGCCAGATTCTCTTTGCTCACCCAACCAAAAGTTTCGCAATAGGAATCGTTAATCATTGGATCGTGCATAGCATCGTTTTTCAGGAACAGATCAAACAGCGGCGGATTCAGTTCAATACCTTCCTCAACGCCTAAACGCTTAACCAGTGAGCCTGCCGCGCGGTTACGCACCACACATTCAACCGGTACCATTTCCAGTTTTTTCACCAGACATTCGGTATCGGAAAGCAGTCGCTCCATCTGGGTAGGAATGCCCGCTTCTTGCAGTTTAGTCATAATGAAATGGTTGAACTTGTTATTCACCATGCCTTTACGGTCAAACTGTTCAATGCGCGCGCCATCCCCTGCTGACGTATCATTGCGGAATTCGAGCACCAACAGGTCCGGGTTTTCCGTGCTGTATACGGTCTTCGCTTTACCACGATACAACTCAGCTTGCTTTTGCATCTTTATTACTCCTGGGTGTGAATTAACGATAAATATTGCGTTTTTCTGCCGACGCACACGTTTGCGTATCATATCAGAAAAAAAGGGCTGGAGTTATCCAGCCCTTCATTTTTACTTACTGAACGCTGCCTGGAAGACGGCGACCAGCGCGTCGTTCTGGCTTTGCGTCAGGGTATGCCCCTTCGGATCGATAAACTGCATACTACTGCGGTTATCTAAATCACCGACCTGCAGTTTATAGTCGCCGGATACCAGACCTGGATCGCTTGCGCCCAGCTCCTGCCAGCTGCTATCAGACAGCGGTTTGTAGGTTACGGCGATGCTGCCCTGAGAACGGGTGCTGTCGGTCACCTTCATGCCCACTTTCTCAAGCGCTGCCGGCAGACGCTGCCACACCACGTTGAACGGTCCACGCACCACCAGCATTGGTAAACCGGTATCATCGGCGGCGCTCTGAACGTCCATGGTGGCTGCAGAGCGGTTCTGCGCGGCATTCGCCGCATCGGTGGCGTTCTTATCCAGACCAGCAGAGATAACGTTCATCATCTCAGCGCTGTAACGCTGCATTGATGCCGCATCAGCTACGGGTTTACCCGCCTGCTCGAGGTTAGTCAGTTTCACCGTTACCGCTTGCTGATAGCCCTGCGGTTTAACCGAGATTTGATAACGTCCACGGTACTGCTCGTCTTCATCCAGACGGTTCCAGTCAACCCAGTCGGTAGTCAACGTCTGGCTGGCATCATCACGTTTCGTGATCGTGTAGTTTTTAGACTGAATGACGCTAACGACCTGCGGCCACAGCGTGTTGCCACGACCATTTTCCACCAGTAATGTCGACGTATCACCTGCGATCTGGGTACGAGCGCCAGTGACTAACGCTAACGGCTGGGCCGGTGGGCGAATGTCCAGCGCTTTACCCACGGCACCGCTACCGTTGGTTACCGGGATATTATAGTCACCCGACATAACCGGCAGAATCATCCCAGCTGGCGCATGAAGCTCAGCAAGCGGTGCGGCCTCCAGATAGGATTCATCACCGCTCACCTGGCGCTTATAGCGCGAGTCAGAACTACAGGCCGCGAGCAACATAACAAGCGAAACACCCGCAACCTTGGCCAGGCGCGACTTTTGTACTGAGTAAGCCATCAAATCTCCCTAAACTTTACAGCAAACCGGCATGCTTAAGTGCCGCCTTGACGATTTCACGAGCATTGTCCGTGATTGGCGTCATCGGCAGACGCAGCGTATCGGTCGCCACAAGCCCCAACTCCTTACATGCCCATTTCACTGGGATAGGATTGGGTTCGACAAATAGTTTGTTGTGTAACGGCATCAGACGCTGGTTAATCAACCGCGCCTCGGCAAAATGCCCCGCTGCCGCCAGTTTGCACATTTCAGCCATGTCACGCGCCGCAACGTTAGACGTTACGGAAATCACGCCATGACCACCGAGCTGCATAAAATCCAGTCCGGTCGCGTCATCACCGCTGAGCAGAATGAAGTCGTCTGAAACCAGCTCTTTGATCTGGTGAACACGACTTAAGTTCCCCGTGGCCTCTTTAATAGCGATAATATTTTTTACTTTCGCCAGACGGCCAACGGTTTCTGGCAGCATATCGCAGCCAGTACGGGACGGCACATTATACAGAATTTGCGGCAGGTCAGTATGTTCAGCGATGGCTTTGAAATGCTGGAACAAACCTTCCTGGGTTGGGCGGTTGTAGTACGGCGTCACCGTCAGGCAGCCGACAACACCGCTATCGTTGAAACGCTGCGTCAGACTAATGGCTTCTGCGGTCGCATTGGCGCCCGTTCCGGCAATAACCGGAATACGCCCGTCGGCCAGCTCCAGCGTCATCATCACCACATCGCCATGTTCATCATGACTCAGGGTGGCGGACTCTCCTGTGGTGCCAACCGAAACGATCGCCGAGGTGCCGCTGGCGACATGATAATCAATCAGTTTTTTCAGGCTCGACCGGCAGACTTTACCTTTCTCATCCATCGGCGTAACAAGCGCGACAATACTTCCCGTGAACATGGGCCATCCTCTGTGCAAACAAGTGTCTCAATGGTACGTTTGGTACGACAATAAAAGCAAGCGACCAGAGCCGTTCTGATTGTTGTATGCATGTTTTTTTTATGCTTTCCTTATGATTACCTCACCGCTCAAAGGAAGAACAGGTTTGACATCGTCATCGCAACACTATCTGGTCATTACTGCGCTGGGTGCCGACCGCCCAGGAATTGTGAACACCATCACGCGTCATGTCAGCAGTTGCGGCTGTAATATCGAAGACAGCCGACTGGCGATGCTGGGTGACGAATTCACATTTATCATGCTGCTGTCAGGCACCTGGAATGCCATCACCCTGATTGAATCAACCTTGCCGTTGAAAGGCGCTGAGCTGGATTTATTGATTGTCATGAAGCGCACGACTGCGCGTCCCCGCCCAGCGATGCCCGCCACGGTATGGGTACAGGTCGATGTCCCCGATTCTCCACATTTGATTGAACGCTTTACCGCCCTGTTTGACAGCCACCAAATGAATATTGCGGAACTGGTTTCACGCACGCAACCGGCTGAGAACGGAAAGACGGCGCAGCTGTTTATTCAAATTACCGCACATAGTCCTGCGTCACATGACGGGGCAAATATTGAAGATGCGTTCAAAGCACTCTGTACAGAACTCAATGCGCAAGGCAGTATTAACGTCGTCAATTACTCACAGCATGATGAACAGGATGGAGTTAAGTAATGAACCCACTGAAAGCCGGTGATATCGCACCGAAATTTAGCTTGCCGGATCAAGACGGAGAACAAGTAAATTTAACCGACTTCCAGGGACAGCGTGTTCTGGTTTATTTTTACCCGAAAGCCATGACACCCGGCTGTACCGTACAGGCCTGCGGCCTGCGCGATAACATGGATGAGTTAAAAAAAGCAGGTGTTGAAGTGCTGGGCATCAGCACCGATAAACCGGAAAAACTTTCCCGATTCGCGGAAAAAGAAGTTCTTAACTTCACGCTCTTGTCGGACGAAGATCATCAGGTTTGCGAGCAGTTCGGCGTTTGGGGTGAGAAGTCATTTATGGGCAAAACCTACGATGGCATCCACCGCATCAGCTTCCTGATTGATGCTGAAGGCAAAATTGAACATGTGTTTGATAACTTCAAAACCAGCAATCACCACGACGTGGTAATGAACTGGCTGAAAGAGAACGCCTGACCGTGAAATGCCGGATGGCGGCGTGAACGCCTTATCCGGCCTACAAATGCACGCACGTAGGCCGGATAAGACGCTTTAGCGTAGCTATCCGGCAGATAACCGCCCGGTTATTCAAACGTCCCTTTGACGCAGGCTTTTTTCTCTCTGACTACGGCTTTTCCCTTCGCCCACAGGTGATTCACCTCCAGCGCGTCGTTGAGCACCAGAATGTCCGCATCGCATCCCACCGCCAGACGCCCTTTATGCTCCAGACCTAAAAACTCTGCCACCGTACGCGTCAGTGGACACAGCGCCTGTTCCAGCGGCACAGCATGCACCTTCACCAACTGGCGCACCGTTTCCGCAAGGGATTCAAACCCGGCGACGCCAATTCCGGTGAGATTACCTGACTCATCAAATTCCGGCTGACTGCCGTTGCCGTCCGAGCTCAGGGTAAGGCGCGACAGCGGCACATTTTGGCGCAGCGCCGTGGCAATAGCCGTGGCAGGATCAACTGGCTCATCAATGCTGCTGGTAATGTCGATATAACCACCCTGGCGGGCATACTCCAGTGCCGCCTGGAACAAGGGTTCCGCACGGTTAACATGGGTCGGCAACAGTTTAGCGATCGGCACGTCGCAGTTTTCAAGGATCTGATACAACGGTTCCAGCATGCGCGGGCTGTCGCCCATATGGAAAACGCTGATTCCCGGTTTGCGCCCCAGCAATCCACCGACGCGCGACTGCGCCGCCATGTTCGCCAGTGCATGGGTATCTGGTGCTGAGGAACGATGGTCCGAAATCGCACACTTAACGCCAATCACTTTATCGATCAGCGCCACGTCGCGATCGATGCTGCCGGTGATAGTCGGGGAAGGCAGAGAATACGCCCCGGTCAGCATCCAGGCGCTGATCCCTTCAAACTCCAGCGCGCGGGTTTTCGCCAGCAGCGACTCCGGATGGCGGGTTATGCCATCGGTACCCAGCAATCCCACCACCGAAGTGACGCCAGCTTCAACCAGCCGTGACAAACGCACTTCCGGCGTGCGGGTGTGCGGCCCCGCTTCTCCACCGCCGCCAATCAAATGGACGTGCTGATCGATAAACCCAGGGCAGACAATCGCGCCGTCAAGATTGACGCACTCGCAGCCAGGAAAGTCTTGCGGGGAGATCGACGGCGCGATGGCAACAATCTTGCTGCCGGACACCAGTATATCCTGTCGGCCTAAATCTTCCGGCGCGTACACATGTCCCTGCTGGAACAACGTCAAATTAAGAATTGAACAGTTCATAACCTTCCTTGTCAGGCAATAACCTGCATGACCCAAATAGAGAGCAGTGCATTAATGACGCACACCGCAATAATAAGCGGATAATAACGAGGATGGACCCCCGCTGTCCCCAGACAACGTCCCACATTTTGTACTGGATTACCCATCAGGTAGATAGCAGGTAACAATACCGTAGCATCATGTCCCGAAAGCGTACCGGCGACAACCAGGCTGGCGCAAACACCGACGCCGCCTCCCATACTCATTACCGCCGCCAGCAGGACGGTGGCAGATTCGCCCGGCAACGCCCATAGCGCCATAACCGGCTCACATATCCGCCCGACAATCTCGAGCAGCCCCGTTACTTTTAGCGCCTGGATAATCACAAACGCCATCACCACGTTCGGCAACAGGCTGGTTGTTGCAATGGTAAACCCACGTCGTGCGCCATCGATAAACATATCCATGACGTTTTTACGTACCTGCGTTGTCATCTCAGGCCTCCTGCTGCGTACGGCGATTTTCCAACTGCGCAATCCATAAGCGCAGCAGGTTAGCCCCCACAAATTTGAAGACAAGGATCACCGCCAGCGGCGTAATCACCGGAACAGTAACCATCGTAAATAGCGCGGCCCCCGAGGAAAAATAGTTGGTAATACAGGCGCTGCCGCTGGTTTGCCAGCAGGCAAAAACGGCACGTTCCTGTTCAGTGATAATGCCCTCTTCAGCCATCTCTTTCGTCATCCCGGCCGCGGCATCGGTATTTTGCAAATTCGCAATCAGCGCCAGCGAACAAACACCTGGAATTCCGAGTAACGGGCGCAGGACAGGCGTCATCAACTGTTGTGCGGCGCGCAATCCCCCCAACCCTTCGGTAACGGAAATAATCCCCAGAGAAAGAATGACGGATGGCGCCAGCTCCAGTGCGAATAAAAAGCCATCTTTAGCACCCATGCCACCCGTACCGCGAAAAGAGACCGCCGTATCGCCTGCCGCATTAACCTTCCCAAACGCACCGTTGAGGACGGTGAAGTCAAAAACCCGCCACCATTCGGTACTTTTCGCAAACATGCCGGAAAAAAGAATTATTGTGATTAAAAAAGCGAGATAACCACCCCATCCCACCTTTTGCGGCGTGTGTGTGTTGTGACCCATGTTGTTCTCCTGTTGGCCTTATTCCTTGTGCGACGAAAAGATGTCTCGTTGGTCAAGTTAAAGACAAATGCGGAGAAAAACGACACCAGAGGAGATTATTCAGAATGTGTGGATAGAGGTCAGACAAGTGCAGATCCGGCGACATTGCATCGCCGGAGTTTGCAAATTAAGGTTCGTCAACGGCCTGACCATCAGGCCAGGCATGCATGACGGCTTTGATGAGCGTCGCCAGAGGGATCGCAAAGAATACGCCCCAGAATCCCCACAGCCCGCCAAAAATCACGACCGACAGAATAATCACCAGCGGATGCAGGTTAACGGCCTCGGAGAACAGGACGGGGACCAGCAGATTACCGTCCAGCGCCTGGATTATCAGGTACACGGCAAAGCAGCTCCAGAACTCGGTGCCAAGCCCGAACTGGAACAACGCCACCCCGACGACCGGAATCGTCACCACAAAAGCGCCGATATACGGGATCAAAACCGAGAAACCCACCAGCACCGCCAACAGCAACGAATAGTTGAGGCCAAACAGCAGGAATCCAAGCCAGGTCGCCACGCCAACCACCACCATCTCCAACACTTTACCGCGGATATAGTTGGTGATTTGCTGGTTCATCTCTTTCCATACCTGTCCCGCCAGCCCGCGATTACGCGGCAGCACCCGGCGCACGGCGTTCAGCATCTGGCCTTTATCTTTGATCAGGAAGAACACCATCAACGGGACAAGTACCAGATAGACCGCCAGCGTCAGCAATCCGACCAGAGAGGCTAACGAATATTTCACCACCGAATCGCCCATGGTGAGCATTCGCGAGCGCATATTCTCTGCCATCGCATCAATAATGCCCGCATCCATCAGCGCCGGATAACGTCGTGGCAACGTGGCGGCAAAATCGGACAATTTATTGAGCATGCCGGGCATATCGCGGATCAGATAAATCCCCTGCTGCCACGCGACGGGCATCACCACAAACGCCATCAGCAGCAAAATACCAACAAACACCACCAGCACGATTGATGTCGCCCAGCGCCGTGAACAGCCGATATGTTCCAGCCGTACAGTCGGCCACTCAAGCAGGTACGCCAGCACAATGGCGACCAACAGCGGCGCCAAAAGACCGCTAAAGAAGAACAGGATGCCAAAACCGGCAACCAGAATAATTAGCAGGGCGATGGCCTCGGGGTCGCTAAAGCGGCGGCGATACCATTGCATCAACATTTCGAGCATAAAACCCTTCCATGAACCCAATAGCGGGATTGCGATCCCGAATTGTATCGAAATGTCACAAAAAAGACTTCGCTTTTTATGACTGATTACGCAAAGTGAAAAGACATTTTTCCTGGGTGTTCATCGTCAGGTTTCACAGTTACACTCCCTAAGCTTGCGGAGTGTGAACGATACTTCACGGCATTGGTCAAATGGCTATCTCAAAAAAGAATACAGGACAGAGGTTATGTTCAGGCAGTTGAAAAAAAACCTGGTTGCTACCCTCATTGCCGCACTGACCATAGGTCAGGTTGCGCCCGCATTTGCTGACCCCGCGGACACCCTGCCTGATATGGGGACCTCGGCAGGGAGTACCCTTTCCATAGGACAGGAAATGCAGATGGGCGATTTTTACGTACGCCAACTGCGGGGCAGCGCGCCGTTAATTAACGACCCGTTGCTGACCCAATATATTAATAGTCTGGGGATGCGCTTAGTTGCACACGCCGACTCAGTAAAAACGCCCTTCACCTTCTTTTTAATCAACAACGATGAAATTAACGCCTTTGCCTTCTTTGGCGGCAACGTTGTTTTGCACTCCGCGCTGTTCCGCTATTCCGATAACGAAAGCCAGCTGGCATCGGTGATGGCGCACGAAATTTCCCACGTTACGCAGCGACACCTGGCGCGTGCGATGGAAGATCAGAAACGCAGCGCCCCGCTAACGTGGGTCGGTGCCTTAGGATCCATTTTATTGGCGATGGCCAGCCCACAGGCGGGTATGGCGGCGCTGACCGGTACGCTGGCGGGTACGCGCCAGGGAATGATCAGTTTTACGCAGCAAAACGAACAGGAAGCGGACCGCATCGGTATTCAGGTACTGCAACGCTCGGGATTCGATCCCCAAGCCATGCCGACGTTCCTGGAAAAACTGCTCGATCAGGCCCGTTACTCTTCGCGTCCACCGGAAATTTTGCTGACCCACCCCCTGCCGGAAAGCCGTCTGGCAGATGCGCGTAACCGCGCCAACCAGATGCGCCCGGTCGTCGTCCAGTCTTCAGAAGATTTTTATCTGGCCAAGGCGCGAACCTTAGGCATGTATAACTCTGGTCGCAACCAGTTGACCGATGACCTGCTGAGTAACTGGTCGAAAGGCAACGTACGCGAGCAGCGTGCGGCGCAGTATGGCCGCGCACTTCAGGCGATGGAAGCCAGTAAATATGATGAGGCGCGTAAAGCGCTGCAACCATTGCTGACGGCTGAACCCAACAATGCCTGGTATCTCGACCTGGCAACGGATATCGATCTCGGCCAGAAGAAAACCGGCGACGCTATTAATCGCCTGAAAAATGCTCGAGACCTGCGAGTCAACCCGGTACTGCAGCTCAATCTGGCAAATGCGTATTTACAGGGCGGGCAAGCGAAAGAAGCAGCCAATATCCTGAATCGTTATACGTTTAACCACAAGGATGACCCTAACGGTTGGGATTTGTTAGCGCAAACGGAGGCCGGTCTCGGTAACCGCGATCAGGAACTGGCGGCTCGCGCGGAGGGGTATGCCCTTGCAGGACGTCTTGACCAGGCGATTTCGATGCTCAGCAGCGCAAGTTCGCAGGTAAAACTGGGCAGCCAGCAGCAGGCCAGATACGATGCCCGTATCGATCAACTGCGCCAACTGCAAGAACGTTTTAAACCGTATACGAAAATGTAATTATCGAACTCTTGCCGGATGGCGACGCTGTAGCGTCTTATCCGGCCTACGTCAGGCGCGATATGTAGGCCGCCATCCGGCAGTATTGTTTTGCAAGGAGAAGTCATGTCAGACGCGATCAAAATCTACCATAACCCACGTTGTTCCAAGAGCCGCGAAACGCTGGAATTACTGAAGTCCAACGGCGTGGATCCGGAAGTGGTGCTGTATCTGGAAACTCCGGCAGATGCCGCAACCCTGCGTGAATTACTGCAGATGCTGGGCATGTCCAGCGCGCGTGAGCTGATGCGCCAGAAAGAAGATCTCTACAAGTCGCTTAACCTGGCGGACAAAAATCTGAGTGAAGATGCGCTGATTCAGGCCATGGTGGACAATCCGAAACTGATAGAGCGCCCCATTGTGGTTGCCAAAGGCCAGGCGCGGATTGGACGTCCGCCGGAGCAGGTACTGGAAATCGTCGGTTAACCTGAAATCGCCGCACTCTTTTCGGCTGCGGCGTTTACAGTTGCAAAATCTCTTTTACGAATGGAATGGTCAGTTTTCGCTGGGCGGTGATCGATGCGTGATCTAACTGATCCAACGTCATAAACAGCGTACGCATTTCCCGATCCAAACGCTTAAGCAGGAAACGTCCCACATCTTCCGGCAGTTCAAATCCACGAAGTCTGGCGCGTAATTGCAACGCCTGCAGCTTATCTTCATCGGAAAGCGGCTGCAGCTTGTAGATTTGTCCCCAGTCCAGGCGTGAGGCGAGATCCGGTAACCCCAGATTGAGCTGTCTTGGTGGGCGATCGCCGGTGATCAGTAAACGCGTTTTCCCAGACTCCAGAATACGGTTGTAGAGATCAAAGATCGCCATTTCCCACAGCGAATCACCGGCCACGCATTCGATGTTATCGATGCATACCAGCGATAAATGCTCCATACCGTCTAGCACCTCGGGGACAAACCAGGTGCGCTTATCGAGCGGCACATAGCCTACCGCATCGCCGCGCGCGGACAGTTCCGCACAGGCTGCATGCAGCAAATGACTACGGCCAGCGCCTTCACGCGACCAGAGATAAATATACCCGCTATGTTCCTGACGCAGCACGTTTTGCAGTGCAGCCAGTAAAGAGGAGTTATCCCCCGGCCAGAAACTTGCAAACGTTTCGTCGTCAGGAAGATAAAGTGGCAAAGAGAGCTGTGCCGGTGTGTTCAGAGATACCTCAACCCAGGATTTCATAAAATCGCGTTGAGTTTAACACAGAAATACGTCGCGATAGAACCGGGCAGCGACACTGCCCGGTCAGAGACTTACTGTTGCGGGCTGTCTGCATCTTCTGCGTCGAGCACCACTTCTTCTGGACGCAGCAGGCTGATGACTTTGAAAATCAGGCTCAGGCAGACGCCGACAATGGTCGCCAGCGCCATGCCTTTCAGCTCTGCGGCACCGATGTGGACTTTCGCGCCACTCACGCCAATGATCAAAATGACCGAGGTCAGGATCAGGTTCTGCGCTTTGTTGTAGTCAACTTTTGATTCGATCAGTACGCGAATACCGGAAGCGCCAATCACGCCGTACAGTAACAGCGATACGCCGCCCATGACCGGCAGTGGAATGATCTGGATCGCCGCCGCCAGTTTGCCCACACAAGAGAGCAGGATGGCAAAAATCGCGGCGCCGCCAATAACCCAGGTACTGTAAACGCGGGTAATCGCCATGACGCCGATGTTTTCGCCATACGTGGTGTTCGGCGTAGAGCCGAAGAAACCGGAGATTACCGTGGACAGACCGTTAGCGAACATAGAGCGGTGCAGACCAGGGTCGCGGATCAAATCTTTTTTCACGATATTTGCCGTCACCACCAGGTGTCCGACGTGTTCAGCAATGACTACCAGCGCAGCAGGCAAGATAGTCAGAATAGCAACCCATTCAAAACGCGGCGTGTAGAAAGTCGGCAGCGCAAACCAGTGTGCCTGGGCAATCGGCGTAGTGTCCACGACGCCCATCACGAAGGAGAGCGCGTAACCGGCCAGCACCCCAATCAGGATCGGGATAATTGCCATAAAACCGCGGAACAGTACGGAGCCAAAGACCGTCACCGCCAGCGTCACCATTGAGATGATGATGGTTTTCGAATCCGGTAATTGCCCTTCGGCAGGCAGTAATCCCGCCATGCCTGCAGCGACGCCCGCCAGTTCCAGGCCGATGACGGCAACGATTGCGCCCATCGCCGCCGGAGGGAACATCACATCCAGCCAGCCGGTGCCGGCTTTCTTAACGATGAAAGAAACCAGGCAGAACAGGACGCCGCACATAATGAAACCGCCCAGCGCCACTTCATAACCTAACGGCAGCAGCAGCAGCACCGGAGAAATAAACGCAAAGCTGGAACCGAGGTACGCGGGGATTTTACCCTTACAGATAAAGAGATACAGCAACGTACCAATGCCGTTAAACAGCAGAACAGTAGCCGGGTTGATGTGGAACAGGACTGGCACCAGTACCGTTGCGCCAAACATGGCGAACAGGTGCTGTAAACTAAGCGGGATTGTCTGTAAAAGCGGCGGTCTTTCACTTACCCCGATAGCACGGCGCGTCATAGTGTTTTCCTCTGAGTGTTGTTTGTTATTAGCGATTAGGTTGTTGTATTCAAAAAAAAGCCGACTCTTAAAGTCGGCTTCTTTTCACTTATTCGTTTACTTGGTACCAAAAATCTTATCGCCGGCATCGCCAAGCCCCGGAATAATGTATCCGTGCTCGTTCAGTCCCTGATCGATGGAGGCCGTGTACAGCTCAACATCCGGGTGTGCTTTTTCCAGCGCCGCGATACCTTCCGGCGCCGCAACCAGGACCAGTACTTTAATGCTGGTGCAGCCTGCGTTTTTCAGCAGGTCGATGGTGGCGATAACGGAACCGCCGGTGGCCAGCATCGGGTCAACGATTAGCGCCATACGCTCATCGATGTTAGAAACCAGCTTCTGGAAATACGGAACCGGCTCCAGCGTTTCTTCGTTACGGTACATACCGACAACGCTGATACGCGCGCTCGGAACGTTTTCCAGTACGCCTTCCATCATGCCCAGACCGGCACGCAGGATTGGTACAACGGTGATTTTTTTACCTTTGATTTGGTCTACTTCAACCGGACCGTTCCAGCCTTCAATGGTCACCTTTTCGGTTTCCAGGCCAGCGGTTGCTTCATAAGTCAGCAGGCTGCCAACTTCCGAGGCGAGTTCACGAAAGCGTTTAGTGCTGATATCGTTTTCACGCATCAGTCCCAGCTTGTGTTTGACGAGTGGGTGTTTGACTTCCACGATCTTCATACTCTTCTCCTTTCCTCAGACGAGTGGCAACCACAAAAAAAATCGCCGGATTATACCGCTTTTCGTCTCTGGCGCAACACTGCATCCGCTTGATATGGATCAACCAAAGTCGTTTGCGTCCGGATGATGAGTATAAAACAAGCCCCGCGCCAATGGCGGGACCTGCATTCAACACCATGAATTTTAAAGATATTCAGCATTAGTCTGGACGACGTTTTGCTACCATGAAAAAGATTTCTTAGGCAAGCGAGCTAATGCCCCACTACCGTCATTATTTTTATCGACGTAGATAACCCCATAGCTTGCTCTGTGCAAAACACTCTATGTAAGGTCCAAAACAGAAAACAGAAACCGGTTTCATTTTGGTGGCGTTATTTAAAAAAATAGATAAATGACTGTAACATGCTGAAAAAAACAGCAGATAAAACTTGATGCAGAGCAGGCTCGCAAACGTTTGCTTTCCCTGTTAGAATTGCGCCGAATTTAACTTTTACTGCAAGTAAACATGTGGGGAAGCAGGCAGTGACCGATAAAACCTCTCTTAGCTACAAAGATGCCGGTGTTGATATTGATGCAGGTAATGCTCTGGTTGATCGAATCAAAGGCGTAGTAAAGAAAACGCGTCGCCCGGAAGTGATGGGTGGTCTGGGTGGCTTCGGTGCGCTGTGCGCATTGCCGCAAAAATATCGTGAACCGGTACTGGTTTCCGGCACGGATGGCGTAGGTACAAAACTGCGTCTGGCGATGGATCTGAAACGCCATGACACGATTGGCATCGATCTGGTCGCGATGTGCGTCAACGACCTGGTGGTACAGGGCGCTGAGCCGCTGTTTTTCCTCGACTACTATGCGACTGGCAAACTGGATGTGGATACCGCAGCCAGCGTCATTAATGGTATTGCCGAAGGCTGTCTGCAGTCGGGCTGTGCGCTGGTGGGCGGTGAAACGGCTGAAATGCCGGGTATGTACCACGGCGAAGATTACGACGTGGCTGGCTTCTGCGTTGGCGTCGTCGAAAAATCCGAGATTATCGACGGTTCAAAAGTGGCTGACGGCGACGTGCTGATTGCGCTCGGCTCCAGCGGTCCACACTCCAACGGCTACTCCCTGGTACGTAAAATCGTTGAAGTCAGCGGATGCAACCCGGAAACCACTGAGCTTGACGGTAAACCGCTGGCCGATCACTTACTTGCCCCGACCCGTATCTACGTAAAATCCATTCTGGAACTGATCGAGAAGGTGGATGTGCATGCCATCGCCCACCTGACCGGCGGCGGCTTCTGGGAAAATATTCCGCGCGTCCTGCCAGACAACACGCAGGCAGTAATCGACGAATCCTCATGGCAATGGCCAGCCGTCTTCAACTGGCTGCAAACGGCGGG
Organism: Citrobacter freundii complex sp. 2025EL-00176; assembly: GCF_053309355.1. Taxonomy (NCBI): domain Bacteria; kingdom Pseudomonadati; phylum Pseudomonadota; class Gammaproteobacteria; order Enterobacterales; family Enterobacteriaceae; genus Citrobacter; species Citrobacter freundii complex sp. 2025EL-00176. The sequence continues at coordinate 24,239 of NZ_JBRYHT010000014.1, read as the reverse complement.
TAACGTCAGCCAGCACGAGATGTATCGCACCTTCAACTGCGGCGTCGGCATGGTCATCGCCCTGCCTGCTTCGGAAGTGGACAACGCCCTCGCGTTGCTCAATGCGAAAGGTGAAAACGCATGGAAAATCGGTATCATCAAAGCCTCTGATTCCGAACAGCGTGTGGTCATTGAATGAAAAACATTGTGGTGCTCATTTCCGGTAACGGAAGCAATTTGCAGGCGATCATCGACGCCTGCGAACAGAAAAAAATCAATGGCACCATACGTGCAGTATTCAGTAACAAGGCCGATGCGTTCGGCCTTGAACGTGCACGAGAAGCGAATATTCCGGCACATTCGCTGGAGGCCGCTCAGTTTGCCAGCCGCGAAGCATTTGACCGCCAACTGATACAAGAGATTGACGCCTACGGCCCCGATGTCGTGGTGCTGGCCGGTTATATGCGTATCCTCAGCCCGGCGTTTGTCGCTCACTATTCTGAAAGATTGTTGAATATCCATCCTTCGTTGTTGCCAAAGTATCCCGGCCTGCATACGCACCGTCAGGTACTGGAAAATGGCGATGAACAGCATGGAACCTCAGTTCATTTCGTGACGGATGAACTGGATGGCGGACCGGTAATTCTCCAGGCGACAGTACCGGTGTTTGAAGGCGACAGCGAAGATGATGTCACTGCCCGGGTTCAGGCGCAGGAACATGATATCTACCCGCTGGTGATTAGCTGGTTTACCGACGGCCGTCTGAAAATGCGTGATAACGCCGCGTGGCTTGACGGTAATCGCCTGCCACCGCAAGGTTATGCCGCCGAGGAATAATCTCATCTTCTGGTAGGCTTGATGGCGCTTCGCTTATCGGGCCTACTCTTCTTCCCCCCTTTCTCTTTGCTATCAGACAGTTTATTGTCATATTTTTCTGGCACAGTTGGACATCTGAGAGCAATGCTCGCCATAATAAATCGGTAGTGTCCCGTGAATGAAACGGAGTAAAAGTGGTAATGGGTCAGGAAAAGCTATATATCGAGAAAGAACTCAGCTGGTTAGCGTTCAACGAACGTGTACTCCAGGAAGCTGCTGATAAATCAAACCCGTTGATCGAACGGATGCGTTTTCTAGGCATCTATTCCAATAACCTCGACGAGTTTTACAAGGTTCGTTTTGCCGAACTGAAGCGCCGAATCATCATTAGCGAAGAACAGGGTTCAAACTCTCACTCCCGCCATCTGCTCGGCAAAATCCAGGCCCGCGTATTAAAAGCCGATCAAGAATTTGACGGCCTGTACAACGAATTACTGCTGGAGATGGCGCGCAACCAGATTTTCTTAATCAACGAACGCCAATTGTCGGTGAATCAGCAGAGTTGGTTACGCCATTACTTCAAGCAATATCTTCGCCAGCACATTACGCCGATCCTGATTAACCGCGAGACGGATTTAGTCCAGTTTCTGAAAGATGACTATACCTATCTGGCGGTGGAGATTATCCGTGGTGATACGATCCGCTACGCGCTGCTGGAAATCCCTTCTGACAAGGTTCCCCGTTTTGTGAATTTGCCGCCGGAGACCCCGCGTCGTCGCAAGCCGATGATCCTGTTGGACAACATTTTACGTTATTGCCTGGACGATATTTTCAAAGGGTTCTTTGATTACGATGCGCTGAACGCCTATTCGATGAAAATGACCCGCGACGCCGAATACGATTTAGTGCACGAGATGGAATCCAGCCTGATGGAGCTGATGTCATCCAGCCTGAAACAGCGTCTGACCGCCGAGCCTGTGCGCTTTGTTTATCAGCGAGATATGCCTAATGCGCTGGTCGAGGTGCTGCGTGAAAAACTGACCATTTCTCGCTACGACTCTATCGTTCCTGGCGGGCGTTACCATAACTTCAAAGATTTTATTAACTTCCCCAACGTTGGCAAAGCTAACCTGGTGAATAAACCGCTGCCCCGTCTGCGTCATATCTGGTTCGATAACGAGAAATTCCGAAACGGATTTGATGCAATCCGCGAGCGTGATGTACTGCTTTATTATCCGTATCACACCTTTGAGCATGTCCTGGAACTGCTGCGTCAGGCCTCCTTCGACCCAAGCGTGCTGGCGATAAAAATCAACATCTACCGGGTGGCAAAAGACTCACGCATCATCGACGCGATGATCCATGCCGCGCATAACAGTAAGAAAGTCACTGTCGTCGTGGAGCTGCAGGCACGCTTCGATGAAGAAGCCAACATTCACTGGGCCAAACGTCTTACCGAAGCGGGCGTTCACGTCATCTTCTCCGCCCCTGGCCTGAAAATTCACGCCAAGCTGTTTCTTATCTCACGTAAAGAAGGCGATGAAGTCGTGCGCTATGCGCATATCGGGACCGGGAACTTCAACGAAAAAACGGCACGACTGTATACCGACTACTCATTGCTTACCGCCGATTCGCGCATTACCAACGAAGTTCGTCGGGTATTCAACTTCATTGAAAATCCGTATCGTCCGGTCACATTCGATTACCTGCTGGTTTCTCCGCAAAACTCACGTCGCCTGCTGTACGCCATGATCGACAAAGAGATCGCCAACGCACAGCAAGGATTACCTTCAGGCATTACGTTAAAACTGAATAACCTGGTCGATAAAGGTCTGGTGGATCGTCTCTATGCGGCATCAGGCTCGGGCGTGCCGGTCAATTTGTTGATTCGCGGTATGTGTTCTCTGATCCCGAACCTGGAAGGCATCAGCGACAATATTCGCGTTATCAGCATTGTTGACCGCTACCTCGAACATGACCGGGTCTATATCTTTGAGAACGGCGGCGATAAGCAGGTGTATCTCTCCTCGGCTGACTGGATGACAAGAAATATCGACTATCGTATCGAAGTCGCTACCCCGCTACTTGACCCGCGCCTCAAGCAACGCGTGCTGGATATCATTGATATCCTGTTCAGCGACACGGTGAAGGCCCGGTACATAGATAAAGAACTGAGTAATCGCTACGTGCCACGTGGAAACCGCCGTAAGGTTCAGTCACAATTGGCGATTTACGACTACATCAAATCACTCGAGCAACCTGACTAACGATATGCCAATACACGACAAGTCACCACGACCGCAGGAATTTGCTGCGGTCGATCTGGGTTCAAACAGTTTTCATATGGTCATTGCCCGCGTGGTTGATGGTGCAATGCAAATCATCGGCCGACTGAAACAACGCGTACATCTGGCGGATGGGCTTGGCGCAGACAACAAGCTGAGCGAAGAAGCAATGGAGCGTGGATTAAGCTGTTTGTCGCTTTTCGCTGAACGACTGCAAGGATTTCCCCCGTCGAGCGTATGTATCGTGGGAACCCATACTCTACGTCAGGCGCTGAACGCGACCGATTTTCTCAAGCGAGCAGAAAAAGTCATCCCCTACCCGATTGAGATTATTTCCGGTAATGAAGAAGCACGTCTGATTTTTATGGGCGTTGAACACACCCAGCCGGAAAAAGGCCGCAAGCTGGTTATCGATATCGGCGGCGGTTCCACGGAACTGGTGATCGGTGAGGATTTCGAACCCAAACTGGTCGAAAGCCGCCGTATGGGCTGTGTTAGTTTTGCTCAGATGTATTTCCCGGGCGGCACTATCAGTCGGGAAAACTTCCAGCGCGCCCGCATGGCGGCTGCGCAGAAACTTGAAACGCTAACGTGGCAGTTTCGCATTCAGGGCTGGAACGTTGCGCTGGGCGCGTCGGGTACCATTAAAGCGGCACACGAAGTGCTGCTGGAAATGGGGGAGAAAGATGGCTTTATCACCCCTGAACGTCTGGAAAAACTGACCGCTGAAGTGTTGAAGCACGCGTCATTCAATGCGCTTAGTTTGCCGGGACTGTCAGAAGAACGAAAAGCGGTGTTTGTACCTGGGCTTGCTATTTTGTGCGGCGTTTTTGATGCGCTGGCTATTCGCGAGCTTCGTCTGTCCGATGGTGCGCTACGTGAAGGCGTGCTGTATGAGATGGAAGGCCGTTTTCGCCATCAGGATGTACGCAGCCGCACCGCCAGCAGCCTGGCGAATCAGTACAACATCGACAGTGAACAAGCCCGCCGTGTGCTGGAAACCACCATGCAGATGTATGACCAGTGGCATACTCAGCAGCCAAAACTGGCCAATCCCCAGTTGGAAGCGTTACTGCGCTGGGCAGCGATGCTGCATGAGGTTGGGCTGAACATCAATCATAGCGGTCTGCATCGCCATTCTGCTTACATTCTACAAAATAGCGATTTACCGGGATTCAATCAGGAACAGCAGCTGATGATGGCAACATTAGTTCGTTACCATCGTAAAGCGGTGAAGCTTGATGATTTGCCCCGCTTTACGCTGTTTAAGAAAAAACAGTTTCTGCCGTTAATCCAGCTATTGCGTCTGGGGGTATTGCTGAATAATCAGCGTCAGGCGACAACCACGCCGCCGACCCTGACCCTGATAACCGAGGACAACCACTGGACCTTACGCTTCCCGCATGACTGGTTCAGCCAAAATGCGCTGGTACTGCTCGATCTGGAAAAAGAGCAGCAATACTGGGAAGCAGTAACCGGCTGGCGTCTCAAAATTGAAGAAGAAAGCTCACCCGATCTCGCCGCATAAGCTCCCAACAGGTGCCGGCTCGTCTGGCACCTGCTCCTCCAGAGTTTCATGCAGCGGCTGCGGTTTGCCAATCAAATACCCCTGCAGGTAATCAATCCCCAGCGAAACCACTGCGCTGCGTATTTCTTCGCTTTCGACGTACTCCGCAACCACCAGCATTCTTTTCATCCGCGCCAGATGACAAATAGAGGCCACAATTTGGTAGTCGAGGCTGTTCGAAACGATATTACGAATAAAACTGCCGTCAATTTTCAGGATATCGGCATTCACATTTTTCAGTCGGGCATAGCTGGCATATCCGGTCCCAAAATCATCAATCGCAATCTGACAACCCAAAGCTTGCAGCTGTAGTAACGTCGCCTGCGCCTGATCCGCATTGGTTAAGGCATTACTTTCCGTCACCTCAAAGATGAGTTGCCAGGCTTCAACCTTGTATTTCGTCAGTAACTGATTGATGTCATGCGGAAGACGGGCACGACATACCGATGTAGGCGATAAGTTAATAGCAAAGCGACGGGCAGGCATTTTTTCCCGATTCTGCGCCATAAACTTCAGCGTATTTTCAATCACCCACATGTCGATGCTGGAAGACAAACCAAACTCGTGCGCTACCGGCAAGAAATTATCCGGGGCGATAATTTCGCCATCATCCCCATGAAGTCGCAGCAGAATTTCGTGATAGACATCGCCACGCACGCCAGCGATCGGCTGCGCCATCAGGAAAAAGCGATTGTGCTCCAGGGCCTGCTGCAGACGGTTCATCATCGCAACCTTATCTTTCAGGTCACGTTGCAAGTGCATCACGCCGCGCCGCTGCATATTTTCTGGAGAATTGGTCGCCAGGGAGATCTCGGCAATGGTGCTTAACTCACCGAGTAACAAATAAATGTGGTTAACCGGGGAGCGTACATAGCAAAAGCTGATACCTACCTGCGGCTGTAAAGGCATACCATCCCAGATAAAGCGGAACTGCTTAATATGCCTGTCCAGTGCTTCGATGCGCTCCTGATGAGCCTCTGTATTAAAACGCAAAACGAGATCATTACCCGATAATTGATAGACATGCTCATCCAGTTCTAACAAAGGTGTTATCCACTGAGCGAGTTTTTGCTTGTACTGAATACGCAGCATAATGCCGTAATTTTTCACCAGCAGTTCCATGCCAGGCACCCGCAAAAAACAGAGCACTGACCAGGGCGCTTTTTTCAAATCCCGATTCAACGCGCGCAAGTTTGGAATATGTACCATCGGATCAAAAAATGCCAGACGATGGTTGCGTCGGGTAACGAACCGCTGGCGCGTTGCCAGTACGGCAATGAAATTCACTATAAAGGAGAAAACCAGATAGCTCGATGAGGTAATGGCAAGCTGGGTATCATAGCCCGAATACCAGGGCATATAGCGCTGATAGTAATGAATTGCAGTAATAAGTACGACTGACCATATCAACGAAATAAATCTATACCCGTAACGCATTGCGCCCCATAGCATAACGGGCAGTAACAACGACAAGGTATAATTCGTGCTAAATATTGAGCTTTGTTCATTTAACGGCATGCATAACATAGACATCAGCGCGATCAATATAATCGACCAGATGGCCAGTTCTGTTTTGGTGACTTTGCTATCAAACTGCTGCTTTAACTGAGAAAAATAGCCTCTCAGGTGCAAAGGATTACGTATCGCTCGAATAATAAGATAGCACAGTGGAACCCCAACAAGATTCCCCACCAGCATGGCCTGATAATTGATTAACGTACCGGTATTAAAGGGCATCACGCCGACCATGCCTGATTTACTCTCATAGACGCCCACAAAGGCGGCAAACTGGAAGAGAATCAGAAACAGCGTTGCCGGACAGAACACCTGCCAGAACATTCGCTGAAACATCAGGTGAGAATCACCGTGGGAAACATTGTTGCGTCGGGGAGTAAATACCTTATACCCGCCCCAACTAAGCACTAGCGTAACGATAAAGTGCGAAATTATTGAGAGTGTTTCAAATAGCCCAACCTGCGGATATTTATACCAGATTATGGAAATGATAATTCCTGGCAATGCCGCCCAACCAAAAAAGAGCATCAGACTAATCATCAGCGCCAATGGCAGATAGAAAAGTATTACGGTCCCCGTACTAATATGGGCATAGGTGTTGGCGGTGCTCAATATAGGCAACAGCAAAGAAGGCAAGATGAGAGGTAACGCCCACCATCTATCTCTAATACCAATATATTTTTTATTGAGTTTCATAGATGCTCAGTAGAATCCCGCACATCCTGCAGGGGGTATTCAGACAGGCATCCCACCTGACTTTAAAAAGATAAAGTAAAATACATCATAATGACTCATCAATTTTAGTTACCAGTAAAGGGTGACGTTTGATACATATCAAAAAAAATGCCCCTCATTAATCAATTATTACTCTTTTCATTGTTTTTTATCGTTAATTCATTATTCATGCAAATAATTATATTAATTTTCATAACATAAGGGGATAAAACGACTGAAGCAATTTTACATAACGAAGAATTGACCATTCCCTCACAGTATGCCTTAATGTGAGTATCGCCCATGTTGGGTACACTACAAGGAACCTTTTGTGAGCCAGGTTACCAGCCTACGCAAACGACACCGATTTAACAGTCGCATGATCCGGATCGTACTGCTTATCAGCTTTCTCTTCTTCTTCGGACGCTTCGTCTACTCCGCCATTGGTGCGTGGCATCACCACCAGGACAAAAAAGAATCTCAGCAGTTAACCCTGCCGCAACAGACATCTCCTGCGCAAAACGACGTACGCTGATCGCGCTTGCCTGTGATCCCCCAGCATTAAGATTCCTTACCGGATGGCTAATCGCCTGACATTTAACCATCCGGTAAGGGATTTAAGTGACGGAACCGTTCATAATCCTACCAACGACACGCACTGATATATCAGATAATTAACCAGTTTTATCGCACAAATACACTATCTTTTAATCCCACTTCACCGCACCATTCGCGCTAATTTTTACGTACCTGTTTACTGGACATAAAAAAGGCAAATACAGATCAAATAGACGCTAATTAATATCGCCAGAAAATATCACTAACGCAAATATTAATATTTTGCATGAAAATTAAATGCTTATTCGAATTGTTACTATTTTTAAATATAACAGGGTAATACCATGAGTAGTTTTTCTTTTTTTCCCAAAATAAGAAGCGGCCTTGAGTGGCTCGCCGGGCACAGCGATGCCGTTATGCAATTCGCATGGAATATCGTTGCCGCCGTGATTTTACTGTTTATCGGCAAATTTATCTCTCGACTGATCTCCCGTGGACTGGAGAAACTGCTGTTAAAACGTAAAGTTGACCGGACCATCATTCAGTTCTTTACCGCCCTGGTACGTTACATCACTCTCGCCTTTTTCATTGTCGCTGCGTTGGGGCGCGTCGGTATTGAAACATCATCCATTATTGCCGTCATTGGCGCTGCCGGACTGGCTATTGGTCTCGCGCTACAAGGATCGCTCTCCAACTTCGCCGCAGGTGTACTGTTGGTTTCCCTACGGCCTTTCCGCGCCGGCGAAATAGTGCAGATTGGTGCAGTCACCGGGACGGTAGAAAAGGTGCACATTTTCTCCACCACTCTACTCACCGCCGACAGCAAAGAAGTGGTGATCCCAAACGGCAAGATCATCGCTGATAATATTATTAACTATTCCCGCCACCCTTTCCGTCGTATCGATCTTGTGATTGGCGTGGGTTATCAGAGTCGGATCGCGGATGTTAAGCGCGTTATTAATCACATTATTGAGCAGGACAGCCGCATCGATAAGCAACGTGGGGTGACCGTTCGTCTGGGTGAGTTAGGAGCCTCTGCGCTCAATTTTTACGTCCGCGTGTGGGTGCCTAATATTGAGTACTGGAACACGTATTACGATTTGCTGGAAAACATTAAAGAGGCCCTGGACGCCAATCATATTGACCTGCCGTATCCACAGATGGATATTCGCGTGGAGAACGTGTCATCCCACTCTCAACCTCAGCTACAACTGGTTGATTAGAACATCGTCCTTCAGAATTGTCTTTTGAAATAAGAGCAATAAAAAACCCTCTATAAACAGAGGGTTTTTTGATATTACGGATTCAGAAACCGCTTACAAAGGGGGTATTATTCCCACTCAATGGTAGCCGGCGGCTTACCGCTGATGTCATAAACGACGCGGGAAATACCGTTCACTTCGTTGATGATGCGGTTAGAGACGCGGCCTAAGAAGTCATACGGCAGGTGCGCCCAGTGTGCGGTCATAAAGTCGATGGTTTCGACAGCACGCAGGGAGACAACCCAGTCGTACTTACGGCCATCGCCCATTACGCCAACGGAACGGACCGGCAGGAATACGGTGAACGCCTGGCTGACTTTGTTGTACAGGTCAGCTTTGTGCAGCTCTTCAATGAAGATAGCGTCCGCGCGGCGCAGCAGGTCGCAGTACTCTTTCTTCACTTCGCCCAGCACGCGCACACCGAGACCTGGGCCCGGGAACGGGTGACGGTACAGCATGTCGTACGGTAGGCCCAGCTCCAGACCAATTTTACGCACTTCGTCTTTGAAAAGCTCACGCAGCGGCTCAACCAGACCCATCTTCATCTCTTTCGGCAGGCCGCCCACGTTGTGGTGAGATTTGATGACGTGTGCTTTACCGGTCGCGGATGCCGCGGATTCGATCACATCAGGGTAGATAGTCCCCTGCGCCAGCCATTTTACATCTTCCAGTTTCAGCGCTTCTTCGTCGAACACTTCAACGAACACGCGGCCAATGATCTTACGTTTGGCTTCCGGATCGTTCTCGCCTTTCAGCGCGTCGAGGAAGCGCTGCTCGCCTTCCACGTGAACAATGTTCAGGCCGAAGTGATCGCCGAACATGTCCATCACCTGCTGGGCTTCGTTCAGACGCAGCAGACCGTTGTCCACGAACACGCAGGTCAGATTTTTACCGATAGCGCGGTGCAGCAGCATGGCGGTTACGGAAGAATCCACGCCGCCGGAGAGGCCGAGGATCACTTTGTCGTCGCCAACCTGCTCGCGAATACGGGCAACGGCATCATCGATGATTTTAGCTGGAGTCCACAGCGCTTCACACTGGCAGATATCGCGCACAAAACGCTCCAGCATGCGCATACCCTGGCGGGTGTGGGTCACTTCCGGGTGGAACTGCACGCCGTAGAAGCGTTTTTCTTCGTGCGCCATAATGGCGAACGGACAGGTCTCGGTGCTGGCAACGGTCACGAAACCTTCCGGGATCGCGGTCACTTTGTCGCCGTGGCTCATCCATACGTCAAGCAGCGGTTTGCCGTCGGCGGTCAGAGAATCTTCGATACCGCGCACCAGCGCGCTGTCGGTCTGTACCTCAACCTGGGCGTAGCCGAATTCACGCTCGTTAGAACCTTCAACGTGGCCACCCAACTGCATTGCCATGGTCTGCATACCGTAGCAAACGCCGAAGACCGGCACACCGGCGTTGAAGACGTACTCAGGCGCACGCGGGCTGTTTGCTTCGGTGGTGCTTTCCGGGCCACCGGAGAGGATGATGCCGCTCGGGTTGAACTCACGGATTTGTGCTTCAGTAACATCCCATGCCCACAGCTCACAGTAGACGCCCAGTTCACGTACGCGACGTGCGACCAGTTGGGTGTACTGCGATCCGAAATCGAGGATGAGAATGCGATGTTTATGAATATTGTCTGTCATTTGACGATAATTCCGAGGCAAGTGAAACAATAACAAAACGCCCGGTTTAAAACCGGGCGCGGAAACTTATCAGGAGCCCAAGCGGTAGTTCGGGGACTCTTTGGTGATGGTCACATCGTGAACGTGACTTTCCTGAATACCCGCACCGCTGATACGCACGAATTCAGCCTTCGTACGCAGCAGGTCGATGGTACCACAACCGGTCAGACCCATACAGGAGCGCAGGCCGCCCATCTGCTGGTGAATGATCTCTTTCAGGCGGCCTTTATATGCTACGCGACCTTCGATACCTTCCGGCACCAGTTTGTCAGCGGCGTTGTCGCTCTGGAAGTAACGATCGGAAGAGCCTTTGGACATTGCGCCCAGGGAACCCATACCGCGGTAAGATTTGTAAGAACGGCCCTGGTATAGTTCGATTTCGCCCGGGGATTCTTCGGTACCCGCCAGCATAGAGCCAACCATGACGGCTGCGGCGCCAGCGGCAATCGCTTTGGCGATGTCGCCGGAGAAACGGATACCGCCGTCAGCGATAACCGGAATACCGGTGCCTTCCAGCGCTTCAACCGCGTCGGAAACAGCGGTGATCTGCGGCACGCCCACGCCAGTAACGATACGGGTAGTACAGATGGAGCCTGGGCCGATACCGACTTTCACCGCGCTGCAACCCGCTTCCGCCAGGGCGCGAGCGCCTGCGCCAGTCGCGACGTTACCGCCAATGATTTGCAGGTCAGGATATTTAGCACGGGTTTCACGGATACGTTGCAGCACACCTTCAGAGTGACCGTGAGAGGAGTCGATCAACAGTACGTCAACGCCCGCAGCAACCAGCGCGTCAACACGTTCTTCGTTACCCGCGCCTGCGCCTACAGCCGCGCCGACGCGCAGACGACCATGCTCGTCTTTACATGAGTTCGGTTTACGTTCTGCTTTCTGGAAATCTTTAACGGTGATCATGCCGAGCAGGTGGAAGCTGTCATCAACAACCAGCGCTTTCTCAACGCGTTTCTCATGCATTTTGGCCAGCACGACATCACGCGCTTCACCTTCACGCACGGTCACCAGGCGCTCTTTCGGCGTCATGTATACACTGACCGGCTGGTTCAGGTCCGTCACAAAGCGCACGTCACGACCGGTGATGATGCCAACCAGTTCGTTGTCTTCAGTCACAACCGGGTAGCCCGCAAAACCGTTACGTTCAGTCAGTTCTTTCACTTCACGCAGGGTGGTAGTTGGCAATACGGTCTGTGGGTCAGTTACCACGCCAGACTCGTGTTTTTTCACGCGGCGGACTTCTTCCGCCTGGCGCTCGATGGACATGTTTTTGTGGATAAAACCGATGCCGCCTTCCTGTGCCAGGGCAATCGCCAGGCGCGCTTCCGTCACGGTGTCCATGGCTGCAGAGAGCATAGGAATGTTCAGGCGAATCGTTTTGGTCAGCTGAGTGCTAAGGTCAGCCGTGTTCGGCAGAACGGTAGAATGAGCGGGAACGAGGAGGACGTCGTCAAACGTCAGGGCTTCTTTTGCGATACGTAGCATGGGCAATATCTCACCTGGGAGGTTATTAAATATTGCCGCGGCATTATACAGAGCGTAACCGATTGCATCCACACTTTTTTGCAAAAAAACCTTGCGCTCCTCTGTGAGCATGTTACTTTCGACTGAATAACCTGCTGATTTAGAATTTGATCCCGCTCACATGTTATCCTCTCAGACCTCCTCAATTTTTACCGTAAGCCGCCTGAATCAGACGGTTCGTCTGCTGCTTGAGCAGGAGATGGGACAAGTGTGGATTAGCGGCGAAATATCGAATTTCACCCAGCCCTCTTCCGGTCACTGGTACTTCACGCTCAAAGATGACTCCGCCCAGGTGCGCTGCGCGATGTTCCGTAACAGCAACCGTCGGGTGACGTTCCGTCCGCAGCACGGTCAGCAGGTACTGGTACGCGCCAACATCACGCTGTATGAGCCGCGCGGCGATTACCAGATAATTGTTGAGAGCATGCAGCCCGCGGGCGAAGGGCTATTACAGCAGAAGTATGAACAGCTGAAAGCCAAACTGCAGGCGGAAGGGTTGTTCGATCAGCAATACAAGCAGCCGCTGCCCTCCCCGGCCCACTGCGTTGGGGTGATTACCTCGAAAACCGGCGCGGCGCTGCACGATATTCTCCACGTTCTTAAACGCCGCGATCCGTCGCTGCCGGTGGTTATCTACCCTACCGCAGTACAGGGCGACGACGCACCGGGGCAAATCGTTCGCGCCATTGAACTGGCGAACGCGCGCGGCGAATGCGACGTGTTAATCGTCGGGCGCGGCGGCGGTTCACTGGAAGATTTATGGAGTTTTAACGACGAACGGGTGGCGCGCGCTATTTTTGCCAGCCGCATTCCGGTGGTCAGCGCCGTCGGCCACGAAACCGACGTCACCATTGCCGATTTTGTCGGCGACCTGCGCGCGCCGACGCCGTCGGCGGCGGCGGAAATCGTCAGCCGTAACCAGCAAGAGCTGCTGCGTCAGGTGCAGTCTGCCCAGCAGCGCTTGGGCATGGCGATGGACTACTACCTCGCCAACAGCAGCCGCCGCTTCACGCAGCTATTCCACCGCCTACAGCAGCAGCACCCACAGCTACGCCTGGCACGTCAGCAAACGTCGCTGGAGCGGCTGCGCCAGCGGATGGGATTTGCGCTTGAGAATAAGATTAAGCAGGCTAATCAGCGCCAGCAGCGTATGTTGCAACGGCTCAATCAGCAAAACCCGCAGCCCCGCATTTATCGCGCGCAAACCCGTATTCAGCAGCTGGAATATCGTCTGACGGAGAATATCCGCACACGTTTAAGCGCACAGCGCGAACGTTTTGGCAACGCGGTTACCCATCTCGAAGCGGTCAGCCCACTGGCGACCCTGGCGCGTGGCTACAGCGTTTCTACCACCACGGGCGGCGGCGTACTGAAACAGATCAAACAGGTCAGCGCAGGCGATGTCATCACCACCCGTCTAGCAGATGGCTGGGTGGAAAGCGAAGTGAGGGGCGTAACGGCGGCGAAAAAAACGCGGAAGAAAAAGCCGGTTTAAACCGGCACATACTCCACGCGTTTTTTCGAAATCAGCCCATGGCCATGCTGGCAGAAATAATCCACCGCGCCACAGGCCTTTAGTACTTCGAGTGGTTGATGGCACTCTGGGCAACGTGCTTCCAGTTGAAAATCTTTTTGACAACTCTCACAGTGCGCCGCACCGTTTTGTGGTTCCAGTTCAGCGTGGCAACCCGGGCAAATGATAGACATAACAACTCCAGTACAGGGATCTATTCTTGCGTTGAGTTTAACACGCTGCGCTGAATGTCGCCCAGGTCCAACAAACCGTCACACCTCATCAATTGAATGACCGGGGCATAGCCTCTGCCCCGGCATAATCGAGGTGTTATCAGGCGCTGGTTGCCGGTTTAGTTTGCGTATTCTCCAGCATACGACGAATCGGAACAATGAGGACGATCAGCACCGCGGCGCAGATCAGCAGCGCAATCGAGCAGCGTGCGAAGAGATCCGGCAGCATATCCAGTTGGTCAGCCTTCACATGACCACCAATCAGACCTGCGGCCAGGTTACCCAGCGCACTGGCACAGAACCACAGGCCCATCATTTGCCCACGCATTCTTTCCGGCGCCAGCAGCGTCATGGTCGCCAGGCCTATCGGACTCAGACACAGCTCACCAAGCGTCAGCATCAGGATGCTGCCCACCAGCCAGAATGGAGAAACGCCCGCCCCGCCGTTGCTGAGAACGTTTTGCGCCGCCAGCATCATCAGGCCAAAGCCTGCCGCCGCGCACAAAATACCGATAACGAACTTAGTGATGCTGCTCGGACGAATGTTCATGCTCGCCAGTTTCGGCCACGCCCAGCTGAATACCGGCGCCAGCAGGATGATAAACAGGGCGTTTATCGACTGGAACCAGACCGCCGGGATTTCAAAATCACCGATCATACGGTTAGTGTAGTCGTTGGCGAACAGGTTGAACGAGGTTGGCTTTTGCTCAAACGCCGACCAGAAGAATGCGGCGGAAACCAGCAGGATAAAGCAAACCAGCAGTCTGGCGCGTTCTTTGCGATTCAGACCGGCAAAGATGAACAGGTAGATAAAGTAGAGTGCAACAGAGGCGGCAATCACGTACACCAGTACGCTGGCAACCGCGACCGGATTAATCACAATCACGCCCTGTGCAATCAGCGTAACGATAATCGCCACACCGACAGCCAGCGCGAGTAGCCATGCGCCCACACCGTTACGCTTGACTACCGGGCTGTTCCAGGTCGAGTCCAGTCCCACTTCGCTGTCGTAGCGTTTCATTGACGGAACGGCAAACACACGGAAGATGATTAACGCCACCAGCATCCCGATACCACCGATACCAAAGCCCCAATGCCAGCCATGGGTTTTAATCAACCAACCGGAGATCAAAGGTGCGATGAATGACCCCATATTGATGCCCATGTAAAACAGCGAGAAACCGCCGTCACGACGCGCATCGCCTTTTTTATACAGCGTGCCCACCATGACCGAAATACAGGTCTTGAACAGACCGGAACCGAGCACGATAAACATCAGGCCGATAAAGAACAGGTTGTTACCCATAATGGCCGAAAGCGCAATCGACAGATGACCGAGCGCAATCAGGATGGAGCCGTACCATACCGCTTTCTGTTGGCCGAGCCAGTTATCCGCCAGCCAACCGCCTGGCAGCGCGGCGAGATACATCGTACCGGCAAAGATACCCACAATCGCCGAGGCGTTTTCACGCGCCAGCCCCATGCCACCGTCATAGACGGTAGCCGCCATAAACAGGATCAGTAATGGGCGAATGCCATAAAACGAGAAACGCTCCCACATCTCTGTGAAGAACAGCGAGCCGAGCGGATAAGGATGGCCGAAGAAAGTTCGGCTTTCTTTTTGATTAACAGAGGATTGCATAATTCTCCCGAAAGTTATGTCGTCGTGCGTGTAAACACCGCGATGTACGCCAGCCAGTTACGTATCTGACCGATTTTTTACATGCGGCGAAAAGTTATTTAACCATTTGATAACCTAAGGCTAGTTTTGTCTAGTACCAGCCCCCGGACTTTAAGATGAAAACTCGACAAATGTCTACTTTCTTAGATTTAAACTTGGTAAAAAACGAATAGTGATTGACATCGCACGGGCTGAAGCAGGCGATGGAATAACGAAAAAAAACCCGCGACAAGCGCGGGTTTTCATCAACATCAGCAACGATTATTTGCTCTTTTTAATGTGTTTAATCAAACGCTTACGCTTACGCATCTGGGTCGGTGTCAGCGTATTACGTTTATTCGCAAACGGGTTTTCCCCTTCTTTGAACTGAATGCGGATCGGTGTCCCCATCACGTCCAGGGTTTTGCGGAAATAGTTCATCAGATAACGCTTATATGAATCCGGCAGATCTTTCACCTGATTGCCATGAATCACCACGATCGGCGGGTTATAACCACCGGCATGGGCATATTTCAGCTTCACGCGACGACCACGTACCAGCGGTGGCTGATGATCTTCTACCGCCATGGTCATGATACGCGTCAGCATCGCGGTACTAACGCGACGGGTGGAGCTGTCGTATGCTTCGCGGACTGATTCAAACAGATTACCGACACCGCTACCGTGCAGCGCAGAGATAAAGTGTACACGCGCAAAATCAATAAAGCCCAGACGGAAGTCCAGCGTTTCCTTGACCTGCTCTTTCACTTCCTGCGTCAGGCCGTCCCATTTGTTGACGACAATAACTAGTGAGCGCCCACTATTGAGGATAAAGCCCAGCAGCGACAGGTCCTGATCGGAAATACCTTCGCGCGCATCAATCACCAACATGACCACGTTGGCATCTTCAATCGCCTGCAGCGTTTTGATAACTGAGAATTTTTCTACCGCTTCGGTAATTTTCCCGCGCTTACGCACGCCCGCGGTGTCGATCAGCACATATTCACGTTCGTCGCGTTGCATCGGAATATAAATGCTGTCACGCGTAGTCCCAGGCATGTCGTAAACCACCACGCGGTCTTCGCCCAGAATACGGTTAGTCAGTGTGGACTTACCTACGTTCGGACGACCGACAATCGCCAGTTTGATCGGCAGATCCTGCGGGTTGAAGTCGTCTTCAGGCTCTTCTTCACCGTTTTCTTTGGCTTCCAGTTGCGCCCAATATTCCGCATCTTCATCGACTTCTTCCTGCGGTGCAACGTCATCCATCCACGGCAGCAGAACATGCTCCAGCAGGCTGAGAACGCCACGACCATGGGAGGCAGCAATCGGATAAATTTCGCCTAACCCCAGCGAGTAGAAATCAACAACCGCCTGATCGGGATCCAGTCCGTCAGTTTTGTTGGCCACCAGGAACGTCGGTTTCTGGCGTGAACGCAGATGTTTAGCAATGGCTTCATCCGCTGGCATCAGACCAGCACGCGCATCCACCATAAACAGCACAACGTCCGCTTCTTCAATCGCCAACAGAGACTGTTCGGCCATGCGGGTTTCAACACCGTCTTCGGTGCCATCAATACCGCCGGTATCGATGCAGATAAACTCGCGGCCTTCAATTTCCGCACGACCGTACTTACGGTCACGAGTCAGACCCGGGAAATCCGCAACCAGCGCATCTCGGGTGCGAGTTAGACGGTTAAATAACGTGGATTTGCCAACGTTAGGGCGCCCGACAAGCGCGACCACAGGTACCATGTTTAAAGCCTCATTTAAAAAATCATCAAACAACGCGCGCATTTTTGCGCCGTTGTTAAAAACAGTAAAACGGCCCCTGCACCAGGAGCCGTTTTTCAAAGCGAGCGGCCAGGACGATTAACGCGTAATGGAGTACAGCGTACCGTCTTTCGCCTGGATCAGCAGTTTACCATCAGCAGAGACTGGCTCGGTCAGGAAACCGGAGCTGTCGACTTTCTGCTGGGCAACAAAGCGACCATCTTCAACGTTAATCCAGTGCAGGTAGCCTTCGCTATCACCCACAACTAAATTGCCGTTATACAATGCCGGAGACGTCAGCAGACGGTGCAGCAGATCGCTTTGCGTCCACAGCGTCACGCCGCCGTCGGTGGTCAGCGCCAGTATGCGGTCGTTCTGATCGACCAGGTAGATACGGTTACCGTCGACGATGAAATCATTCACCGAGCCCAGTTCACGTTTCCACATAATCTGACCACTGCGCAGATCCAGCGCGGTCAGGTTACCATTATAAGCCAGCGCGTAAACAACGCCATTGACGATAACCGGCGTGGTATCAACGTCACTCAGACGATCGATTTCCGTTGGGCCAGTCGCCTGGGAAATACGTTGCTGCCAAATCATCTGTCCCTGCTGCATCAGCACGGCGCTTACGCGACCGTTATCACCGCCAACAATCGCTGCGCCAAAGGCCGTCGCTGGGGCAGATTCGCCACGTAGAGACAGGGATGGCATATCGAGGTTAACAGTCCATTTGATGGCACCGTCAGTTTCGTTCAACGCCTGCAATTGACCGTTGCTGGTGTGGATTAATACTACGCCATCACTCACAACAGGACGAGACAGCGCTTCACCGGCAACTTTCGTCTGCCATGCGGTGGTACCGTCGCTGGTATTCAACGCATAAACCTGCGCTTTTTCACTGCCAATGTAAACATGACCACCGGACACGGTTACACCGCCAGAAAGCTGTGCAGATGCACGGGAGAACCAGCCGTCTTTCTCACCCAGATTCACAGACCACACTTCTTTGCCGTCGTCTGCGTTCAACGCTTTCACGACACCTGCGCGATCGGCTGCATAGACAACGTTATCCGCCAGCGCAGGATGAAGATTAGAATAGAAATCACCAATACCGTTGCCTACGGAAGTGCTCCAGTCCGTAGACGGAGTAAACTGGTTTTCAACCACCGGTAATGGGGACATCTTAACGACATCTTCTTCGCCACTAAACAGTGAACAGCCGCTCAATAGGGTAACGGAAAGCAGCCCTGGCAGAAGTAATTTACGCAATTGCATCGGGTCCCTCTCAGATGGACAAATTATTGATTTTCATCTGCATCATTTCGCTCAGAGCAGGAGAGGCATCGCTTTTCACACCCGCTTCCCATGCGCTACGCGCACCTTGTTTGTCGCCCTTGCTCAGCAACGCTTCACCGCGCAGATCGGCAACAATGGCCGTCCACCCTTCACCTTTAATGGTGTCGAGTGTTTTCAGCGCGGTATCAGCTTGTTTAAGCTGAACCTGAACACGAGCCAGACGCAGGTTAATCACCGCTTTGAGATTCTCATCGCTGGTTGCAGCCAGGCCTTGTTGCAGCTGGCTTGCGGCTTTCTCAAGTTCATTTTGGTCAACAAACTGCTGCGCAAGTTCCAGTGAAGCTAACGCGCCGTAGGTATTTTTATTCTCTGCGGCAAATTTCTCTGCCGCAGGAATGCTATCCGCTTTACCCGCGCTAACCGCGGTCACGGTATTTTGGTATGCCAGAGAAGCAGAGCGTGCGGACTCCGTCTGATGGCTGGTCCAGTAACGCCAGCCAACCAGCGCGCCAACCCCTAAAATTATCCCAACCGCCAGCGCTTTGCCGTTTTCGGCAAAGAAGCGTTTTACCGCATCAACCTGGTCGTGTTCGTTCTCGTAAATTTCCACGCTGTCCTTCTCCTTAGCCCAGTAGAGTGCGCAAATGCGCGGCAACGCCATCCTGCGCTACTGCCGTTTGCTCACCAGAGCGCAAATCCTTCACTACAACGGTACCGTCAGCCACTTCGGACTCACCCAGTACCAGTGCAACGCGGGCGCCCCACTTATCGGCACGGGCAAACTGTTTCTTAAAGTTGCCGCCGCCGTGGTTGGTCATCAGTTTCACACCAGGCACTTCATCACGCAGACGTTCTGCAAGCCGCATTGCCGCCGGCTGCGTGTCTGTGCCTGAAGCAACCAGGTATATATCGACAACAGGGGAGGCAATAAATTCCGGATTAACTGCCTGAACTAACAAAACAAGTCGTTCCAGGCCCATGGCAAAGCCCACAGCAGGCGTTGCGCGACCGCCAAGTTGCTCTACCAGACCGTCATAACGACCGCCGGCACACACTGTACCCTGCGAGCCCAGACTGCTGGTAACCCACTCAAATACGGTGCGGTTGTAGTAATCAAGGCCACGAACCAGACGCTGATTGACGGTGTAGGCAATCCCTGCGGATTCCAGCAGTTTGCACAGACCCGCGAAATGCTCGCGAGAATCGTCATCAAGATAATCACCCAGCGCAGGTGCGTCGTTGAGCAGCGCCTGCACTTCTGGATTTTTGGAGTCAAGCACGCGCAGCGGGTTGGTGTACATGCGACGCTTGCAGTCTTCGTCCAGTTTCTCTTTATGCTGTTCCAGGTAGGCGACCAGCGCATCACGGTAGTTAGCGCGGGCCTCAAGCGAACCAATTGAGTTCAGCTCCAGGCTAACATGTTGGGAAATACCCAGCGCGCGCCACCAGCGAGCGGTCAGCATAATCAGTTCAGCATCGATGTCCGGGCCCTGCAGGCCAAACACTTCGACACCCAACTGATGGAACTGACGATAGCGTCCTTTCTGCGGACGTTCGTGGCGGAACATCGGCCCGATATACCACAGACGCTGTTCCTGATTGTACAGGAGACCATGTTCGATGCCGGCGCGTACGCAGCCCGCTGTCCCTTCAGGACGCAGAGTCAGGCTGTCGCCATTTCTGTCCTCAAAGGTATACATCTCTTTTTCAACCACGTCGGTGACTTCACCGATCGCGCGTTTGAATAACGGGGTCTGCTCTACAATCGGCAAGCGGATTTCACTGTAACCGTAGCTACCGAGCACGTTTTTGAGAGTGCCTTCAATGCGCTGCCAGATGGCGGTTTCGCCAGGCAGATAATCGTTCATGCCGCGAATGGCTTGAATGTTTTTTGCCACGTTTATTCTCTTTATGAATATAAAAATGAACCCTCAGCGCTAACCCGAACAATGCGGGCGCCATGCGGGTTCAATCATACACGGGAAGCACGCCGCTTCCCATCACGTTGTTATTTTTCAAGCTGCTGCACGTCGATACGACGCGCTTCGTCCAGGATACTCGCTTTAGCGCGAATACGGGCTTCAAGCTGCGTGATCATATCGTCGTTGTCGAGTCTGTCCTTACGCACACCGTCTTCGTACAGGCCGCTTTTCTTGTTACCGCCCGTCACGCCCAGCGTAGAAACCAGCGCTTCGCCAGGACCGTTTACCACGCAGCCGATGATCGAAACATCCATTGGCGTAATGATGTCTTCCAGGCGTTGCTCCAGCGCGTTAACCGTACCGATAACGTCAAATTCCTGACGTGAGCAGGTTGGACACGCGATAAAGTTGATCCCGCGCGCGCGAATGCGCAGCGATTTCAGAATATCAAAGCCCACTTTGATCTCTTCCACCGGATCGGCGGCCAGAGAAACACGCAGCGTATCGCCGATCCCTTCGGATAGCAGCAATCCTAAACCGATCGCGGATTTCACCGCCCCGCTACGTGCGCCACCGGCTTCGGTGATCCCCAGATGCAGCGGTTGATCGATCTGTTTCGCCAGCAGGCGATAGGATTCTACGGCAAGGAAAACGTCAGAGGCTTTAACGCTGACTTTGAATTGATCGAAGTTCAGACGATCAAGGTGATCCACATGACGCATAGCGGATTCCAGCAGCGCCTGCGGCGTCGGTTCACCGTATTTTTCCTGCAGATCTTTTTCCAGCGATCCGGCGTTTACGCCGATGCGGATAGGAATATTTTTATCACGAGCGCAATCCACTACCATGCGGATGCGCTCTTCATTACCGATATTGCCTGGGTTGATACGCAGGCAGTCAACGCCGTATTCCGCCACTTTCAGCGCGATACGGTAGTCGAAGTGAATATCGGCAACCAGCGGGACATTAACCTGCTGTTTGATAAGCTTGAACGCTTCTGCAGCATCCATTGTCGGTACAGAGACACGAACAATGTCTGCGCCTACACGTTCCAGCGCTTTGATCTGATTAACCGTTGCTTCCACGTCAGTGGTACGCGTATTGGTCATAGACTGTACGGCGATGGGCGCGCCATCGCCGATCGGCACGTTCCCAACGTAAATGCGTGTCGATTTTCTACGTTGAATTGGAGCCTGGTTATGCATTAAAAAATCTCCCGCATTGCCGTCTGTTACTGAGCCGGTGATTGTTCGGCATTAACGGTCAGACGTGCAACCTGGTTAGTTCTGATAAAACGACTCAGATCAACAGGTTTCCCCTGGAACTGAATCTGCACTGCCGCCGGAGCGCCAATTTTCAGTTTGTACGGCGCCTGACCGGTCAGATTCAGATTGCCGTCTTTACGCTGCATACCGCTGAACAGTTTTTTACCGGTCGCATCGGTCACTTCCAGCCAGCAATCGGCGGTAAAGTTCATTACCAGCGCGTTAGGGTCGGCTGCAGGGGTAGTGACACCCGCCTGGTCAGTCGGCAGCGGTGCCGCGTTCGCTGGCGCTGTTGGCGCTGCGGTTGCGGTATCGACGTTGGCCTGAGAAGGCGCCACTACGGCGTTCTGTTGCGCATCCGCTGCTGGCGCCGGGGTTGTCGGAGCATCCGTCGCTGGCGCTGCGTCCGCTACCGCGCCATCGCCCGCAGCCGGAGTTGTCTCCTGACCTGCTGCGGCGCTGGTATCTAACGGTACATTCTGCGCAGTGTCTTTACCGGCATTCAGTTCAGCGGAAGATTGATCGGCCATGGTGCTGATCTCTTCCTGCTGCGCTTTATGGTTCTGCCACCACCAGGCACCTGTCAGTCCGACAACGACAAACAGCACCAGCCAGGTGAAGGTCATTAACCAGCCGTCGCGCTTTTTACGACGCTTACCGAGCGAGAAGCTCTGCATCGGCGCGACTTTAGCAGGGCGAATTGGAGCCTGTTTTTCCAGCCCTGGCAACAGTTCTTCTTCAGGAATATGCACCAGACGCGCATAAGAACGGATGTACCCACGCAGGAATGTTGAAGCGAGATCGGCTGGCGCCTTATCTTCTTCAATATCGCGTACCGTGGAGACCTTCAGGCACAGTCGTTCCGCGACTGCCTGTTGGCTGAATCCGAGTTGTTCACGGGCATTGCGCAGACGAACGCCGGTGGAGAGTGCTTCATTTTTGTCGTGCGTGGCTTCAGTATTCATTCGCTACAGCTGCGTAAATTTGGGTTCTGGCGCCGGCGAGTCACAATGCTCACCCACACCGCGAAACATCTGGTCAGTTAACCTTCGTCAGACAGTATAAAACGGTCAGACTACCAATGACAAAAAAGCGTAAACCTGAGGGCTAAACTCTTGTTGCGCCGTTACATACTGCCTTAAAGTCGACAAAAACGCACCGTTATTATTGACCTGACGACAACAACCAAAGAACCTCATCTGGCTTACATTGCACTACGGTACATGAATTATACCGTAGTGCACTCGACATCAAACGGTTTTGATGTCGATAGCATCACCCTGCATACGCTTGCGCAGGGTACGCTTGGTACGGTCGATAACATCGCCGGCCAATTGACCGCAGGCTGCATCGATGTCATCGCCACGTGTTTTACGCACGATGGTGGTGAAACCATAGCTCATCAACACTTTGGAGAAACGATCGATACGGCTGTTAGAGCTACGACCATACGGTGCGCCAGGGAACGGGTTCCATGGGATCAGGTTGATCTTACATGGAGTATCTTTCAGCAGTTCAGCCAACTGATGCGCGTGTTCGGTACCGTCATTGATGTGATCCAACATGACATACTCAATGGTCACACGACCCTGGTTGGCGTTGGATTTTTCCAGATAACGGCGCACTGCCCCGAGGAACGTTTCGATATTGTACTTTTTGTTGATTGGCACAATTTCGTCACGAATTTCATCGTTTGGCGCATGCAGAGAGATCGCCAGCGCGACGTCAATCATATCACCCAGCTTATCCAACGCAGGTACAACCCCTGAGGTGGAAAGCGTAACGCGACGCTTGGACAGCCCAAAACCGAAGTCATCCAGCATGATTTCCATCGCCGGTACCACGTTGGTCAGGTTGAGCAATGGTTCGCCCATCCCCATCATCACCACGTTGGTGATAGGACGTACGCCCGTTGCTTTGACCGCGCCGACGATTTTCGCCGCACGCCAAACCTGGCCAATGATTTCCGATACTCGCAGGTTACGGTTAAATCCCTGTTGCGCCGTAGAGCAGAATTTACACTCTAATGCACAACCAACCTGTGAAGAAACACACAGGGTCGCGCGATCGTCTTCCGGGATATAAACGGTTTCAACGCGCTGATCGCCAACCGCGATAGCCCATTTGATCGTGCCGTCAGAGGAACGCTGCTCTTCCACCACTTCCGGGGCGCGAATTTCAGCGACTTCTTTCAGCTTGTTACGCAGCACCTTATTGATGTCAGTCATGTCATCAAAGTTGTCGCTGCAATAATGGTACATCCACTTCATGACCTGATCGGCACGAAACGGCTTTTCGCCCATCTCTTTGAAGAATTCGCGCATTTGCTGACGGTTCAGATCCAGCAGGTTAATTTTTCCATTTTTATTTGGAACCGCAGGAATGACGACTTCAGAGGTGTTAACTAATTCAGACATAATTTTTTCCGGCCTCGTTGTTACACGTTGTGGCCCGTGGAGGGTTAAAAAGAAACGCCCCGGCAAGCGGTCTGCTCTTCCGGGGCGTTGCATTGTACAAAGTCTGGCGCAGGGATGCCACGTTTGCACGAAGCATTAGCGAAAATAATATGTAAAGAAAGAGCGTAGATACTGTTATTGCCTGCAAGCCTTTTCACGTTTCGCGGTTACGGATTGCAGGCACGACCAGTCACAGCGCCG
>NZ_JBRYHT010000013.1:0-126714 GCF_053309355.1 Citrobacter freundii complex sp. 2025EL-00176 | reverse complement strand
TTTCTCTTCAACCGACCGGGCTGTTTGTGTGAAGTGATTCACATCCGCCGTGTCGATGGAGGCGCATTATAGGGAGTTTCCTTCAGCCCGCAACCCTTAAATTGCAGAAAAATGACTGACTGCTGCATTCCACAGCAAAACCCCGCCTTATACCCATTTACACACAGAGTTATCCACAATCGTCAGAAAATTACCGGCACACATTGCGGAAAAGTGGAGATAACCGGTACAGAGAGCTCTATATAGAAAGCAATTCGCTCTCTATATATAGAAGAAGCACTGGCAGCCTAAGCCCCACATTCCTTACCACCTTTGAATTACGCATGCCGTCGGGCGATAATACCCGCACAAACCGTGATTCCAGGACCGTGATGAGACACTCTCTGCAACGTACTGCTATACGCAAACGCCCGATGAAGCTCGGCACTACCGTGATCCTCATGGTCAGTGCAGTACTCTTCTCAGTGCTGCTTGTTGTTCATCTGATTTACTTTTCGCAAATCAGCAACATGACACGTGATGCATTAGCGGATAAAGCGCTAGCGGTCGCGCGGACGCTGGCAAACTCGCCGGAGATCCGTCAGGGGTTAATGAAAAAGCCCAAGGAAAGCGGTATTCAGGCGATAGCTCAGGCGGTGAATAAGCGCAACGATTTTTTGTTCATCGTCGTCACCGATATGCAAAGCATTCGTTATTCCCATCCCGAAGCGCAGCGGATCGGCCAGCCGTTTAAAGGCGATGACATTTTGCTGGCTCTGCAGGGCAAAGAGAATGTTGCCATTAATCGCGGGTTTCTGGCTAAAGCTCTGCGCGTGTTTACCCCTATCTATGATGAGCATCACCGACAGATTGGCGTCGTGTCGATCGGCCTTGAGCTAAGCAGAGTGACTGAGCAGATCAATAACAGTCGCGGCAGCATCTTCTGGTCCATCTTGTTTGGCGTTCTGGTTGGGTTACTCGGCACATGGGTATTCGTCAAAGTCCTTAAGCGCATTCTGTTTGGCCTGGAGCCGTATGAAATCTCCAATCTGTTCGAACAACGCCAGGCGATGCTGCATTCTATAAAGGAAGGTGTCATTGCCGTTGACGAGTGTGGTGAAGTCACACTGATAAACCAGGCGGCGCAGGAACTGCTTGATTACCACAAATCACAAGACGATGCTCAGCTCTCAACGCTCAGCCACGCGTGGTCACAGGTGGTCGATTTTTCTCAGGTACTACGCGATGGAACGCCACGCCGCGATGAAGAGATCACGGTGAAAGATCGGCTACTCTTAATTAACACTGTTCCGGTACTCAGCAACGGAAAAATCATCGGGGCCATTTCAACGTTCCGCGATAAAACCGAAGTTCGGAAACTGATGCAACGCCTGGACGGCATGGTTAACTATGCCGACGCACTTCGTGAACGATCCCACGAATTCATGAACAAATTGCACGTGATTCTGGGATTATTGCACCTGAAAAGTTATAAGCAGCTTGAAAATTACATCCTGAAGACCGCGAACAATTATCAGGAAGAGATTGGCTCACTGTTAGGAAAAATAAAATCTCCGGTGATCGCTGGATTTTTACTCAGCAAGATTAATCGCACATCTGATTTAGGTCATAGTCTGGTCATTAGCAATGAAAGCCAATTGCCGGAAAACAGCAATGAAGATCAGGTAGCGGTGCTGATTACCGTTCTGGGGAATTTGATTGAAAACGCCCTGGAGGCGCTAGGTCAAGAACCGGGTGGCGAGATCAGCGTATCCTTGCACTATCGACACGGCTGGTTGCATTGCGAAGTGAATGACGATGGTCCGGGGATCGTCCCCGAACACATTGAGCACATCTTTGAGAAGGGCGTCTCGTCAAAAGGAACCGAACGAGGCGTCGGTTTAGCACTTGTGAAACAGCAGGTTGAAAGTGTTGGCGGCAATATTTCCGTCGAGTCTGAACCTGGGGTCTTCACCCAATTTTTTGTACAGTTACCGTGGAATGGTGAGAGGGCCAGCAGATGATCAATGTCTTAATTGTCGATGACGATGCAATGGTAGCGGAATTAAATCGTCGTTATGTCGCACAACTCTCCGGTTTTCATTGCTGCGGAACAGCCTCTACGCTGGAGAAAGCCAAAGAGATCATCTTTCATAGCGGTCATCATATCGATTTGATTTTGCTAGATATTTACATGCAAAAAGAAAATGGTCTGGATCTGCTACCCGTTCTGCACAGCGAAGGCTGCAAGTGTGATGTTATTGTCATCTCTTCCGCCGCTGACGCCACCACCATCAAAGACTCTCTTCACTATGGTGTCGTTGACTACCTGATCAAACCTTTCCAGGCTTCCCGTTTTGAAGAAGCGCTAACCGGCTGGCTACATAAGAAAACAGAGATGGAAAAGCATCAGTACTATGAACAGTCTGAGCTTGACCAACTGATTCACGGCAGCTCCTCCAGTGAGCAGGAAGTTCGCCGCTTACCGAAAGGATTAACGCCACAAACATTACGCACGCTGTGCCAGTGGATTGATGAGCACCAGGATCAGGAGTTCTCTACGGATGAGCTGGCCAATGAGGTCAATATCTCCCGCGTTTCTTGCCGAAAATACCTTATCTGGCTGGTTAATTGTCACATCTTATTTACCAGTATCCACTATGGCGTGACCGGTAGACCTGTTTATCGTTACCGCGTTCAGGCAGAGCAATACTCATTGCTTAAACAATATTGCCAATAAATACATTTTGGGATTATTTGTTATTTGAAAGTAACAATTATTAAAATAATGAAAAATCCCTATTTTACTGGTTTAAGCAGAAGCTTTATCAATTTGCGTTAGATCAAATATATTTGTATACAGCATGTCAAACGCTATATTTCAATATTGATAAACATCACACTGTTTTTAATTTCAAAATCGCTAACAAAAGTTAATTAAGTATTATCTAACTCGCAGAGTGTGTATTTTTACCCATAAAGGATTAGTCTGCAATTAACCAGACATACAAAATCTAGACTGGTAGCAATGGAGACCATGCTACGTACCATGGACACCGTACATTTTTGTGAGCAAATAAAAGCATCCGTACGCCAATCTCATTACATCATGAAATGGCGTGACCGTGATCACATAAATAACCCACTCACTCATTCTGTCGGTGGTTCATGCCATAGCGGAAAACGCAAAACAGATAAATTACAGCGTCAACCGCAGCTCTCTATGCCCAGCCCTGCTTCCCATCGCCTGAGGATTTTCTCCTCTGTTCAACGCCACAGAAAAAAGCTAAATATCGCCATAACTTTAAAAAGACATTCTAGCTAGATATTTGAACATTAATCGCAAATACGGACATATCGAATACTGACCATTTTTTGATGCCTATTCTGGCAAAAAAGAATGTGGCACAGATCCATTTTTCAAAAAATTGACTGGGTTTTTCGCGAGGGTAAATAAAATGTTATTTAGTATACAACTTCTCATAATATTAATATGTTTGTTCTATGGTGCCAGAAAAGGTGGTATCGCACTGGGCTTATTAGGCGGTATCGGCCTGGTCATTCTGGTTTTCGTTTTCCATCTCCAGCCGGGTAAACCACCTGTAGACGTTATGCTGGTTATTATTGCCGTGGTGGCCGCATCGGCAACCTTGCAAGCCTCCGGCGGCCTTGACGTTATGCTGCAAATCGCTGAAAAGCTGCTGCGCCGTAACCCAAAATACGTTTCCATCGTCGCGCCGTTTGTTACCTGCACCCTGACGATTCTCTGTGGTACAGGCCACGTGGTATACACCATTCTGCCAATCATTTATGACGTTGCCATTAAGAACAATATTCGCCCGGAACGTCCGATGGCGGCGAGTTCTATCGGTGCGCAGATGGGGATTATCGCCAGCCCGGTTTCCGTAGCCGTTGTGTCACTGGTCGCCATGCTGGGTAACGTGACGTTTGAAGGCAAACATCTCGAATTCCTCGACCTGCTCAGCATCACCATCCCGTCGACTCTGCTGGGTATACTGGCTATCGGTATTTTCAGTTGGTTCCGTGGTAAAGATCTGGATAAAGATGAAGAATTCCAGAAGTTTATTTCCGTACCTGAAAACCACAACTATGTTTATGGCGACACCGCCACGCTGTTAGACAAAAAACTGCCGAAAAGCAACTGGCTGGCCATGTGGATCTTCCTCGCCGCTATCGCCGTTGTTGCCGTGCTCGGCGCATTCTCTGAGCTGCGCCCTACCTTCAGCGGCAAACCGCTGTCCATGGTACTGGTTATCCAGATGTTCATGCTGCTGACCGGTGCGCTGATTATTATCCTGACGAAGACCAATCCCGCTTCAATATCTAAAAACGAAGTCTTCCGTTCCGGTATGATCGCGATTGTGGCGGTGTACGGTATTGCCTGGATGGCCGAAACAATGTTCGGCGCGCACATGACGGAAATCGAAGGTGTGCTGGGTAATATGGTGAAAGAGTATCCGTGGGCCTATGCAATTGTTCTGCTGCTGGTATCCAAGTTTGTAAACTCCCAGGCAGCGGCGCTGGCGGCGATTGTTCCAGTCGCGCTGGCAATCGGGGTTGATCCAGCGTACATCGTTGCTTCGGCGCCGGCATGTTACGGTTACTACATTCTGCCGACCTACCCGAGCGATCTGGCTGCTATTCAGTTTGACCGTTCCGGTACCACCCACATCGGCCGCTTCGTTATCAACCACAGCTTCATTCTGCCTGGTTTGATCGGCGTAAGCGTATCCTGTGTCTTTGGTTGGATATTCGCCGCAATGTACGGTTTCCTGTAATCACAGTTCGCGTGCCGTCCGCATTGGTACGGCACGCCACTCTTAAGACACAGTGAATTTCTAAATTCCTGATAAAAATGAAAAGGCTGGAAGCAAATGTCAAAAGTTGAATTCACTTACCAGGCGGCTTTCCCACTGGGGGAAGACAAAACTGAGTACTACCTGCTGACATCCGATCACGTCAGCGTCGGCGAGTTTGAAGGCGAGACAATCCTGAAAGTAGCCCCTGAAGCACTTACGCTACTGGCCCAGCAAGCCTTCCACGATGCCTCCTTCATGCTCCGCCCTGAACACCAACAGCAAGTCGCCTCAATTCTCCATGATCCCGAAGCCAGCGAAAACGATAAGTACGTGGCGCTGCAGTTCCTGAGAAACTCCGAAATCGCTGCCAAAGGCGTATTGCCAACCTGCCAGGATACCGGAACGGCCATTATCATGGGTAAAAAAGGCCAGCGCGTGTGGACCGGCGGCGGCGATGAAGCAGCGCTCTCCAAAGGCGTATTTAATACCTATATTGAAGATAACCTGCGCTACTCGCAAAACGCGGCGTTGGATATGTACAAAGAAGTGAATACCGGCACCAACCTGCCTGCACAAATCGATCTGTACAGCGTGGACGGTGACGAATACAAATTCCTGTGCGTGGCCAAAGGCGGTGGCTCAGCCAACAAAACCTACCTGTATCAGGAAACTAAAGCGCTGCTGACTCCCGGAAAACTGAAAAACTTCCTGGTGGAAAAAATGCGCACACTGGGTACCGCAGCTTGCCCGCCGTACCATATTGCATTCGTCATTGGCGGCACGTCAGCGGAAAGCACCCTTAAAACGGTGAAGCTGGCCAGCACACACTACTATGATGCACTGCCGACTGAAGGCAATGCTCACGGCCAGGCGTTCCGCGATCTGCAACTGGAACAGGAACTGCTGATCGAAGCACAGAAACTCGGCCTCGGCGCTCAGTTTGGCGGGAAATACTTCGCGCATGACATCCGCGTGATCCGCCTGCCTCGCCACGGCGCGTCCTGCCCGGTCGGTATGGGCGTTTCCTGCTCCGCGGACCGTAACATTAAAGCCAAGATTAACCGCGAAGGGATCTGGATTGAAAAACTGGAACATAATCCAGGTCAGTACATTCCAGAATCTCTGCGCCAGGCTGGCGAAGGCGAAGTGGTTAAGGTCGACCTTAACCGTCCGATGAAAGAGATCCTCGCCCAGCTTTCGCAGTACCCGGTTTCTACCCGCCTGTCACTGAGCGGCACGATTATTGTTGGTCGCGACATCGCCCACGCGAAGTTAAAAGAGCGTATTGAGTCCGGCGAAGGTCTACCGCAGTACGTAAAAGATCATCCGATCTACTACGCGGGCCCGGCAAAAACGCCAGCGGGTTATCCGTCCGGCTCTTTAGGCCCGACTACCGCAGGTCGTATGGACTCCTATGTTGACCTGTTGCAGTCACACGGCGGCAGCATGATCATGCTGGCAAAAGGTAACCGTAGCCAGCAGGTGACAGACGCTTGCCACAAACACGGCGGTTTCTACTTAGGCAGTATCGGCGGCCCGGCAGCGGTACTGGCGCAGCAGAGCATTAAGCATCTGGAATGCGTGGAATACCCGGAGCTGGGTATGGAAGCTATCTGGAAAATCGAAGTAGAAGATTTCCCGGCGTTCATCCTGGTCGATGATAAAGGCAACGATTTCTTCCAGCAAATCGTCAGCAAACAATGCGCTAACTGCGCGAAGTAACCTATTCGGCCCGGCACTGGACTGGCACTAAACTTTTGGCGTCAGTCCAGCGATCCCCCCGGGCCACCTTAGTCCCCCCATTTACAGGCGTTGAATTTTTGCGGCTCACAGGGAATAGTGATCTTTTCCATTACGTGTGAATTCACCATGCTCCGCACCCAGAACCCCATAATTTTGCATACTGGCGCGCTGATTCTGGCGCTGATCCTTATCTACACCGGTATCTGTGCCACTGAGAAAATCACCTGGCTGATGGAAGTCACGCCGGTCATTATCGTCGTACCGTTGTTGCTGACTACCGTAAAGCGCTACCCGTTGACGCCGCTGCTCTACACGCTAATTTTCTTTCACGCCATCATTCTGATGGTCGGCGGTATGTATACCTATGCCAAAGTCCCGGTCGGTTTTCAGGTTCAGGAATGGCTGGATCTCAGTCGTAATCCCTATGACAAGCTGGGTCACTTCTTTCAGGGGCTGGTGCCAGCGCTGACGGCAAGAGAGATTTTAGTGCGCGGTAATATTGTCCGTGGCCGCAAAATGCTGGCTTTTTTAGTCTGCTGCGTGGCATTGGCGATTAGCGCGACCTATGAGCTGATCGAATGGTGGGCGGCGCTGGCAATGGGTCAAGGAGCGGATGATTTTCTCGGCACGCAGGGCGACCCATGGGATACCCAATCCGATATGTTTTGCGCCCTGCTTGGGGCCTTAACTACCGTGCTTTTACTGGCGAGGACGCATTGCAAGCAACTGCGTCATTATGGGTTAAGCACCGCCAACTGAATGAAATCATTACCGGATGTCGCTGATGCGCATCCGGCCTGTGTACTTGCCATTCAGCAATATCAGTATCAGCCAAAAAAATATTCCCCCTGTCGATAAACGGCGGTTAAAATCCGCCATTAACACAACATAACTCATTGTTTAAAAACATATAAAACACAAATCAGACTATTTTTCACCCGCTTTACAGCCCATTTTCTCAGGATAATACTTGCCTGCGTCACATTCATACGGTGTGTCTGCAATCCATAAATTGCAACCTTTCCACAACCGGGTAAAAGATGATGAAAGTATTAATTGTTGAAAGTGAGTTTCTGCATCAGGACACCTGGGTCGGTAGCGCTGTCGAACGTCTGGCTGACGCGTTGAGCCGCCAGAATGTTACCGTCATTAAGTCCACCTCATTCGACGATGGTTACGCCATCCTCGCCGCGAATGAAGCCATTGATTGCCTGATGTTCAGCTATCAAATGGAACAACAAGATGAGCACCTGAATGTCAGGCAATTGATCGGCAAGCTCCATGAGCGCCAGCAAAACGTTCCCGTTTTCCTGCTGGGCGATCGCGAAAAAGCCACCGCATCGTTGGATCGCGACCTGCTGGAGCTTGTCGATGAATTCGCCTGGATTCTGGAAGACACCGCAGACTTTATCGCCGGGCGCGCCGTGGCGGCGATGACCCGTTACCGCCAGCAGCTTCTGCCGCCGCTGTTCAGCGCGCTGATGAAATATGGCGACATCCATGAATATTCCTGGGCGGCGCCTGGCCACCAGGGCGGCGTCGGATTTACCAAAACCCCTGCCGGTCGTTTCTACCATGACTACTACGGTGAAAACTTATTCCGCACCGACATGGGTATCGAACGCACCTCACTGGGTTCACTGCTGGATCATACTGGCGCATTTGGCGAGAGCGAAAAATATGCCGCCCGGGTGTTTGGCGCTGACCGCTCCTGGTCCGTGGTGGTCGGCACTTCCGGCTCTA
The DNA here is from genome assembly GCF_053309355.1 of Citrobacter freundii complex sp. 2025EL-00176. Lineage (NCBI taxonomy): Bacteria > Pseudomonadati > Pseudomonadota > Gammaproteobacteria > Enterobacterales > Enterobacteriaceae > Citrobacter > Citrobacter freundii complex sp. 2025EL-00176. Next base: position 118,429 of record NZ_JBRYHT010000013.1, on the reverse strand, counting down.
ACCGCACCATCATGCAAGCCTGTATGACCGACAACGACGTCGTGGTGCTGGATCGTAACTGCCATAAATCGATTGAACAGGGGCTGATCCTTACCGGGGCAAAACCGGTATACATGGTACCAAGCCGCAACCGCTACGGCATTATCGGGCCTATCTACCCGCAGGAAATGCAGCCAGAAACATTGCAGAAAAAAATCAGTGAAAGCCCACTGACAAAAGGCAAAGCCGGACAAAAACCGTCATACAGCGTCGTGACTAACTGTACCTATGACGGCGTTTGCTACAACGCAAAAGAGGCGCAGGATCTGCTCGCGCAAACCAGCGATCGTATCCACTTCGATGAGGCGTGGTACGGCTATGCCCGCTTTAACCCAATTTATGCCGATCACTACGCCATGCGTGGCGCGCCGGGCGATCATAACGGCCCTACCGTTTTCGCCACCCACTCGACTCACAAACTGCTGAATGCGCTCTCTCAGGCATCTTATATTCACGTCCGCGAAGGTCGTGGGGCCGTGAACTTCTCCCGCTTTAACCAGGCATACATGATGCACGCCACCACCTCTCCGCTGTATGCCATCTGCGCATCAAACGATGTGGCGGTTTCCATGATGGACGGTAACAGCGGCCTGTCGCTCACCCAGGAAGTGATCGACGAAGCGGTCGATTTCCGTCAGGCCATGGCACGGTTGTACAAAGAATTCACCGCCGAAGGCGACTGGTTCTTCAAACCGTGGAACAAAGAAGTGGTAACCGATCCGCAGACTGGCAAAACCTATGACTTTGCCGATGCGCCAACCCAACTCCTGACCACTGACCAGAACTGCTGGGTAATGCGTCCGGGCGAATCCTGGCACGGGTTTAAAGACCTGCCGGATAACTGGAGCATGCTGGACCCGATTAAAGTCAGCATTCTGGCGCCGGGGATGGGCGAGGATGGTGAACTGGAAGAGACCGGTGTTCCGGCTGCTCTGGTCACCGCCTGGCTTGGCCGTCACGGTATCGTGCCGACTCGTACCACCGACTTCCAGATTATGTTCCTGTTCTCAATGGGGATTACCCGTGGGAAATGGGGCACACTGATCAACACGTTGTGCTCTTTCAAACACCATTACGATGCGAATACTCCGCTGGCACAGGTAATGCCTGAACTGGTTGAGGAACATCCAGACACTTACGCAAACATGGGCATTCACGATCTTGGCGACACCATGTTTGCCTGGCTGAAAGAGAACAACCCTGGCAGCCGTCTCAATGCAGCCTACTCCGGCCTGCCTGTTGCTGAAATTACGCCGCGTGAAGCCTATAACGCGATAGTCAGCGATAACGTTGAGATGGTGGCCATTGAAAATCTGCAGGGCCGTATAGCAGCGAACTCCGTGATTCCTTACCCACCAGGAATTCCGATGCTGTTGTCTGGGGAAAACTTTGGCGACGCTAATAGCCCGCAGATTAGTTATCTACGTTCGTTGCAGTCCTGGGACCACCACTTCCCTGGATTTGAACATGAAACCGAAGGAACGGAAATTATTGACGGTGTGTATCACGTCATGTGCGTGAAAGCATAATGTCTTTTTTAGATAGTCCGATTTGAAGGGTGACATGTCATGCTTGAGTAATTCCTGAGTATTGCTGCAAAACAATAACATTGTCATACCTTTTTGCGCGGGACCACCCCGCGCTTTTTTTATACGAAAATTGCACGTTGCCACTTGCGTAAAAATTTATGTACACGGCAATAATCCCCACAGATATTGTAATTAATCTGAATATCGCTATTTTATCGCCTGTCTTGATTCATCACACAATTTCATTTGCCGGTTATTTCTTGCCCAATGGTGAGTTACGGTACTTTATGTCATCTTCCTGGAGTTTGGGTATGAGGCTTTGCAGCAAAGAAGCGTGTGTTGTCGTATTAACGGAGAAGGATGTTTGGTTAAGGATTAACGGTAAAGAAGCCATCAGTTTAAAAGCTAATCATATGGCGTTGGTGGCGTGTGATAACAATATTATCGATTTCTCATCACTTAATAACGCACTGGTCGTACATATCAGCCGCGATATCATTAAAGACTATCTGCGTTTTTTAAATAAAGACCTTTCACAGATCCCATTCTGGCAACGGAGTGCCAACCCAGTGATGACCGCCGTCTGTCTGACGCCGGATGTCTTCCGGGTGGCCGCCCAACATAGCGTAATGGAAACAGTGGACGAAGGTGAAAGAGAGCGTACACGCTCACTACAGTTCACGGTGTTATCGCGCTTTCTTGACAGCAAAAAATTTATTTCTTTGCTCATGCATATGCTGCGTAGCCGTATCAGCGACAGCGTTTATCACATTATTGAGAGCGACATACACAAAGACTGGAATTTAAGCATGGTCGCCAGTTGCCTATGCCTGAGTCCCAGCCTGTTAAAGAAGAAACTCAAAAGTGAAAATACAAGTTATAGTCAAATAATTACCACATGTCGCATGCGTTATGCCGTCAATCAACTCCTGATGGACGGAAAAAATATTTCCCAGGTTTCTCAACTGTGCGGATATAACAGTACTTCATACTTTATTTCCGTATTCAAAGAGTTCTATGGGATGACGCCGCTGCATTATGTTAGTCAGCATCGGGAGCGATCCGCTGCCTGAGTTTTAATCAGTTAGCGATAAGCCATAATAATATCAGCATTAGCGATACCCCAGCTCCGTCATCATAAAATAGTCTTTTGAAGAGGTATGATAAGTCCGTCATTTATCCTTATCAGGAGTTAAAAAATATGTCGACGGATGCTGATGCTCACAAAGTGGGCTTAATCCCCGTCACCCTTATGGTGTCGGGGAATATTATGGGTTCCGGTGTATTCCTGCTGCCCGCAAACCTTGCGTCAACTGGCGGGATTGCAATCTACGGATGGTTGGTCACGATTATCGGTGCTCTGGCACTGTCGATGGTGTACGCAAAAATGTCGTCCTTAGACTCCAGTCCCGGTGGTTCTTATGCTTATGCCCGCCGCTGCTTCGGTCCTTTTTTAGGCTACCAGACTAACGTCCTGTACTGGCTGGCCTGCTGGATTGGTAACATCGCCATGGTGGTCATTGGCGTAGGTTACCTGAGTTACTTCTTCCCCATCTTAAAAGATCCGCTGGTCCTGACGCTGACCTGTGTCGTGGTGCTGTGGATCTTCGTATTGCTGAACATTGTCGGCCCGAAAATGATCACCCGTGTACAGGCCGTCGCAACGGTGCTGGCGCTGGTGCCAATTGTCGGGATTGCCGTCTTCGGTTGGTTCTGGTTCCGCGGTGAAACCTATATGGCGGCCTGGAACGTCAGCGGCATGAACACCTTCGGTGCAATTCAAAGTACCCTGAACGTGACCTTATGGTCATTTATCGGGGTGGAAAGTGCCTCCGTCGCGGCAGGCGTGGTTAAAAATCCCAAACGTAACGTGCCTATCGCCACCATTGGCGGGGTGCTGATTGCCGCCGTTTGCTACGTGCTCTCCACTACCGCGATTATGGGGATGATCCCTAACGCTGCGCTGCGTGTTTCGGCCTCGCCGTTCGGTGATGCCGCAAGAATGGCGCTGGGCGACACCGCCGGGGCGATTGTCTCCTTCTGCGCCGCTGCCGGGTGCCTTGGTTCACTGGGCGGATGGACGCTGCTGGCCGGACAAACCGCCAAAGCGGCGGCCGATGACGGGCTGTTCCCGCCGATTTTTGCCCGCGTCAACAAAGCCGGTACCCCGGTGGCCGGGTTAATTATCGTCGGCATCCTGATGACCATTTTCCAGTTCAGCAGCATGTCGCCGAACGCCGCAAAAGAGTTTGGTCTGGTCTCTTCGGTTTCGGTCATCTTCACGCTGGTGCCATATCTGTACACCTGTGCCGCGTTGTTGCTGCTTGGTCATGGTCACTTCGGCAAAGCGCGTCCGCTGTATCTGGCGGTAACCTTTATCGCCTTTGTCTACTGCATCTGGGCGGTGATCGGTTCTGGCGCCAAAGAGGTGATGTGGTCGTTCGTCACGCTGATGATTATTACCGCGCTGTACGCACTTAACTACAACCGGATCCATAAAAACCCCTATCCATTGGATGCCCCGGTAAAAAATAGTTAACGAAAGCGGCACTGGTGAATAGCCGATATCCAACAAAAAGCCAATCTTAAGAACTTAAGGTTGGCTTAATTTTACTTTGAGAGGATCTGCCCCACTTAGTCGATGGAATCCCCTTTAATGTTAAAGCACCTGTTTAAAAGGCCCGCTCTCGGGTTAATCAGCTGGCTTCTGCTGCTCTCATTTTATCTTGCGACCTTTCTGAACATTGCGTTCTATAAACAAGTGCTGCAAGACCTTCCTCTGGATTCTGTGCGCAACGTGTTGGTGTTTTTATCGATGCCGGTCGTCGCTTTCAGCGTCATGAACATCGTGCTGACGCTGGCCTCATTCCTGTGGCTTAACCGTCTGGTGGCGTGCATTTTCATTCTGGTTGGCGCATCGGCTCAATATTTCATCATGACCTACGGCATCATCATCGATCGCTCGATGATCGCCAATATGATGGACACCACGCCCGCCGAAACCTTCGCCCTGATGACGCCACAAATGGTAATTACGCTCGGGGTGAGCGGTATTCTGGCCGCGCTCATTGCCTGCTGGATAAGAATCAAGCCGATTACTCCAGCGCTGCGCAGCGTGTTGTTCCGTGGCGCGAACATTCTGATCTCCGCGCTGCTGATCGTGCTGGTCGCCGCGTTCTTCTATAAAGATTACGCCTCACTGTTTCGCAACAACAAAGAACTGGTGAAATCCCTCAGCCCATCCAACAGCATTGTGGCGACATCATCATGGTATTCGCACCAGAGGCTGGCCCACCTGCCGCTGGTACGCATTGGCGAAGATGCACATCGCAATCCGTTGATGGTAAAAGAAAAGCGTAAAAACCTGACGATTGTGGTTCTCGGCGAGACCTCACGCGGCGACAACTTCTCCCTGTCTGGGTATGCGCGCCAGACCAATCCGCTACTGGAAAAAGATAATGTAGCCTATTTCCCGCGCACGACGTCTTGCGGTACGGCCACGGCGGTATCTGTGCCCTGCATGTTCTCAGATATGCCGCGCGCGCACTACGATGAAGAACTGGCGCAGCATCAGGAAGGCGTACTCGACATCATCCAGCGGGCGGGAATTAACGTGCTGTGGAATGATAACGACGGTGGATGTAAAGGAGCCTGCGATCGGGTGCCGCACCAGAATATGACTAAGCTGAACCTGCCGGGACAGTGTATTGATGGTGAATGCTATGATGAGGTGCTGTTCCACGGGCTGGAAGAGTACATTAATAATCTGCAAGGCGACGGCGTGATTGTGCTGCACACCATCGGCAGCCACGGTCCGACCTATTACAACCGCTATCCTGCGCAGTTCAAGAAATTTACGCCAACCTGCGACACCAACGAGATCCAGACCTGTTCCCAGCAACAGCTGGTCAATACATACGACAACACAATTCTTTATGTTGACTATATTGTTGATAAAGCAATCAATATACTGAAAGAGCATCAGGATAATTTCACCACCAGCCTGGTCTATCTTTCCGATCACGGTGAATCCTTAGGGGAAAATGGCGTCTATTTGCACGGCCTGCCGTATTCGATTGCGCCAGATACGCAAAAACATGTGCCGATGCTGCTGTGGCTCTCAGAAGATTATCAGCAACGCTATCAGGTCTCTCAGACATGTTTGCAAAAACGAGCAAGCTCAGAGAACTTCTCACAGGATAATCTCTTCTCGACCCTGCTGGGATTAACGGGCGTGCAAACACAGAAATATCAGGCGGCAGATGATATTCTGCAACCCTGCCGGGGAGGCTAAGCGAATGAAAATTCTGATTGTTGAAGACGATACGTTGTTATTACAGGGACTGATACTCGCCGCGCAAACAGAAGGCTATGCCTGCGATGGCGTATCCACCGCCCGAGCAGCGGAGCAGTGCCTGGAGACCGGACATTACAGTCTGGTGGTTCTGGACCTCGGCTTGCCGGATGAAGATGGCCTGCATTTCCTGAACCGGATCAGGCAGAAAAAATACACCGTGCCTGTACTCATCCTCACCGCCCGCGATACGGTGAAAGACCGGGTCAGCGGGCTGGACGTGGGTGCCGATGACTATCTGGTCAAACCGTTCGCGCTGGAAGAACTACACGCCCGCATCCGGGCGCTGCTGCGTCGTCATAACAATCAGGGTGAAAGCGAATTAATCGTCAGTAATCTGACGCTGAATATCGGTCGTCGCCAGGTGTGGATGGACGGGCAAGAGATTATCTTAACGCCGAAAGAATACGCGCTCCTGTCACGCCTGATGCTCAAGGCCGGAAGTCCGGTTCACCGGGAAATTCTGTATAACGACATCTACAGCTGGGATAACGAGCCGTCGACCAATACGCTGGAAGTCCACATCCATAATCTGCGCGATAAAGTGGGGAAATCACGTATCCGCACGGTCAGGGGATTTGGCTATATGCTGGTTGCCACAGAGGAAAGCTAAGTGAAGCTGCTGCAATATCTAAAACGACCGCTCCCTCTTCGCCAACGGTTAATACTGACGATAGGTCTAATTCTGCTGGTCTTTCAGCTCATTAGCACCTTCTGGTTGTGGCACGAAAGTACTGAGCAAATACAGTTATTCGAGCAGGCGCTACGCGATAACCGTAACAACGATCGCCACATCATGCATGAGATCCGCGAGGCTATCGCCAGCCTGATCGTCCCCGGCATCTTTATGGTCAGCCTGACGCTACTCATTTGCTACCAGGCGGTGCGGCGTATTACCCGTCCCCTTGCCGATCTGCAAAAAGAGTTAGAAGCACGGGCAGCGGATAACCTGGCCCCCATTGAAATTCACAGTTCAACCGTTGAGATACAGGCGGTCGTCTCAGCGCTCAACGAGCTGGTGACGCGGCTGACCACCACTATCGAAAACGAACGCTTATTTACCGCCGATGTCGCCCACGAACTGCGCACACCGCTGTCAGGCGTTCGCCTGCACCTGGAATTACTGTCAAAAGCCCATCACGTTGACGTTACCCCGTTAATTGCCCGTCTTGACCAAATGATGGACAGCGTGTCGCAACTGCTGCAACTCGCTCGCGTCGGACAGTCGTTTTCGGCCGGAAGCTACCAACATGTCAAACTGCTGGAGGACGTGATTCTGCCCTCCTATGACGAACTCAGTACCATGCTGGACCAGCGCCAGCAGACGCTACTCCTCCCGCAAAGCGCGGAGGACGTTATCGTGCGCGGCGACGCAACGCTGTTACGCATGCTGCTGCGCAATCTGGTGGAGAACGCGCATCGTTACAGCCCGGAAGGCACGAATATTACGATCGGCCTGAATACCGAGCATGATGCCGTCATGGCCGTCGATGATGAAGGGCCAGGCATTGATGAAAGTAAATGCGGGGAGTTAAGCAAAGCGTTTGTGCGCATGGACAGCCGTTTTGGCGGTATTGGGCTGGGGCTGAGCATTGTCAGTCGGATCACCCAGTTACATCACGGGCATTTCTATTTGCAGAATCGTCAGGGAGCCAGCGGCACTCGCGCCTGGGTGGAATTGACAAAAGCTCAGTAAGAACTCACCCATACGTACAAAAAGCTGCTGACGATCAGTACGCTACCCAGGGCAGTCAAACTTTCATAAATGCGGGTTTTCATGACACTCTCCTCCAATACGTTGGAGGAGAGTTTGCCTGAAGGATATTAAGCCAACCTTAAGTCGCGGTGATAGAAAAACATAATGCGCTGTATGGCGGCTAATGCCTTATCCGGCCTACGGAGTACAACGTTACCCGTAGGCCTGAAAGCGAATTACTCATCAATACGCGGATGCTGCTGAACCAGACGCGAACGCTTAATCTGCAATTCCGCAATTTCCTGATCGATATCCTCGATTTTATGCTCGATGTTATCGTAGTGCTCACCGAGAATCTCTTTCGCTTCCTGAATATCCGAAGCGGCAGGCGTCGCCCCTTTCAGTGGCTTATTCGCGGTCTCTTTCATGGTTATACCGGTAATTAAACCAACCACCGCAATCACCATCAGGTAGTAAGCGGGCATCATCAGATTCTGCGAACTTTCCACCAGCCAGGCAGCCAGGGTTGGCGTCAGACCCGCAACCAATACCGAGATATTAAACGCCGCCGCCAACGCGCTATAACGAATATGCGTCGGGAACATCGCCGGTAACGTTGAGGCCATCACCCCGGTAAAGCAATTGAGGATCACCGCCAGCATCAGCAGCCCGGCAAAAATCAGGCCGATGACATTACTGTTAATCAGGATAAATGCCGGAATCGCCAGCACAAACAGCGCAATACTGCCCATAATCACAAACGGGCGACGACCGAAGCGATCGCTGAGCAGACCCATCACCGGCTGCACAAACAGCATACCAATCATGATGGCGATGATAATCAACACACCGTGATCTTCAGAGTAATGCAGGTTATGCGACAAGTAGCTCGGCATATAGGTGAGCAGCATGTAGTAGGTGACGTTGGTGGCAATCACCAGACCGATACACGCCAGCAGGCTACGCCAATGTTTGGTCGCAATATCTTTAAAGGAAACCTTCGGACCTTCCTGCAGACCCTCACGGTCGCCCTGTTCCAGTTTATCAACGTGCTGCTGGAACGCCGGCGTCTCTTCCAGCGCATGACGCAGGTACAGACCAATCAGCCCTAACGGCAGCGCCAGGAAGAACGGAATACGCCAGCCCCACTCAAGGAAATTTGCCTCGCCGACGATGGTTGAAATCAGTACCACCACGCCCGCGCCCAGCACAAACCCGGCAATCGAGCCGAAGTCCAGCCAGCTCCCCATAAATCCACGTTTACGGTCAGGCGAATATTCCGCGACAAATATCGACGCCCCGGTGTACTCGCCGCCGACCGAGAACCCCTGCGCCATCTTACACAGCAGCAGCAGGATCGGCGCCCAGATACCAATCGAGGCATATGACGGTATAAGACCGATACAGAAGGTACTGATCGACATAATCACAATGGTGATAGCGAGGATCTTCTGACGACCGTACTTATCGCCAAGCATACCGAAGAACAATCCGCCAAGCGGTCGAATCAGAAAGGGAACAGAGAAGGTGGCAAGTGCAGCAACCATCTGCACGCTGGGGTCAGCCCCCGGGAAGAACACTTTACCTAATGCGTAAGCAACAAACCCATAAACACCAAAATCAAACCACTCCATCGCATTACCTAACGACGCCGCGGTAATGGCTTTTCGCAACTTTCCGTCATCAATAATGGTGACGTCGCGCAGCGTAATGGGTTTTATTTTTTTCCTTTTTAGCATACCAGTCCTCTTAGACTTAGCCCTGTCGCGCACAGTTCGACGCTCCTAACGCAACATGCGCTAAGGTCATCGCCGAGCGGGGAATGCACAGACGCAATCCCTGTAACAAGCGTAGCAGGTTTACTTACACTGGCTGGAAACGAGCAGTACAACCGAACCTGTTGACGCCTGATTGGGCGGTTAATGACCTCTTTACCCTAACAGTGTTTAAATTTGTGATCAACTTCACACATGGTATTTCATTTCGTCAACCTGCGTAAATAAGGTCATTCTGAGTCAGCTTTTTTACATGTCATGCTTGCGATTTACTGACAATTAAATACAAGAATAAATCGCTTTATTGCACCAACAATCACAGCGGTCACTATTATTCTGCTAGCAAAAAAACCACCTAATCACTTCACAAAAAGATCACAGCTTTTTTAATAATCAGAGCGCTTGAGAACTTTTGCGCAGAATATGTGATGAAGATAACTAAAACATCGTTTTATTTTGATTGAATCAACGTTCCCATGAATGCAAACTAATTCCAGACGCAATATCCCTGGGAGCAGCAACACGCTCAATGTATGCCGCGTTAGTTTTTATAAAACAAAGAGATAGCTGTTTTCTTTGTTAAAACACATAAGTAACCATTTGAATTTATTAATTTTTAATTTCTTGCGCGTGTAATGCCTGCGACAAGACATGAGGACGTTTATGAAAATTAAAGCCACGATTGAACGCATCCCCGGCGGAATGATGTTGATTCCTCTGCTATTAGGCGCAGTGTTAAATACCTTAGCTCCCGATACCGGCGCGTATTTCGGTTCGTTTACCAAAGGCATGATCAGCGGAACGGTGCCTATTCTGGCGGTGTGGTTTTTTTGTATTGGGGCATCTATCGATTTACGGGCAACCGGTACGGTATTACGCAAGTCCGGTACGCTGGTCATCACCAAAATAGCCGTGGCGTGGGTAGTGGCAATGATAGCCGCGTCATTTATTCCTGATACCGGTATTCAAACCGGGTTCTTTGCGGGACTTTCCGTACTGGCAATTGTTTCCGCGATGGATATGACCAACGGTGGTCTGTACGCCAGCCTGATGAACCAGTACGGAACGAAAGAAGAGTCCGGCGCATTTGTATTAATGTCTCTGGAATCCGGTCCGTTGATGACGATGGTGATCCTGGGTTCTGCGGGCCTGGCCTCCTTCGAGCCACACCATTTTATCGGCGCGGTATTACCGTTCCTGATTGGCTTTACGCTGGGTAACCTGGATCACGACCTGCGTTCTTTCTTCAGCAAAGCCACGCCGGTGCTGATCCCGTTCTTCGGCTTTGCGCTGGGCAACACCATTAATCTGAGCGTCATCGTTGATACCGGTCTGTTGGGTATTCTGCTGGGTGTCGCGGTTATCATTATCACCGGTATCCCGCTGATTATTGCTGACCGCGTTATCGGCGGAGGGAACGGTACGGCAGGCGTTGCAGCCTCTTCTGCGGCAGGCGCTGCGGTGGCAAACCCGGTGATTATCGCCCAGATTAACCCCGCATTTGAACCGGTAGCCGCCTCCGCCACGGCGCTGGTTGCCGCCAGCGTAATTGTCACCGCCATTCTGGTGCCGATTATCACCGCGCTGTATGCCAAACGCTTTAATAAAAACCTGGTCGCCAACGAGACGGCAGCAACCCCGGCAGACTCTCTGCACCACTAACTCTGCCTTAGCCTCACTGACCGTTCCTGCTCAATTGATGAGCGGGGACGGTGCAAAAATCTCCTCAACCATCGCATCAGCCAGCCTTTTCGCCGAACACAATCGCGGCATTCCTAACGCCACATTTTGCCAACGCTGCGTCACCGACCAGCTCACCGGATGGCGCTGCGCATCACACCAATCGCCTAACCAGCTCAACATATCGTTGTGCTCGCCCGAGCCGCCGACCGTCGGCGCGCTGAGCCAATGATGATAATAATGACGCGTAGCGGGTGCCGCATTTACGCTGTCTGCCAGCGTCTGCGCAGCCATGATGCGCAGGTTGTCTTTAAGCATTGAGACCACATCGGCATTCGCTAACCGGCAGGCGTCACCGAACGCTCCCCAGCGTAGTTCTTCCAGCGCAACAAAGCAGCGACCGGGTAACGACCAGCCGTCATACGCCCCAGCCCGCCAACGGGTAAAAATTTGCTCGCTGTGTTCGCCTGCCTGAACCGTCAGGCCACGTTGCGTCAACGCCTTCTCTTTATACGCGCCACGTTGAGTGAACCAGTCCGTAAGCGAATTTATCTGCTGTATGAGACCGGGGGTGGACAGCCCCCGCGGATGTTCGGTCTGTTGTAAAAACAGTAGCCGTTCGGCAATGCGCACCAGCGCCAGGTGGCCCGGATCGATCATGCCCGCCAGCTTCTCCACCAGCTTCAGACGCATCACCAGGTGCTCGCTGGACACTCCCGCCATCACCCACGCTCGGAGTTGTGTCTGGGATAGCACCTCCTGCGTCAGGCGCGCGCGCAACCGCTGCTGCTGTTGCAGAAAACCGCCGGACCGTTTGGTTTCATCTCCTTGAACCAGATCGACCATAAACTTCGGGTAGACACACTCCAGCGTTCGCCCGGGGCCTTCCAGTAACACGTTAGTCATGTGTGCTCGGTTGCAAAAAGGGTGTTGATATCGTCGCGCAGCAAGCGGGAATCTTCATAAAGCCATGCTGCCGTCGTAATACGATGCTGCAATTGTTCATTCAACGCATTTACCGCAGACTCATTTTGCTGGCGCAGGGTCAGACTCTCACGCAGGCTCGCCTGCAATTGCGTCAGGCACAGTGAAAAATCAGCAAAAAACGTGGCCATGCCTGCCGTAACGGAAATATCGACCTGAGCAACTAAAGCTTTACGAATTTGTTGGCAAAACTGGGTAACGTAATGCACAAGACTCTTGTGCAGCGCGCCCATATCAATGAGATAACGCGTTTTTGTTGCGACGTAATCATTCCATCCCCAGTTGGGCTGATTCAGCCAACGGGAGAAAGTGTCACGCACCACACCGCCAGTAGACGATGCATTTTCCGCCGGAATATCCTGTTCGATAGCCTCATTAAATAGCTGGCGGGTATTAAAATTAAACATCGCCGCATGAAACGCCGGAAAACGGATCCGCGCACGAAACCCGGCATGATTCAGCTCCTCTTTCACCCGCAATTCAATGGGGCGCATAGCATCATTAAGTGCCCGGGACAGGGTCGACTCAAGCTGCTCAAAACGTAGCGCTAAATCCCGGCTTATACTCTCCTGCGCTGCCAGCAATACCCCTTCACAGGATGAGCGCATTTTATCTAAGACAATTTTTGCCTGCCCTTCGTCATGCAGCACCAGCATTTCACCCGCCATTTCAGCCGTTACAACGCCTGATCCCTGACCGTGCGGTGACATCATTAGAACGTTTTCTTTGACAAAAAACGTATTGATGCCGCCCAGAATCTCCGTCTGTTGCTCATTGAGATAGGTCGCGGCAGATGCCAGCGCCAGTTCTACCTCATGGTTAACTTCATCGCTCACTCGCCCCTGGCTCACCTGTAACTGCTGCATATCCTCTTCAATATGCGTAATGTTCAGCCGCAGTTTTTCATAGGCCACCGTTAATCCGTGGGCGCGAAACTCCAGATATTCGTGTGCGCTTTGCGCATAGTTCAATAACTTATGTGACGCGGAACGTAGCGCATACAGCGAAGCATTAGCGTGAGCGGCATGAATCACTTTCTGGATCGGCTGCTCAAACAGCGAATCTTCCCACAGTAAATCGGCGGCATGACGGATATGCTCCGTATCCTCAAGATCGGTGGTACGCCAGCGTCTGCCAAGCGCCGCTTCGGCAAAATCCTGTACCCAGCGTTGCACCTGATGATCCGGCAACCGCCCACGGGTGGTTAGCTCATGACGCGCTCTGTTCGCCAGATAGCCCCACATCGAGGAAACCGGATAGATCCGCTCAGGGGTGATTCCGCCTTGCATCAGCGTGCCGGAAATCAAGGCCCGCACCTGCTCTTCATCATCACTGTTGCGGTCTTTCTGATCGAATTTGTTGACCAGCGCGTACAGCGGCACTGATTTCCCGACCGCCATAATCGCCCGACGGACTTCTTCATCGGAAATTGACTTCAGTTGGGTGTAATCCATCACTGCCAGTACCGCTGAAGCCCGCGCCAGCTGTTCATTCAGCATTTTTTGTAAGTGCGGTTGCCCGGCCTCGTTCGGCCCCGGCGTATCCAGTAGCGTTAATTGCCCCGGATAGCTTGCCTGTCCGGCCAAATGGACAAATTCGACTTCGATAACCGGAATATGCTCAATCGCGGCATAGGCGGCAAAAGGAAAATCAGCCTCCAGCGCCTTTGACAAACGCACCAGGTCATTCAGTCTTTTAAGACAATGGAAAATAGGCTGGGCGCCAAGATAATACCGTTCAAATGCCACGCCGTTTTCAATATGCTCCAGCAGGACGTTCATATCCTTATCAATTTCCAGCGTCTGCGTAAGACGCTGGCGATCGCATGCCCGCATACGCTGCTGTAAAACTTTCATTAAGGCTTCGATCGGCGCAACATGCAAAAAATGCAGCACCGGCTCTTTTTGCCCCGGCGTATGGCGAATAAGCGTCGGTAACGCCGTCATCGGGCGATTACGATTAGGTAAAACTTCCGTGCCGACAATCGCGTTAATCGTCGTCGATTTTCCCGCTTTCATGGTGCCAACGATGGCCAGCACCATTTCCAGACGCGTAATCTTGCGCAGCTCATTATTGAGCGTCGCTTGCTGGGCATCCATACCACGCGCGCTGAAATGCAGCGGCTGCACAACCTGTCTGCTATGCTCCCCATGTTGCAGCGCGACATCATCCAACGACGTGATGGGCAATTTTTGTAATTGCCCGAGATGTTCAAGAGAGAACATCAGCAAGCGTTCTGCTTCCTGACTTAATTCATATATTGTCTGTGTGTGCATGGAAAATCTTTCCTTAACGCAAATGGCATTGCTTTTATTTAGCCTAATCGTTTTATTTATAGATTTTCGGCTTTTATAATTACGTGTGGAAATAATTAAAATCGAAACAACCAATTGATATTATTAAAATAAATTAGGCATATAACCGCTGGCCTGATGCCTCTCACTTATGTAATAAGTAAGAAAGATAAACAGCGTAGTTCAGTTTTAAAAAATACCCGCTGAATTCCCCTACTAAAATTAAGGGGGCAGGAGATATTCAATCATCAGGACGTAAACGCCCGTAAGCGATGTAACCTATGAATATCAGTTGTTTCGCCTCACCTTATCTTAAATAACTTTGGGTAGCAATTTCCCTTAAAAAATATTCCGCCATACTTCATTGATGTGAAAGCAAAGGATCTTTACAGCAGATCATTTTGCTTTATCGCGCAGTAGTCCCGACAAAAGCAGGGATTTTATGTATAATTGCGGCCTTTTTCGGCAATCTGCCATTTTTTGGGCGCATTTGCCCCTGCTGACTTTTGAGGAAATCGACATGTCATTACCACACTGCCCACAATGCAACTCCGAATACACTTACGAAGATAACGGCATGTTCATCTGCCCGGAATGCGCTCACGAATGGAACGATGCTGAACCGGCTCAGGACAGCGACGAACTGATCGTTAAAGATGCCAACGGCAACCTGCTGGCCGACGGCGACAGCGTTACCGTAGTGAAAGACCTGAAGGTTAAAGGTAGCTCTTCAATGCTGAAGATCGGTACCAAAGTAAAAAACATTCGTCTGGTGGAAGGCGACCACAACATCGATTGCAAAATCGATGGCTTTGGTCCAATGAAGCTGAAATCAGAGTTTGTGAAAAAGAACTGATTCTGATGCTACGCTAATCAGCGTCTACACCGGTTCATTTGCCAGGCGGGAAGCTCATACTTCCCGCCTGGTTTATTTTTGCAGACCATAACTACACTTAACTGGTTTCTTTTACCTGAGGTAAAGATCATGCCGTTAAGTCCCTATATCTCCTTTGCAGGCAACTGCGCAGACGCCATCGCCTACTACCAAAAAACATTAGGCGCCGAGCTTCTCTACAAAATCAACTTCGGTGAAATGCCCAAATCGGCGCAGGACAGTGAAGAAGGTTGCCCTTCAGGAATGAAATTCCCCGATACCGCCATCGCCCACGCCAACCTGCGCGTAGCGGGCAGCGACATCATGATGAGCGATAGCGCCCCCGATGGAAATGCCCACTACTCTGGCTTTACGCTGGTGCTCGACACGCAAAATGTCGACGAAGGTAAGCGCTGGTTTGATAACCTCGCGGCAAACGGAAAAATCGAAATGGACTGGCAGGAAACCTTCTGGGCCCACGGTTTTGGTAAAGTGAGCGACCAGTATGGCGTGCCATGGATGATCAACGTCGTCAAACAGCAGCAACCTACCGAGTAATCCAACGGGAGGCTTGCCCTCCCGTACTGTCATCAAAAATCGCTCAACTCTTCATCGTCAAGTAACCATCCCTTAACGAAAACGTCACATTGATCCGCCACGATGGGGCCACTTTTTTAGGGAGGCCGCATCATGCAAACGATTATCCGCGTCGAGAAACTCTCCAAATCCTTCAACCAGCATCAGGCGCTCAATGCGGTTGATCTGAACATCTGTTCCGGTGAGATGGTGGCTCTGCTTGGGCCGTCTGGCTCCGGCAAATCCACCCTTTTACGTCATTTAAGCGGTTTGATCACCGGTGATAAATCACCCGGTAGCCATGTAGAGCTGCTGGGTCGCACCGTTCAACACGAAGGTCGGCTGGCGCGCGATATCCGCAAAAGCCGCGCCCACACCGGCTATATCTTCCAGCAGTTCAATCTGGTGAACCGTTTGACGGTGCTGGAGAACGTGCTGATTGGCGCGCTCGGCAGCACGCCGTTCTGGCGCACCTGTTTTAGCTGGTTCAGTCAGGAGCAGAAACAACGCGCGCTCCAGGCGCTGACCCGCGTTGGCATGGCGCACTTTGCTTACCAGCGCGTTTCCACGCTTTCGGGCGGGCAACAGCAGCGCGTTGCTATCGCCAGGGCGCTGATGCAGCAGGCCAAAGTGATCCTGGCCGATGAGCCAATTGCCTCGCTGGACCCGGAATCCGCGCGCATCGTGATGGACACCCTACGCGACATTAATCAGACCGACGGCATCACCGTGGTCGTCACGCTGCACCAGGTGGATTACGCCCTGCGCTATTGCGAACGCATCGTCGCGCTACGCCAAGGCAACGTCTTCTTTGATGGCAGCAGCCAGCATTTTGATAACGATCGATTTGACCATCTCTATCGCAGCATGAACCGCGTCGAACAGAACGCGCAGGCTGCCTGACATCCCCACAATGAGGAATGGAAATGAGCTATAAGACAGTTGCCGCGCTGGCCTTTACCAGCATGTTTAGTCTCAGCACCCTGCTCAGCCCGGCCCATGCCGAAGAGCAGGAAAAAGCGCTGAACTTCGGCATTATTTCGACCGAATCACAGCAAAACCTGAAGCCACAGTGGGAACCGTTCCTGAAGGACATGGAAAAGTCACTGGGCGTGAAGGTGAACGCCTTCTTCGCCCCGGACTACGCCGGGATCATCCAGGGAATGCGCTTTAACAAAGTCGATATCGCCTGGTACGGCAACCTCTCGGCAATGGAAGCGGTGGATCGCGCTAACGGACAAGTGTTTGCTCAGACCGTCGCTGCCGACGGATCCCCGGGGTACTGGAGTGTATTGATCGTCAACAAAGACAGTCCGATCAACAACCTGAACGATCTGATCGCCAAACGTAAGGATCTGACCTTTGGCAATGGCGATCCCAACTCCACGTCAGGCTTCCTCGTCCCCGGTTACTACGTCTTCGCCAAAAACAACATCTCCGCCAGCGACTTCAAACGCACCGTTAACGCCGGACACGAAACCAACGCGCTGGCCGTCGCCAACAAACAGGTCGATGTCGCCACCAACAACACCGAAAACCTCGACAAGCTGAAAACTTCCGCGCCGGAAAAACTGAAAGCGCTGAAGGTTATCTGGAAGTCACCGCTGATCCCTGGCGATCCGATCGTCTGGCGTAAAAACCTCTCCGAAACCACCAAGGACAAGGTGTACGACTTCTTTATGAATTACGGCAAAACGCCGGAGCAGAAAACCGTACTGGAACGTCTGGGCTGGGCGCCGTTCCGTGCCTCCAGCGACCTGCAACTGGTGCCCATTCGTCAACTGGCGCTGTTTAAAGAGATGCAGGGCGTGAAGGACAACAAAGGGCTAAACGAGGAAGAGAAAACCAGCAAAACCTCGGCGCTGAAAGCGCAGCTCGACGACCTTGACCGTCTGACCGCCGCACTGGGCGCTATGACCAGCGTCAGCAAAGCGGTGCAGTGATTTGTAGACCGGATTGTAGGCCGGATAAGCGTCTTATCCGGCCTACAACGCAAACACACGTGCCAACGGAGCTAAACATGCAAACCATCACCGTCGCCCCGCCCAAACGTAGCTGGTTCTCGCTACTGAGCTGGGCCATTCTTCTCGCCGTGCTGGTGGTCTCGTGGAAAGGTGCCGAAATGGCTCCGCTCACGCTGATCCAGGATTCCGGCAATATGGCGACCTTCGCCGCCGACTTCTTCCCGCCGGACTTCAGCCAGTGGCAGGACTATCTCGGCGAAATGGCCGTCACCCTGCAAATCGCCGTCTGGGGTACTGCCCTCGCCGTTGTGTTATCGATCCCCTTCGGCCTGATGTGCGCCGATAACCTCGTGCCGTGGTGGATTTACCAGCCGATGCGCAGAGCGATGGACGCCTGCCGCGCTATCAACGAAATGGTCTTCGCTATGCTGTTCGTGGTCGCCGTCGGTTTAGGTCCGTTCGCCGGGGTGATGGCGCTGTTTATCCACACCACCGGGGTGCTCTCCAAACTGCTGTCCGAAGCGGTAGAAGCCATTGAACCGGGCCCGGTAGAAGGCATTCGCGCCACCGGGGCCAACAAAATTGAAGAGATCCTCTACGGCGTTTTGCCGCAGGTGATGCCGCTGTTGATCTCCTACTCGCTGTACCGTTTTGAGTCCAACGTTCGCTCGGCCACGGTGGTCGGCATGGTGGGCGCAGGCGGTATCGGCGTGACCTTATGGGAGGCGATTCGCGGCTTCCAGTTCCAGCAAACCTGCGCCCTGATGGTGCTGATCATCGTTACCGTCAGCCTGCTGGATTTCCTTTCCCAGCGTTTGCGTAAGCACTTTATCTGATTAGCGAGGCATTGATTGCTATGCACTTGTCTACACATCCGACCAGTTATCCAACGCGTTATCAGGAAATTGCCGCGAGACTTGAGCAGGAGCTTCGTCAACATTATCGCTGCGGGGACTATCTGCCCGCCGAGCAGCAGCTTGCCGCGCGCTACGAGGTGAATCGCCATACCCTGCGCCGCGCTATTGACCAGTTGGTTGAGCGCGGTTGGGTTCAACGTCGCCAGGGCGTTGGCGTGCTGGTGCTGATGCGCCCGTTTGATTACCCGCTCAATGCCCAGGCGCGTTTCAGTCAGAACCTGCTGGATCAGGGCAGCCACCCCACCAGCGAAAAATTGCTGGCGGTGCTGCGCCCGGCCTCCAACCATATTGCCGACGCGCTCAGCATTAACGAAGGCGACAACGTGATTCACCTGCGCACTCTGCGCCGGGTTAACGGCATCGCCCTGTGCCAAATCGACCACTATTTTTCCGACCTCACGCTGTGGCCGCTTATGCAGGGCTTTAACAGCGGCTCGCTGCATGACTACTTACGCGAACAGTCCGGTCTGACGCTCCTGCGCACGCAAACGCGTATCAGCGCCCGCCGGGCCCAGGCCAAAGAGAGCAAGGTGCTGGAAATCCCTAACATGGCGCCGCTGCTGTGCGTGCGCACCCTGAACCACCGTGAAGGCGAAGATCAGGCGGCGGAATACTCCGTCAGCCTGACCCGCGCCGACATGATCGAATTCACTATGGAGCACTGAATGCATTTCGATACCGCCACCCGCCAGCGCTGGATGCGCGCGCTGGCTTATAGCAATGCCGATGCCCTGAACGCCCGCATCAATGCGCTCAAACTGACGCCGGACTATGAACTTATCCGCGCGCCGGAATGCGGACTAATGCAAATCCAGGCCCGCATGGGCGGCACCGGCAACCGCTTCTTTGCTGGCGACACCACGCTCACCCGCGCGGTGGTGCGCCTGACGAGCGGCACGTTGGGTTACAGCTACCTGCTGGGACGTAACAAACACCATGCCGAGCAGTGCGCGGTGATTGACGCCCTGCTGCAGGAACAAACGCATTTCCAGAACCTAATGGAAACCTTGATTGCCCCGCTGGAAGCGGAACGCGATGCGCTGATTAGCGCACGCCGTGCCGAAGTCAACGCCAGCCGGGTCGACTTCTTCACGCTGGTACGCGGAGATAACGCATGACCTTACAAACCGCTTTTAATTTACCCGTTCAGGATGCTCAACAGAGCTTTCGCCGCCTGCTGAAGGCGATGAGTGAACCGGGCGTGATCGTCGCCCTGCATCAACTGAAACATGGCTGGCAGCCGCTCGGCCTGGCAACCACCAGCGTGCTGCTGACGCTGGTTGACGGCGACACGCCGGTCTGGCTGGCACCGTCAATGGATAACGATATCGCCCGGCAGAATCTGCGTTTTCATACCAATGCGCCGCTGGTGGATCAGCCGCAGTTGGCGGCTTTTGCCGTCGCCGACGAACGAATTAGCAGCGAACAGCTAAACGCCCTCTCCGCCGGTTCCGCCGTCGCGCCAGAGACCAGCGCCACGTTGATTGTTCAGGTCTCTGGTTTAAGCGGTGGACGTATGCTGCGTCTGACCGGAGCCGGTATTGCCGAAGAACGCATGATCGCGCCACAGCTGCCGGAATGCCTGATTCACGAACTCACCGAACGCCCGCATCCGTTCCCGCTGGGGGTCGATCTGATCCTCACCTGTGGCGAACGCCTGCTGGCTATTCCGCGAACGACTCATGTGGAGGTGTGCTGATGTACGTCGCCGTCAAAGGGGGCGAAAAGGCGATAGCCAACGCCCATGCCCTGCAGGAAAACCGACGCCGGGGCGATGCCGCCATTGCCGAACTGAGCGTGGCGCAGATTGAGCAACAGATGAATCTGGCGGTGGATCGCGTGATGACCGAAGGGGGCATTGCCGACCGCGAACTGGCGGCGCTGGCGCTAAAGCAGGCCAGCGGCGATAACGTCGAAGCCATCTTTTTGCTGCGCGCCTACCGCACGACGCTGGCAAAGGTGGCAGTCAGCGAACCGGTCAACAGTGCGGAAATGCGCCTTGAACGCCGAATCTCCGCGGTCTACAAGGACATTCCCGGCGGGCAGCTGTTAGGTCCAACCTACGACTACACCCATCGCCTGCTGGATTTTACCCTGCTGGCCAATGGTGAAACGCCGCCGCTGCGCTGCGCGGATAACACGCAGGATGCCTCCCCGCACGTCTTTTCCCTGCTGGCCAATCAGGGGCTGGCAAAACGCGAAGAAGATAACGGCGACGCGCCCGACGACATCACCCGCACACCGCCGGTTTACCCGTGCTCGCGTGCCTCACGCCTGCAACAGCTGATGCGCGGCGACGAAGGCTATCTGTTGGCGCTGGCCTACTCCACCCAACGCGGTTACGGACGCAACCACCCATTTGCCGCCGAGATCCGCAGCGGGTACGTAGCGCTGGAAACCGTCCCGGAAGAGCTGGGATTTGCGGTAAACGTCGGCGAACTGCTGATAACTGAATGTGAAATGGTCAACGGTTTTGTCGCGCCAGAGAACGAATCTCCCCATTTTACCCGCGGCTACGGGCTGGTGTTCGGCATGAGCGAACGTAAAGCAATGGCGATGGCGTTGGTGGACCGCGCCTTACAGGCAGCCGAATACGATGAAACGGTCACGGGACCGGCGCAGGACGAAGAGTTCGTGCTGGCGCATGCGGATAACGTCGAGGCGGCGGGTTTTGTATCGCACCTCAAGCTCCCCCATTACGTCGATTTCCAGGCCGAACTGGAACTGCTCAAACGCCTGCAACAGGAGGCCGCCCGTGACCGCTAACCTCTCCGGCTACAACTTTGCGTATCTTGATGAACAAACCAAACGCATGATCCGCCGCGCCATTTTAAAAGCGGTAGCCATCCCCGGCTATCAGGTGCCGTTCGGCGGACGCGAAATGCCGATGCCCTACGGCTGGGGCACGGGCGGCATTCAGCTTACCGCCAGCGTGATTGGCGAACCGGACGTACTGAAGGTGATTGATCAGGGCGCGGACGACACCACCAACGCGGTGTCGATCCGCAACTTCTTCAAACGCGTGACGGGTGTGGCTACGACGGAACGTACCGAAGACGCCACGCTGATCCAGACCCGCCACCGCATCCCGGAGACGCCGCTGGTGGAAGATCAGATAATCATCTTCCAGGTGCCAATCCCCGAGCCGCTGCGTTTTATTGAACCGCGCGAAACGGAAACCCGCACCATGCACGCACTGGAAGAGTACGGCATCATGCAGGTGAAACTGTATGAAGATATCGCCCGCTTCGGCCATATCGCCACCACCTACGCCTATCCGGTGAAGGTCAATGACCGCTACGTCATGGACCCATCGCCCATCCCGAAATTCGATAATCCGAAGATGGACATGATGCCGGCCCTGCAACTGTTTGGCGCAGGTCGCGAAAAGCGCATCTATGCCGTTCCACCTTATACCCGCGTGGAAAGCCTCGATTTCGACGATCACCCGTTTACCGTGCAGAGCTGGGATGAGCCTTGCGCCATCTGCGGCTCTACCCACAGCTATCTCGATGAAGTGGTGCTCGATGATACCGGCAAACGCATGTTTGTCTGCTCCGACACCGACTACTGCCGCCAACAGAGCGAGGCACTCAGCAAATGACGCAACCGCTGCTTTCAGTCAACAACCTGACTCATCTCTACGCGCCGGGCAAAGGCTTCAGCGACGTCTCATTTGACCTGTGGCCTGGTGAAGTGCTGGGTATCGTCGGCGAGTCGGGTTCCGGCAAAACCACCCTGCTGAAATCAATCTCTTCACGGCTGACGCCGCAGAACGGTGAAATTTTGTACCAGAACCGTTCGTTGTACGGCATGAACGAGGCCGATCGCCGCCGCCTGCTGCGCACCGAGTGGGGCGTGGTGCATCAGCATCCGCTGGATGGCCTGCGCCGTCAGGTTTCCGCAGGCGGCAATATCGGGGAACGCCTGATGGCCACCGGCGCGCGTCACTATGGCGACATTCGCGCCACCGCTCAGCGTTGGCTGGAGGAGGTGGAGATCCCCGCCTCACGTATCGACGACCTGCCGACCACCTTCTCCGGCGGGATGCAACAACGCCTGCAGATCGCCCGCAACCTCGTCACCCACCCGAAGCTGGTGTTTATGGATGAACCGACCGGCGGCCTGGACGTATCGGTACAGGCCAAACTGCTGGATCTGCTGCGCGGCCTGGTGGTGGAACTGGATCTGGCGGTGGTGATTGTCACCCACGATCTGGGCGTGGCGCGTCTGCTGGCGGACCGTTTGCTGGTAATGAAGCAGGGTCAGGTGGTGGAAAGTGGGTTAACCGACCGCGTGCTCGACGATCCACATCATCCGTATACCCAACTGCTGGTGTCGTCCGTATTGCAAAACTGATTTTTTGTTGTGCCCGATGACGCTGCGCTTATCGGGCCTACCTGGATCGCACTTTTGTAGGCCGGATAAGGCGCTGCCGCCATCCGGCAAAAAAACTCGAGGCAAAGATGATTCGCGTTGAAAATGTCAGTAAAACCTTCGTGCTCCACCAGCAAAACGGCGTACGTCTGCCGGTGCTGCAAAACGCCACTCTGGCAGTGAAAAGCGGCGAATGCGTGGTGCTGCACGGCCACTCCGGCAGCGGAAAATCCACGCTGCTGCGTTCGCTGTACGCCAACTACCTGCCGGATGAAGGACACATCCACATTCGCCACAGCGATGACTGGGTCGATCTGGTGCAGGCCCCGGCGCGCAAAGTGCTGGAAGTTCGCCGTTCAACCATCGGCTGGGTAAGCCAGTTTCTGCGCGTGATCCCAAGGATTTCTGCGCTGGATGTGGTGATGCAGCCGCTGCAGGATCTCGGCGTATCCCGTGAAGAATGCGCCGCGAAAGCCGCCAGCCTGTTAACGCGTCTCAACGTACCGGAACGCCTGTGGCACCTCGCGCCATCGACCTTTTCCGGTGGTGAACAGCAGCGCGTCAACATCGCCCGTGGGTTTATCGTCGATTACCCTATTCTGCTGCTCGATGAGCCGACCGCTTCTTTAGACGCCAAAAATAGCGCTGCCGTGGTGGCGTTGATTGAAGAAGCGAAAGCCCGCGGCGCAGCCATTGTCGGTATTTTTCACGATCAAACCGTGCGCGACCGCGTAGCGGACCGTCTGCACCTGATGGGAACAACAGCATGATTATCAACAACGTAAAGCTGGTTCTGGAAGATGAAGTGGTGCAAGGATCGCTGGAAATTGAGGAAGGTGTTATTCGCGCATTTGCCGAAACCCAGAGCCGTCTGCCAGAGGCTTTAGACGGCGAAGGCGGCTGGCTGCTGCCAGGGTTGATTGAGCTGCATACCGATAATCTGGATAAATTCTTCACCCCGCGCCCGAAGGTCGACTGGCCCGCCCACTCGGCGATGAGCAGCCATGACGCGCTAATGGTCGCCAGCGGCATTACTACCGTGCTGGACGCGGTGGCGATTGGCGACGTGCGCGACGGCGGCGATCGGCTGGAAAATCTGGAGAAGATGATCAACGCGGTGGAAGAGACGCAAAAACGCGGGGTTAATCGCGCCGAACACCGTCTGCATCTGCGCTGCGAACTGCCGCACCACACCACCCTGCCGCTGTTTGAAAAGCTGGTCGGGCGCGAGCCGGTGACGCTGGTTTCGCTGATGGATCATTCTCCGGGCCAGCGCCAGTTCGCTAATCGCGAGAAGTACCGCGAGTATTATCAGGGCAAATATTCACTCACCGACGAGCAGATGACCCGCTATGAAGAAGAACAGTTGGCCCTCGCCGCACGCTGGTCGCAGCCCAATCGTAACGCCATCGCCCAGCTTTGCCGCGAACGTAATATCGCGCTGGCGAGCCATGACGATGCCACCAGCGAACATGTGCTGGAATCGCACCAACTTGGCAGCGTAATCGCCGAATTTCCTACCACCTTCGCAGCGGCTGAAGCCTCACGCCAGC
The DNA here is from genome assembly GCF_053309355.1 of Citrobacter freundii complex sp. 2025EL-00176. NCBI lineage: Bacteria > Pseudomonadati > Pseudomonadota > Gammaproteobacteria > Enterobacterales > Enterobacteriaceae > Citrobacter > Citrobacter freundii complex sp. 2025EL-00176. The sequence continues at coordinate 93,817 of NZ_JBRYHT010000013.1, read as the reverse complement.
ACGGCATGAACGTGCTGATGGGCGCGCCGAACATCGTGCGCGGAGGGTCTCATTCCGGCAATGTGGCAGCGCATAAGCTGGCTGAACTGGGGCTGCTGGATATTCTTTCTTCCGATTACTACCCCGCCAGCCTGCTCGACGCGGCATTTCGCGTGGCGGATGACGACGCCAACCGCTTTACCCTACCGCAGGCCATTCACCTGGTGACCCGCAATCCGGCGCGGGCATTGAATCTCGACGATCGCGGCGTTGTTGCCGAAGGTAAACGGGCGGATCTGGTGCTGGCACACCGCAAAGGCGGCAACATCCATATCGACCACGTCTGGCGTCAGGGCAAAAGGGTATTCTGACTATGGGGAAACTGATCTGGCTGATGGGGCCATCCGGCTCTGGTAAGGACAGTCTGCTGGCAGAACTCCGCCTGCAGGAACCCGCGCAACTACTGGTGGCGCATCGATACATCACCCGCGCCGCCAACGCCGGGAATGAAAATCATATTGCGCTGAGCGAACAAGAATTTTTTACCCGCGCCGGGCAGAATCTGCTGGCGCTGAGCTGGCATGCAAACGGCTTCTACTACGGCGTGGGCGTGGAGATTGACCTCTGGCTGAACGCCGGTTTTGATGTGGTGGTCAACGGGTCGCGCGCCCATCTGCCCCAGGCGCAGGCTCGTTATGGCGCGTCGTTACTCCCTATTTGCTTACAGGTTTCCCCGGCGATTCTACGCCAGCGTCTGCAGGCGCGTGGACGGGAGAGTGAAACGGAAATCGCCGCTCGTCTTGAACGCGCGGCCCGCTACGCGCCGTATGACTGCCACGTTCTCAACAATGATGGCAGTTTGCTACAGTCTGTCGATACACTGCTCGCACTGATGGGACGCAAGGAGAAGAAACATGTCTGTCTGTGAATTACGCCGCGCCACGCTCTACGATACCGATGCGGTTTACGCGCTTATCTGTGAACTCAAGCAGGGACAATTCGATCGCCAGGCCTTTAGCGCCGGATACGCCGCGAATCTGCAAGATCCTAATATGCACTACCAGCTGGCGCTGCTCGACGGACAAGTCGTCGGCTTGATCGGTCTGCACCTGCAGTTTCATCTGCACCACGCCAACTGGATTGGCGAGATTCAGGAACTGGTGGTGATGCCACAGGCGCGAGGATTAACGGTAGGCAGTCAGCTACTGGCCTGGGCCGAAGCCACCGCACGCGAATCAGGCGCAGAAATGACCGAGCTTTCCACCAGCACCCAACGCCTTAACGCACACCGTTTTTACCAGCGCGAAGGCTATACCCAGAGCCATTTTCGCTTCACCAAACCGTTGTAGGGGGAGCCATGAGTCTGACCATTACGCTGACGGGAACCGGCGACGCGCAGCTGGTGCCGGCATTTGGCTGCGACTGCGCGGCCTGTCAGCGGGCGCGCTTACAGGCACAATACCGTCGACGCCCCTGTAGCGGGGTGGTCAAATTCAATCATGCGGTGACACTGCTGGACGCGGGGATCCCGCATCTGATGGACGACTGGCCAGCGGGCAGCTTTCAGCAGTTTCTACTGACCCACTATCATATGGATCATGTGCAAGGACTGTTTCCGTTGCGCTGGGGCGTGGGGGCGACTATCCCGGTATACGGTCCGCCGGATGAACAGGGTTGTGACGATCTGTTTAAGCATCCGGGTATTCTCGATTTTAGTCATACCGTCGCGCCGTTCGTGGTGTTTGAGCTGCAAGGATTGCAGGTGACACCGCTGCCGCTCAACCATTCAAAGCTGACGTTTGGCTATCTGTTCGAGACCGCGCACAGCCGGGTGGCGTGGCTCTCCGACACCGCCGGGCTTCCCGATAAGACGCTGAAGTTTCTCCACAATAACCCACCGCAGGTGATTATCATCGACTGCAGCCATGCCCCGCGCGCCGAGCCGCCGCGCAATCATTGCGATCTCAATACCGTCATCGCGCTGAACGAGGTTATTCGCTGTCCAAGGGTGATCCTGACGCATATCAGCCATCAGTTTGATCTGTGGCTGATGGAAAATCCGCTGCCAGAAGGATTTGAGGCCGGGTATGACGGGATGGAGATTGTGCTGGATTAGCGATCACACCCCACAATAAGACTTGTTAACAGGTCTTTTGCGTCCTATATTAAGACCAGTTAAACGGTCTTTAGGAGCCATTATGCCGCATATCATCTTAAGCGATACCACCGCCAGCGTGAGTGAGTTGAAAAAAAATCCGATGGCAACTGTCAGCGCAGGAGATGGGTTCCCGGTCGCCATCCTGAACCGTAACCAGCCCGCCTTTTATTGTGTGCCAGCAGAGCTTTACGAAAAAATGCTTGATGCGCTGGACGATCAGCAACTGGTTAAATTAGTCCATGAACGTAGCCAACAACCCCTGGTGGATGTGGATCTGGACAGCTATTTATGAGTTATACGGTAAAGTTCAGGGAAGATGCGCTGAAAGAATGGCAAAAACTTGATAAAGCTATTCAGCAGCAGTTTGCCAAAAATCTAAAGAAATGCTGTGAAAACCCGCATGTCCCTTCAGCAAAGCTCAGGGGAATAAAAGATTGCTATAAAATCAAACTACGAGCTTCAGGGTTTCGTCTTGTTTATCAAGTTATTGACGACACCCTGGTCATCGCGGTCGTTGCCGTCGGTAAACGCGAGCGTAGTGAAGTCTATAACCTTGCCAGCGAAAAATTACGCTAACGATCATAATCCTCTTCCATTCTGCGCTCTTCGTCTTCTAACTGACGCCGTTCCTGATCGAGCTGGCGCTGGCGGTCATCCAGTTGGCGACGTCGGTCTTCAAACTGGCGGCGGCGATTATCATATTGCCTGCGCCGATCGTCACTCATTTGACGCTGCCAGCTTTCATCACGGGAGTCATCATAATCCCGCCCATTGTCCGGTTTATATGCGTCGTTAATCGCCTGCTGAATATTGCCGATGGCATCATCAATAATATCCGCCTGCGCCGAAACGGTGGTCATCATCAGTAGAGTGAAAAGTAAGAATGTCGTGGAGCGTTGCATAAAACCAGCCTCATCGAGAAACTCGCTCCACGGTAATCAAAGCGTATTTGCGCGGGTAGCGGAGGAATCTCAATTACACGAATGCCGCAGCGCTTGCGCCAGTTCTGTCCGGGTAAAGGGTTTACGCAATAACGCCACATCCGGCAGCGCCGGGTTATGGGCCGGACGCAAATCCTGACCGCTCATCAGCAGGATGTTCAGCTGCGGATAATGTGCCTGGGCATGGTTAACCACATCCACGCCGCTTAAACCACCGGGCAGCATTACGTCGCTGATAAAAATATCAATCTCGGATGAAGCCGCCAGCATGTGCATCGCCTGTTCGCCGTTGGCGGCTTCTAACGTCAGGTAGCCCAGCAGGTGTAATTGCTCACACAACGTCTGGCGCACATCAGCCTCGTCCTCAAGCACCAGCACCAGTTTTTCGCCACTATTAGCCGCGTGCTCCGCTATCGGTTTTGCCTCTGCCTGTACCGGCACTACGGCGCGGGGAAGCTGCAACCTGACCGTCGTTCCCTGCCCCGGCGCGCTTTCAATCTCCACCCGCCCGCCGGACTGACGTACAAAGCCGTAGACCATTGATAACCCCAGCCCGCTGCCGCTGCCGGTCTGCTTGGTGGTGAAAAACGGCTCAAAGACCTGAGCTTTCACCTCCTGCGACATCCCGCAGCCCTGATCGGCGACCTCCAGCATCACCATATCCTGCTTACGCCCATCGCTGCGCGTGACCCGCTGATTCCAGGTACGGATTTTAATCGTGCCCGCCTGCCCGTCCATGGCGTCACGGGCGTTCATCACCAGATTGATAATGGCGTTTTCCAGTTGGCTGACGTCAATCCACGCGGGCCAGGCGGGAGACTGGGCTTCAATCTCCAGCGTCAACGTGGCCGGGAGCGAATGGCGCATCAGTTCGCCCAGGTTTTCCAGCAGCGTTTTTAGCTCCACCGCGTGGGGATGCAAAGATTGCTTGCGCGAAAAGGCCAGCAGCCGCTGGGTAAGCAGCGCCCCGCGCTCGGCGGCTTTAAGCGCCCGATTCACCCGTGGCGCATCGGGCGAGTCTGGGTTCACCAAATCCAGACTGCCAATAATCACCGCCAGCAGGTTATTGAAATCATGTGCTAATCCGCCCGTCAGTTGCCCCACCGCCTTCAGCTTTTGGCTGTGCAGCAGCGCCTCTTCCAGTTCCTGGCGCTCGGTGCGGTCGATTTCCATCTGGCTGGTTTTTTCTTTAAGTAATCGGGTTGTGTGCTCCAGCGAAGCGGTATTACGGGCAAAGACGCTAAAAGCGCGGGCCAGTTCGCCCAGCTCATCGCGCCGTTGCAGGGCCGGCACGCTGACGTCCGATTCACCGTGCGCCAGCCGGGTCATCGCCTGCGAAATTGCCGTCAGGTTAGAGCCGAGGTTGCGATAGATATACCAACCGGCAAAACCGGTAATCACTACGGCCAGCAACGCAAACACCATAATAAACAACGCGCCGGATTGCAGTTCCTGATGGCTTTGCGCCACCCGCTGCTCAGAAATCAGCGCCACCTGCGAGGCATATTGATTAATATCGCTATTAAGGATCGCCACCAGCGCTTTGATATGAAACATATACCAGTTGATCGCCAGATCGCTCTGCTCCAGCGCGGAAGAGAGCGGCTCCAGCTTATGCAGTTCCTGGTTGAAGTCGTTGAGGATTCTGCTTATCAACGGGCTGGAGTGATGTAAAGGCAGCGCGGTCATCACGCCGTCGAGTTGTTTCACCACCGATCGCGGCGTGGGAGTTTCAATGGCGGCAACGATCAAGCGGTCGATCTGCCCCAGCAGTATGTCATCCTGCGCGCCGGTAAGCGTTTGCAGATGGCGCAAATAGCTTTGATTCTGATACAGCGAACTGAGCAGCGCGTTACGTTCCAGATGCCGCCGCTGCCCGCGCTGCAACATACCTTCCACACTACTTTGCAGCTCATTGCTGCGCTGGATAATACGCTCGACCAGTACCGGTTCTCGTTGCGCCAGCGGGGCGCTGGCCAGTCGTTCCAGCGAATGTTTCAGCGCCCGCTGGGTCTCCTGCAACCGTTCCGCTTCACCTTTGTATTCCAGCGCGCCGACGACCTGCGACAGCCGTACCGCCGCCGTCGCCACATTGGCCGTATCGCGCGCCAGATTCATGCTGCCGGTCATGTCGTCGACGGTTTGCTGCTGCACCTGCTCCTGGATCTGGCTGGCATGCTGAAACCCCAGCACCGCCACGCCGCTCACCATCAACGTGACCGCCACCACCAGAAGATTGAAGAACAGCAATCGTCCACGCGCACTGGCGAAAAAGTGACGTCCCGGTTGCGGCATATCACGCTCCGTGAAGAAAAATCGCAATATGACAAATATGAACGGCTTCTGACATTTTGCATTTACATTCCTGTGATGGACTGCTGATATCGGCCACCCCACAGGAGATCCGCGATGAGCAGGACACCGGTTCTGGAGATGCGCAACATTGCCAAAGCGTTTGGTAAATTTTATGCGCTGAAAGGGGTCGATTTAACCGTCTGGCCGGGTGAGATTCATGCTCTGATGGGCGAAAATGGCGCGGGGAAAAGCACGCTGATGAAGATCCTCGCAGGTGCCTATACCGCCACCAGCGGCGAGATCCTGATTGACGGTCAGCCGTTCCACATTCGCGGTCCCAAAGATGCGCTCAGCGCGGGCATCACACTGATTTATCAGGAGATGCAGCTGGCGCCGAACCTGACGGTGGCAGAAAATATCTTTCTTGGCAGCGAGCTGTCGCGCGGCGGTCTGGTCCAGCGTAAAGAGATGGTGATGCAGTCACAAAAAGTCATCGACCGACTCGGCGCCCAGTTTAAGGCCAGCGATCGCGTGATGACGTTGACCATCGCCGAACAGCAGCAGGTGGAAATCGCCCGCGCTCTGCACCGTAACAGCCGCATTCTGGTGATGGATGAACCCACCGCCGCCCTCTCCTCACGTGAAACCCACCGCCTGTTCGAACTGATCATGCGCCTGCGCGATGAGGGGATGGCGATTATTTACATCAGCCACCGCATGGCGGAAGTGTACGAACTCTCCGATCGCGTCAGCGTCCTGCGCGACGGACAGTATGTTGGCAGCCTGACCCGCGACAAGCTCAACGCCGCGGAGCTGGTGCGCATGATGGTGGGACGTCCGCTAAGCGATCTGTTCAACAAAGAGCGCGACATTCCCTTAGGTAAAGCGCGCCTCAACGTCCACCACCTGACCGACGGTCATAAAGTCCAGCCGTGCAGCTTGTTGGTGCGCTCCGGGGAGATCGTCGGCCTCGCCGGGTTAGTTGGCGCCGGGCGTTCTGAACTGGCGCAGCTGATTTTTGGCGTGCGTAAAGCCATCGGCGGCATGATTGAAGTAGACGGTGAACCGGTGGTGATCCACTCCCCGCGCGAGGCGATTGACCACGGCATCGGCTTTCTGACCGAGAACCGCAAAGAACAGGGGCTGTTTTTAGAACTGGCGGCAGCAGAGAACATCACCATGGCAACGCTGGAGCGCGATGCCAACTGGGGCATGCTCGATCGTAAAAAGGCGCAGGCCATTTCCGATGACGCTATCAAACTGCTCAACATTCGCGTTCCGCACGCGCAGGTACGCGCAGGCGGGCTGTCGGGCGGCAATCAGCAAAAATTACTGATCTCGCGCTGGGTGGCGATCGGCCCACGCATTTTGATCCTTGATGAACCCACGCGCGGGGTAGACGTTGGCGCGAAAAGCGAGATCTACCGGATCATGAACGACATGGCGCGCAAAGGCGTAGCGATCCTGATGATCTCCAGCGAATTACCGGAAGTTGTTGGCATGAGCGATCGCGTGTACGTCATGCGCGAAGGCAGCATTGCCGGCGAGCTGAACGGGCAAAGTATTACTCAGGAAAATATTATGACGCTGGCGACCGGCGTGAACGACTCCCATCATCAGGCGGTGCCCCATGAATAATCCAACCACTCCCCAGCAGGTGGCGAAATCCACCACCGCAAAAAAGATGCTGATGAGCGATCTGATGCAAACGGTCGGCATCTTACCGATTCTAATCCTGATTGTGGCGGTATTTGGCTTTATCGCACCTAACTTTTTCACCGAAAGCAACCTGCTGAATATTACCCGCCAGGCCTCGATCAATATCGTGCTGGCGGCGGGCATGACCTTCATCATTTTGACCGGCGGGATCGACCTCTCAGTTGGCTCGATTCTCGGCACCACCGCCGTTGCGGCGATGGTCGTTTCTCTTATTCCTGAGTTTGCCATGCTGTCGATTCCGGCGGCGCTGATGCTCGGCCTGGTACTGGGGCTGTTTAACGGTGCGCTGGTGGCTTTTGCCGGGCTGCCGCCGTTTATCGTCACGCTTGGAACCTATACAGCGCTGCGCGGCGCGGCCTATCTGTTGGCCGATGGCACCACGGTGATTAACTCCAACATCAGCTTTGAGTGGATCGGTAACAACTATCTCGGCCCGGTTCCATGGCTGGTGGTCATTGCCCTCGCGGTGGTGGTGGTGTGCTGGTTTATTCTGCGCCGCACCACGCTGGGCGTTCATATCTACGCGGTCGGCGGCAACATGCAGGCCGCACGTTTAACCGGGATCAAAGTGTGGCTGGTACTGCTGTTCGTTTACGGCATGAGCGGTTTGCTTTCAGGCCTGGGCGGGGTGATGAGCGCCTCGCGACTGTACAGCGCCAACGGTAACTTAGGTATGGGTTACGAGCTGGACGCCATCGCGGCGGTGATCCTCGGCGGCACCAGCTTCGTCGGCGGGATCGGCACCATCACCGGCACGCTGGTGGGGGCGCTGATCATCGCCACGCTCAATAACGGCATGACGCTAATGGGCGTCTCCTATTTCTGGCAACTGGTGATCAAAGGGGCGGTGATCATCATAGCGGTGCTGATCGACAAATACCGTACCCGACACCATCAAAGTGCATAGACAAGCTTGCCGGCCTACTCATTCGTAGGCCTGATAAGCGCAGCGCCATCAGGCGTATAACAACAATACCCTACGTGAGGAAACGAGTATGCGTTTGAAGCCATTAGTGACCGCGCTCTGTGCTGGCGCACTGCTTGCTGCAGCTCCGTTTGTGCAGGCAAAAGAACTGAAATCGATCGGCGTTACAGTGGGCGACCTGGCGAACCCGTTCTTCGTGCAAATAACCAAAGGCGCGGAGCTGGAAGCACGCAAACTGGCGGGTGATAGCGTTAAAGTAACGCTGGTTTCCAGCGGCTACGACCTGGGGCAGCAGGTGTCGCAGATCGACAACTTTATTGCCGCCAAAGTCGACATGATTATCCTTAACGCCGCCGACTCCAAAGGCATCGGCCCGGCGGTAAAACGCGCGAAAGACGCCGGGATCGTGGTGGTGGCCGTTGACGTGGCGGCGGAAGGCGCAGACGCAACCATCACCTCCGATAACACTCAGGCGGGTGAAATGGCCTGCAAATACATTACCGACCGCCTGAAAGGAAAAGGCAACGTCGTCATCATCAACGGACCGCCGGTTTCCGCCGTCCAGAACCGTGTGGAAGGTTGTCAGACCGAGTTCAAACGCCATCCGGATATCAAGGTGCTGTCGTATAACCAAAATGCCAAAGGCAGTCGCGAAGGCGGGCTGGAGATCATGACCGCGCTGCTGGCGGCGAATCCGAAGATTGATGGCGTATTCGCCATTAACGATCCGACGGCGATCGGTGCCGATCTGGCGGCAAAACAGGCGCAGCGTAGCGAATTCTTTATTGTCGGCGTCGACGGATCGCCAGACGGTGAAGAGGCTCTGAAACGCGAAAACTCATTATTTGTGGCGACGCCGGCACAAGATCCGCAAGTGATGGCTGCCAAAGCGGTCGAAATCGGCTATGACATATTGCAGGGGAAACCCGCCCCAAAAGAGCCTGTGCTGATCCCGGTGACAATGATCGATAAAAACAACGTTGGAAATTATAAAGGTTGGACGGTGAAATAAATCCTGAACCGACTGATACTCTCTTGCCGCAAAGAGAGTAAAAGAAGCAAGAGCGCCCGTCAGGGCGCTTATCTCATAAAAACTGCGAGTAATAAATGTCCATTTTCTGCTCTATATTATGAGTCAGTATAAAAGAAAAAATCATAACCGCCGTATAAATAACTGGAATACCAAAAACTAAAGGAATAAACGTATACCCTGGGTGACTTTCGAACAGTTCCAGTGGTACGAGACTTACAAACCCCATACACCATAAAATAATTGCGCACAATTTTATGATTCTCCAATAATCATGGAAATCCAGCTTATCAAGTGCAGGCCAGCATCCTGGATATTTAGCAGCTATTATGCCGGATTGAATCGTATCTGCGGATGTACTGGCGAATAACTGATGCCCTTGCCCATATTTTGCTGCATCCGCAGCCAACGCTAATGTAACCCAACGCTGAACCTCTGTGCTTTGCCCTGTGACGGTCTCCAGTTCATATCGACTATCGGCTAAAATACTCGTTTTTGCGCTTTCTATCCCACTAAACAATACGAATTTTGACTGCTTATCCAGTGAGTTGAACCACAGCTTTTTAATTTTACTCACATCTACTTGTTGCGCAGAAAGATATATACTCACGATTTCATCAAGATAATAGGGAGTACTGTCCATCATGCGTAATAAATATAAAGGTGTGTCTTTATTTTCAAGCAGTTCTCTATTGGTAAAAATAAAAGCATTAGCACTCTCGAAAAAATCACAATCATTTTCATCGTGCAATTCAACAGTGATAACCAGGTTGTTTTCAAATATACTTAAATCAACCCATTCATTGATGATAAAATAATCAGGGCATTCGTGAAGAACATTAATATTTCCGACCTTATCATTAGGGATGCCCAGGTTTGCCAACACCGCCTTAAAACTATTGCCGATAGTGTCATCCGCTCCCTTAACGTACAGCCAGGTATTAAAAGGCCGATGTTTACTGACAAGAGAATTTTTGAGGGGTTCTATCAACAGTCTTAGCACCTTATCAACTCTGGCGTCATCCATTGAGTCAACTTCAATATCAATTCGTAACGGCGTTGCAGAACCTGCTGGGGCTTCACCCTCTAGTTTCTGAATTTTTAATGCCAGTTCAGGCACCGGGAGAATGGATGAATAGTCCAGAAGAGGCAATGCCCGTTTTGCCCAGTTTTTCCACTGATTCATACCATACTGCTCAAGATAACTCGCATAGTAATATGGAAAATATATAATACCGTAAATAATAACTACCACGCACCAGATGGCTAACGCTATTAGCGATGGGATACCTATTGCATTCCATATCAGATCATCAGGAACTTTCTTGTCCTGCAACCATTTGAATATATTGTACGTTATAAAAAACAGAAATATAACACAGCTAATGAACGGTATAATATTCAGCGGGAATTTTTCTGGTTCTTCATAGGGATTCTTGTTTGGTATCTGCCATTTTCTCATTTGCTTGTCCCCGCCGTTGGCAGAGTGGTCTGTATTGCACAACCACATGCAGCCCTACAACCATCCACAACTACGCCTTTGCCGTCCATTGTCCATGTTGGCTCAAAATCAAGTATGGGAAAGGTGCCTTTGTGTAGAATACAAACAACCGTATCCCCCATTAAGGCGACAGGAATTCCCATAAACTTGCTACCAGAAGCTTTATTTACATACCCACCGTTTGCCAGCGGGTCATTTAGTCTGATTACACCTTTCATATTATTTCCCCACATTCATATCGCAGCGCATCCGGGTCCAGCCCTTATAGCCCACCACTTCCGGTTCTTTGTCCGGCAGGTTTTGATAGTTAGCCTTATAACCTTCCGTTAAATGGGCTAAGGATGCTTTCATAAACACCACCGTTCCCCAGGCATCACCTGGAGATTCAGGTCTTATATGGCCGTTCACATACTCGCCACTGGATTTATGCTTGCCAGGCTTATAGAGATAATACGTATCATCATAGTATTGATAATCTATCCCCGGCCCACCCGGTGCCAGACGCGGATCGTCAAAAGGGTATGAGCTCATATACAAATGTCCTTGTGCAGTGGAAATAAATGCCTGGTTATTGACCACCACCACTCTTTTTATTTCTTTTCCTTCAGGATAGTCGCGCATAATACCATCTGAGTTTCTCTCCAGCGCCGGGAAAGAGGCCATATAGGTTGCGACCTGCCACGTTTGCCCGTAATCTTTAGATATTTTATATGCCCCTGGCTCCCATTCAGGGACCAGAATGTACTGCTCTGAAGGATGAATATACACTCCCGTGAATACTCTATAGATTGGGTTGCCATAAATTGACTTGTGGATCTTTCTTTTTACGTCATGGTAAACAACATATCCTTCACAATCATAACCGATCAACTCCAGATAACGATTTTCATCAAACCGATAAATAACCTGTGAGGGTATTTTTTTGTACAGGCAGTGATAGCGCATAGCGAAATGGTTCCGATTATTATTTTTAACGCACTTCCCTTATTCATAATTTATCCTTAAACGTTAAGCGGTTTGGGCATATCCCATTGCAGATTATTTCCCCACATTCATATCGCAGCGCATCCGGGTCCAGCCCTTATAGCCGACCACTTCCGGTTCTTTATCCGGCAGGTTTTGATAATTCGCTTTTTCTGACTCAACAAGATTATCCAGTCCTTTTTTCATAAAAATAACCATACCCCACGCATACCCTGGAGATTCAGGTCTGATATGCGCGTTCACATACTCGCCCCTGGATTTATGCTTGCCTGGTCTGTAGAGATAATATGTATCATCAAAGAATTGATAATCTATACCCGGGCCACCCGGCGCCAGACGCGGATCGTCAAAAGGGTATGAGCTCAGATATAAATGCCCCTGCGCCGTGGAAATAAATGCCTGATTATTGACCACCACCACTCTTTTTATTTCTTTTCCTTCAGGTCTGTCGACCATATTTCCATCTGAATTCCTCTCTTGCCCCTGAAATGGAGACATATAGGTTGCGACCTGCCACGTTTGTCCGTAATCTTTAGATATTTTATATGCTCCCGGCTCCCATTCAGGGACCAGAATGTACTGCTCTGAAGGATGAATATACACTCCCGTGAATACTCTATAGATTGGATTGCCATAAATTGACTTGTGGATCTTTCTTTTTACATCATGGTAAACAACATATCCTTCACAATCATAACCGATCAACTCCAGGTGACGATTTTCATCAAACCGATAAATAACCTGTGAGGGAATCTTTTTTGTACAGGCAGAGATGGCACATAGTGAAACTGCGCCGATTAATACTCTTACCGTAATTCCTGCTTTCATAATTTATCCTTAAACGTTAAGCGATTTGGGCATATCCCATTGCAGATTATTTCCCCACATTCATATCGCAGCGCATCCGGGTCCAGCCCTTATAGCCCACCACTTCCGGTTCTTTGTCCGGCAGGTTTTGATAATTCGCTTTTTCTGACTCGACAAGATTATCCAGTCCTTTTTTCATAAAAATAACCATACCCCACGCATACCCTGGAGATTCAGGTCTGATATGCGCGTCCACATACTCGCCCCTGGATTTATGCTTGCCTGGTCTGTAGAGATAATATGTATCATCAAAGAATTGATAATCTATACCCGGGCCACCCGGCGCCAGACGCGGATCGTCAAAAGGGTATGAACTCAGATATAAATGCCCCTGCGCCGTGGTAATAAACGCCTGGTTATTGACCACCACCACTCTTTTTATTTCTTTTCCTTCAGGATAGTCGCGCATAATACCATCTGAGTTTCTCTCCAGCGCCGGGAAAGAAGCCATATATGATGCGACCTTCCACGTTTGACCGTAATCTTTAGATATCAGATAAGCAGTCGGCTCCCAGTTTGGGATGAGAATGTATTTATCAGAAGGGTGAATATAGGTTCCCGAGAAAATCCTGAAGGAAGCAAATTTTCCATCAATTAACTCTTTGTGAATATTTTTTTTACCATCGTGATACCAAAGTGCTCCCTCACAATTATAGCCTTTTAACTCCAGATAACGATTGTCATCATAACGATAAATAACCTGTGAGGGTGTTTTTTTTGTACAGCCAGAGATAACACATAGTGAAATCACTCCGACAATTGCTCTTACCGTAATTCCATTATTCATAATTCATCCTTAAACGTTAAGCGGTTTGGGCATATCCCATTGCAGATTATTTCCCCGCATTCATATCGCAGCGCATCCGGGTCCAGCCCTTATAGTCCACCACTTCCGGTTCTTTGTCCGGCAGGTTTTGATAGTTAGCCTTATAACCTTCCGTTAAATGGGCTAAGGATGCTTTCATAAACACCACCGTTCCCCAGGCATCACCTGGAGATTCAGGTCTTATATGGCCGTTCACATACTCGCCCCTGGATTTATGCTTGCCTGGTCTGTAGAGATAATACGTGTCATCAAAGAATTGATAATCTATACCCGGACCACCCGGTTTTAAGCGCGGGTCGTCAAAAGGGTATGAACTCAGATATAAATGCCCCTGTGCCGTGGTAATAAACGCCTGGTTATTAACCACCACCACTCTTTTTATTTCTTTTCCTTCAGGTCTGTCGACCATATTCCCATCTGAATTTTTCTCTTGCCCCTGAGATGGGGACATATACGTTGCAACCTGCCACGTTTGTCCGTAATCTTTAGATATTTTATATGCCCCAGGTTCCCATCGCGGTATCAGAATATAATTATCTGACGGATGAATATATACCCCAGAAAAGATCTGATACGTTGAATAAACACCATTTACTAACTCCTTATGTATATTATTCCTGGTATCATGATACCAAAGTGCACCTTCGCAATCGAAGCCCTTTAGTTCCAGATACCGGTTATCGTCATAACGATAAATAACTTGCGATGGTATTTTTTTTGTACAGGCAGCGATAGCACATAGTGAAACTGCGCCAATTAATACTCTTATCGTAATTCCTGGTTTCATAATTCATCCTTAAACGTTAAGCGGTTTGGGCATATCCCATTGCAGATTGGGTGTCTCGGTATTATATATTTCATTATGTCTGGCAGGTTGAACCGTTGTTGCATGACAATATTCATTAACCACACCAAATTGACCCTTGGGCAAAATATCATCCGGCCTGTTCATGAAATCTTTCGTGTGGTCTTTGTTCAACTTTCCAGTACTATAATAATCAACAGTTTCCTGAAAACCATTACGCTTCATACGCCAGTCTCCGCGCAGGAGCAACTCGGTCCAGAATTCTCCGCAGCGGTGATCAAATGCCCTGCATATTCCCACCGCCAGATCGAAGGCCATCGCTTTCGCAGGGGCATCTTTCGACATAACAATAGAGGAATGCTGGCTGTAACCAATCTGCTCTGATTGCAGCCATTCTTTTTTCAGCTCATCCGGCGTTTTTTCATAAATCAGCTGCACGAGCTTATTATATCCCCCGCCGAGGACAACGCCTTTGGTATAAGGCTTAGCATATTTTTTGGAGAATATCGCGAGTTCTGCGGGCGTTAATTCCTGGCCCGGCTGTAAATCATCAAAACCGGCCCCGCTCAGGTTTTTGGTATCAGTTTCAGTACGCGCAAGGACATTCGCCTTTGCAGAAAAGGAGATGTCCTGATCGGGTGAACCTGGCGCTATCGAATATTTATACTGACTTCCCGCGCCCTGTAACTGGTGCCTGAAGGTAACGGGGAGCTGCTCGCCGTTAACAACCACATCCGCAAACGTATATCGTCTGGTCGCTCCCGTATCCTGATTAAAGCTATTCTGTTCTAACGCCGGCATTTCAAAAGGCACGCTCAGCGGGCTACAGCCTATTTCAGGACCATTTTCGCAGAAAACCCGCTGGCGCAGATTGTCTATTCCGCTGGCAATGTCCTGGGGGACGCCACGCCAGCCAAAACCCTGCACGTTAAGTAACGAAACCACGCTGTCATTGGGGCAAAAATAATTATATACCTTGCCAAAATTATTACGCGTATAGAGTTTATTCTGACGCCACTGTGCATTGGTTTTACTCAGACATAGCGCGCCTTCTAATTCATCGATCTCGGTTTGCGTGTGATATTGCCCCTGGCCGTATCTGGCGTTGGTCGCCATCAACTGGCAGAAATTGCGGAACGTCTGCTGCCGGGCGCGATCCGTCTGGTGATGTCCGGGTGTGACACTTTCAGCAGCCGTTTTTTCCAGTGCGTAGGGGGAATGGTTGAGTATCACACAATCGGCGGGATCGCCACCTGTTGCTTTAACCAGCATATTGGCCAGCATGGTAATTATCGTTCCCTGGGAGTGCGCAATGATATTAATGGGATCGAATTTTGTTGCCGGTTCTCTTCGAATCATCAGGATTAAATCAGCCAGCCGCTGCGCGGCAAAAAACTGATAAATACGGTGCGGATTATCATAAATAGGGTGCGTAAAATCCCCGGCATTCATATACAGTGATGCAAATCCTGCCGCACCGTTCGCCAGGCCGCCGGAGCCAGGGCCTAACATATCCGGAATAGTGGTTGTCGCATTGGCAAAGGTCCCCCCGCCTTTGGCATACACATCATCGAGAACATTACCGAAATTATCATTCTGATATTTCAACGTGGTTTGAGGAATATGCCCCAGCTTTTCCAGCTTTGCGTGGTCATCTTCCTGATAGGCGTTGTAAGGCAGTTTTGCGGCGTCTCCTGATTTAGCCAGCTCATCGCGATAACGCCGCTGGTCTGCTGTATACGTCGCATGATCGACGGGTTTATACCCCCAATAAAATGGAATTACCGGGCTGCGTCCGGGCATTTTTACATTCTGCTGCTCGCCATCGCCCATATCCATTTTGTACTGCTGCCATTCATGCGGATACATATCCGTGCGGCCCATACGTTCATTCAGGCCAGCGATAATACCCTGCTCCTGATTCTGATAGGCCTCGCCCACATCGTTGACGCCGTGCACAAGGATCACAATGCAGGGCATGGAATACTTAACGGGCACGTCGCAGACAGCCATTTTTCCGCCCGTTGATTTAGGCACGCCCTGTACACCGGTCGCCACCACCCGCGAATTAAAGGGACTGTTACTCATTTGGCAAAATCTCCATTTTCATTTCGTCCATTTCAGTCATATCCAATAACGGCGTCATTCCTTCATCGTCTGTGACGCCCTCAATGGTTTCGCCTGAAGCCTTCGTCAGTCTGAATTTTGTATTTTTCAAAACATCGTCTGGGTTGCCAGAGCCATGTAATTTAATGCGGCGATGAAACTGCTCCTCCTGAAAGACAGGGGTTTTATCTTTCGCCGACTCCGGCCCGCTCCAGTCGAGCGTGGAACCTTTAAGTTCAACTTTGGCGGGGGAAAATATTTTTACTGAGCCATCTTCATTTATTCGAATACCGCCCCCTCCACACAGCAACTGAATATTCTTTTTGCCGCTGATGGTCACGTTGCCGTTCATACTCTGAATATGAAAATGCTTATCAGAAAGCAGGCCCATTTCGCCGCGCTGTGCCTGCACGGAAATATCATCTTTTGCGGCGATGATTTTGATTCCGATAGCTCTGCTGAAGAGTGACAGGCCCTGTCCAACGGCCATGGAGAGTTTCTTAAAAACGTTAAAACTGCCGTTGCTGGCAGCGTTTAGCGACAAATCTTTGTCTGCTGATAATGCCATCGTTTGCGGTGTCAGCAGGGCCATACCGTGATCGGCATAGGCCACCAGTCCCGAGCGGGTGAGCTGTTCAAGCGCGGCGTTAAGCTGCTGCTGCGGCCCCATTTCGACATTTAACGCCTGCGCCGTCAGCGCGCTCTGCTGAAGCGACGTGGCCAGCGTAAGCGCGTCCTGAAGCTGCTGAACAACCGCGCTCATATCAAGCTGCTTACCCTGGGCTTTTGGCTGCGCCTCAGTCGTGAGTAGTATCCCCTTTGCGGCCCTCAGAACCGCACGGTCATCAGTGCGCAGTTCCGCGCCTTCGCCGCGCGGTTTACCGCCCGCATCAACAAGATGGCCCATGTTCAACTGAGTTTTGGCATACTCGGTACTCAGCTTGACGTGTTCCTGCCCGCGCCGGTCCTCCATCCGCAGCTTATTCAGACCCGCAGTGCGGATAACGTTGCGGGTATTGTTGCGGCTGGTAACGGGGTCAGGCTTTGGAGCATGATGCAGAGCATGCGCAATAAAAGGTCTTTCTGGATCGCCACCTTCAAACGCAATGGCGACCTCTGTGCCCTGGATGAGTGGGAAGTGATGACCATAAGTATCACCGGCATAAACCCGCGCCAGACGAACGGGCATACTTTCATAACCTTGCCTGTGCTGATCGAGGTCAAAATCAAACTTCACCCAATAACGCCCCTGCACATCGATGTGAGCATATTTGTCATTGTCTATTGGTGATGAAACGATCGCGGAAACAGTACCGGCGATACGTGGCCGGGGTAATGGCTGCGGTCGAAAGCAAACGCGCTCACGGTAAGGAATACCGATCAGTTGGGATTGAAGGGCCGCATCACGCCTGCCCGTCACCCGCATTGCCGTTACCACAAATCCCGAGGTGAAGGCATGTGGAATGACGCCGTCGATTTTCAACACCATCCCTGGCACAATCACCGGACTGGTGGTCACACCGCTTAAAACAGACTGATTATTAAGAATAATTTCGTGATGCAGTTTGGCATAGAACCAGCTGGATTCGCCCGGTTGTTCCTCAGCAAATTTCGATCCCGGCTGGTGGTGAATATCCGCATAACGGTAATCCACTCCATACATCGTCGATGTTTGTTCAGACCCATCGACATCAGCATTAAGTATTAACGAGTTGGCAAGCCGGTAGTCAAAGTTCTTTGCTTTAACGCCTGCGGAAACAACGTTATGCCTTGATACCAGCTTATCGATCGAATAATCATTTGATGTCAGCCCGGCGTGGGATGAGTGCATGATCTTTTGATCAAAGATGTATTGGCATTGTGAATCACTGAAGATAAGCACCATAATGTGCGGAACAGCATGGTGATTTGCGATCCTGAACCAGATTCCAACTTCCGAGAGGATGCGGCTAATAAACGCTAAATCTGACTCCTCCCACTGCACGATCATTTCCCGGTTGGGATAGAGACAAACAAGCGTATCAAAGTCGATTTCATAATCGGCAAAAGCATGTTCTTTGAGGATCTGGGTTACCAGTTTCGGAACGTTTGTGTTTAGATAAATAGCCGATCGCTTACGTCGTGAGAGTAATGCAAGTTTATGCTCCAGCCTGATTTCGTACAGTGATTCATCCGCTGATGTGCTAATAAGCGAAAATGACGTAATGACGCCTTCAATTTGCCGTTCATATAGCCACATTTCAGAACCTTGAATATATTTATTCCATTTATGGTTAGGTGCTCTGATTTGTAGCGAACCTTCAATATTGAGAAGCGAGTCAGGGGAAATATTTTTAAGTTTTGATGTAAATGTGATTTTATAACTGCATGGTTTACTTAAACTTTCATGCCCTTCAATGGTTTCAACATCCAGCCCCCCTAACTGACTCTCGCCCCTCACAGAGAATAAATACTTATTTATACTCTCCTCTGAAACTATACCTTCCAGATTATAGAATCCTGAACCTTTTTTCATTATCGCATCCCTTACCAAAAGAAAGTAACACTTAAGAAATAAAGTTCAGCCAGCATATCAACAATAATAAAAAAGGGGTATTTTTTACTGTAAACAATTCTGGAAAGCGAGTTAATTATTATTCAAACATGTAATATAACCCTGACATATAAATAAACGGTTAACTGATGCGATTTTATATTCAATGGCATCGTTTTTTAACAAAACGGTTTATATAGTGTCTCATTATTTTTTTCATCACGCGGCAACAACCCCGCAGTCATACCCAAATGGTTCCAAAAACTGAGACGCAGCCAGAAGCCAAAGATATTAAGGCAATGATTTACAATAACATTTATAAAAACATGACTTCTATTTATTATTTTATTAAATAAATCACATCCTCCTATAAAAAAACGCAATAGAATATAACTATTCCCTGTTCTGCTGTGAGGGGAGAGGTTACTGGATTATGCCCATCTGTTCCCCAGGAAAGATTTTGGTTTTCTCCCTCTCCCTTGAGTGAGAGAGCCGCATAAAGGTCATCTTATCAGCCACAGGAGAATCAATGAAACGTTCCGCCATCAACGAAATCCTTGGCCACACGCGCCAGTTTTTTTCTCTGCACGACGTGCACCTCCCCCCTTTCGCCAGTTTCCCGCCGACCCAATGGCGCAAGCTCGATGCCTCTGCCTGGAGCGAAGTTTTCGACCTAAAGCTTGGTTGGGATGTTACCGCATTTGGCGGCAACAATTTCGCCGCGCAAGGGTTAACGCTGTTCACCCTGCGTAATGGCTCGCCGAAAGGTATGCCTTACGAGAAATGCTACGCCGAGAAAATCATGCATGTTCGCGATGCGCAGGTCACGCCGATGCATTTTCACTGGCGCAAACGCGAAGACATTATTAATCGCGGCGGCGGTAATTTAATTGTGGAATTGTGGAATGCGGGGCTTCGGGAGCAAACGGAGGACAGCGACGTGAGCGTGGTGATTGACGGCTGTCGACAAACCCATGCCGCGGGTAGCCAACTGCGCCTGACGCCGGGTGAGAGCATCTGCCTGCCGCCGGGCCTGTATCACAGCTTCTGGGCGGAAAAAGGTTTTGGCGACGTGCTGGTTGGCGAGGTCTCCTCTGTTAATGACGACGACCACGATAACCATTTTCTGCAACCTATCACCCGTTATAACGACATTGAAGAAGACGAACCGGCGCAGCTGGTGCTGTGTAACGAATATCGCCTGTTCCGCTAACCAAGGAGCGCATTATGCCGTTGATATCCCTCGCCGATGGCCTGACCCATGCCCGCGAGCACCGCTATGCCTTAGGGGCGTTTAACGTTCTGGACTCACATTTCCTGCGCGCCCTGTTTGCCGCGGCTAAACAGGAACATTCGCCGTTTATTATCAACATCGCCGAAGTACATTTTAAATATATCTCGCTGGATTCTTTGGTCGAAGCGGTCAAATTCGAAGCCGCCAGGCACGACATTCCGGTGGTGCTGAACCTTGACCACGGCCTGCACTTTGAGTCAGTGGTGCGGGCGCTACGCTTAGGTTTAAGTTCAGTGATGTTCGATGGCTCCACGCTGGAGTATGAAGAAAATATCCGCCAGACCCGCGAAGTGGTGAAGATGTGCCACGCCGTCGGCGTCTCGGTGGAAGCCGAGCTGGGCGCGGTGGGCGGCGATGAGGGCGGCGCGCTGTACGGTCATGCTGACGAATCGTTATTTACCGACCCGATGATGGCGCGTGATTTCGTCGACAGAACCGGGATTGACGCGCTGGCGGTCGCCATTGGCAATGCGCACGGCAAATATAAAGGCGAACCGGAGCTCGACTTCCCGCGTCTGGACGCTATTCGCCAGCAGGCGGCGATCCCACTGGTACTGCACGGCGGTTCCGGCATCAGCAATGACGATTTCAAGCGCGCAATTGAACTCGGCATTCACAAAATCAACTTCTACACCGGCATGTCGCAGGCGGCGCTGACAGCGGTAGAGTCACGGATGGCCAATCGCCAGCCGCTGTACGACGAGTTTGCCGAACTGCTGCTGGGTATTGAAGAGGCTATTACCGATACCGTTTCTGAACAAATGCGCATTTTTGGTAGCGCGGGGCAGGTCTGATGGAGCGCAAAGGCGTTATCGCCGCAGGCAACATGCTGGTCGATCATGTCCATCAAATTGTGCAATGGCCGGAACGCGGCTGGCTGGCGGAAATCACGCGTAGCGAACGCGCCACGGGCGGTGCGCCGCTGAACGTGCTGCTGACGCTGGCGAAAATGCACACCGGATTGCCGCTGCAGGCGGTGGGATTAATCGGTCAGGACAGCGACGGCGACTACATCATGGCGATGCTGGAGCAGTATCACGTTAATCGCCAGCACGTGCAGCGCACCACATTCGCCCCTACGTCGATGTCGCAGGTGATGACCGACCCCAGCGGGCAGCGCACTTTTTTTCACTCGCCCGGCGCCAATCGACTCCTGGATTTACCCGCCTTTGAGCAACTGGATACCTCGATGAAAATCTTCCATCTTGGCTATCTGCTGCTGCTCGACAGTCTGGACATGCCGGATGAGGAGTACGGGACGCGTAGCGCACGGCTGCTGGCGCAAATGTGCGACAACGGCTTTGAAACGTCGTTGGATCTGGTCTCGCGTAAGGGCGACCCGCGCTACCAACCACTGGTGATGCCGGCCCTGCGCCATCTCGACTATCTGGTGATTAACGAGCTGGAGGCCGGGGAGTTCAGCGGGCTGGAGATTCGCCAACCCAACGGCGAGCTGCATATTCCCCATATCGCCACCGCCGCGCGCGAACTGCTGGATGCAGGCGTACGCCAGCGGGTGGTGATTCACTGTCCGGAAGGCGCCTGGGGTGAAGAACCGGATCGAGCAGGCATCTGGATACCGTCACAGTTACTGGCGCAAGAAGAGATTGTCGGCAGTGTCGGCGCAGGAGATGCGTTTTGCGCCGGATTTTTGTATGGCTGTCATGAGCGCTGGTCGCTGACAGACAGCGTCAGGCTGGCGCACGCCTGCGCGCGCGCAAGCCTGCTGTGTGCCAACGCGATAGATGGTGCGAAAACGCTGGCAGAGTTAAAAGCGACTATGGCTGATGGCTGATGCGCTTATCAGACCCAAGGCGTCGTTATCGTGATGTTGCACATCGGCGGCAAACACATAGCCCAGCCCGCGCAGGGTTTTGATCAGCATTGGCTGATGCGGGTTGTTCTCTATTTTTCGCCGCAGCCGCATGATTAACACGTCAATGGTGCGGTCAAATACCTCAACGCTGTCGCTGCGCGTCAGTTCCAGCAATTGCTCACGACTAAGCACCCGACGAGCATTTTGCGCCAGCGCCAGCAGCAGGCTGTATTCGCCCTGCGTCAGTTCCACCTTCAATTGCTGAGGATTACGAAGCTGGCAGCCCGCGGTATCCAGATGCCAGCCATTAAAGGAAAGTCCCGTAGTCTGTGGACCGCCGTTTTCTGCCGTTAACACGCCCACGCGTCTGAGCACCGCCTTCACCCGTGCCACCAGCACCCGCGCATTGAACGGTTTCCCGATATAGTCGTCGGCACCCATTTCCAGCCCGACCACCACATCCGACTCGCTGCCTAAGCCCGTCAGCATGACTACCGGTAATCCGGGCCTCATCTTTTGCACCTGTTGCAGCACCATCAGACCGTTGACATCGGGCAACATCATGTCCAGCAATACCAGAGCGATATCCGGCTGAGTCTCAATGCAGCGCAGCGCCTGCTGTCCGCTATGACACGCGGTCACTGCAAAGACGTGCTCGCTCAGCACATCCTGTAACAGCGTGCAGACAGCCTCGTCATCATCCACAACCAGTATGGCTGGCTTCATTGTTTTCCCCCATTTCTGGCCAACTTAAATGAGTGTGATTGATTCTGCCCAGAGTGACAGCGATAAGGCACAAGGATGTGTGGGAAACATAACCTCGGTCACACTGCCGGACCGTCACGTATTGGAGATTCGTCACGTCAAATATGACGACAGCCTGTTTTTCGTCAGAGTTTTGACCAAAAATCGCCCGTAATATCGACTAATGCCCCTAAAAAAAACATGGCATAAAAGATGCATAAGCAAAGTGACAAGCGCGTATGCGCGATTTGATTAACTGGAGCGAGACCGATGAAAAAAGTCGTCACGGTTTGCCCATATTGCGCATCAGGTTGCAAAATCAACCTGGTGGTCGATAACGGCAAAATCGTCCGGGCTGAGGCGGCGCAGGGGAAAACCAACCAGGGTACCCTGTGTCTGAAGGGCTACTATGGCTGGGATTTTATTAATGATACCCAGATCCTGACCCCTCGTCTGAAAACCCCAATGATCCGTCGCCAGCGTGGCGGCAAACTGGAATCTGTTTCCTGGGATGAAGCGCTGAATTACGTCGCCGATCGCCTGAGCGCCATCAAAGCGAAATACGGCCCGGACGCTATTCAGACGACCGGTTCATCTCGCGGCACAGGTAACGAAACCAACTATGTAATGCAAAAATTCGCGCGCGCCGTTATTGGTACCAATAACGTTGACTGCTGCGCTCGCGTCTGACACGGCCCTTCGGTTGCAGGTCTGCACCAATCGGTCGGTAACGGCGCAATGAGTAATGCTATCAATGAAATTGATAACACGGATTTAGTGTTCATCTTCGGGTATAACCCGGCGGATTCCCACCCGATCGTGGCGAATCACGTGATTAACGCTAAACGTAACGGGGCGAAAATTATCGTCTGCGATCCGCGCAAAATTGAAACCGCGCGTATTGCCGACATGCACATCGCGTTGAAAAACGGCTCGAACATCGCGCTGCTCAACGCCATGGGGCACGTCATCATCGAAGAAAAACTGTACGACCAGGCGTTCGTCGCCTCCCGTACGGAAGGATTCGAAGAGTACAGCAAGATTGTCGAAGGCTATACGCCGGAGTCCGTTGAAGATATCACCGGCGTTAGCGCGCACGATATCCGTCAGGCTGCACGTATGTACGCCACGGCGAAAAGCGCGGCAATTCTGTGGGGCATGGGTGTGACCCAGTTCTATCAGGGTGTGGAAACCGTGCGCTCACTGACCAGCCTCGCGATGCTGACCGGTAACCTCGGTAAGCCAAGCGTGGGCGTTAACCCAGTTCGTGGCCAGAACAACGTTCAGGGCGCATGCGACATGGGCGCGCTGCCGGATACCTATCCGGGCTATCAGTACGTTAAATTCCCGGAAAACCGCGAGAAGTTCGCTAAAGCCTGGGGCGTGGAAAGCCTGCCTGCACATACCGGCTATCGCATCAGCGAACTGCCGCACCGTGCGGCGCATGGCGAAGTGCGCGCGGCGTACATTATGGGTGAAGATCCATTACAGACCGATGCTGAGCTCTCCGCAGTGCGCAAAGGCTTTGAGGATCTGGAACTGGTCATCGTGCAGGATATCTTCATGACCAAAACCGCCGCGGCCGCAGACGTTATTTTACCGTCTACGTCATGGGGCGAGCATGAAGGCGTCTTCTCTGCGGCTGACCGTGGCTTCCAGCGCTTCTTTAAAGCCGTTGAGCCGAAGTGGGATCTGAAAACGGACTGGCAGATTATCAGTGAAATCGCCACCCGTATGGGCTACCCGATGCACTACAACAACACCCAGGAAATCTGGGATGAGTTGCGTCATCTGTGCCCGGATTTCTACGGCGCCACTTACGAGAAAATGGGCGAACTGGGTTATATCCAGTGGCCTTGCCGCGACACCTCAGATGCCGACCAGGGTACGTCTTACCTCTTCAAAGAGAAGTTTGACACCCCGAACGGCCTGGCGCAGTTCTTCACCTGCGACTGGGTAGCGCCAATCGACAAACTCACCCCAGAGTACCCGATGGTACTGTCGACGGTGCGTGAAGTCGGCCACTACTCTTGCCGTTCGATGACCGGTAACTGTGCGGCGCTGGCCGCGCTGGCGGATGAACCGGGCTATGCCCAGATCAACACCGCCGACGCGGAACGCCTGGGAATTCAGGATGAAGAGCTGGTGTGGGTTAACTCGCGTAAAGGCCGGGTCATTACCCGCGCCGCAGTCAGCGATCGCCCAAACAAAGGCGCGATTTACATGACCTACCAGTGGTGGATTGGGGCATGTAATGAACTGGTAACCGAGAACTTAAGCCCGATTACCAAAACGCCGGAGTACAAATACTGTGCCGTTAACGTTGAACGCATTGCCGATCAGCGCGCTGCCGAACAGTATGTTATTGATGAGTACACCAAGCTGAAAGCCAGCCTGCGCGAAAGCGCGATGGGTTAAGCCTGAGCCTACGGCCTCCATTCGGAGGCCGTTTTTTTATGCCCACGATCTCTTTATACTGTCTACTCCGTACCCTAAATAAAACTCAAAATGAAACAACTTCTTGCATTGATGTTCCTCGTGACATTCTTTGCCCATGCCAGTGATACTGAGCCAGGAAGCCAGTATCTACAGGCAGCAGAGGCAGGTGACCGACGCGCGCAGTATTTCCTTGCCGATACCTGGTTCAGTTCAGGCGATTTAAGCAAAGCCGAATACTGGGCGCAAAAAGCCGCCGACAACGGTGATGCGGATGCATATGCTTTGTTAGCGCAGATTAAGATAACCAACCCGGTCAGTCTGGATTATCCCCAGGCCAAAACGCTGGCGGAAAAAGCGACGCAGGCGGGCAGTAAGGCGGGGGAAATTACGCTGGCGCGTATTCTGGTGAACACCCAGGCAGGCCACACCGATTACCCCAAAGCCATTACCTTGCTGCAAAACGCCTCCGAGGATCTGGAAAATGACTCCGCCGTCGACGCGCAAATGCTGCTCGGGCTGATTTACGCCAACGGCGTAGGCATTCCTGCTGACGATGAGAAAGCGACGTGGTATTTCAAACGTAGCTCAGCCATTTCCCGCACCGGTTATTCCGAATATTGGGCCGGGATGATGTTCTTAAACGGCGAGCAGGGTTTTATTGAGAAGAATAAACAGAAAGCGCTGCACTGGTTGAATCTGAGCTGTATGGAGGGATTCGATACCGGCTGCGAAGAGTTTGATAAGTTAACCAACGGGTAATAGTTTGCATTGCCGGATGAACGTAGTCGTTGTACGCCTGATAGCGTAGCGCCATCAGGCAACCCGGAGCAGGTTGCCGGATGGCGGCGTTGCCTTATCCGGCCTACTGGGCGGTCTTCTCAAATTTGCCCAGCACGTCGCGCTCATAAGCCAGCGCCTTCTTGCGGTCAAATTTGTGTTCCCACTTGGCAATAACCAGCACGGCCAGCGCATTACCCACCACGTTTAGCGCAGTACGCGCCATGTCGAGGATACGGTCAACACCAGCGATAAACGCCAGACCTTCCAGCGGGATCCCGACGCTGCCGAGCGTTGCCAGCAGCACCACAAACGATACGCCCGGCACGCCCGCAATCCCTTTCGAGGTCACCATCAGCGTCAGCACCAGCACGATTTCCTGCCACAGCGACAGGTCGATACCATACAGCTGCGCGATAAAGATAGCGGCGATACTCTGGTACAGCGTTGAGCCATCAAGGTTGAATGAGTAGCCGGTCGGCACCACAAAGCTGGTGATTGACGCCGGTGCGCCGTAGGCTTCCATCTTCTCGATAATACGCGGCAGCACGCTCTCGGAACTGGCGGTCGAGTAGGCCAGAATCAGCTCGTCTTTCAGAATGCGGATCAGGATCCAGATGCTCAACCCGCAGATACGCGCCACGATACCCAACACCACCAGCGCGAAGAACAGGATGGCGAAATGCACCAACAGTACCAGCTTCGCCAGCGGCCACAGGGAGGCAAAACCGAAGTTCGCAACGGTAACAGCAATCAGCGCGAAAACACCGACCGGCGCGTAACGCATCACCATGTGCGTCACTTTAAACATGGTTTCGGAGATAGAGCGGAATACCGTTACCAGCGGCTCACGGTGCGTTGCTGGCAGAGAAGACAGACCTAAACCGAACAGCACCGAGAAGAAGATAATCGGCAGCATGTCGCCTTTTGCCATCGACGCGACGATGTTGGTCGGCACCAGTGACAAAATCGTGCCCATCAGGCCATGCGCGTGGCTCTGTACTTCCGCGGTGGTGCTCTGATATTTCGAAATATCGACGGTTGCCAGTTGCGACATATCTACCCCGGTACCGGGCTGGAATACATTCGCCAGCGTGATACCAAGAATAATCGCCACAGTAGTGATCACTTCGAAATAGATAATTGTTTTGGCGCCAATACGGCCCAGCTGTTTGGCATCGCCTACCCCGGCGATCCCGACAATCAACGTAGAGATGACAATCGGTACGACGATCATTTTGATCAGGTGGATAAAGATATCGCCCGCCGGAGACAGCAGGTTTACAATCAGCCATTCACGGCTGTCACTATGGTAATGCAGGTAACTCCCTAGCAAAATGCCCAGCACCATAGCGATTAGAATCTGCCATGCCAGGCTGACTTTCAAATTTTTCATAACAACGGACTTCCTCGATGGAGCGCTATTCCACATGCAGTGTGTGGGAATAGTACATACTGAAAGGGTATGAATTGTGTTGCGTTCGTTTATGGAGTTTTTTAACGCTTATTATCATTATCATCTGCATGGCATTCAGCGCAACCCTCTGAGAACAGGGCCTTTCGCTGATTATTTGCATAAAAATGCGATTTTATCGGGGTAATGATGAATAACTTTTTGTTATAAAAGAATTTTAATATGTTCAAAAATGAAGAAGTCAGGGCGTGAGTTTTTTTTGCTCGTTTGTTCGTTTGCCTGTTTTTTAAACAGGCGAAATGATACAAATCACAAATAAAACAAATTTATTTTTGCCGATTCTGCAACAACTTCGCCATATTAATAGAGTCAATGAGCTGTGCCCGATTCACCCTCGGCGAGTTTAAATCCATAACCTTTTGCCACACTGAGATGGCCTGAGCGTAATCTGCCTGCATAAACGCATCTGAAGCTAACAGCATCAGCGCAGTGACCTCTGCCGGGTCCAGCGCCAGAGCCTTATCAATCATCTCGCGGGTGGGCGGCGTCATATGTTGTCCGGCCTGGTAATACAACACCGTCGCCAGCGCGGAATAGATTTCGGCGTTTTCCCCGCGTATACGCAGCGCCTGCTCATAGGCCAGCAGCGCATTATGATACGCGTTTTGCCACAGATAATACTCACCCAATTGCGCCCATTTCACTGCGTCCTGCGGATTAGTGCGAATTTGCGATTGCAGAGAAATCAGCTGTTTTTCCTGAATATTTTCGTCAGAAAAAGCGTGCAAGGGGTCTGCCAGACGCGCCTGCTCCTGGCGTACCGCCTGCCATTTTGGCGTTAACAGGTAACCGCCGATGCAGGCCACAACCATCAGCCCCACCGCAGCGGCCAGCCGCTTCACGGGCATGGGACGTAACGGCGCGGTGGAATGCTCGGACTGGCTCATTGTTCATCCTCCTGCGCACGCTGACGCTTTCTCACCCGCCAGACCACCACGCCCACCAGCAATAACAACAAGCACGGCAACGCCCACAACAGCAGCGTTTGCTCATTCAACGGCGGGTTGTAGCGCACGAAATCACCATAACGGTCGGTCATCCACGCCGTGATTTCCGCTTCGCTTTTACCTTCGGCAACCATGCTGTAAACCTGATGGCGCATACTGACCGCCACGGGCGCATTGGACTCCAGTAAGTTCTGGTTCTGACACTGCGGACAGCGCAGCTGACTGGCAATAGACAGCGCTTTTTCCTGCTGCTGCGGATTGTCAAAGCGCCAGGTGTCCACCACCTGGGCATGCGTAGTGAAAGTAATGAAAAACAGGAGGATCGTTAAGAGTAGAAACGTTCTGCCGGATGGCGCTGCGCTTATCCAGCCTACGGTTTGCGCCCCCTGTAGGCCGGATAAGGCGTTTACGCCGCCATCCGGCGACGTTGTGATTAATTTACGCATCATGCTTCCTTCCTCGCCATCCGCTCAGCAGTGCGCCAAACACCATCAACAATCCCCCACCCCAGATCCAGCGCACGCCGGTCTGCACGTATAAACGCATGGCGTAGCGGTCCGGCCCGGTTTTTTCGCCCATCACCGCGTACCAGTCATGCATCAGATTCCAGCGGATACCCGGCTCCATCATCTGTTGACGACGCGCGGCATAGAAGCGCCTTTCGGGCTGCAGGCTGCCAATGCGTTTTTCATTCTGCCACAACGTGATCAGCGCTTTTTCACTGGTGTAATTGCCTTTGGCTTCCAGGTCGAGACGCTCAAAACGGAAAATGTAGCCCGCCAGATCCACCTGCTGTCCGGGGCTCAGATTCAGGCTTATTTCCTGACGACTACCGCTGGAAAAGACGATCCCAGCCGCAAACACCAATACCCCGGCATGCGCCAGCAGTGCCGGAAGCTGGCAACGCACAGAGACTTTGCGGCTTCTGATTGTCGCCAGTACGATAACCAACAGCATCAGCAGGCCAAAGGGCAGCGTGGCACGGTTAAAGTACGGCGCGCCAACGGAGAGCCGTCCCCAGCCGAACAGCCCGTAAATCATCGGATAGAGCGTGCCAATCAGCACGATGAGTAGCACCGCGCAAAAAAGTAATAGCGCGACCAGAATCAGCATCTCGCGCGACCAGCCGCCAAAACGCGTATTCTGGCGAATTTGCTGGCCTCGCCAGGCGTACAACCCGAGCGACGCCAGGCTCAATACGCTAAACAGCGCAAACAGCGGCGCGGCGCGCACGTTATCCAGCGCAAAAGCGTGTACCGAAACAAGAATGCCGGAACGCACAATCAACGTTCCCAGCAGCGATAAAATCATCGTGACGATCGCCAGCAGCAGCGACCAGTGGCGGAAGATCCCACGCTGACGCGTGACATACAGGCTATGCAGCAACGCACTGGCGGAGAGCCAGGGTAATAAGGAGGCATTTTCTACCGGGTCCCAGAACCACCAGCCGCCCCAGCCCAGCTCGCAGTACGCCCACCAGGAACCGAGGATTATCCCCAGCGTCAGCGCGCACCAACCGGGCAGCGCCCAGCGCCAGCACACCCAGGCGCTTTGCGCGTTAAAGTCACCACGCAGTAGCGAGGCCAGCGCCACGCCCGCTGCCACCATCAAACCACCGTAACCCAGGTACAGCAGCGGCGGGTGGAGGATTAACCCAAGATGTTGCAGCATCGGGTTAAGGTCCCGTCCTTCTATAGCAGGCGGAAAAATACGTACGAAGGGATCGGACCAGACCACCACAAACAGCAGCAACAGGGCCGTCACCATTGACAGGACGCTGAGCGTCAGCGGAAACAGTGCGTCAGAATCACGTCGATAGCGAAGAGCGAACAGCGCGCTCCAGCCGGAAAGAAACAGCACCCACAACAGCAGCGATCCTTCATGACCGCCCCACACCGCCGCCAGTTTTAATCCCCACGGCAGCAGACTGTAGCTGTGCTGAGCAACATAGACCACCGAAAAATCACTGGTCAGAAAGCAGAATACCAGAATGGCAAAAGCCAATAGCAGCAGCGCAAACTGCGTCCAGACGCCCACGCTTGCCAGGCGCATCACGCCCTGCCAGCGCTGACGGACACCCATCAACACGGCAAGCGGGGTCAACACGTTGACCCCGAGGCTTAATAACAGTGCCAGAAAACCGGCTTCAGGAAGGAGAACGTCCAGATATCACCTTACGCAACGGTTAGCTGACCCGCATAGAGAATGAAAAAGCGCAGCAGCAGTACGCCTGTCAGGCTGGCGCCGCATACTGCCAGCACGCCATGAAACGTCGAACTGCGGTTGGCCCAGGGTTTTAACAGCATCGGCAGTATCAGCCCAAGCCCCGCCACGCCAAGCCAGAACCACCAGGTCCAGAATCCGCCGCCCAGCGCCGCCGCCAGCGCGCGCATCTTGCCGTCATCGCCCAGCGCCAGACCGACGAAGAACGCCGCCAGCAGGAAGATCTCCAGCCATACCACCGGGACCTCCATGCGATGCACAAAGTGCGCTTCAGTGCTGTGCGGGTTGCTACGATGGCGTAACGCCATGGCGATCAGCGCCACCGCCGCGCCGGAGGAAATCCCGGAGAACAGGAACAGCACCGGCAGGATCGGGTTATTCAGGAACGGGTAGGACTTCAGCGCCGAGAGCAGAAACCCGGTGTACGCCCCGAGCAGGACCGCCAGCACCAGCATCAACGTCTCCAGCGCGCGATGAAACGGCGTTATCAGCGTCAACGCTTTCTGCACGATCCCTAACCGCGGCAGCCAACGCTGCTGCAGGGCAATCACCTCTTTTTCAAATATTTTTGCCAACCACAGCACCAGGACCACCATGTACAACTGGAACAGCATGACCCCCATCGACATCACCGAGGTGAAGCTGTAGTGGAACATCAGTTTCCAGAAGGTCCATGGCCGCGTCAGGTGGAATACCAGAATCAGCAGACCGAAGATAATCGCCCCTGGCCCTAACACCAGCGTGGTGCGCAGCAGCGTGCTGTCCGAACCGCCCGCCTCAGGATGGAAGCGACGCAGCAGAATCGCCAGCGTAACCAGTCCGGCGGAGATGCCAATCAGGAACAGATAGATGGCGATGGGCCAGTCCCACACCAGTGATTCAAAATGAAATGCAGAAGCGGGTGTCATTGGCTCACCTCCCCATATTTAAAGGGAACGCGGTAGACCTTCGGTTTTGTGCCCAGCGCCAGCTTGTAACGGTAGGTGGTTTTCTGCTGCAACAAACGGGAGATATCGCTGTTGGGATCGTCCAGATTACCAAACGTCAGCGCCTTCGTCGGGCATGACTCAACGCAGGCGGGCTGTTTGCCCGCTTTCAGGTTGGTTTTCCGGCAGAAATCGCATTTATCCGCCGTTTTGCTCACCGGATGGATAAAGCGCACGCGATAAGGACACGCGGCGATGCAGTACTGACAGCCAACGCAAAGATCAGGGTTCACATCCACAATGCCGTTGGCGGCATCGCGATACGATGCCCCCGTCGGGCAGACGTCAACGCAGGGGGCATGGTCGCAATGCTGGCACGAGTGGCGGAAAAAGCGATATTTCACATCAGGAAACGTCCCCTGCGGCTCGCTGCGAATAATCGTCAGACGCGATACGCCTTCCGGTACGTTGTTGACTTCCCGACAAGCATCCATGCAGGCTGTGCAGCCGATGCATAATGACTCATCGTGTACCATACCGTAACGCACGCCGTTGATGTTCAGCGTCTTCGCCACAACGCGTCCCGCCGTCCCGCTCACTGCCACCAGCGCGCCGACGCCGGTGATAAACTGGCGACGAGAGCAACTCATGGATGCTCCTTAAGCAACGGAACCGACGCCGGGTTAAAGTTCGGATTGTTACGCTGATCGCTGTGGCAATCGACGCAAATCTTGATCCGTCCTTTATCGCTTAGCGTCTGCATCGTGTCTTGCTTCGGATGCAGTGAGTGACAGCTGGCGCACGCCACTTTTGTGACGTGGACATCGTGCGGCCAGAACGCTTTTTGCAACTGCTCAGGCAGGTGACAGGACATACAGACGCTGTTCTGCTGCTCCACGTTGTACATCGGCTCATTAAAGCGCATCACATCCTTCACCCCTTCGCGGTGGTTCGGTGACGGCTGGCCGTGACAGTTGGTGCAGGTGACCGGCAGTTTGTTGTTCGGGTTAATGACTTGCGCATGTTTACCATGCATGCCTTCAGTATCCGGCTTGTGACAATCCAGACAGGCAGCATCCGGATTACGCTGTTGGGTAACCGTCCAGCGTTGATCCGACTCCTGCGGCGTTGGCGTGGCAGTGATTCCACTCAGGCTCCAGAACAGGCCTGACGCCAGCACCCCAGCAGTTAATAACGAACGTAATACGCTCATATTCACTCCGTTGAGTTATCCGCCCCTTACGGGGCGGAATGGGGTTATTGGCTTAACAGACCGTTTTTACGCGCCTGCTCTTCCCACTGCGGAATCACCGTTTTGATGAAGTCCTGCTTCTCAGCATTGATTTGCTGCATGTTCAGACCAATCGCCGCCTGGGCTTTCTCTTTGGTAGAAATATCCGGTAACGGGATTTCATGCGTGATGCCTTTGGTCGCCAGCAGACGAACCAGCTTGGTACGTGCATC
This sequence comes from Citrobacter freundii complex sp. 2025EL-00176, assembly GCF_053309355.1. Taxonomy (NCBI): domain Bacteria; kingdom Pseudomonadati; phylum Pseudomonadota; class Gammaproteobacteria; order Enterobacterales; family Enterobacteriaceae; genus Citrobacter; species Citrobacter freundii complex sp. 2025EL-00176. The sequence continues at coordinate 61,044 of NZ_JBRYHT010000013.1, read as the reverse complement.
GGCGGCTTTATCCATTGCGCTACCCAGCATCCGCAGACCTTCTTCCGGCGCGTGCATATGGATGCCGTGTGAGGCGATAGACAGGTCCCAGCGCCATTGCGCGTGACGGATATCTTCCAGAATCGGCTTCATTTCCGCTTCGGTCGCACCCGCATCCCATGCGGCTTTCGCTTCGAAGTGCGCATGTACCAGCTGATCTTCAACCTTGATTTTCAGGTCATGAATGGCCTGTTTACGCTCGGCGACCACTTTTTGCAGGGACGCTTTGTCCTGGGTGTGGCAGTTTGCGCAGGTCTGGGCGAAGTTATCGAACGGGTTGCCAATCTTGTGATCGGTATAGATCTTACCTTCCGCGTTTTGCACTTTCGGCATGTGGCAGTCGATACAGGTCACGTTGTTCTTACCGTGAATGCCCGCGCTCCAGGTTTCATATTCCGGGTGCTGCGCTTTCAGCATTGGCGTTTTGGACAGGGAGTTAGTCCAGTCAGAGAAGGCGATGGTGTCGTAGTATTTCTCCATGTTCTCGACTTTCATGCCCTCATCCCACGGGAACTTAACGGCTTTGTTTTTACCGTCGAAGTAGTACTCCACGTGGCACTGGCCGCAGACCATGGATTGCTGATCAAAACGACCGGCTTTCTCAAACGGTTTGCCGATGGCTTCCATCGCGCGCTCAGCATAAGGACGCGACAGCGTCAGTTCTGGCTTGCCTTTGGCGAAGTCCGGCGACGCGGTGTTATGGCAATCGGCGCAACCGAGGTTGTTAACAATTTCCGGACCGCCGCGCGCCCATTTACCGTGGAAGTAACCATCTTCACCGTCTTTCTGGATCAGACGCGCCACGTCCGGGCTTTTACAGCTCCAGCAGGCCATCGGCAGCGGGCCGTCTTCTGCCGTTTTTGGTGCGCCGGTACGTAAAGTTTCACGTACATCGGTCACCGCATACGCGTGCCCGCGCGGTTTGTTGTAATCGCGCGAGAATGGATATCCCGCCCACAGGATCACCAGACGCGGATCTTCTGCCAGCGCATCTTCACGGGCTGATTGCTCAGACGTGGCTTTCCAGGAGAGATATTGATCGGGATGCTGAGGGGCGAAGGTTTCATTCTTCGCTTCAACGGTGACGGTCTTTGCGGGTACGGGAGTTTGTTCAGCGTGAACAGCAGAGATAAATAATAAAGGTAATAACAGGCTGAAGAAACGGCGTACGCGTGATTTTGTCCTTGCCATAGGGGTCTCATCCAGATGACGCCATTATCTACAATGGCGGTTCTTTTATTGTTTTCCATAACAGCAACCACACGAATACTGTCATGACATTGCTCCCCCCAATTTGTAACAAGAAACCACACTAGAAATGTTGTCTTTAATCAATTGTAAGTGTATGTAAAATACCACTTTAGAGTTAGTTACCCCCTCAAACCTCTCACTCTTTTGCTTAATTCTGAGACAGATCACCTTTTCAACAATCCTCAGATAACTCCATGTTATCGCGAGAATTAATCAATTTTTGCTAGTTCTCTTCAAAATTCAGTTTGTCGCTAATTTGCACAATTCGTTTATTGCGTGATCTGCCGCCCAAATACTAAACAAAACTCGCAAAGCCCCTACATTTAACGTTTATGAGACATATTATTAACATCCTACAAGGAGAACAAAAGCCATGAGCCAAATACATAAACACGCTATTCCCGCAAACATTGCGGATCGTTGCCTGATAAATCCGGAGCAGTACGAAGCGAAGTACCAGCAGTCTGTTAACGAACCCGACACATTTTGGGGCGAGCAGGGAAAGATTCTTGATTGGATCAAGCCGTACAGCCAGGTGAAGAACACCTCGTTTGCGCCAGGCAACGTCTCTATTAAATGGTATGAAGATGGCACGCTGAACCTGGCAGCGAACTGCCTTGACCGTCACCTGCAGGCAAATGGCGATCGTACCGCCATCATCTGGGAAGGCGACGACGCCAGCCAAAGCAAACATATTACCTACCGCGAGCTGCATCGCGATGTCTGTCGTTTTGCCAATACGTTACTGGACTTAGGCATTAAAAAAGGTGATGTGGTGGCAATTTATATGCCGATGGTGCCGGAAGCGGCGGTCGCCATGCTGGCCTGCGCCCGTATTGGCGCGGTGCATTCGGTCATCTTCGGTGGTTTCTCACCGGAAGCCGTCGCCGGACGTATCATCGACTCTAATTCACGCCTGGTGATCACTGCCGATGAAGGCGTACGCGCCGGACGCGCTATCCCGTTGAAAAAGAACGTCGATGATGCGCTGAAAAACCCGAACGTGAAAAGCGTCGAACACGTTATCGTTCTCAAACGTACCGGTGGAAAAACGGAATGGCAGGAAGGTCGTGACCTGTGGTGGTCCGATCTTATCGAGAAAGCCAGCCCGGAACATCAACCGGAAGAGATGAACGCCGAAGATCCGCTGTTTATCCTGTATACCTCCGGGTCAACCGGCAAGCCGAAGGGCGTACTGCACACCACCGGCGGATATCTGGTCTACGCCGCAACCACCTTTAAGTACGTGTTTGACTACCATCAGGGCGATATCTATTGGTGTACCGCTGACGTAGGTTGGGTAACCGGGCACAGCTACCTGCTGTACGGTCCGCTGGCCTGCGGCGCAACCACGCTGATGTTCGAAGGCGTGCCCAACTGGCCTACCCCGGCACGTATGTCGCAGGTTGTAGACAAGCACCAGGTCAATATTCTGTATACCGCGCCGACCGCCATCCGCGCTCTGATGGCAGAAGGCGATAAAGCGATTGAAGGTACTGACCGTTCGTCGCTGCGCATCCTGGGTTCCGTTGGCGAGCCAATCAACCCGGAAGCGTGGGAGTGGTACTGGAAGAAGATCGGCAACGAAAAATGTCCGGTCGTCGATACCTGGTGGCAGACCGAAACCGGTGGATTCATGATCACCCCGCTGCCGGGCGCCACCGAGCTGAAAGCCGGTTCCGCAACCCGTCCGTTCTTTGGCGTGCAGCCTGCGATTGTCGATAACGAGGGTAATCCGCTGGAAGGCGCAACCGAAGGCAACCTGGTCATTATCGACTCGTGGCCAGGCCAAGCGAGAACGCTGTTTGGCGATCATGAACGTTTTGAACAGACCTATTTCTCCACCTTCAAGAATATGTACTTCAGCGGCGACGGCGCACGCCGTGATGAAGATGGTTATTACTGGATCACCGGACGCGTGGACGATGTGCTGAACGTCTCTGGCCACCGTCTGGGCACGGCAGAAATCGAATCGGCGTTGGTGTCGCATCCGAAGATTGCCGAAGCCGCGGTGGTCGGTATTCCGCATAATATTAAAGGTCAGGCGATCTACGCCTACGTCACGCTGAATCACGGCGAAGAACCGTCGCCTGAGTTGTATGCCGAAGTTCGTAACTGGGTGCGCAAAGAAATTGGCCCGCTGGCAACGCCAGATGTGCTGCACTGGACCGATTCACTGCCGAAAACCCGCTCCGGCAAAATTATGCGCCGCATTCTGCGCAAAATCGCGGCGGGCGATACCAGCAATCTGGGCGATACCTCGACCCTCGCCGATCCTGGCGTCGTTGAGAAACTGCTCGAAGAGAAGCAGGCCATCGCGATGCCATCATAACCATAACCGTGAAATGCCCGATGGCGCGCTGCTTATCGGGCCTACAAATCCTATCCCTACCCCTCCCCTGAGCGGGAGGGAAATATAAAAACCCTCCCCCAAAGGATTTCGTGTTACAGGAAGGCGGCAAGCGAGCACATCCCCAGGAGCATAGTTCACTATGTGACTGGGGTGGGCGAGTGCGGCCAACGAACCTGTAGCGCGAAAGACGCAGGGGGACCTCTGGAGAGCTCTGTGATGAATGACAATATTTATCAGCGGATAGAAGACAGTGCGCGTTTCAGGGAGTTAGTTGAAAAACGGCAACGGTTTGCCACCATTCTGTCCATCATCATGCTGGCAGTTTACATCAGCTTTATTTTACTGATTGCTTTTGCGCCTGGTTGGCTAGGTACTCCGCTGCACGCGGGAACCAGCGTCACCCGGGGTATTCCGATTGGGGTCGGCGTGATCCTTATCTCCTTCCTTCTGACCGGGATCTATATCTGGCGGGCAAACGGTGAATTCGATCGCCTGAACAATGCGGTTCTGCACGAGGTTAAAGCATCATGAAGAGAGTCCTGACGGCGCTTGCCGCCACGCTGCCCTTCGCCGCAAACGCGGCGGATGCTATAAGCGGAGCAGTTCAACGCCAGCCAACCAATTGGCAGGCGATTATCATGTTCCTGATTTTCGTCATTTTTACGCTTGGTATTACCTACTGGGCATCTAAGCGCGTACGTTCGCGTAATGACTACTACACCGCTGGCGGTAACATCACCGGCTTCCAGAACGGGCTGGCGATTGCGGGCGACTATATGTCTGCTGCATCGTTCCTCGGGATTTCCGCGCTGGTCTTTACCTCCGGTTATGACGGACTGATTTACTCGCTCGGTTTCCTGGTCGGCTGGCCAATTATCCTGTTCCTGATTGCTGAACGCCTGCGTAACCTTGGTCGCTACACCTTTGCCGACGTGGCCTCTTATCGCCTGAAACAAGGTCCGATTCGTATTCTCTCGGCCTGTGGTTCCCTGGTGGTGGTCGCGCTGTATCTGATCGCGCAGATGGTCGGCGCGGGTAAACTGATTGAGCTGCTGTTTGGCCTGAACTACCACATTGCCGTCGTACTGGTTGGCGTATTGATGATGATGTACGTCCTGTTTGGCGGCATGTTGGCAACCACCTGGGTACAGATCATTAAAGCCGTTCTGTTGCTGTTCGGCGCCAGCTTTATGGCCTTTATGGTGATGAAGCACGTTGGCTTTAGCTTCAACAATCTGTTCACCGAAGCAATGGCGGTACACCCGAAAGGTTCCGCCATTATGAGTCCGGGCGGACTAGTGAAAGATCCGATCTCCGCGCTGTCGTTAGGTCTCGGCCTGATGTTTGGTACGGCGGGCTTGCCGCACATCCTGATGCGTTTCTTCACGGTCAGCGATGCCCGCGAAGCGCGTAAAAGCGTGTTCTATGCCACCGGTTTTATGGGTTATTTCTACATCCTGACCTTTATCATCGGCTTTGGCGCGATCATGCTGGTTGGTGCCAACCCTGCGTATAAAGACGCTGCTGGCGCGCTTATCGGCGGTAACAACATGGCGGCGGTACACCTGGCGAATGCGGTGGGCGGGAACCTGTTCCTCGGCTTCATCTCGGCAGTAGCGTTTGCCACCATTCTGGCGGTGGTTGCCGGCCTGACGCTGGCGGGCGCATCGGCAGTTTCTCACGACCTGTACGCCAACGTATTCCGCAAAGGCGCAACCGAGCGTGAAGAGCTGAAGGTATCGAAAATCACCGTACTGGTGCTGGGCGTGATTGCCATCCTGCTCGGCGTGCTGTTTGAAAATCAGAACATCGCCTTCATGGTTGGTCTGGCGTTTGCTATCGCGGCCAGCTGTAACTTCCCCATCATTCTGCTCTCCATGTACTGGTCAAGACTGACCACGCGTGGCGCGATGATGGGCGGCTGGTTAGGTCTGCTGACGGCAGTCGTGCTGATGGTGCTTGGCCCAACAATTTGGGTACAGATCCTGGGTCACGAAAAAGCCATTTTCCCGTATGAATATCCGGCGCTGTTCTCCATCAGCGTAGCGTTCCTCGGGATTTGGTTCTTCTCTGCCACCGATAACTCAGAAGAAGGCAACCGCGAACGCGAGCAGTTCCGTGCTCAGTTCATTCGTTCCCAGACCGGGTACGGCGTAGAACAAGGTCGCGCGCACTAATCTTCCCTCTCCTCCGGCTTTCGGGCCGGAGGATTACTGCCTTTCTCAGAACATCAGCCTTGCGACCAGCGGCGCTACCAGCACCATTACTACGCCGGAAAGCATCATCACCAGACTGGCGACCACGCCCTCCTGTTGGCCGAGTTCATATGAGCGAGCCGTGCCTGCGCCGTGCGATGCAGCGCCAAAACCTGCGCCTTTCGCCATCCCTTCGCGAATAGAGAGCCGCAAAAACAGCACATCGCCGACCGCCATGCCGAATACACCCGTCACGACCACGAATAATGCCACCAGATCCGGCTGACCGCCCAACGGCTCTGCCGCCGCCAGCGCAAATGGCGTAGTGACGGACCGCACCGCCAGACTGCGCTGAATTTCATCAGGCAGCATAAACAGGCGCGCCAACCAGACGGAACTGGTGACCGCCACCAGCGTCGCCGTTACCACACCCGCCGTCAGCGACATCCAGTGACGTTTAATCACGGCGAGGTTGTCATAGACCGGAACGGCGAAGGCAATGGTTGCGGGACCTAGCAGCCACAGCAGCCAGTGCGATTCACCAATATAGTTTTGCCAGGAAATATGTCCAAAGACCAGCATCAGCACCAGCAGCGCCGGGGTAAGCACTAACGGCATCAGCGGTAATTTACGAAAGCGGCGATACAGGCGCTTGTTGGCAAAATAGATGCCCAGCGTAATCACCAGACACAGCACGCTTAACTGGAAATTACTCACGGTTTAACCTGCTCATTTCATAGCGATACACTTTATCCACGACCCACGCCGTTGCGCCGAGCACCATCAGCGTACTTATCGCAATAACGGCAAAAATACGCCAGCCATCAACCAGTAGCAGTTGCGTATAGTTAACGACGGCGACCACCGCCGGGACAAAAAACAGCAGCATTTCAGCCAGTAACCAGCGAGCGCCCGCGCGGATCCAGTTCAGCGGGATAACCCGGCAGACAATCAACGCCAGCATCAGCACCATCCCAACCAGGTTGGCAGGAAGCGGCAAATGCAGCCAAGAGACAAGATATTGAGCAACAACAAAGAGACCTGCATACAACAGAACCTGAACGGGGATCTGGAGTCGATGAATAACGGCAGGCGTCACGCGGCTTATCGCCACAGCCATGAGGGTATGTCCTTAAAAAATAGAGAGCGCCAGTATAGAGAGCCCCCGTGCAGGACTGAAATGAATTAAACTCATTGCAGGCATAGTCTTAAGGAATAATCATGGATATCAGAACGCTGCGATATTTTGTTGAGGTGGTGCGTCAGCAGAGCTTTACTCGCGCAGCGGAGAAACTCTTTGTCACCCAGCCCACCATCAGCAAAATGTTGAAGAACCTTGAAGACGAGCTTAATTGCACGCTGCTCATCCGCGACGGACGGCGGCTGTTGTTGACCGATACCGGACAGGTCGTGTTCGAACGCGGTCTGGCGATCCTCGCCGAGTTTCGCCAGCTCGAAGCAGAACTCAGCGACATCAATCACCTCAACAAGGGCGTGCTGCGCCTCGGTATCCCGCCTATGGTTGGTATGTTGATGGCTGGCCCCATCAGCCTTTTTCGCCAGCGTTATCCCGGCGTTGAGCTGAAGGTGTCTGAATTTGGCGGTTTAACCGTCCAGCAGGCGGTGATGAACGGCGATCTGGATGTTGCAATGACCGCGTTGCCGGTTGAAGAAGAGAGTGGTCTGGCGACCTTACCGCTTTTCAGTCATCCGCTCTGCGTGCTGGTCCCCCGCTCCGGTCAATGGACAACGTGCGACTCCATTTCCCCCGAAGCGCTGGCGGAGCATCCGCTGCTTATCTACAACGAAGATTTCGCGTTGAGCCGCCAACTGCTTGAATTGTTTAACCAGCATAACGTAAAACCGCGCATCGCTGTGCGCAGCGGGCAGTGGGATTTTCTGGCGGCAATGGTGCAAGCCGGCGTCGGGATCGCCATTTTACCGGAGCCGATTTGCCAGCGGCTGGATAAGCAAACGCTGCGCTGGATCCCTCTGGAAAGCGACTTACGCTGGCAGTTGGGCATGATTTGGCGCGAAGGCGTGTATCTGTCGCACAGCGCCCAGGCGTGGCTGAAATGCTGCGAAGGGTTTTGGTTAACGCAGGAGTCGTAAAATGCCGGATGCGGCGCAAACGCCTTATCCGGCCTACATCGTGCGACCCCGTAGGCCTGATAAGCATAGCGCCATCAGGCACGTTCACCCGCATTAAAATCCATTATTTCACCAGCCCAATTTTGCGGGAACAAACCACGCCTCACATCGCGATGAAATGTTGAAAAAGGCCATGTCTGTACCTGTTTTACCCACCCGTGCTTCACTGGGTTAATGTAAATATAATCAACATGCTGGCGATAATCGTGCTCATCGCGGAGAGTGTGTTCCCAAAAGCGAGGTTGCCAAATATGTCGGGCAGACAACGATCGAGTGAAATGCTTCTTAATTTCCCGCCAGCGGGATGAAAAATCAGCGTCATTTTCAGGCAACGTCCAGATGCAATGCATATGCTCAGGCAATACGACCCAGGCATTGATCCGAAATGGTCTAGCCGTTTTGACCGCAGCGATTGCACACCGAAGCGCGTGAATGTTGGCTGTCAGAAGCTGGCTTCGACGGTCCTGCAAATTCACCGTAAAAAACCAGGTTCCTCCGTTGATGTAATTTCGTCGATAAGTAGACATGTTTCCCCCTTTTCTCAACCGTATGGAGAAAAGAGGGAATCGACAAGACAAGCAGATCAGTTCAGGAAAGCGGCTCGCAAATTACATGATGGATAATTTTTTGTAGGCCTGATAAGCGCAGCGCCATCAGGCACATCTTTCGCCGGATGCGGCTAAACGCCTTATCCGGCCTACATCGTGGTACCGTTTACTGATTCTCGATCAACAGCGCTTCCAGCAAATCCAGATCGTGCAACAGCTTTTGCAGCGTTTCATTGCTGATTTCACGCGTGGCGCGCAGATGATAAAGCTCGGCGCGTTCTGAACGCAGCGCCGCCAGACGGAAACGTCGCTCCAGGTTCTCTTCCTGCATTGAGCTTTCTACATCGTTGCGCCCATCGGCGCGACGACGCAGGTTACCAATGACACGGGAACTCACCTCGGTCAGCAGCTGATTATCAATGTTCTCTTCGCTATCCGCAGCCAGACGCTCCTCCATTTTCTGGATCGCGACAATCGCGACTTCCGCCGTGGCAGCTCGAGCAATACGCTCCTCTTTCTGCTGTTGCGAGTGGTCTGCCACTTCCAGATGCTGTAGCAGAATCGGCAGCATCACCACGCCGACAAACAGCGAGAACAGAATCACGCCCGCGGCAAGGAAGATCAGTTCATAACGCGCCGGGAAGCCGCTACCATCCGGTAACAACAGCGGAATGGAGAGCACACCGGCAAGGGTAATAGCCCCGCGAACGCCCGCAAAGGAGGCAATCAGGATTTCACGCGTCGTCCAGGAGCCAAACTCCATCGGCTTTTTCTTCAGGAAGCGCAGGCTGAACTTCTTCATGGTCCACAGCCAGCCAAAGCGTACCAGCATCAACGCCACGTAAATCAGTACGATATCGGTAAACAGCATCCAGATTTCAACGTTCGGGTCGACTTCTGCCGCCGCCAAAGATGACTCCAGAATGCCCGGCAACTGCAGTCCTAACAGCAAGAAGACCATACCGTTAAACACAAACTCCAGCATTGCCCATGTACTGTTAGCACGTAAACGCATCGCCAACGGCGCGCGGCGCATCACGCCGGAGCGGGTAATCGTCATGCCGGCAGCAACCGCCGCGAGAATGCCTGAAACACCGATGTGTTCCGCAATCAGATAAGACGCAAACGGCAGCAGGAACAGCAGGACGATTTGCGTTGCTGGCTCATCACCGCCCCAACGGCTAAGAAAACGCAGGGAGCGTCCGTACAACCAGCTGACGACAAAACCGGCCAGGATGCCGCCAATCGCCACTTTGAAGAACTCAACCGTCGCGCCGCCGACGGTAAACACCATAGTGCCCATCGCCACGGCCACGGCAAATTTCAGCGAGACCAGGCCGGACGCGTCGTTCATCAAGGCTTCGCCCTGCAGGATGCCCATGATTTTCTTCGGGATACGCCCCTCACCGACAATACCGGAAAGGGCGACGGCATCGGTTGGCGACAGCACGGCAGCCAGCGCAAAAGCCGGGATGAGAGGGATCCCCGGCACCAGCCAGTAAATCATAAAGCCAATCCCGACCACCGTGACCAGAACCAGCGCCAGCGCAAGGCCGAAAATCTCTCGCCCGTGTTCCAGAAACTCACGCGTAGGCGTCTTCCAGCCATCGGCAAACAGCAGCGGCGGGATAAACAGCACCAGAAACAACTCAGGATCGAATTCCACATGCAAACCAAACGTCGGCCACGCCAGCAAGGCGCCGATGGCGATCTGCATAAGGGGTAATGGGAGTTGGAAGGGCAATACGCGAGTAAATACCCCCGACAGCGAGACCACAAGGGTCATGATGAGTATGGTGAAAAAGATTTCCATGCGTTCCCTGTTTGCGATGTTTCTTATGATTGGTGATTAAGGCGTCGTGCCTTAATTCTATCTACTTGAGAGTAACGCAAAAGACAACGAGTGTGTTCTGAAAATAAAAACGGGCGGCCTAAGCCACCCGTTCTTAAGCGCGTCATCGAAGCAAAATCAAATAGCCCAACCGCCCGCGTAGAAGGCCACCAGCGCGATAGCAATCACCACCGTACCGATGTTCAGTTTGCGCCATTCGCCAGAGACGATACGACCAATGACCAGGGTAGCAAAACCAATCATAATGCCGGTAACGATGTTACAGGTCAGCACGATAAATACGGCAGTGACCAGACCTGCCATCGCGTCGACAAAGTCAGCAAAGTCGATTTTCGCCACGTTGCTCAGCATCAGCAGCCCCACATACATCAGCGCAGGCGCCGTTGCGTAAACAGGAACAAGATAAGAGAGCGGAGAAAGGAACAGGATCAGCAGGAACAATACGCCAACGGTGATCGCCGTCAGGCCGGTCTTGCCACCTGCCGCCGTACCCGCTGCGGATTCAATGTAAACCGCCGCCGGTGCAGCCCCTACCAGACCAGAGAACACGCTACTCAGGGAGTCGGTAGTTAGCGCTTTGCCGCCATCGATAATTTGTCCGTCTTTATCCAGCAGATTCGCCTGCCCGGCCACCGCGCGGATGGTTCCAGTCGCATCGAAGACAGCGGTCATGACCAGCGCCAACACGCTCGGCAGAACGATTGGATTCAGTGCGCCCATAATATCCAGGCTACCGATCAGCGAGTTGCCGTTTTCATCGCTCAAAGACGGCATGGCAAAAATACCGGAGAAATGCACGGCAGGATCGAAAATCAGACCGACCACGGAAATACCGATAATCGTCAGCAGGATGCCGCCCGGTACCTTCATTTTTTCGAGGCCGATAATCACCGCCAGACCAATCAGCGACATAATAACCGGGAAGGTGTCGAAGTCGCCCAGCGCAACCGGCAGGCCGTCCAGCGGGTTTTTAATGACCAGACCAACGCCGTTGGCCGCAATCAATAGCAGGAACAGGCCGATACCAATCCCCGTACCGTGCGCAACGCCCTGCGGCAGATTGCGCAGGATCCAGCTACGGATACCGGTCGCAGAAATGATGGTAAACAGAACACCCATCAGGAATACCGCGCCCAGCGCCACAGGCACGCTAATATGTTGTCCCAGCACCAGGCTGAATGCGGTAAACGCGGTCAGCGAAATGGCGCAGCCAATCGCCAGCGGCAGGTTGGCCCACAGGCCCATCACAATCGAACCGACGCCCGCGACCAGACAGGTTGCCACAAACACAGCGGCAGGCGGGAATCCGGCTTTACCCAGCATCCCCGGAACTACGATAACGGAGTAGACCATGGCCAGGAACGTCGTTAATCCGGCAACGACTTCTTGACGAACGGTACTGCCGCGATGCGAAATTTTAAACCAGGCGTCGAGTGAACCGCCGGTACGCGCTGAAGGCGTAGACATAGAAAACATCCCCTGAGAGTTTATTTTTTCGTCATTATGCGTGGTGGACAATCCACTGCCTGCTAAACGATTTCTCCCTGTGCCAGCTCTGCGTCAATAGGGGTGTCGCAAAAAAGCAAACGTTTAGCTCCGCGCATAAAAAACGGGTGATAAAAAAAAGCAAACGATTATCCAGCGATCATACGTTGGTTTTCAACTGAACTTTGCCGCTTTTTACTCATTTCTTCTTATAATGCGCAAGAAATAACCAGACGATGCGCAAACGTTATCGTCAATGCGCAATCTGGCAACAAATTTCGCTGAGTTATTACAAGATTTGCATTTATTTTTCACGCCTGCTCGCGCAAAAAAATGCATGAAGATGCGGAAAATTTTTTGGCTAAAAAGCAATCAATTTACTGGCAAACAGCGAAGGGTGGCTTACACTTATTTTATCAACACAGACCGGAACCTCCCCAAACGTGCTCGACTGAGGGGTGTTGATGTCGGGGGAAACCCTCCCGTGAACCAACGGGATAGAGTGAAAGACAAAGACCGGAACCAAACTAAAGCGCCCTCTGTGGCGCTTTAGTTTTATACCAATCAATCATCTTCCAGCAGGCGCGCCCCGGTCCCCTGCTCGCCAAGCTGATCGCCGGGGTTACGCAACGGGCAGTCACTGCGGGATAAACAACCACAGCCAATACACCCATCCAGCTCATCGCGTAACGCCACCAGAGTATGAATGCGTCGGTCTAACTCCTCGCGCCATTGCGAAGAGAGTTGCTTCCACTCTTTGGCGCTGAGCGAATGCCCTTCAGGTAATACGCCTAACGCGTCGCCGATCGTGGCCAGTGGAATACCGATACGTTGGGCAATCTTGATAATCGCTACATAACGCAACACATCGCGTTTGTATCGACGCTGATTGCCGCTGTTGCGCATACTGCTGATTAATCCTTTGCTTTCATAGAAATGCAGGGTCGATACCGCCACACCGCTACGCTTTGCCACTTCACCTGGCGTGAGCAGCGCTTTTATCCGGGGTAATTTCTTTTCCATAAATCGCTTTACCTCAAGTTAACTTGAGGAATTATACTCGCCCACAGACAAAACGACGAATCGAATACTGAGAAAGAGGCAACTCTATGTCCCATCAGCAGATTATTCAGACCCTTATTGAATGGATTGATGAACATATCGATCAACCGCTGAACATTGAGGCGGTTGCGAAAAAATCAGGTTACTCAAAATGGTATTTGCAGAGAATGTTCCGCACGGTGATGCGCCAGACATTGGGTGATTACATCCGCCAGCGTCGGCTTCTGCTGGCCGCCGTTGAACTACGGACGACCGAACGGCCTATTTTCGATATTGCGATGGATCTTGGCTATGTATCGCAGCAAACCTTCTCGCGCGTATTTCGCCGCGAGTTTGATCGCACTCCCAGCGATTACCGCCACCGCCTGTAAAATTATTGCCCGCTCTGCGTCAGTATGGCGGGCGAGCGTTGTATCCAATGCATGAACTCCTGCGGCGGCAGCGCCTTCGCAAAATACCAGCCCTGGCAATACTGTACGCCGCGTTCAAGCAACCACGCGATTTGCTCCGCCGTTTCCACCCCTTCCGCAATCGTCTTCAGGTTTAAGCTTTGCGCCATCTCGATGATATGTTCGGCAATCAGGTGACTGGTGCTGTTAGTGGCCAGCGTGCTAATAAACGATTTGTCGATCTTCAGGATATCGATATTCAACGCTGACAAATTATGGAGGTTGGAATATCCCGTGCCAAAGTCGTCAAACGCCACTTCAAAACCGGCCTGACGGAACGCCTGAATGATGGGCGTCATTTTATGTACATCGATAAAGCCGCGCTCTGTCACCTCAACTTTAATTTGCTGGGCCGCCACAGAGTACTGATGGTTTTTTTCGGCAATCAGGGCAATCAGTCGGGATGAATGAAAGTCAGAGGCAGAGAGGTTAATCGAGATATACAACTGAGGATTCGCCGAAAGAAAATACCCCAAATCGTTGAAGACTTCCTCAACAACGTAATCTGTGATCTGCTCAATCATTCCCGCTTTTTCCGCCAGCGGAATAAACTCCGTCGGGCTCATCACTTCACCTTTACAGCCAGGCCAGCGTAGCAGAGCCTCGGCCCCGACACATTGTCCATTTTTGATGTCAATGATCGGCTGATAGTACAGGCAAAGCTGACGTTTCTTGATCGCGCGTTTTAATAAGCGGCGGGGAGACAGGTATTCCTGACGCGTGCGCCACCACATGAGCAGTATCAGGATGCTGCAGATAATCCCAAAGGGAATCGTTAACCTCGCCTCATGATAGAAAATCTGATTCACACGAGCGTCAGAGGTCGAAACAATAATCGCGATGGGCCGTTTTTCTGAATGTACGATGGTATAGAAGCGCTCGCCCTGCTGAAATGTTGAGGCCTCACCGCGTATCAGCGGTGAGAATTGCTCAATATTCGCCCCTTCGCTGGCAGAGAAAAAGGTATCCTTCACCGTGTCATACACCCCCCAGGACAGATCCGGATCATCGGACATAACTTCGCTGTATGATAATGGGTTGATGACGACAACGTAGTTTCCTCGTTGCATGTACGTCATTTTGTAGCCAGCGAAAAAGGGGGTATCGCGGTAGTAATAGATGGAGACGTCTGGCGCGCGTTTATAGTCGGCTGTCGCCATAATATAGGGGACTGGCGGAGTCATTGACGTAGAGCACAAAAAATGATCGCCCTGCGCATAAATTAGCTCACTGATATATAAACGACCACGAATAATATTTAGCATACTTTTCTGATGGGCAGGGGTACACATCTTACCCTGATACAACTGGGCCATATCACGCGCTAAATCGGCCTGGAGGATCACCAATTCCGTTTTATTTAACACCAGTTGAGCAAACGAGCTGAGTTGATTGCGGGTTTCGGACATCGCCCGGATGTGAGCAAACCATAACGCCAGCACCACGGGGAGCAATACCACCATGAAAGTTCCGAAGAACTTCAGCATCTTGCGTCGCGCACTGTGATTCATGTCAGCCTTATTTCCCTGTTTCGTATATGCCAGAACCCATTAGGCGGGATGCTATAAACACTGACTGATTAAGTTGCATGAATCTATCATTATTAGCAACAGACTTCTCTATGTAAAAGTCTGATAATAGATGATGCTGATATTATTTTTCCGTAAGGCAAACTTAAAGTTATGCTTATTTCATAACATTATTATCAACAAGTAGTAATTTTTTATGAGCATTATCCTGGTCGTGTTTAAGAAATTCATTAAATTTCTTAACGATTAATTTAGGATAAACATAACAGGTAATCTATATGCACCTTTTTATTAGATTATTTGCTCCCGGTTTTTTTATTAAACATAACCATATAAAATGCATGGCTATTACACTGCAAAAATAACGTCTAACACTGGTGAACAAACGAGCGAATGTGATATAGTTCACACAATTAATGTAACAGAAACAATGTTTCATTCATGTTATTGCCCGTCGATAGCCAGAGTACTACACCCTCGGTGAACACCCCCGCGCTGTCCTGGGCATCAAGACTTTCTGAGGACGTTTTTTCATGGCAACGATAACAACTGGCGTGGTTCTTCTACGGTGGCAGCTACTCAGCGCGGTGCTGATGTTTTTAGCCAGTACGCTCAATATCCGTTTTCGTAAATCAGATTATATTGGCCTGGCCGTCATTAGCAGCGGTTTGGGGCTGGTTTTTGCTTGCTGGTTTGCGACCGGATTACTGGGCATAACCCTGGTAGACATGTCCACTATCTGGAATAACATTGAAAATGTGATGGTTGAAGTGATGAGCCACACACCGCCAGACTGGCCGATGGTGTTGAACTGATAAAGAATTACATATGGCTACCCCTGTTTTGAGGTAGCCATAATTTTTCGTATAAAGCAGAAAAATTAGAACGGGATATCGTCGTCGAAATCCATCGGCGGCTCGTTAGACGGCGCTGCCGGAGCTGACTGCTGCGGGCGAGACTGCGCGCCGCCGCTGAACTGATTGCCGCCCTGAGGCTGCTGAGGCTGACCCCAACCGCCCTGCTGCTGACCGCCGCCTGCCGGAGCGCCACCACCCTGACGGCCGCCCAGCATTTGCATGGTGCCGCCAACGTTAACCACAACTTCAGTGGTGTACTTTTCTACGCCGGACTGATCGGTCCATTTGCGGGTACGCAGCTGACCTTCGATATAGACCTGAGAACCTTTACGCAGATATTCGCTGGCGACTTCTGCCAGTTTGCCGAACAGCACAACACGGTGCCATTCAGTCTGCTCTTTCATTTCGCCGGTCGCTTTATCACGCCAGGATTCGGAAGTAGCCAGCGTAATGTTGGCAACTGCGCCACCATTCGGCATATAGCGTACTTCCGGGTCCTGGCCCAGATTACCGACGAGAATCACCTTGTTTACGCCTCTGCTGGCCATGATCGTGTCTCCTGAAAAACGTTACTGAATAAGTGTAAGCGCGGGATTGTAGCATTTCCAATAGCGCTTTTACTACGTTGCGAGATCGATTCCAGTAAACAACCCCGCATAGACATTGTTGCATAGACACCTATGTTTTGCATTCCAATACTGTATATCCATTCAGGTCAGGTTGTGTCATAATTAACCGTTTGTGATCGCCGGTAGCACCATGCAGCCAGGCAAAAAAGCGTTTAATCCGGGAAAGATGAATGGATAAGATCGAAGTTCGGGGCGCCCGCACCCATAATCTCAAAAACATCAACCTCGTCATCCCGCGCGACAAGCTGATTGTCGTCACCGGGCTTTCGGGCTCAGGCAAATCTTCACTCGCTTTCGACACCTTGTATGCCGAAGGACAGCGTCGTTACGTTGAATCCCTTTCCGCGTACGCGCGTCAGTTTCTGTCACTGATGGAAAAGCCGGATGTCGACCACATTGAGGGGCTGTCTCCCGCCATCTCAATCGAGCAAAAATCGACGTCCCATAACCCGCGATCCACGGTAGGTACGATTACCGAAATTCACGACTATCTGCGCCTGCTGTTTGCCCGCGTTGGCGAACCGCGCTGCCCGGATCACGACGTTCCCCTGGCGGCGCAGACCGTGAGTCAGATGGTGGACAACGTTCTGTCGCAGCCGGAAGGCAAGCGTCTGATGCTGCTGGCGCCGGTGATTAAAGAGCGCAAAGGCGAACACACCAAAACGCTGGAAAACCTCGCAGGCCAGGGCTATATCCGTGCCCGTATCGACGGGGAAGTGTGCGACCTGTCCGATCCGCCCAAGCTTGAGCTGCAAAAGAAACACACCATCGAAGTGGTGATTGACCGCTTTAAAGTACGTGACGATCTCACCCAGCGCCTGGCGGAATCGTTTGAAACCGCGCTGGAACTGTCCGGCGGTACGGCGGTGGTTGCTGATATGGACGACCCGAAAGCGGAAGAGCTGCTGTTCTCCGCCAACTTCGCCTGTCCTATTTGCGGTTACAGCATGCGCGAACTGGAACCGCGTCTGTTTTCGTTCAACAACCCGGCGGGCGCGTGCCCGACCTGTGACGGCCTCGGCGTACAACAGTATTTCGATCCTGACCGGGTGATTCAAAACCCGGAACTGTCGCTGGCCGGTGGCGCTATCCGCGGCTGGGATCGCCGCAACTTCTACTATTTCCAGATGCTTAAGTCTCTGGCAGAACATTATAAATTCGACGTTGAAGCCCCATGGGCCAGCCTGAACCCTACCGTGCATAAAGTGGTGCTGTATGGTTCAGGTAAAGAGAATATCGAATTTAAATACATGAACGATCGCGGCGATACGTCCGTACGTCGCCATCCGTTCGAAGGCGTATTGCACAATATGGAGCGCCGTTATAAAGAGACGGAATCCAGCGCGGTACGCGAGGAATTAGCGAAATTCATCAGCAACCGCCCGTGCGCCAGCTGTGAAGGGACGCGTTTGCGCCGGGAAGCCCGTCACGTATTTGTCGAGAATACGCCGCTGCCCGCCATTTCCGACATGAGCATCGGCCATGCGATGGATTTCTTCAACAACCTGAAACTTGCCGGTCAGCGAGCGAAGATTGCAGAGAAAATCCTTAAAGAGATTGGCGATCGTCTGAAGTTTCTGGTTAACGTCGGCCTCAATTACCTGACGCTATCACGTTCGGCGGAAACGCTTTCCGGCGGCGAAGCGCAACGTATTCGCCTGGCGAGCCAGATCGGCGCGGGTCTGGTCGGCGTGATGTACGTGCTGGATGAACCGTCGATCGGTCTGCATCAGCGCGATAACGAACGTCTGTTGGGCACGCTCATCCATCTGCGTAATCTGGGTAATACCGTGATTGTGGTCGAGCACGATGAAGATGCGATTCGCGCCGCCGACCACGTTATCGATATCGGCCCGGGCGCTGGCGTTCACGGCGGTCAGGTGGTTGCCGAAGGGACGCTCGACGACATCATGGCGGTGCCTGAGTCGCTGACCGGCCAGTACATGAGCGGTAAGCGTAAGATTGAAGTGCCGAAACAGCGCGTGGCGGCCGATCCGGAAAAAGTACTGAAGCTTACCGGCGCGCGCGGCAACAACCTGAAAGATGTCACCCTGACGCTGCCGGTTGGCCTGTTCACCTGCATTACCGGGGTTTCCGGTTCGGGTAAATCGACGCTGATCAACGACACGCTGTTCCCGATTGCGCAAACGGCGCTGAACGGCGCCACGCTGGCTGAACCTGCGCCGTACCGCGACGTTCAGGGCCTGGAACATTTCGACAAAGTGATCGACATTGACCAAAGCCCGATTGGTCGTACGCCGCGCTCTAACCCGGCAACCTACACCGGTGTGTTTACGCCGGTGCGCGAACTGTTTGCTGGCGTACCAGAGTCCCGCGCGCGCGGCTACACGCCGGGTCGTTTCAGCTTTAACGTCCGCGGCGGACGCTGTGAAGCCTGTCAGGGCGACGGCGTGATCAAAGTTGAAATGCACTTCCTGCCGGATATCTATGTGCCGTGCGATCAGTGCAAAGGCAAGCGCTATAACCGCGAAACGCTGGAGATTAAGTACAAGGGCAAGACCATCCACGAAGTGCTGGATATGACCATTGAAGAAGCACGCGAGTTCTTTGATGCCGTCCCGGCGCTGGCGCGTAAACTGCAAACGCTGATGGACGTGGGGCTGACCTATATCCGTCTCGGCCAGTCGGCCACTACGCTCTCCGGCGGCGAAGCACAGCGCGTGAAGTTGGCGCGCGAACTGTCAAAACGCGGCACCGGGCAAACGTTGTATATCCTTGATGAGCCGACCACCGGTCTGCATTTTGCGGATATTCAGCAGTTGCTGGACGTGCTGCATCAGTTGCGCGATCAGGGCAACACCATCGTGGTGATTGAGCACAATCTGGACGTGATTAAAACGGCGGACTGGATTGTCGATCTCGGTCCGGAAGGCGGTAGCGGCGGCGGGGAAATTCTGGTTTCCGGCACGCCAGAAACGGTCGCTGAGTGTGAAGCTTCACACACGGCCCGCTTCCTCAAACCGCTGTTGTAATTGCGCAACACTTATCTGGCCTACAGAATATGCATAATTTCTTGTAGGCCGGATAAGGCGCTTGCGCCGCATCCGGCGAAACAGATCAGGGCTGCGCAAGTATCCGGCGTTTATCTTCCGGCAGCGTGTTCACCGCCAGCTGATAAGAGGCATCAACCAGATAATAAATCTGCGAATCCGGCAGCGAGCCGTCCAGATACACCGTGCTCCAGTGCGCTTTATTCAGATGCCTGCTTGGTCGAACATCGCTATGCTGCTGACGCAACAATTCCGCCAGTTCAGGGCTGGTTTTCAGAGAGACCGCCGGGCGTTCTTCTACCTCTTTTACCATGGCAAAGAGTACATCTTCGACTTTGATTTGTGTGGCTTTCCAGTCACTGTGCACGCTCTGCTCTGCGCCCGTTTTTGCCATGCAGTATTGCAGCAACTCCGAATTCGTCATCTTTATTCCCCTTACCAGCACTCGCCTAATGAGAACATCCTTTATTCAGTGTGCAGCAAGTCCGCAAAAGGTAAAAGCCAGTAACGCAAATTTGTTTAAAAAGCCACCAAATAGCAGCTTGGGCCTTTAATACTCAGAATTTACGATCACCTCTTCACCAAACGCGCCAGCCTGGGGCAGCGGTTTATAGGTGGAGTTGGAAGCACGTAAAATACGAATACCGCGAATACCCACGTCGCGAGCGGCGGTGATGTCATTGTCAGAATCGCCGTAGAACATGCGCACGTTTTTATCCTGTAACCACTGCGTTTTGGTGTTCTGGCCCGGCTTGTCGCCGGCAAAAATGACCGGATTCATATTAGCGGCCGGGATGTGAAAGTTATCAGCCAGCGTTTTCGATACCGTTTCAGTCTTCGTCGGGCTACGTCCGGTGACGAAGAAAATGCTATCGCCACGACGCACATGCATATCAATCAACTGACGCGCCACTTCTTTTGGAATACTGAACTCGTCCCAGCCGTTGTTCATTTTCTCCCAAAAAGCCGGATTCTTCAGGTAATCCTCGCTGTCCGGAGAGTACGTTTTCTTACCGCGCCAGAAGCCTGGGCTGGAAAAAAGGACGGTGTCATCGATATCAAACCCGACGGCCATCGGCGGGCGTCCGGTCAGACTGTTTTCAATTTGCGCCACGGAGACCCAGTGAATGGGGGCCTGCTCGGCGAGTTTTGCAACGTTGGTGCCAGGATTGAGCTGCGAGGGAGAAGAAACTAAGGCCTGGGCAGGCTGATTTAACGTGAACAATAAACAAACGGCACTCAGTGCCAACGTAAACTTGCGCATATTTTTCCCTAAGTAGTCAGTTAGTTATCATTTTTTTATTAACAACTGGTCAAAAAACTATCTGACCTTACCCCCTGAGGGGAGGGAAAGGAAGGATTTTCTCTGGTTTTGTTACAGAAAAAGAGCACGATCACACAGAAAAGCGTGCCTGATGGCGCAACGCTCATCAGGCCTACAAACGAAAAATCACTGCCCTTGTAGACCGATAAGGCGTTTACGCCGCCATCCGGCAACACTGTGTGAGAAATGACAAACCCGGTTACATGACGGCAGCAAATGCCTTCGCCACACGTTGCACGTTAGCGTGATTCAATCCGGCCACGCACATACGACCGCTGGCAATCAGGTACACACCAAACTCATCACGCAGGCGATCGACCTGAGCAGCACTAAGCCCGGTATAGCTGAACATTCCGCGCTGTTGCAGCAGATAGTCAAAGTTACGCCCAGGGATTTCAGCGTTCAGCACGTTAACCAGTTCCTGGCGCATTGCCAGGATGCGGGTCCGCATCTCTTCGACTTCCGCCAGCCAGCTGGCTTTCAGCGCGTCGTCACCCAGTACCGTAGCAACCACCTGTGCGCCAAAGTTCGGCGGGCTGGAGTAGTTACGACGCACGGTCGCTTTTAATTGCCCCAGAACGCGGCTTGCCGAATCGGCGTCTTCACATACCACAGACAATCCACCGACGCGCTCGCCGTATAAAGAGAAGATTTTAGAAAATGAGTTGCTGACCAGAGCGGGTAATCCAGCGCTGGCAATGGCGCGGATCGCATAAGCATCGTCCCGCATTCCGCCGCCAAAGCCCTGATAAGCAATGTCGAGGAATGGGATCAGATCGCGCGATTTCAGAATTTCAATAACGTCATCCCATTGCGCAGGGGTTAAATCTGCACCGGTCGGGTTATGGCAGCACGGATGCAGCAGCACAATGCTGCGCGCCGGTAAGGTATTCAGCGTGGCCAGCAGATCGTTGAAACGTACCCCGTTGGTTTCGTTGTCATACCAGGGGTAAGTACTCACTTCGAATCCAGCCCCTTCAAAAATCGCGATATGGTTTTCCCATGTTGGATCGCTGACCCATACGCCAGAATCAGGGAAATAGCGTTTCAGGAAGTCTGCGCCAATTTTTAGCGCACCGGAACCACCCAGCGTCTGAATGGTGGCGACACGCTGTTGCTGGAGAACCGAATGATCCGCGCCAAACAGCAGCGGCGCAATGGTATGGCGATACGTGTTCAGACCTTCCATCGGTAGATATAGCGAAGCGCCATGCGGTTTGGCATTGAGTCGGGCTTCCGCCTCCGCCACCGCTTTAAGCTGAGGAATAATACCGTCTTCGTTGTAGTACAGGCCAATGCTGAGGTTCACTTTGTCGCTACGTGAATCTTCTTTGAATCGCTCCATGAGCGATAAAATCGGGTCGCCAGCGTAGGCGTCAACTTTTTGAAACACGAGGTGGTTCTCCAGGTTTACAGGCAGAGGATAAGAACACAATAAACCGGAAGCGGAAGAAGATCGAGAGGATGTTGCAGTTGGCGAGCATATTGCCGGATGGCGGGGTTCCCGCCTGTCCGGCATATCATGAAGTTAGTCGATATACTTCATCGCCACCCTTGAGGTCAGGCGCGTGATAAGTTCGTAAGCACTTACTTTCGTCATATCAGCAATGCGTTCAACGGGCAAACCTTCACCCCAAAGAATCACAGTATCACCAGCCTTATCCTGCGCCTCGGGACCTAAATCGACGCAAATCATATCCATCGCGACGCGACCCACGATCGGCACTTCACGGCCATTGACCAGCACCGGTGTCCCGGACGGCGCCGCACGCGGGTAACCATCGCCATACCCCATCGCCACTACGCCTAAACGCGTATCGCGCTCGCTCTGCCAGGTACCGCCATAGCCAACCGGTTCGCCCGCTTTGTGCTCACGCACCGCAATCAGGCTGGAGGTTAACGACATCACCGGCTGGCAGCCAAAATCGGCGCCGATAGAGTGGTTTTCCAGCGGTGATACGCCGTACAGAATCAACCCCGGACGCGCCCAGTCGAAGTGAGACTGCGGCCACAGCAGAATACCGCCGGATGCGGCAATGGAACGCTGCCCTGGTTTACCTTCACAGAAGCGATTAAAGATATCGAGCTGCTTTTCAGTCGCGCCACACTCAGGCTCGTCCGCGCGCGCAAAGTGGCTGACGATATTGACCGGCTGGCGCACATTTTCACATTGCGTTAAGCGCTGATAAAACGCCTCGGCCTGTTCAGGACGTACGCCCAGGCGGTGCATTCCCGTGTCGAGCTTCATCCAGACGGTGACCGGCTCAACCAGTTTTGCGGCCTCCAGGGCTTCTAGCTGCTCCTGGTTGTGTACAGCGGTATGCAGACGCTGCGCGGAGATAGTCGGCAGATCGGTGGCATCGAAAAAACCTTCCAGCAACAGGATAGGCTGTGTGATCCCACCCGCGCGCAGCCGCAGGGCTTCTTCAAGACGAGCGACACCAAAAGCGTCCGCATCGGGGAGCGTTCGCGCGGTCTCTAACAGACCATGGCCGTAGGCGTTCGCTTTCACGACCGCAACCAGTTTACTGGCAGGAGCCAGTTCACGCAGACGTTGCAGGTTGTGTCGCAGAGCGCGGCGGTTAATAACTACAGTTGCCGCTTGCATTTGTATTCCTTAATAAAAGAATCTCCTAAATCATTCGTGTTGCAGGAAGGCGACAAGCCTGAGAATCCCCGGAAGCTTAGTAAACTAAGTGACCGGGGTGAACGGGCGAAGTCAACGCATCTGCAGCATGAAGGATGACGGAGATTTATTCGTCGTCGTATTGTGGGCCCGCATAGTTGTCGAATCGCGACCACTGTCCGTTAAATGTCAGGCGAACCGTTCCGATCGGACCGTTACGCTGCTTACCAATAATAATTTCGGCGATGCCTTTTAAGTCGCTGTTTTCGTGATAAACCTCATCACGATAGATAAACATGATTAAGTCGGCATCCTGCTCGATGGAACCGGATTCACGCAGATCCGAGTTGACCGGACGCTTGTCGGCGCGTTGTTCCAGAGAGCGGTTAAGCTGCGACAGCGCCACCACCGGCACATGCAGTTCTTTCGCTAACGCTTTCAGCGAGCGGGAAATTTCAGCAATTTCCAGCGTACGGTTGTCGGAAAGCGACGGCACGCGCATCAACTGCAGGTAGTCGATCATGATAAGTCCGATACCGCCGTGTTCACGGGCGATACGACGGGCACGCGAACGCACTTCCGTTGGCGTCAGGCCGGAGGAGTCATCAATATAGATGTTTCGTTTCTCCAGCAAAATACCCATTGTTCCGGAAATTCGCGCCCAGTCTTCGTCATCCAGTTGACCAGTACGAATTTTTGTCTGGTCTACGCGTGAAAGCGAGGCCAGGGAACGCATCATGATCTGTTCTGAGGGCATTTCCAGACTAAAGATAAGAACCGGCTTATCCTGCAACATCGCCGCATTTTCGACGAGGTTCATTGCAAATGTCGTTTTACCCATCGACGGACGCGCGGCGACGATGATGAGATCTGATGGCTGTAAGCCAGCGGTCTTTTTGTTGAGGTCGTCATAACCGGTGTTCACCCCAGTGACGCCGTCGTGCGGCTGCTGGAATAACTGCTCGATACGCGCGACGGTTGCGTCGAGCACATCGGTAATGTTTTTCGGGCCTTCGTCTTTGTTGGCGCGGCTTTCAGCGATTTTAAAGACGCGAGACTCCGCGAGATCCAGCAGGTCTTCACTGGAACGTCCTTGCGGATCGAATCCGGCTTCCGCGATTTCATTCGCGACCGAAATCATGTCACGAACTACGGCACGTTCGCGGACGATATCCGCATAAGCGCTAATGTTGGCCGCACTTGGCGTATTTTTCGATAACTCAGCCAGGTACGCAAAACCGCCGACGCTGTCCAGCTGGCCCTGAACTTCCAGCGACTCTGCCAGGGTAATCAGATCGATGGGTTTACCCATCTCCTGCAGGCGATGCATTTCCGTGAAGATATGCCGGTGCGGGCGGGTATAAAAATCCTCCGCCACAACGCGTTCGGCCACATCATCCCAGCGTTCGTTATCCAGCATTAAACCGCCCAACACCGACTGTTCCGCTTCAATCGAGTGCGGCGGTACTTTCAGCCCGGCGACCTGGGGATCGCGCTCACGAGCATCAGTCTGTTGTTTGTTGAAGGGTTTATTTCCTGCCATAGTGAATGGAGTTACCGAGATAATGATTGGGTCGAAAGATTACCACATTTCTTTTGGAGGAAGCATGGCAACACGTATTGAATTTCACAAGCATGGTGGGCCTGATGTACTCAAGGCTGTGGAGTTTACGCCCGTTGACCCGGCGGAAAACGAAATCCAGGTCGAGAACAAAGCGATTGGGATCAACTACATCGACACCTACATCCGCAGTGGTCTTTATCCACCACCTTCTCTACCCAGCGGTCTGGGTACCGAAGCCGCGGGCGTGGTCAGCAAAGTTGGCAGCAAAGTGACGCACATTAAAGCCGGCGATCGCGTGGTGTATGCTCAGTCTGCGCTTGGCGCTTACAGCTCAGTGCATAACGTTCCGGCTGATAAAGCCGCTATTCTGCCTAACGCTATCTCGTTTGAACAGGCCGCCGCCTCGTTTCTGAAAGGGCTGACCGTTTTTTACCTGTTACGCAAAACCTATGAAATCCAGCCTGACGAACCGTTTTTATTCCATGCCGCCGCAGGTGGCGTCGGTCTGATCGCTTGTCAGTGGGCGAAAGCGTTGGGAGCGAAACTGATTGGTACCGTCGGCAACGCGCAAAAAGCGCCAATTGCGCAGCAGGCCGGCGCGTGGCAGGTGATTAACTATCGAGAAGAAAGCATCGTTGAGCGGGTAAAAGAGATCACCGGCGGTAAAAAAGTGCGGGTGGTGTACGACTCGGTGGGGAAAGACACCTGGGAGGCGTCTCTTGATTGTCTGCAGCGCCGCGGACTGATGGTCAGTTTTGGCAACGCGTCCGGACCAGTGACCGGTGTAAATTTAGGGATTCTGAATCAGAAAGGTTCGCTATACGTGACCCGTCCCTCTCTGCAGGGCTACATCACCAATCACCACGAATTAACCGAAGCCAGCAATGAGCTTTTCTCGCTGATTGCCAGTGGGGTGATAAAAGTGGATGTGGCGCCGGGTCAGACATTTGCGCTACACGACGCGCAGCGTGCCCATGAAGTGCTGGAAAGCCGCGTCACGCAGGGATCGAGTCTACTGATCCCGTAACGCCCTCATTTCCCCTAAATAATTTATGCTCCAGGACGGCGGCAATGGAGTGAATCCCCAGGAGCTTACTGGAGTAAGTGACTGGGGTGAATGAAAGCAGCCAACACACCTGGAGTTTGAATTATGACGGGGAAAGAAAGAATTAGGGCTTCCCGCAGGAAGCCCTTTCTTTTTTTAGTTCGGCTGTATGTAGGGTACAGCTCGATGAATTCGTTAACCTGGCAATAGTGACAGATTTGATAATCAATTCCTATTTGGTTCTAAAGGCAATGTTTCAGGTTGTGACGGACCACTCAATACCTTAGTAAAATCGGCGGTTATTGCGCTGATACTGTGGGACTTTTGGCGCTTTTATCGCCTTGATCACCCACACCACGGCAACGGCCAATAGCAGCCAGGGCAACAGTTTAATCATCAAGGCAAATAGTCCGCCCAAAAACATCACGGCGGTGGCTACCACCAGCGCGGCCAGCACCCCCAGCAACGATACGCCAGTGACCATCAGCATGATAAAAAATCCAATCACAAAAAGTAGTTCCAGCATGGCTCTCTCCCGAAATGAAATACTCTCCATTCCATTACAAGAAACGTGCCAAAGTTAATCTACTGATTTGTAAACAAAACGCCCTGTGACAAAGCACAGGGTGTGGTGAAATTAACTAACTTTTAGTGAGAAACTAACGCTTATCGGCCACCAGCTTCAACGCGTGTTCCAGAACGTTAATATCGGCTCCGGCTTTATGCGCGTTCTCACTCAGGTAACGACGCCATTGACGTGCCCCTGGAATCCCCTGAAACAGTCCCAGCATATGGCGCGTTACATGCCCCAAATAGGTTCCCTGACTCAGTTCACGCTCAATATAGGGGTACATGGCACGCACCACGGCGACCGGATCGGCATCATGTGTCACGGCAGCAAAAATTTCGCGGTCAACCGACGCCAGAATTCCGGGGTTTTGATAGGCCTCACGCCCCACCATCACGCCATCCATATGTTGCAGATGCTTTTTCGCTTCTTCCAGCGATTTAATGCCGCCGTTGATCGACATCGTCAGATGCGGGAAATCACGCTTTAACTGATAAACACGGTCATAATCCAGCGGTGGGATCTCGCGGTTTTCTTTCGGACTTAACCCGGACAGCCAGGCCTTGCGGGCATGGATGATAAACATCTCGCATTCGCCGTTGCCAGATACCGTGTTGATGAAATCGCACAGGAATTCGTAGCTGTCCTGATCATCAATGCCGATTCGGGTCTTCACCGTAACCGGAATCGACACCACATCGCGCATCGCCTTGACGCAATCGGCGACCAGTTGCGCATTCCCCATCAGACAGGCGCCAAACATGCCATTCTGTACGCGGTCGGAAGGACAACCCACGTTGAGGTTAATTTCGTCATAGCCCCGCTGTTCAGCGAGCTTCGCACACTGCGCCAGCGCAGCCGGATCGCTCCCGCCCAGTTGCAACGCGACCGGATGTTCTTCTTCGCTATACGCCAGATAATCGCCTTTACCATGAATGATCGCGCCGGTGGTCACCATCTCCGTATAAAGCAGCGTCTGGCGGGACAGTAAACGCAAAAAGTAGCGGCAATGTCTGTCCGTCCAGTCGAGCATCGGCGCGATAGAAAAACGATGAGCGGGAAAAGCGGTAGACTGAGATTCAGGCAGCATGGCGAATATTCAAGCATCCGGTTAAAAAAGGGGCGCTACTATAGCATAGACCGATGTGATAGTGCGCCCCATCATCGTGGCTCCCACAGCATATTCTCACAGAGCGTTATTTGCGCCCCGGCTTGCCGTCATGTGGGCCAAAAAACTGCGGCGGATGGTCAACCCAGCGATCCTCGCGCGTGGCGGCATAGACCGGGTTAAGCGGGTAATAAATGCGATTATATTTTTTGTTTGCCTCACCCACGACCAGCAGGCGCACCTCTTCACTGGTGTTATTGATAAAGGTGTGGCACACCCCGGTTCCTGCCGGAAAACCGACGCTGTCGCCAGGTTCGAGCTTCCATAAATAGCCGTTGATCCAGGCTTCAGGATAGCCTTCCAGCACATAGATAAACTCTTCTTCATCGCTTTCCGCATGAGGATAAGATGTGCGACGCCCCGGCGGCAGGCGTTCATGATGAATACCTAGTCTGCCTAACCCCAGTTTACGGGCAAGCGGCGCGCCAATAGCAAAAAGTTCATTGCTGTCGGGGTAGGTGGAGTCATCAGCCCCCTCCACCTCTCGCCAGTGGCGAATACAGTCGGGTCTTTTCATGTTGATTCTCCAGAATACGATGCGTCAGGTATAGCACACAGCGGCGGATCTCGGCGTTTTAAGCAGAACATGATAAAGTAAGGGATTAACCTTTCACACAAATCGAGGCGCCAAATGGACAAAACCACCACGCAGGAGTTATTGGCTCAAGCTGAAAAGCTCTGTGCGCAACGCAACGTGCGGCTAACGCCGCAGCGCCTCGAAGTGCTGCGCCTGATGAGCCTGCAGGAAGGTGCAATCAGCGCTTACGATCTGCTCGACCTGCTACGGGAAACCGAGCCACAGGCCAAGCCGCCGACCGTTTATCGTGCGCTCGATTTTCTGCTGGAACAAGGTTTTGTACATAAAGTGGAATCGACCAACAGTTACATGCTGTGTCACCTGTTCGATCAACCGACCCACAGTTCTGCGATGTTTATTTGCGATCGCTGTGGCGTGGTAAAAGAAGAGTGTGCGGAAGGTGTGGAAGACATTATGCATATGCTGGCGGCAAAAATGGGTTTTGCTCTGCGGCATAACGTGATTGAAGCTCACGGGCTGTGCCCGGCATGCGTGGAGGTTGAAGCCTGTCGCCATCCTGGAGAATGCCAGCATGACCACTCAATTTTGGTGAAAAAGAAAGTCGGTCGCTAAGCAAAAGAGCGTACATCCTTGTACTCTCAGGAGGGGACTAATTACCAGCGGTAATCGTTGCGGGTTTCCCAATCAGTAACTTCTTTCTCCGCCTGATCTTTTGCGTAACCGTAACGCTCCTGGACTTTACCGACCAGTTGGTCACGTTTGCCTTCAATGACCGTCATATCATCGTCGGTCAGTTTGCCCCATTGCTCTTTCACTTTACCTTTGAACTGTTTCCAGTTGCCGCCGACTTCGTCTTTATTCATCATCAAATCCTCATCGTTAGGTTGTGAATAGCCAGAGTATCTCGTCCAACTCCGCTATCTTTTCTGCTGGACGTGATAATAAGTGTAGTCACTGATTCGGCATTCGACTCACTATTCAGAATTTTTAACCGTCAGGCTTCAACGAACCACGTCCCGTTGCGCCAGTGACGTCGCCAGATAAAGGCCAGTGAAAGCCCGCGCAGGGCGAGAAACACGGTGAGCGCCAGCCACAAGCCGTGGTTACCCAGCAGTGGTAAAGCCAGCAACGTTAATGCGAATCCCGCGGCGGCAACGGCCATGCTGTTGCGCATTTCTGCAGCCCGTGTTGCGCCGATAAACATACCGTCCAGCAAATAACACCAGACGCCAACCAGCGGCAAAATCACCTGCCAGATAAGATAGCGATCGGCCAGCAGTTGTATCTGCGGGAGCGAAGTCAGCAACGCGATAATGTGCTCGCCAAACAGGGCATAAACCAGCGAAAACAGAATCGCCACAAGACCGGACTGTCGACAGGCTGCGCGCCAGACATCCAGTAACTGGCTGCCATCCCTTGCGCCATAGGCCTGACCAGAATGCGCTTCAACGGCGTAGGCGAACCCGTCCAGCGCGTAGGCGGTAAAGGTCAGTAAGGTCATCAGAACAGCATTTACCGCAATGATATCGCTCCCCAGACGCGCACCCAGCACCGTAATGGCACCAAAACAGAGCTGCAGCAACAGCGAGCGCAGCATGATGTCGCGGTTAAGCGCCAGTAACCGGCGGAAATTGCCACGCCACGCCTGTTTCAACATTGCCAGCGAAATTCCGCGCATATGCAGGACCTTGCGGACCATTAACAGACCGATCAGCAAGGTGGCGTATTCGGCGATGACCGTCGCCAGCGCCGCGCCCTGCACGTTCATATGCAGGCCCATCACCAGCCACAAATCGAGCACAATGTTGAGAACATTACCGACAATCAGCAGGATAACCGGCGCTCGCGCATACTGAACGCCAAGCAGCCAGCCGAGCAGCACCAGATTCGCCAGCGAGGCGGGGGCGCTTAACCAACGGATTTCCAGGAAACGTCGGGCCTGCTCCAGTACGGCTTCACTGCCGCCGACAATATGCAGGGCCAGATCGATAATCGGCGTACGAAACAGTGCAATAAGCAGCCCCGCCCCCAGCGCCAGCATTAGCGGTTGCACCAGCGCACGCGCCAGTGCCTGCGGATTTTTCGCGCCAAATGCCTGGGCGGTAAGGCCGGTGGTGCTCATGCGTAAAAAAAGCAGCAGCATAAAGAGAAAACTGGTCGCGGTGGCGCCAACGGCAACGCCGCCAAGATAGACCGGACTGTCCAGATGACCAATGACCGCGGTATCGACCAATCCCAGCAAGGGAACGGTGATATTGGAGAAGATCATCGGTAAGGCTAGACGCCAGAGTGCTTTGTCGGAGGAGGTAAAGAAAGGCATGAAATAGCGCCTGAAAAGAAGTTAGACGTACTGGAAGATGTTGTCCATGCCCGGTAAGCGCAGCGCCACCGGGCACGTTGCCGGATGACGACGCAAACGTCTTATCCGGCTGTCGGGAAAGCAACCTGTGATTACAGCCATTCACCGTTACGAATGACGCCAACAGCCAGCCCTTCGATGGTGAAGTTTTGCTCGCGCAGGTCGACCACAATGGGTTTGAATTCGCTGTTTTCTGGCAGGAGTTCAACCTTGTTGCCCTGTTTTTTCAGGCGCTTCACCGTCACTTCGTCGTCAATGCGCGCGACGACAACCTGGCCGTTACGCACATCCTGTGTTTTATGCACGGCCAGCAAATCACCGTCCATAATCCCGATATCTTTCATCGACATACCGCTGACGCGCAGCAGAAAATCGGCGTTCGGTTTGAACAGTGAAGGATCGACCTGATAATGGCCTTCGATGTGTTGCTGCGCCAGAAGTGGCTCACCTGCCGCAACGCGCCCGACAAGCGGTAAACCTTCTTCTTCTTCCTGCAACAGACGAATACCACGCGATGCGCCGGATACAATTTCCAGCACACCTTTACGCGCCAGCGCTTTCAGATGTTCTTCAGCAGCGTTTGGGGAACGGAACCCCAAACGCTGCGCGATCTCCGCACGCGTCGGTGGCATACCTGTCTGGCTGATGTGATCTCTAATAAGATCAAACACCTCTTGCTGCCTGGCCGTTAACGCTTTCATTCCGCCCCCTGGGTGTATATACAGTTATGCTGTGAGTATATACAGCTAAAGGTGATTTTGGAACCGCAAACTGCACAAAAAACAGGAGAATGATGAAGTTGTGGAATCTTTATCGCAAATGCGACCACAACAGGATGCCCCAGGTGATCAGGGCGACAAAAATGGACAGTAGTACCGCCGCCGACCCCATGTCTTTCGCACGACCAGACAGTTCGTGGTACTCGGAGCCGATACGATCAACCACCGCCTCAATCGCACTGTTGAGAATTTCAACGATCATCACCAGCATCACGGAACCGATCAGCAACACGCGCGTAATGGCGTCGACGTCCAGCCAGCAGGCGATGGCAACGCCTAGCAGAACGGCAACGCTTTCCTGGCGAAATGCCGCCTCATTAATCCATGCGGCGCGAAAACCTTTCCAGGAATAGCCTGCTGCTTTGATAATTCGGGTGAATCCAGTGGTATTATTGGCCATCAAAAAGAACCTTTTTACATTATTAGCGTCAATGTCATTGTAACGTTACCCCGTTTGTTTCAGGGTGTGGCAAAGCAGCGCGAAGTATGACCGGATACACCAGAAATTCACTAAACTTTCTGATATCCTTGCAGCGCATTTGCATTATTAACCAGAGGCTTTACATCGTTTATGTCCGGCTGGCCACGAATTTACTACAAATTACTGAATTTACCATTAAGCGTGCTGGTAAAAAGCAAGTCTATTCCGGCGGAACCTGCACCGGAATTGGGGCTCGATACTTCTCGCCCCATTATGTACGTCCTACCGTACAACTCCAAAGCAGACTTGCTGACGCTGCGCGCCCAATGTCTGGCGCACGATCTCCCGGATCCCCTGGAACCGCTGGAGATAGACGGAACTCTACTGCCGCGCTACGTGTTTATTCACGGCGGTCCACGTGTATTTACCTATTACACGCCAAAAGAAGAGTCCATTAAGCTGTTCCATAACTATCTCGACTTGCATCGCAGCAATCCAGACCTGGATGTGCAGATGGTGCCGGTTTCGGTGATGTTTGGTCGTGCGCCCGGGCGCGAAAAAGGCGAGGTCAACCCGCCGCTGCGTATGCTGAACGGCGTACAAAAATTCTTTGCTGTGTCCTGGCTGGGTCGCGACAGCTTTGTCCGCTTCTCCCCGTCGGTTTCCCTGCGTCGCATGGCGGATGAACACGGTACAGATAAAATTATCGCCCAGAAGCTGGCGCGCGTAGCGCGTATGCACTTTGCGCGCCAACGCCTGGCCGCTGTCGGTCCGCGCCTCCCTGCCCGTCAGGATCTGTTTAACAAACTGTTGGCCTCAAAAGCTATCGCGCGTGCGGTAGAAGATGAAGCGCGCAGTAAAAAAATCTCCCACGAAAAAGCGCAGCAAAATGCGATAGCGCTGATGGAAGAGATTGCCGCCAACTTCTCCTACGAGATGATCCGTCTGACAGACCGTATTCTGGGCTTTACCTGGAACCGTCTGTATCAGGGGATTAACGTTCATAATGCAGAGCGTGTACGCCAGTTGGCGCACGATGGGCACGAAATCGTCTATGTTCCGTGCCATCGCAGCCATATGGACTATATGCTGCTGTCGTACGTGCTGTACCATCAGGGTCTGGTTCCGCCGCACATCGCGGCAGGCATCAACCTGAACTTCTGGCCAGCAGGCCCGATTTTCCGCCGTCTGGGCGCGTTCTTTATTCGTCGTACCTTCAAAGGCAATAAGCTTTATTCCACCGTTTTCCGCGAATATCTGGGCGAGTTGTTCAGCCGCGGCTACTCGGTTGAGTACTTT
This sequence comes from Citrobacter freundii complex sp. 2025EL-00176, assembly GCF_053309355.1. Classification (NCBI taxonomy): domain Bacteria; kingdom Pseudomonadati; phylum Pseudomonadota; class Gammaproteobacteria; order Enterobacterales; family Enterobacteriaceae; genus Citrobacter; species Citrobacter freundii complex sp. 2025EL-00176. Next base: position 27,942 of record NZ_JBRYHT010000013.1, on the reverse strand, counting down.
GTCGAAGGCGGTCGTTCGCGTACCGGACGTTTGCTCGACCCGAAAACCGGCACCCTGTCGATGACCATTCAGGCGATGCTGCGCGGCGGTACGCGTCCGATTACCCTCGTACCGATCTACATCGGCTACGAGCACGTAATGGAAGTGGGCACGTATGCGAAAGAACTGCGTGGCGCGACGAAAGAGAAAGAGAGCCTGCCGCAAATGCTGCGTGGCTTAAGCAAGCTGCGTAATCTGGGTCAGGGCTACGTCAACTTTGGCGAGCCGATGCCATTGATGACTTACCTCAACCAGCATGTGCCGGAGTGGCGTGAATCTATCGATCCTATCGAGTCTATCCGCCCTGCCTGGCTGACGCCGACGGTAAATAACATTGCCGCCGATCTGATGGTACGCATTAACAACGCAGGCGCGGCCAACGCCATGAACCTGTGCTGTACCGCGTTACTGGCTTCCCGCCAGCGCTCTCTGACCCGTGAGCAATTGACTGAACAACTCGATTGCTATCTGAGTCTGCTGCGCAACGTACCGTATGCCTCAGATGCGACGGTTCCTGCGCAGAGCGCCAGTGAGCTGATTGACCATGCCTTGCAGATGAACAAGTTTGAGGTCGAGAAAGACACCATCGGCGACATCATCATTCTGCCGCGCGAGCAGGCGGTATTGATGACGTACTACCGCAACAACATTGCGCATATGCTGGTTCTGCCTTCGTTGATGGCGGCCATCGTAACCCAGCATCGTCATATTTCACGCGCCGCGCTGCAACAGCATATTGAAGCGCTGTACCCGATGCTGAAAGCGGAGCTGTTCCTGCGCTGGGAGCGTGACGAACTTGCAGGTGTGATCGACGAACTGGCCAGCGAAATGCAGCGTCAGGGACTCATTACCCTGGACGATGACGAACTGCATATCAATCCGGCCCGTTCCCGTACGCTACAGCTGCTGGCGGCGGGTGCTCGTGAGACGTTGCAGCGCTACGCCATTACCTTCTGGCTGCTGAGCGCTAACCCGTCTATCAACCGTGGTACGCTGGAGAAAGAGAGCCGCACCGTGGCTCAGCGTCTTTCCGTCCTGCACGGCATAAACGCGCCGGAATTCTTCGACAAGGCCGTGTTCAGCTCTCTGGTTCTGACGCTGCGTGACGAGGGATACATCAGCGATACCGGAGATGCCGAACCGGAAGAGACGATGAAGATCTATCAGATGCTGGCCGAACTGGTCACGTCGGATGTGCGTCTGACCATCGAGAGCGCCACACAAGGCGAGTAAGCATAAAAAAACCGGTCGAAATGAAATGACCGGTTTTTATTTTGCAGGCTAAGCCAAACTCAAAAATGCCAGTAGCTCATTGCCAGGCCTAAGAACAACACCAGACCGACATAGTTATTGTTCATAAACGCCTTAAAGCAGGCGTCACGCTCACGGTTGACGATCAGTTTCTGCTGATACACAAACAGCGCCCCTGCCACTAACAGAGACCAGTAATAGCCCAGTCCCAACCCGTTTAGCCAACCCACCAGCGCCATCAGTACCAGCACGCCCACCTGCAGAATACCAATGATTAGCTTGTCGTTCTGGCCGAACAGAATCGCGGTCGATTTAATACCAATCTTGAGGTCATCATCGCGGTCAACCATGGCGTACTGCGTATCATAGGCCACAGCCCAGAGGATATTAGCAAGGAACATCAGCCAGCAGCTCAGCGGGACGGACTCGCTCACGGCGGCGAACGCCATCGGGATCGACCAGCCAAACGCCGCCCCCAGCACCACCTGCGGCAGATGCGTATAGCGCTTCATAAACGGGTAAACCCACGCCAGCGCTAACGCCGCAACGGACAACAAAATGGTCATCGTATTAAGGGTCAGGACCAGCAGGAAGGCCAGCAATACCAATACCACAAACAGCGTTCGGGCTTCTTTCTCGGTGACAGCCCCGCTCGGCAGAGGCCGATTCGCGGTACGTTTAACGTGGCCGTCAAACTTCCTGTCGGCATAGTCATTCACCACGCATCCGGCGGCGCGCATTAACCATACGCCGGCGACAAAAACCGCCAGGATCCACAATTGCGGCATGCCAGGAGTTGCTACCCATAACGCCCACAGCGTAGGCCACAGCAGCAGTAAGGCGCCGATTGGCTTATCCGTACGCATCAAGCGGTGAAACGCCAGCAGCTTATTCTGCGTCAGACTCCACTCCATCTTTATCTTCCTCTCAGTACAACGGCGATGCAGGTAGAAAAAGCTCGGTAAGCATCAACGGCTTACCGCTCAGCCGCAGGCGGGAACGACGCCCCCACAGCGCTGCATCCTGGCCAATCTCAATAAAATCTCGAGTCAATGTTGATGACGTAAACAGGTAGCGTCCGAGCGGGGTTTTCCCCAGGTTTTGTAAGGCCAGTTCAGGGCCACACAGGGTGGATTCAGGCACCACGGTACGCCCGGCAAGCCAGGGTTCACCATCCGCGCATAACAGGATTTCGCGTAACCAATAGCGGGACTCTTTAGGCAGCAGCGTCAGTTCTTCAGCCACCTCATTTTGCCCAACGAACGCTTCGCGAATCAACGTGACAGTGACGTCTTTTCCCTGCTGCTCAAAACGTTTGGTCATGGAATCTTCCAGTAACAACCAGTCGAGCAGTTGCGGGTCCAGCGCCGGGATCGCATCAAAATAACGCAGCGCACGCAGTTGCGTTAACGCAGGGTGTGGCATGCCTTACTCTCCGATTTATAACCTAAAGGCATTGTATCGCAGAAAAGGCATTACGGGGTGAGCAAACACGATTAAGTGATCGGCAGAGCAACATAAGCTTAACAATTCGCACCGAAGGATAAAAAAAGGTGCGCCAGGAGACGCACCAGTTGTTGCAAAATCAACAATGTGGGGAGATGTTTACCCCTTGCCTTTTACACTGCTGATAAAGGTGGATCGGGCTGATTTGGATCCCAGACGTTCAGCTTCATCAAGCAGCTTCAGCGCTTTATCAACATCGCCTTTCGCCACGGCATCCTTAATCGCCTGATTAAAATAGCTTTCGGTGTCGTTCAGCATCGGCTCACTTTTCTTCGCCGGCTGCGGCGCAGGAGCGGCAACCGCTGCTGCCGGAGCCGCATAAGTCACCGCAGGTGCTGCGGTATTGCCGACAGTGACGGGGCCTGGGCCGGAAGATCCAAACAGCGGCCCGACCAACACACTGGAGGAAGAGCTGGTTTTGACTTTTAATTTCAACAGACCATCGGTGGTATGCCGCGCGATCGGGTCCGGAATATCGGGAACGGCGTTACCGACGCCCTTGGCATAGGCTTTTGCCGGATCAAGCAGGGTCGTGGTCTGTTGGAGGTCTTGATCCGTCGTAAAGACCAGAACATAGAGCTTTTGCTGGCCCAGCGCTGGCGTCAACCGCATTACGCCTTCCAGACGATCGGCACTCATCACGCCGGGCTCCTGGTAGGTAAAATAGCTGCTGGGGAAGAACGCAGATGGCGTCATGTTCTGATCAAGAATTAAGACATTTGGCGCAAATACGCTGGTTTGTTTGTTTACTTCACTGGTCAGGGTCAGCGTCAGCTCGCCAATGTTGGCGGGAACGCTGTAGGCCACGACGTTACCGGTGATCCCCGGAACGTTCAGGCTTTGACCACCGGTGGAAATTTGGGTGGACTGAACTTTAGATTGATCAACCGGCGTCCAGGTTAACTGTTGCAACGCAGCTGTCGGAATAGCAGGCGCCGCGGTGGTGTTCTGCGGCACAATATTCACATCGGCCAGGCTGATGCCAGGTGCGCTGGCAAATAACCCTGCAGATAAACAAAGGGCAACGAGACTTTTCTTCATTTTCATTGTTATCACCTCAGATAGCATGGGTTCAGCGGTGGCCAGGCAATAGCGCGCTAAACCGTAATCAAGAGGGGCTTACGCCCCTCTTTCGGTCTTTACGTCAGGTTAGTGCTGAATTACCACCAGATTTCCATCTGAGCACCGAAGGACCACTCATCGCTGTCGCCACGGCTGGTGGTGCTGATACCAGAATTCGTTGCAGCTGCGTATTTGGTTACGTCGTTACCATTTTTGACGTAGCCCCACTCCTCATCCCATTTTGCATAAGTTGCGAAGACACGAATTGCCGGGCGGGACCAGATGCTGTCGCCAGCCTGCCATTGTTGCGCGAGGGTGATTTTGTACTGACTGTTGCGATCGCCGGTCTGCTGAGATTTGACGTTGTCGTAGCCGACTTCCATCAGGGTGCTCATGATTGGCGTCCATTTGTACATCGGGCGAATACCGACGGTGTACCATTCGGTACCCAGATCGTTATCCATATCGAGGTTCTGGTACATACCGACGTACATCAGGTCCCACTTGTCGCCCAGGGAGATGGCACCGTGGTCGAGAATACGAACCAGGCTACCGTTGTTATTAATCACGTTATTGGCGTAATTGGTTTTACTACCGTCAGGATTAGTGACGGTGAAGGAAGAAGAACCATAAGAACCCTGGTTCAGACCTTTACCCTGTGTGGTCATTGAGTCTGTCGCATACTGAACAACAAACTTGTTGTAGCCCTTCAGCATGCTCTGGGTATGTTCAGCGGTGAACATCCAGCCATCTTTTGATGCGCCGTCTGCCAGGCTGTAATCATCTGTCGTATTCGCACGACCGTAGTCAACACCCAGTTCCAACATACCATCAGTGTTTGTTGCCAATTGCGCTAAACGAACGTCAAATACGTCGTTAGCGGTGTCTTTGGTACGATCATAGATATTCTGGCTGCTGAACGCGTATGAACCACCCGCTTCCTGAGAACGGCTCGCGGCCAGAGACAGTTTACCGAAGCCCAGATCGATGTTTTCAATACCGGCACCAGGACCTGAAATATCCCAGTAGTAGAAGTCGATCATGTGCACGTCATGACGTTGGTAGAAGCGCTTACCAGCCCAGATAGTAGAGCCTGGCAGCCATTCAATCAGGTTTTTACCCTGCACGTTGGCTTCACGGAAGGCCGGGTCAGTCCCTTCCCAGTCATTCTGCTGTGCTACGGAGTAGGCGACGTTGGTGTCGAAGTAGAAGCTCTTATCGCCTTCTTTCCACACTTCCTGGCCTAATTTGATTTCCGCATAGGTTTCACATTCGTTACCGAGACGGTATTTACTTTGTGCACCTGTTGCCTGGAAACATTGTTGTTCGCCGCCACTACCCGTCCAGCCGATACCGGAACGAGCATAACCATGGAAATCTACAGCCATTGCCTGAACAGACATAATGCCTGCTGCCACAGCAACCGCCAGAGGAAGTTTGCGCAGAGTAATCATCGTTCTATCTCCTGAGATCATTGCTTTTCTTTAAACGCTGCCACCTTCTAAAACTGCGAATGGTTTTGCGTTTCGTTTTTTTATGGGGACCTTAAACGCCTGGCTCCAGGTGCAACCGACGACATGCAGTGCCATCCTCACGGAACAGATGGCAACGCTCTGGCGGCAGGCCGATAGCGAATGTGGCACCCTCTTCTACCAACACCACGTCGTTCTGGCGGTAAACCAGGTTTTGACGGATGGCGGGGATCTGGATATGAATTTGTGTTTCGTGACCAAGCTGCTCGACCACCTGGACTTCACCTTCGAGGGTGACATCGGCGATTTCACTGGGCAGCAGATGTTCCGGGCGGATACCTAAAGACATATTGGCGCCAACCTGAACGCGGGCACTGTCGACGGGTAACCAGACTTGCTGGCGGTTTGGTAATTCAACCTGCACCTGATCAATCGCCGTTGCGGTAACTTTCACCGGCAGGAAGTTCATCTTTGGCGAACCGATAAAGCCCGCGACAAAGCGGTCGGCAGGATAGTGGTACAGCTCCAGGGGTTTACCGACCTGCGCCACGCGACCGGCGTCCAGCACCACAATTTTGTCTGCCAGAGTCATCGCTTCGACCTGATCGTGGGTGACGTAAATCATCGTGCGGCCAAGACGTTTATGCAGGCGGGAGATTTCAATACGCATCTGGACGCGCAGCGCAGCGTCGAGGTTCGACAGCGGTTCGTCCAGCAGGAATACTCGCGGCTCGGCGACCAACGTACGGCCAATCGCCACGCGCTGACGTTGTCCGCCTGAAAGCGCTTTCGGTTTACGCTCCAGCAGGTGCGCCAGTTGCAGAACTTCGGCAACCTGATTAACGCGCTGGTTCATTACCTCTTTTTTCGCACCGGCCAGTTTGAGGCCGAACGACATGTTTTCCGCGACGGATAAATGGGGGTATAACGCATAGGACTGGAAGACCATACCCACACCGCGTTCGGCGGGCGGAATGTCGTTCATCCGGGTCTCCCCGATAAACAGGTCGCCACTGGTGATGGTTTCAAGTCCGGCGATCATACGCAGCAAGGTCGACTTACCACAGCCTGACGGTCCGACAAACACCACGAATTCCCCTTCGTGAATGTCGAGATTGATATCCTTCGATACCACCACGTCACCCCAGGCTTTCGTTACATTTCGTAGCTGTACGCTCGCCATGCCCTTCTCCCTTCGTTACAACCTGTCATCGACAGCAACATTCATGATGGACTGACTATGCGTTATCCCTTACGGGCGTGAATCCTCCACCCCCCAGCTTTTTTATGGGGGAGGAGGCGGGAGGATGAGAGAACAGCGTCTGAGACCCGGACCGTACGCCTCAGAGGAATTTCGTGATGCAGCTTGCAAAAATGGGTGGGTTTTTATGTGCGCCAGTGCGCAATACTCACATTTATGTAACACAGATCACATAAAGAGCGGGTGGGGCGTAGGAGTAAGGAGGATGGAAAGAGGTTGCCGTATAAAGAAACTAGTATCCGTTAAGCCACCTCTGCAAAATCACCAAACAGGATGGGAACTATGAATATCAAAACTGGCGCACGCATCCTCGCATTGTCTGCATTAACGACGATGATGTTTTCCGCCTCGGCTCTCGCCAAGATTGAAGAAGGTAAGCTGGTCATCTGGATTAACGGCGACAAAGGCTATAACGGCCTCGCTGAAGTGGGTAAAAAATTCGAGAAAGACACGGGTATCAAAGTTACCGTTGAGCACCCGGACAAGCTGGAAGAGAAGTTCCCGCAGGTTGCCGCGACTGGCGACGGCCCGGACATTATCTTCTGGGCGCATGACCGTTTTGGCGGCTACGCACAATCTGGCCTGCTGGCTGAAATCACCCCAGACAAAGCGTTCCAGGACAAGCTCTATCCGTTCACTTGGGATGCCGTACGCTATAACGGCAAGCTGATTGCTTACCCGATCGCGGTTGAAGCGCTCTCCCTGATTTACAACAAAGACCTCGTGCCGAACCCACCGAAAACCTGGGAAGAAATTCCGGCGTTGGATAAAGAGCTGAAAGCGAAAGGTAAATCCGCGCTGATGTTCAACCTGCAAGAACCGTACTTCACCTGGCCGCTGATTGCCGCCGACGGTGGTTACGCGTTCAAGTTTGAAAACGGCAAGTACGACGTGAAAGACGTGGGCGTGGATAGCGCTGGCGCGAAAGCGGGCCTGACCTTCCTGGTTGACCTGATCAAGAACAAACACATGAACGCGGATACCGACTACTCCATCGCTGAAGCAGCCTTTAACAAAGGCGATACCGCGATGACCATCAACGGTCCGTGGGCGTGGTCCAACATCGATAAGAGCAAGGTGAACTACGGCGTTACGCTGCTGCCGACCTTCAAAGGCAAGCCGTCTAAACCGTTCGTTGGCGTGCTGAGCGCCGGTATCAACGCCGCCAGCCCGAACAAAGAGCTGGCGAAAGAGTTCCTCGAAAACTACCTGCTGACCGACCAGGGTCTGGATGAAGTGAATAAGGACAAACCGCTGGGCGCGGTTGCGCTGAAATCCTTCCAGGATCAGTTAGCGAAAGACCCGCGTATCGCGGCCACCATGGATAACGCCCAGAAAGGCGAAATCATGCCGAACATCCCGCAGATGTCCGCATTCTGGTATGCCGTTCGTACCGCAGTGATCAACGCCGCCAGCGGTCGTCAGACCGTCGATGCCGCGCTGAAAGATGCGCAGGGCCGTATCACCAAGTAATACGGTTTCCCTTATTTCTTAGGGAATCAGGTTTATTGAATACGTTGTTACGCGAAATCATTCGCGCTACATCGAGGCGGCAAGGAGGCAAATCCCCAGAAGCTTACATAAGTAAGTGACTGGGGTGAGCTTCCGCAGCCAACAAAGAGGTAGTGCGAAGGATAAAGCGTAAAGAGGAAGATCCCCATGGATGTCATTAAAAAGAAACACTGGTGGCAAAGCGACATGCTGAAATGGTCAGTGATGGGTCTGCTTGGTCTGCTGGTCGGATACCTTGTTGTTTTGATGTACGCTCAGGGGGAGTACCTGTTTGCCATCATGACGCTGATTTTAAGCTCTGTTGGCCTGTATATTTTCGCTAACCGTAAAGCCTATGCCTGGCGCTATGTTTATCCTGGCGTGGCCGGTATGGGGCTGTTTGTCCTGTTTCCGCTCATTTGTACCATCGCCATTGCTTTTACCAACTACAGCAGCACCAACCAGCTGACCTTTGAACGTGCTCAACAAGTCCTGATGGATCGTTCTTATCAGGCAGGTAAAACCTACAACTTTGGCCTGTATCCGGTGGGTGATGAGTGGCAACTGGCCCTCACCGACGGTGAAACGGGAAAAAATTATGTTTCCGACGCCTTTAAATTTGGCGGCGAACAGAAGCTGCAGTTAAAAGAAATCGAAGCGCTGCCAGCGGGCGAACGTGCGACGCTGCGCATCATCACCCAGAATCGTCAGGCGCTGACCCAGCTAACGGCCATTCTGCCGGATGAAAGCAAAGTCATCATGAGTTCACTGCGTCAGTTCTCCGGTACGCAGCCGCTCTACTCTCTGGCCGATGATGGGACGCTCACCAACAACCAAAGCGGCGTGAAGTACCGCGCTAATAACGATATTGGTTATTATCAGGCCATTAACGCTGACGGTAGCTGGGGTACTGAAAAACTCAGCCCGGGCTATACCGTTACCATCGGCTGGGACAATTTCACCCGCGTCTTTACCGACGAGGGCATCCAGAAACCGTTCTTCGCCATCTTTGTCTGGACGGTCGTGTTCTCAGTCCTGACGGTGATTCTGACCGTGGCTGTGGGTATGGTGCTGGCCTGTCTGGTGCAGTGGGAATCGCTGAAGGGCAAAGCGATTTACCGCGTCCTGCTGATTCTGCCCTACGCCGTACCGTCGTTTATCTCGATTCTGATTTTCAAAGGGCTGTTCAACCAGAGTTTTGGTGAAATCAACATGATGCTCAGCGCGCTGTTTGGTATCAAGCCAGCCTGGTTCAGCGATCCAACCACCGCGCGTTCGATGATTATCATCGTCAACACCTGGCTGGGTTATCCGTACATGATGATCCTATGCATGGGGCTGCTGAAAGCGATTCCTGACGATCTGTATGAAGCCTCGGCAATGGATGGCGCGGGCCCGTTTCAGAACTTCTTTAAAATTACGTTACCGCTGCTGATCAAGCCGCTGACACCGCTGATGATCGCCAGCTTCGCCTTTAACTTTAATAACTTCGTGCTGATTCAACTGTTGACCAACGGCGGTCCGGACCGTCTCGGCACCACCACGCCAGCCGGTTACACCGACCTGCTCGTCAGCTACACCTATCGTATCGCCTTTGAAGGCGGCGGCGGTCAGGACTTCGGTCTGGCGGCGGCGATTGCCACGCTGATCTTCCTGCTGGTAGGCGCACTGGCCATCGTGAACCTGAAAGCCACGCGTATGAAGTTTGATTAAGGGAGACAACGAACATGGCTATGGTACAACCCAAATCTCAGAAACTGCGTCTCTTGACCACGCACCTGCTGCTGCTGATTTTTATCGCGGCGATCATGTTCCCGCTGCTGATGGTTATCGCTATCTCGCTGCGTGAAGGTAACTTTGCTACCGGCAGCCTGATCCCGGAAAAAATCTCCTGGGAACACTGGAAACTGGCGCTGGGCTTCAGCGTTGAGCACGCCGACGGCCGCGTCACTCCGCCGCCGTTCCCGGTGCTGCTGTGGCTGTGGAACTCGGTGAAAGTCGCCACCATTACTGCGATTGGTATTGTGACGCTTTCCACCACCTGTGCTTACGCCTTTGCCCGTATGCGCTTCCCGGGTAAAGCGACCCTGCTGAAAGGGATGCTGATTTTCCAGATGTTCCCGGCGGTACTGTCGCTGGTTGCCCTGTACGCGTTGTTTGACCGCCTGGGCCAGTACATTCCGTTTATCGGCCTGAACACTCACGGCGGGGTGATCTTCGCCTATCTCGGCGGTATCGCTCTGCATGTGTGGACAATTAAGGGCTATTTTGAAACCATCGACGGTTCGCTGGAAGAAGCGGCCGCGCTGGATGGCGCCACGCCGTGGCAGGCATTCCGCCTGGTACTGCTGCCGCTTTCCGTACCGATTCTGGCGGTGGTGTTTATTCTGTCATTCATTGCCGCTATTACCGAAGTACCGGTCGCGTCACTGCTGCTGCGTGATGTGAACAGCTACACCCTTGCGGTAGGTATGCAGCAGTACCTCAATCCACAGAACTACTTGTGGGGCGACTTTGCCGCCGCAGCTGTACTTTCAGCCATTCCGATTACTCTGGTGTTCCTGCTGGCACAGCGCTGGCTGGTCAACGGCCTGACGGCGGGTGGTGTGAAAGGTTAAGTTTTATCGAAGTACCTGCCCGGCAACGGGCAATGCCACTGCAACCCTCAACTTATGTTATCCCAACCTGTGACTGTTATTCGGCGCTCTACGGAGCGCCCTTTTTTATGTTATTTTGCATTGCTGTTACGATTATTTCCTTTCGTGGCCCCCATCACTGCAATTATATTTACCGCCTGAAAACAGACAAATTAAACAGAATTAAGATCACAGAAAAGACAAAACATAATTGCAATGTAAAAAATGATAATTGTCTTCCCTGCCTGTTAAATCCACCATCACGATACTGATCAAAAGAGCTGTATCCTCTAAGGCAGGTCTGAATGAACACCCAATATAATTCCAGTTATATTTTTTCGATTACATTAGTAGCAACATTAGGAGGGCTATTATTCGGCTACGACACTGCCGTCATATCCGGGACGGTAGAATCCTTAAATACCGTGTTTGTCGCCCCGCAACATTTAAGTGAATCCGCCGCTAACTCGCTATTGGGCTTTTGCGTCGCCAGCGCGTTGATTGGCTGCATCATCGGCGGTGCGCTGGGCGGTTATTGCAGTAACCGCTTTGGTCGTCGGGACTCGCTGAAAATCGCCGCCCTGCTGTTCTTTATTTCCGGTATTGGTTCCGCGTGGCCAGAATTAGGATTTACCACGATTAACCCAGATAATGCCGTGCCTGTTTATTTGGCCGGATACGTTCCCGAATTTGTTATTTATCGCATCATTGGTGGTATTGGCGTTGGTTTAGCCTCAATGCTCTCACCGATGTATATTGCAGAACTGGCTCCAGCGCATATTCGTGGGAAACTGGTTTCCTTTAACCAGTTCGCCATTATTTTTGGTCAACTGTTGGTGTATTGCGTTAACTATTTCATTGCCCGTTCCGGGGACGCTAACTGGCTAAATACCGATGGCTGGCGATATATGTTTGCTTCCGAAAGTATTCCCGCCCTGCTGTTTTTACTGCTGCTGTATACCGTACCGGAAAGCCCGCGCTGGCTGATGGCGCGTGGCAAACACGAGCAGGCGGAAGGCATTCTGCGCAAAATTATGGGCAACAGCCTCGCCACCCAGGCCATGCAGGAGATCAACCAGTCTCTGGAGCATGGTCGTAAAACCGGCGGGCGCCTGTTGATGTTTGGTGTGGGCGTTATCGTCATCGGCGTGATGCTGTCCATCTTCCAGCAGTTTGTCGGTATTAACGTCGTGCTCTACTACGCGCCGGAAGTGTTTAAAACGTTGGGGGCCAGCACCGACGTGGCGCTCTTGCAGACCATTATTGTCGGCGTAATCAACCTGAGCTTCACCGTGCTGGCAATCATGACGGTGGACAAATTTGGTCGTAAACCGCTGCAAATTATTGGCGCATTGGGTATGGCTATCGGTATGTTTAGCCTCGGTACCGCGTTTTACACCCAGGCTTCCGGGCTGATAGCGCTGCTGTCGATGCTGTTTTACGTCGCCGCATTCGCCATGTCCTGGGGACCGGTTTGTTGGGTGCTGCTGGCTGAAATCTTCCCGAACGCGATTCGTGGCAAAGCGCTCGCCATTGCCGTCGCCGCTCAGTGGCTGGCGAACTACTTCGTCTCCTGGACCTTCCCGATGATGGACAAAAATTCGTGGCTGGTTTCCCATTTCCACAACGGTTTCTCCTACTGGATTTACGGTTGTATGGGTATCCTGGCGGCGCTGTTTATGTGGAAGTTCGTGCCGGAAACCAAAGGCAAAACGCTGGAAGAACTTGAAGAACTGTGGGAACCCGCAGCAGAGAAAACCCAGCCAGCCTCTGCGCAGTAACCCTGACATGCAACACGCCGCAGCCGAATTGCGGCGTGTTGTCTTTTACTCTCGCTTCAGCCGTTTAGAGTTACACAGCCACAGAGTGATCACCAACAGCAGGATCGCTGCAGAATAGATCAGCACATCCATCGGCGCTTTATGATCGACGATGATCAACCGCACAATCGCTGTGATCCCGATATAAACAAAGTAGCGCAGCGGAAAATGAAATCCTGACTGAAAGTACTTCACAATCAGCGCGATAAATTCAAAATAGAGAAAGTAAACCACCAGCCCTTCCACCAGCTCATACTTGCTGGTCTGTTCAGGCGCGAACAGCACATCCGCCAGGTGTAGCGTTTCTTTCCCCAGGAATACGACCAGGATCAGGCCCAGACTCAACAGCCCCAGATTCAACACGGTCTGTAAGATGGTGGAGATAAACTCCACGCGCGGACGAGATAACGACGTCATAACGGCCCCTCCTGTTCAGTAACAAGGTTCCTGTATAACGCAAAAATGTGACAGAGATCTACATTTTTTGTTTATGTTTTGTGCAAGAAAGGTCAGCGGGGAATGATGAATGTCACGTCACATTTCACAGGATGAATTATGCAGCTAAGACAATCTGCTGTCCGCAACGTCACGTGCGGTGAGAATGTAGTGGTTTATGAACCGGCGAACCTGTACGACTGCATACTGGAAGACAACGTTTTTGTCGGGCCATTTGTGGAAATCCAGGGCAACACGCAGATTGGCGCAGACAGCAAAATTCAGTCCCACACCTTCATCTGCGAATATGTCACCATCGGTTCCCGCTGTTTTATCGGACATGGCGTGATGTTCGCCAACGATATGTTTCGGCAAGGAAAACCCAATGCCGACCGCACCAGTTGGGGAAGAATTACTATTGGCAATGATGTCTCGATCGGCAGTGGGGCGACCATTCTGGCAGTCACAATCTGCGATGGCGCAGTCATCGGCGCGGGAAGCGTGGTGACAAAATCGATTACCGAGAAAGGCGTGTACGCGGGCAATCCGGCAAAATTATTGCGTCGTTTGTAAATTGCCGGAGGGCGGCATAAATGCCTTATCCGGCCTACAACCGCACTGTAGGCCCGGTAACCGGGCGCTCAAGCATTAACGGAAGTTCTCACTTCTGTCGCTGGTCATATCGTACAGACCAAACTTACGTCCAAGCTGCTGTCCACCGTCACGCGTCAACGGCGTCCAGCCAATCGCCGCACGGCTGCGGGTTGGGCCTGAAGAGAAGAGATCCAGCGGCACGGAAACGTACACCCCTTTGGTAAAATCACCCTCGCCATATTCATCCGGCGAGGCGTCGGTAATCGTCGCATAGCCGCCCACCACCACACCGCTGTCGAAGCGTTTGGCAATTTCCAGCGTGCCACCCTTATCTCCCGCCAGATACTGACCCACACTGGCTTTTACCAGTACATCCTGGGCGAATGAAGGATTCCAGTAAGCCGTCAAATGCCCGGTCTTCACGCTGTAGTCGGTGAATTTCATCATATCCTGCGCGCTACGCCAGTCACGCTGTTTCACATAGTTAGCGTCAATGCCAAACGCCCAGTTGCTGTCTAACGGACGATACAACACTTCTGCCCCCGCCCCGCCGTACATGGTCTCCAGATAACCAGCGTAAACTTGTCCGTAGAACCCGTTTCCGAGTGACTGGAAGTAGTTGGCCTGCAGGTTATTTACGTAAACATCGTTTTGTACATACTCACGCACGTGGGTACGAACGCGTGGCAAATGCGAATCCTGCGGCGGGTTGGTGTAGTTAAACTTGTCATAGTTATTGGCGAGGTTGGCGAACAAACTCCCGGTGGTCAGCAGATGATCGGTCACCCACCAATCCGCAGTTCCCATTACGCCCAACTGGTACATATAGAAGTTTTCCGGGCCGCCCACCGACTGATTGAGCACCGGATCGATATGAAAATCAAAGCGAGACTTATCAATATACCAACCCTGCTCGGTCGTTTTCGGCACCACGGGCTCAACGCGTTTTTGCGCCAGTTTTGTTTCATGACCCAACGGCTCACCTTCCAGGTGTCGCTTAAGGCTGGAAACCTCCGTTTCGGTCGTCACCTGCGGTAAATTAAGGCGATTTTCGGTAATTCGGATCGTGTGGATCCCGTCGGGAAGATCGTTCATCACGATCCGATTGGCGCGTTCGATCCCTTCACGTGAATCCCGGTATTTCACCTGTTCGCCGGTCACATACAGCGTATCGCCCTGCACCTGAATTTTAGGATCCGCCAGCCCGGCGTTATATTTCAGCAGCGTTAACTGATTCGCCACTACCGAATGTTGCAGAATCGCATCCTGCGGCTGTGGCTGATATTTCGGGCGGGCATTGTCGTTATAGTTTGGTCGCAGATCGTTAAAGTTAGTCCGCAGCGTGACCCCGAACATAAAGGTGTTCCCGCGCTCATAGCTGAGGTTAACGTCGGCCCAATCGGTGACGCGATAAATAGCGCCGACGTTAAACTTGCTCTTCTGATCCAGCTTGCCCGCAAAATCCTGCTGGTAATTATTTCCCTCATACTCCAGCTTCAGGCGCAGCGGCTGCCAGGGCGTCTGATATTCCACGCCGCCAAATAATGATGCCGGACCATGAAACATCTGACTGCCGTCAATAGAACCGGCCTGCTTGTAGCTGTTATCGCGATGACAGAATTTATCGCTGTATGAGCAAAACGGATTGCTGACGTTACCGCTGGTGCCAAGATATCCCCAGCCCAGACCGAGCGAGAAATCAAACGGCCCCCAGGCTTTATTCGCCACAACATACTCCGCATCAAACAGGCCTGTCCCGCCGATATCCCGCGCGCCAACGGCCACCTGCGGCATCCAGTAGCTCTCTTCCCACAGCCGCAGTTTGAGATCAAACGCTTTATCCTTGTATGTCTGATCGCCAGAAAATGACTCCACGCTGCTGTATTTTTTGGTTCGCACATCGGTATAGCGCAGCGTGGTTTCCAGCCAGGGGAAAAGTTGTACCGATGCAGAGTAGTAGCGGTACTGATCGTTGTCACGGTAGTTGAGGCTCATTTCCCCTTCACGCGCCATACGTGCGGTCGGGGTTTGCAGCAGACCCACGCCGCCAAAATCGGACTGGGATGGGCCAATGGGCGCAGGCCATGTTTCACCGTGACAGGCAACGCTTACGCCCAACGCCAGTAAGCTGAGCAGATAAGTTTTTCTCATTATTCAGGTATCCGCTGGGTCAGGGTGTGAAGAATATCGGCATTGATTTCATCCGGGGTACTGCTCCAGACGGCATCAGAGAGGCCGACAAAAATGATGCTGCCGGGCATCGGCTCAACGTGACGTTTGTTCCAGTAAGCGATAGGAACTTTTTGCGAGCGTCCATCGGGATAAATGACCCATGCGTAGCTGCGATCCGCGCCGCTGAGCTGGCTTTGCCCATCGAGATAGCTGGCAACATCACGCCCGGGCACAAACGGTTGTTTGCCCGGACGGCTTAGCAAGCCAAACAATGTAATATCCGTTGGCTGCGATCCAACCCATAGCGTGTAATTGCCCTGCAACGGCGGGTTGCCTCGCTCGCTGACGCGCACCACATCCGGGTCAAGGTTGATTTTCTGTCTACCGGTCACCTTCAGTGCCTGAATTTGCTGGCGTAATGTGTTGATAGCCGCGGCATCGTCACCGCTTTCTTCAGCACTCAGCGCTGCCAGACGAGCCAGCAATGCCTGCTGTTGGCGTTCTGCCGCCGCCGTTGCCCGCTCTTCGCTGATGACCGCTCCGGGCCACCAGCTATTACTCAACCGCGGCTGTCCAACCAGATCGATCAGATGCTCCGCACCGGTCAATATTTTGGGTTCAGCGCTGCCTGCAATCATGACTTTGACATTGCCCGCAGCAAAAGCAGAGGGTGCGCAAAGGCTAAAAACCAGCGCCATTAAGGCTCGTTTCATCATGATTTTGCCGCCTTAATCAGCGTGGTTTTCACCGGGAAGAAGTTAGCTCCCAGATACTGTTCCGACTGACGGATTTGCCCTTCGCTGTCGATCCAGTAGCGGTTATGCCAGCGTGTTTGATCGGTCGTTATCTCTTCATCAAGGATGCGCACTGGCGTTTCATCGCTGCCGACCTTAATGCTGTCAGTGCCATCCCATGTGAATACCGAGCGGGCGGTGGCATAGCGCACCTGCTGATGTTCAGTCCAGCCCATCGTGCGGGTCCATGTTGCGCCATCGGCTATCTGATTGGGCTTGGTGAGCGGGTCTGCCGCCAGATTATTCACCTCAATCAGGTTGTCCCCACCGAGCTGCGTTTTCACAATGCGCCCATGCTGCGTAACGAGAATGGCCTGATCCTGAGTCACCCATTTCTGTTGTCCGTTTTCTGCAAACGCGAGTACGACAAACAGCTGTGGACCACCATTGAGCTGCATATACTGGCTGGCATAGGGCATGTTTTGGATTTCATCATCCGTCATCTGAACGCCGGGAGTACCAAACACGCTATCCCACAGCGAATGACCCAGCCCTTCGGTGGTGGCTGAGCACGCCTGTAGTAACAGGCAAACCAATATGAGCGCTGGTCGCTTCACGACGCTTCTCCAGAGGGCAAAATAACCACACCGAAGTGTGGTTAGAATTAATCCCCGTCATACTTCACGTTGCAGATGCGTTAGCTACGTTCACTCACCCCGGTCACATAGCTATCTATGCTCCCGGGGACTCACTCACTTGCCGCCTTCCTGCAACGCGAATTATTTAGGGGCTACGTACCGGTATTACTGGGTACTGGTGGTTGTCGTGGTTGTCGTTCCGGTATTAGAACCATCACCACCACCGGTCGCCGCAAGGGCAACCCCCACCGCAGAACTTACGGTGCTCACGCTGGTAGCAGAGGAACTTCCTGCCGAAACCGACGCGGCAGCCGACCCTGCAGCCTCACCCACCTGAACGGGGGCAGCATAGACAGAGGTCGCCGCAAGCGCAGATATAGCCCAAAGGCCATACAGAACTTTTTTCATCACAAATTCCCTTCATTTAATGAATGGAGATTTACCCAAAAAAATTTCGGGCGAGATCGAGTATACACAAGCCAAAGTGTGCAAATTACGTCAGGCGGGAATTTAGGATAATTAGAAAAGAAAGCAAACCGTCATTATTAATTAATAATATTAAACATTAAAATCAATCAGTTAAAATATACACGCCAGATATGCAATATCCGTAAATTCCGAAAATAACAGAGATGGAATTCCGGTAAGTTAATTACTTTAGGATTAAGCTCAATTAAGGAGTGAAGTAACAACGTAGATATCCTGGAGCAATCTTATAAAAAAAGCCGATATTAATATCGGCTTTTTTTATAAGTAATCTGCAAATTCATGCGAATTGCAGCAAGGCGGCAAGATCGTTAATCCCCGGGAGCATAGATAGCTATGTGACCGGGGTTAGCGAACGCAGCCAACACCGCTGCGGTTCGAAGGAAGAAGCAGATTAACGCCAGGACTTATAACGGTTAATTAAACCGTTAGTTGAGCAATCATGGCTGGTGATCTCTTTATCATCATTCAGCTCCGGCAGGATGCGATTTGCCAGCTGTTTGCCCAGCTCCACGCCCCACTGGTCGAAAGTGAAGATGTTCAGGATAGCGCCCTGAGTAAAGATTTTGTGCTCATACAGTGCAATTAGCGCCCCCAGGCTGAACGGCGTGATTTCACGCAGCAGGATGGAGTTGGTCGGGCGGTTGCCTTCGAACACTTTGAACGGCACAACGTGGTCCAGCGTTGCCGGATCTTTACCCTGGTCGCGGTATTCCTGCTCAACCACTTCACGAGATTTACCGAACGCCAGCGCTTCGGTCTGAGCGAAGAAGTTAGACAACAGTTTCGGATGGTGATCCGACAGCGGATTGTGAGTGATAGCCGGCGCGATGAAATCACACGGTACCATTTTGGTGCCCTGGTGGATCAACTGGTAGAACGCATGCTGGCCGTTAGTCCCCGGCTCACCCCAGATGATTGGGCCTGTCTGGTAATCCACCGCATTGCCGTTACGGTCCACGTATTTACCGTTGGATTCCATATTGCCCTGCTGGAAGTAGGCCGCGAAACGGTGCATATACTGGTCATACGGCAGAATCGCTTCGGTTTCGGCACCGAAGAAGTTGTTGTACCAGATACCGATCAGCGCCAGCAGCACCGGCAGGTTTTTCTCCGCGGGGGTAGTGGAGAAGTGTTTGTCCATTGCGTGCGCGCCGGACAGCAGCTCAACGAAGTTGTCGAAACCGACGGACAGGATGATCGACAGACCAATCGCTGACCACAGGGAGTAACGACCGCCTACCCAGTCCCAGAACTCAAACATGTTGGCGGTATCAATACCGAACTCGCCGACCGCTTTCGCGTTAGTGGAGAGGGCTGCGAAGTGCTTGGCAACGTGTTTTTCATCACCGGCGGTTTTCAGGAACCAGTCGCGCGCGCTATGGGCGTTGGTCATGGTTTCCTGGGTGGTGAAGGTTTTAGAAGCGACCAGGAACAGCGTGGTTTCAGGGTTCACTTTCTTCAATACTTCAGCGATGTGCGTCCCATCGACGTTAGACACAAAGTGCATATTCAGATGGTTTTTATACGGACGCAGCGCTTCGGTCACCATGAATGGACCAAGGTCGGAACCACCGATACCGATGTTTACTACATCAGTGATGGCTTTGCCGGTATAGCCTTTCCAGCTTCCGGAGATGATCGCTTCAGAGAAGGATTTCATCTTTTCCAGCACCGCGTTCACTTCCGGCATCACATCTTTGCCGTCAACGATGATTGGGGTATTGCTACGGTTACGCAGCGCCACGTGCAGCACGGCACGGTCTTCAGTACGGTTGATTTTCTCACCGGAGAACATGGACTTGATAGCGCCTGCCAAATCGGTCTCTTTCGCCAGATCCTGCAGTTTGGCCAGCGTCTCTTCAGTGATGCGGTTTTTGGAGAAATCCACCAGCATCAGATCGTCAAACGTCGCGGAAAATTTGGTGAAACGATCGCTATCTTTCGCGAACAGATCGGCGATAGTAACGTCTTTCATCTCTTCAAAGTGTTTTTGTAGTGCCTGCCAGGCTGAGGTCTGCGTTGGATTGATGTTTTTCATTAGCAATACTCTTCTGATTTTGAGAATTGTGACTGAGATCGATTGTAACGCCAGTCACAGAAAAGTGTGATTGTTTTAATGCCATTGCCAGGGCATCCGCCAAACGAGGCTAAAAAGTATAGCCGTTATCAGCGTTGTTATTAGTACCGTTACTCAACACAGTTGCAGCATGAAAAATCCGCATAATCCCAGCGTTGACAGTGCAAGCTACACATTTTATTTATAAATACGGTATTTGCATTTGCGCCTGCACCGGTTTCCGTTCTGCCTTATGTGCCATGGTCGCTCTATTCATTCCCTGACACGAGGTAGTTATGACTGATGTAGTTGTCTCCAAGTTTGGCGGTACCAGCGTGGCTGACTTTGATGCCATGAATCGCAGCGCTGATGTGGTGCTTTCTGATGCGAACGTCCGATTAGTGGTGCTCTCCGCATCGGCAGGTATTACGAACCTGCTGGTTGCGCTGGCGGAAGGGCTGGAGCCAACCGAGCGCTTCGAAAAACTCGATGCCATTCGCCAAATTCAGTTCAATATTCTGGAACGACTGCGTTATCCAAACGTGATTCGTGAAGAGATCGAACGTCTGCTGGAAAACATCACCACGCTGGCAGAGGCGGCGTCACTGGCGACCTCAACCGCGCTGACCGACGAACTGGTCAGCCACGGTGAACTGATGTCTACCCTACTGTTTGTTGAGATCCTGCGTGAGCGCAACGTGCAGGCGCAGTGGTTTGACGTGCGTAAAGTGATGCGCACTAACGATCGTTTCGGACGTGCAGAACCCGACGTCGCGGCGCTGGCCGAGCTGGCAACGCTCCAGTTGGCCCCCCGTCTGAGCGAAGGTCTGGTGATTACCCAAGGCTTTATCGGCAGCGAAAGCAAAGGCCGCACCACCACGCTGGGACGCGGCGGCAGTGATTATACGGCCGCCCTGCTGGCTGAAGCGCTGCACGCAACGCGCGTCGATATCTGGACCGATGTTCCCGGCATTTACACCACCGATCCGCGCGTCGTTCCAGCCGCTAAACGTATTGATGAAATCGCCTTCGAAGAAGCCGCGGAAATGGCGACCTTCGGCGCGAAAGTGCTGCACCCGGCCACCCTGTTACCTGCCGTACGTAGCGATATCCCGGTGTTTGTTGGCTCCAGTAAGGATCCAAAAGCCGGCGGTACGCTGGTATGCAATAAAACCCAAAATCCACCGCTGTTCCGTGCCCTGGCGCTACGCCGCAAGCAAACGCTGCTAACGCTGCATAGCCTGAATATGCTGCACTCTCGCGGTTTTTTAGCGGAAGTATTCGGCATCCTGGCGCGCCACAACATCTCGGTAGATTTAATCACTACATCCGAAGTCAGCGTGGCGCTGACGCTGGATACCACCGGTTCAACGTCCACCGGCGATACGTTGTTAACACAGTCTCTGCTGATGGAACTGTCTGCCCTGTGTCGGGTTGAAGTGGAAGAGAATCTGGCGCTGGTGGCGCTGATTGGCAACGACCTGTCCAAAGCCTGTGGCGTGGGTAAAGAGGTGTTCGGCGTACTGGAGCCGTTCAACATCCGCATGATTTGCTACGGCGCATCCAGCCATAACCTGTGCTTCCTGGTGCCCGGTACCGAAGCCGAACAGGTGGTACAGAAGCTGCATCATAATTTGTTTGAATAATATTTCATCACGCGATAAACAATAACTATAGCCGGGCTCGAACCCGGCTTTTTTATAACAACACAACACATTTCAATCGCAAGGAATATAACATGCTCGCTACTCTGACGCGGCTGTTCCCATTATGGGCGCTGCTGCTCTCTGTTATTGCGTATTACACGCCCTCCACCTTTACGCCTGTCGGGCCATTCGTGCCGTCGTTACTGATGTTGATTATGTTCGGCATGGGCGTCCATTTGAAGGTGGATGACTTTAAACGCGTACTCTCACGTCCTGCGCCGGTCGCCGCGGGTATTTTCCTGCATTATCTGGTGATGCCGCTCGCCGCCTGGATTTTGGCGCTGGCTTTTAATATGCCGCCGGAACTGTCCGCAGGCATGGTGCTGGTCGGTAGCGTCGCCAGCGGAACAGCTTCTAACGTCATGATCTATCTGGCAAAAGGTGATGTGGCGCTTTCCGTGACTATTTCATCCGTTTCAACGTTGGTTGGCGTTGTCGCCACACCGCTGCTGACACGGCTGTATGTCGATGCGCATATTCAGGTGGATGTGATGGGTATGCTGCTGAGTATTCTGCAGATCGTGGTCATTCCGATTGCCCTGGGACTGGTCATTCACCATCTGTTCCCACGCGTCGTAAAAGCCGTCGAGCCGTATCTGCCCGCGTTTTCTATGGTGTGCATCCTGGCGATCATCAGCGCCGTCGTGGCAGGCTCCGCTTCGCACATTGCGTCCGTCGGCTTTGTGGTGATTATCGCCGTTATCCTGCATAACACCATCGGTTTGCTTGGCGGCTACTGGGGTGGAAAACTGTTTGGTTTCGACGAGTCGACCTGCCGTACGTTAGCTATCGAAGTTGGCATGCAGAATTCAGGGCTGGCCGCTGCGCTGGGCAAAATCTATTTCGGCCCGCTCGCCGCCCTACCCGGTGCGCTGTTCTCCGTTTGGCACAACCTTTCTGGTTCGCTATTGGCGGGTTACTGGTCCGGTAAACCGATTGATGAGAAAAAACGCCGCTAATTGTCGGCTGTAGGCCTGATAAGCGAAGCGCCATCAGGCCTAATGCGTGCACGTCGCCGGATGGTGGCTAACGCCTTATCCGGCCTACCAAGCCTTTGCACTTTGCCGTACACTGAGGATATCGGCTAACAGAGGGCACCCCTATGGCACTCCCCCGCATTACCCAAAAAGAGATGACCGAGCGCGAACAGCGTGAACTGAAAACGCTGCTTGACCGCGCGCGCATTGCGCATGGTCGGCTGCTGACCAACGCAGAGACCAACAGCATCAAGAAAGAGTACATCGATAAACTGATGGCCCTGCGCGAAGCGGAAGCGAAAAAAGCCCGCCAGTTAAAGAAAAAGCAGGCTTATAAACCGGATGCGGAAGCATCGTTTTCCTGGTCAGCGAATACGCCCACGCGCGGCAGACGTTAACGCCCTTTCTTCTTACGCCCCGGTGAGGTAAAGCGTTTACCGTTTGCTGCCGGGCGCGATTTCTCTTTCTCCGCAGATTTTTCGATTTTCACTACCGGGCGCTTAATGCCTGCGGTTTTTGGCTTCGCTTTCGCCTTCGGTTTGGCTTCTGAGGACGAGTTCTCAATCAACTTGAACAGATCGATCAGTTCGTCATCCGTCAGGTCGCGCCATTCACCAAGCGGCAGGCCGGACAAGCCAACGTTCATGATACGCGTACGCTCTAGTTTGGTAACTTCATAGCCAAAGTGCTCGCACATACGACGGATCTGACGGTTCAGCCCCTGAATCAGCGTGATACGAAACACAAACGGCGCTTCTTTCTTCACCTTACATTTCTTGGTGACGGTGCCGAGGATTGGCACACCGGCCCCCATCCCACGGATAAAGTCATCAGTGACAGGCTTATCAACCGTCACCAGATATTCTTTTTCGTGGTCGTTACCGGCGCGCAGGATTTTATTCACCAGGTCGCCGTGGTTGGTCAGAAAGATAAGTCCCTGGGAATCTTTGTCCAGACGACCGATTGGGAACACACGCTTGCTGTGATTCACGAAATCAACAATGTTGTCGCGTTCGCTGTCTTCGGTGGTACTGACAATTCCTACCGGCTTGTTCAGCGCGATAAAAACCAGATCTTCCGCTTCACGCGGCTCAATCAACCGACCATTCACTTTTACGACGTCGCCAGGCATGACCTGATCGCCAATGGTGGCGCGTTTACCATTCAGGAAGACATTCCCTTGTTCGATAAAGCGATCCGCCTCGCGACGCGAGCAGATACCGCTTTCACTGATGTATTTATTTAGTCGGATGGATGAGTCGGGCAGCATAGTTTCTCCTGTATACACTGCATCCTTCAAGCTGTCTCTGCGTTGGCTGCACTCACTCACCCAGGTTACATAGCAATCTATGCTCCCAGGGATTCGCTCCCTTACCGCCTTGATACAACTTGAATGATTTTGTGTATTAAAAGCGAAATATACCCTACCTTGCGAGCGATAAAAAAGAATAGCGTGTAAATGTGCGATTGAAACTATGCCGCTTTTTCAGGTCTGTCACGCCCCGAAGAAGAAGTCTGCGAGGCGCTTTCCAGATTAGTTTAGGGAGTCGCTGACAAACAGTTGCTGGTCAGCTTTCGCTTCCAATTGCGCCAGCGCGGGAATCAACTGGCTGATGTTGACCAGACTGTGTCCTAACTGGCATATGCTCTCATACGCAAAATGTTCCTGGCCTTCACCCGCCATGGTCAGCAGGCTTTCGCCCATAAAATTCAGCGTCTGGTACAACCCTGCCAGCGCCTCTTCACAGCCAAACGATAGCGCCAGATTTTCTTCGCTAGTAAGACGGCTACAATCAAGATGGCGGAACGCCTCGGCGAGTGGAAAATAAAGCAGATCGGCTTGCGGAATAGGAGAAGAAGACGCAAAACAGGCGTTAGTGGTACTATTAGCATCAGCCATAGCATTACCTCGTATAATGTTGTGGTTAGACGCCCTGATCGTGTTCCCGCACTTTCGGGGCGTTGTCATTTTTGGTGTGTGAGAGTAATGTGTCATCACACATACTCACACTACTCCTGTGTAATTAAGGTGTCAACACACATGAACGAAAGAAGAGGCAATCCCCCGTTTCAATTCCGTCTGGATCCGGAACTGCGCAAAGCGATGGAAGAAGCACAGCGGCAGGATGGCGATGAATCGTTGGCAGCCTGGATTAAACGTGTGATCAGGAAAGAGCTGAAACAGAAAGGGATTCAAGTCTAGTGGTCGGCATTATGTATCGTTTTCTGAAGGTCTGTTTAGAGCGAGGAGCTGACATTGTGCTTAAATAATGATGGCTCTGACAGAATGGGGGTTCAATGATTGCAAGGTGACCACTAATTCAGGTGACGTAAATGTGTAGCAATCCCCCACTTTAGGCCGATACATTTTCCATTAATCAGGTCGATAACAGAATAACTTGCATTGGGGTGAGCATAGCGAGGGAAACTATTGATAGTCCCTTCTTTAAGAATTGCCAGAGTGCCCTGACTGACATGCCCGTGAGACACAATACATATTGTTTGTTGATGTGATGAAGTATCTTCCAGGTTTTGTAAAAAACGCATAACTCGCTGAGAAGCATGCGCCAATGACTCCCCCCCAGGTGGACAATACTCTGCATCAAGCCTGAATAACGCATTTGCATCGTTCGGATGTTTTTGTTTGAGTAGTTCTAACGGCATACCTTCAAACTGACCAAAGGCCTGCTCTTTAAGGGCCGGTTCAGCCTTCAGTGAACAGCGAAAGTGTTCAGCCAGGCTTTGTCCCATTTGCCAGGCACGTCCAAGCGGAGAAGCGTAAACACGCTCTATTTGATACTCACTTGCACTAAACGCTGCTATTAGGACGGATGTTTCACGCAAACCCCGACAGGTCAAGGAGCTATCGCTGTGCCCCTGAATAATTCCTTCCAAATTCCACTCTGTTTCTGCGTGTCGAACAAGTATCAATTTCATCGTTAGCGGGCCTTGCTCGTTGTTGATCAAAATGTCCCAACAGCGCGATGTCAAACACACACCGTTGAAGCAGCGGAAGGCTTTCCTGTTTTGGAAATAATGAACAAGTGTAGCTTATTGCCGTTATGCAGCGGCTCTGGGTGTGAGGCGCTGAATTTTATCAGTAGTTAACTTCCGCTTCTGGCACAAAGCAGCCCCTGTCCCCTGTTATTGTTTCTCGTATCAACCGCAGCGTCTTGAAAAACTACCTATTATTGCGAGGCGCTTTCCTGTTTCCTCCATCCAACATTTCCCCATACTCCCCATTTTTTTATTCTCTAGTCTCAACTTGTCAATTCAGAATGTAGTTTATAAAATACATGGAACGTACTCATGGAAATTCTTCAGACAATGGTTTTCCAGCGTTGGGAGCACAACCTACGGGACAGGAGAGCTAAAACGCTCATTGCTACACGCCTTTTTCGTTTAGCGAATGGTTTAGCTGGTGATGTCAAACCTGTTGGAGAAGGCGTCAGCGAAATGCGCATTTCATACGGTCCTGGTTACAGGATTTACTTTAAACAGCAAGGCTGCCGCATCATCATTTTGTTATGCGGGGGCGATAAAAGCTCACAAGCCAACGATATTACTCTGGCAAAAATGCTCGCCCGTTCACTGGATTATCAGGAGATCTTCCGCCATGAATAAACTAACTCAGTACGATCCCGCCACTGCGCTGGTTGATGATGAAGAAATTGCCGTGTTTATGGCCGATGCCCTCGAAACAGGCGATGCAACGTACATTGCAAAAGCACTGGGCGTGGTGGCTCGCGCTAAGGGAATGGCGAACATTGCGGCAGAAACGGGATTATCCCGCGAGCAGCTTTATCGCTCTTTTAGTGAGAAAGGTAATCCGACGCTGAAAACCACGCTGGCAGTGATGAAGGCGCTGGGTATTGGATTGACCGTTAAAGCTTGAATGAGGATATCAGCCAAAGCTTACTTTCAGCGTGCCCTGCACATTCCCCTCTTTTCCTACCACAATCTCCACATCGCGGCCCAGTTTCACCAGACACTCCAGCATCTTTGCTTCACTGATGCCACGAAACTGCCCGCGTAATAAGTTGGAAAGCTTGGGCTGCGTTATCCCCAGCATCTGTGCAGCCTGGTGCTGTGTTAACCCTTTGCATTGCAAAATTTCACCAATCACCATTGCCAGTTGCGCCTTCAACTGCATCTGTTCTGCATCATACTCACCCAAATCAGCGTAAACGTTGCCGCTACTGGTTTCGACATCATGTGGCATATCCATTCTCCTGCGCATGCCGCTGTGCAGCCTTAAGCCGCTGGTAAATCAAGTTAATTTCGGGTTTCGGCGTTGCCTTCCCGGAAACAGATTTTTTCTGAAAAACATGCAGAACATAAACTGCATTTTTCAACTGGATAGTGTAAACAGCCCGCCATGTGTTGCCGTGATAATCCTCTATAACTTCCAGAACCCCCGCCCCACCAAATCCTTTTAACGGTTTAGTCTGCGAATGCTGCTTACCCTCCTGCGCCAGCCAAAGAGCAAACCCAAACGTATCCCGAACATGTTCAGGCATTCCCTGCAGATCTTTCCTGGCATGCCCAACCCAGTAAAGTGGTTTCGTCATCCCTCCTCCTTGATTATACCCATATAGGTATAAAACTCCATCACCCGCCAGAAGAATAAATCAACAATCTCGCTTTCAGTCGAATTAAAACGCCAGTCTGCGAGCCGCTTTCCAGAACCTCACTTCCAACATCGTGAGCCATATCAGGAAGGCGTTAGATTGATAGTGTTAGCATGACCGCGGTTTGTAATTTTCTGATTACATGGAGAAATGATGGAACTGCTTTTATTGAGTAACTCGACGCTGCCGGGCAAAGGCTGGATGGAACATGCGCTGCCGCTGATCGCAGAGCAACTGAATGGTCGCCGCACGGCGGTGTTTATTCCGTTTGCCGGCGTGACGCAAACCTGGGATGAGTACACGGCGAAAACGGCTGCCATCTTTGCGCCAATGGGCGTTAACGTCACCGGTATTCATACCGTTGCCGATCCGGTGGCGGCAATTGAAAACGCAGACATCGTGATTGTTGGCGGGGGTAACACCTTCCAGTTGCTGAAAGAGAGTCGTGAGCGCGGGCTGCTGGCACCGATTGTCGATGTCGTCAAACGTGGTGCGCTGTACATCGGCTGGAGCGCGGGTTCCAACCTTGCCTGCCAGACCATCCGCACCACCAACGACATGCCGATTGTCGATCCAAAAGGCTTTGATGCCCTGGGTCTGTTCCCACTGCAAATTAATCCGCACTTTACCAACGCGCTGCCGGAAGGCCACAAAGGCGAAACGCGTGAACAGCGTATTCGCGAACTGCTGGTTGTGGCGCCGGAACTGACGGTGATTGGTCTGCCGGAAGGGAACTGGATCAAAGTGAGCAACGGTCAATCCGTGCTTGGCGGCCCAAACACCACGTATATCTTTAAAGCGGGTGAAGAGGCGGTTGCCGTTGAGGCAGGCCACTGCTTTTAGTTGATTTGTTGTCTGATGCCGGATGGTGGCTTCGCCTTATCCGGGCTACAACTGTAGATACTGTTATTGCCTGCAAGCCTTTTCACGTTTCGCGGTTACGGATTGCAGGCACGACCAGTCACAGCGCCG
>NZ_JBRYHT010000012.1:0-129820 GCF_053309355.1 Citrobacter freundii complex sp. 2025EL-00176 | reverse complement strand
GGCCTGATACGGCATGCGGGCTGCATGGCAGAAAGAACTGGCCGGTTCTCTCTGCACAGAAAGGATAATACAAGGCCTGATGGCGCGCAGCTTTAAGGCCTACAAACCGCACTGATCTGTAGGCCGGATAAGGTGCCAGCACCGCCATCCGGCACTCCGCCCTGTTACTGCCAACTCACCTCGCCCTTCGGCTCATACGCACTGGCATCCAGCGGTGAGTTTTTCTGCACGTACTCTTTCAGCACTTCCGCATCGATAAACCCGGTATTCACATAGCCTGGCTTGTCATCAATTCGCGGATAGCCATCGCCGCCGGTGGCGTTGAAGCTCAGCGTTGCCATGCGATAGGTTTTAGCCGGGTCAACCGGTTCGCCTTTGATTTTCAGATCGTTAAGTTTACCGTCTTTCGCCACAAAGCTGACGTTGGCAAACTGCGGATAAGCCCCGGAGTCCGGCTTCATTTGCGCCACGGCAGTCAGATAGTCAATCACCTCTTTCCCGCTCATGTCGGCATACACCACAATATTGCCGAACGGCTGCACCTTCAGCACGCTCTTATAGGTAATATCGCCGCCTTCAATGGAATCACGAATACCGCCACCGCTCATCACGCCAAAGTCAGCGCTGGTCCGCGCCATTTGCGCAGCCAACAGCAAGTGTCCCATATTGGTCTGTACGAAACGAACTTTGCTGCGGTCACCTTCGAGGCGCGCATTGACACTACCAATCTTCACGTCCAGTTGCGCTTTACCTTTATTCTGGAATGGCGTCAGCAGCGAGAGCATTTGCTG
Organism: Citrobacter freundii complex sp. 2025EL-00176; assembly: GCF_053309355.1. Taxonomy (NCBI): domain Bacteria; kingdom Pseudomonadati; phylum Pseudomonadota; class Gammaproteobacteria; order Enterobacterales; family Enterobacteriaceae; genus Citrobacter; species Citrobacter freundii complex sp. 2025EL-00176. The sequence continues at coordinate 129,029 of NZ_JBRYHT010000012.1, read as the reverse complement.
ATTCTCAGCAATTTCCGGGGTGTAGAGTACGCGCTCACTTTTCCCGTTATCCCAGGTCACTTTTTTCTTCAGGTTGACGGGGATGAGCTGGTAGTTAACCATTTTCATTTCGCCGTTACGAAACTCAAAGTCCGCCCGGCCCACGTATTTCCCCCACTCATGCGCTTGCACAATCCAGATGCCATTTTGCTTATCTGGCGCACACGGCGTACCCGGTACGTAATCAACCTGCTTCTTGTTTTCCGAGGCCATACACACCGGATCCTGTGAGTGACCACCCACAATCATTGCCAGCGACCCCGCCGGCAGGCTACGCGCCATTTCTACGTCGCCAGGCGCGTTCGAGCCGTGATTGCCGTTGTCATAATGACCCATATGGGTGGTCGCAATAATGATGTCTGGCTTTTCCCCCATATTGAGTTCCTGGATGACCAGTTTGGCTTCATCGGCAGGTTTACGGAATTCGATGTCGGTGAAAAATTCCGGGTTACCAATTTTCGCCGTATCGTCAGTGGTTAAGCCAAGTACGGCAATTTTTAAATCCTGACGCTTAAAGATGGCCCACGGCTTGAATAAACGTTCGCCAGTACTTTTCTGGTAGATATTGGCCGAGAGAAACGGGAATTTGGACCATTTTTCCTGCTGGCGCAGCACGGTAAGCGGGTTATCAAATTCGTGATTGCCAACCGCCATCGCGTCATAGCCAATCAGGTTCATGCCGCGAAAATCAGGTTCCGCATCCTGAAGATCGGATTCTGGTACGCCGGTGTTGATATCACCGCCGGAAAGCAGCAGTACGCTTCCCCCTTCTTCCGCCACTTCTTTACGAATACCATCCACCAGCGTTTTTTGCGCTGCCAGCCCGTATTCCCCATATTCACTGCGCCAGAAGTGACCGTGATGATCGTTGGTATGCAGAATGGTAATTTTGTAGGTTTTATCTTTTTCGTACGCCTGCGCAGGCTGACCTGCCAGCGCAAATGCGGCGAATAACGCCAGCGCCACGCCCCGCTTTAAACACTTCATATTTCTCTCCCTGAGCCAAAATCAACGACTGAAATTACAATGATATGAAATAATAGTCGAAAATGTTTTCAGAAATGAGACTTCCTTCAAACACCTTCCGCAGGTATGTTAGTCAGGTAATAATAACAAAATAGATTACCCTCATCATCGCAACCCAAACAGAAGTGACTTTCTATGGCAATAAGTGAATCAACCCCGCCAGTGGCTGGCGCGTCAGCGTCGGTTGCTAAAGCACGCACCTCATTTGGCATTTTAGGGGCGATCAGTCTCTCTCATCTGCTAAACGATATGATCCAGTCGCTGATCCTGGCGATTTACCCGCTCTTGCAGTCAGAGTTCTCGCTGACGTTTATGCAGATAGGGATGATTACGCTAACCTTCCAGCTCGCCTCCTCGCTGCTTCAGCCGGTCGTCGGCTACTGGACGGATAAATATCCGATGCCGTGGTCGCTGCCTATTGGTATGTGCTTCACGCTAAGCGGGCTAGTGTTGCTGGCCATGGCAGGCAGTTTCCATATGGTATTACTCGCCGCGGCGCTGGTCGGTACGGGCTCATCGGTGTTTCACCCGGAGTCATCCCGCGTGGCGCGCATGGCTTCCGGCGGTCGTCATGGCCTCGCCCAGTCAATTTTCCAGGTTGGCGGCAACTTCGGTAGCTCTCTTGGGCCCTTGCTGGCGGCTGTCATCATCGCGCCATATGGTAAAGGTAATGTGGCCTGGTTTGTGTTGGCCGCGTTATTAGCGATTGTGGTTCTGGCGCAAATCAGCCGTTGGTATGCCGCGCAGCATCGGATGAGCAAAGGAAAACCGAAAGTCACGATTGTTAATCCATTACCGCGTAATAAAGTGGTACTGGCGGTTAGCATTCTGCTGGTGCTGATTTTCTCCAAATACTTCTATATGGCGAGCATCAGCAGCTATTACACCTTTTATCTGATGCAAAAATTCGGATTATCGGTACAAAACGCGCAATTTCACCTGTTTGCCTTCCTGTTTGCCGTTGCGGCTGGGACCGTAATTGGCGGACCGTTAGGTGATAAGATTGGCAGAAAATATGTTATTTGGGGCTCTATCCTCGGCGTAGCGCCATTTACCCTCGTTTTACCCTATGCAACGCTGGAATGGACCGGGATTTTAACCGTGATCATTGGTTTTATCCTCGCATCTGCCTTTTCTGCCATTCTGGTCTACGCGCAGGAGCTGCTTCCGGGTCGTATCGGCATGGTTTCTGGGCTATTTTTCGGATTTGCCTTTGGCATGGGCGGCTTGGGAGCCGCGGTATTAGGGCTGATTGCTGACCATACCAGTATTGATTTGGTCTATAAAATATGTGCTTTCCTGCCACTTCTGGGGATACTGACCATATTCTTACCTGATAACCGACATAAAGCCTGATTTTCTGACGGCCAAAAGTAAACTTTGGCCGTGTTCACTTACAGAGACCATCAGCCTTTACTCCTCGCATACCCCTGTAGTTTTCCGATCCGTGCTTTTTTACGCCTAAAATCCCGTTTTCATCAAAATTCAATAATTATTCATAAACATAAACATTAAAATTGTCATAAACTATTACTCGGAATTTAGGTTTTCAGGATCAACACAGCAACCAAAGGAGACGGAATGCATCACGCCACCCCGCTTATCACCACCATTGTCGGCGGCCTTGTGCTCGCTTTTATATTAGGCATGATTGCCAATAAACTACGTATTTCTCCTCTGGTGGGATATCTGTTAGCGGGCGTTCTGGCCGGTCCATTTACACCTGGTTTTGTTGCTGATACCAAACTCGCGCCTGAACTGGCGGAGCTTGGCGTCATCCTGCTGATGTTCGGCGTGGGGCTGCACTTTTCCTTGAAGGATTTGATGGCGGTAAAGTCCATCGCCATTCCCGGCGCGATTGCCCAGATAGCTGTGGCAACGCTACTGGGTATGGCGCTTTCAGCGGTGATGGGCTGGTCGCTGATGGTCGGTATCGTCTTTGGACTGTGTCTGTCAACCGCCAGTACCGTAGTGCTACTGCGTGCTCTTGAAGAACGGCAACTTATTGACAGCCAGCGCGGGCAAATCGCTATAGGCTGGCTGATTGTTGAAGACCTGATGATGGTGCTGACGCTGGTTCTCCTGCCCGCCGTCGCCGGAATGCTGGAAAAAGAAGATGTAGGCTTTGCGTCGCTGGCCGTCGATATGGGCATTACCATCGGTAAAGTGGTGGCGTTTATCGCCATTATGATGCTGGTTGGCCGTCGTCTGGTGCCGTGGATCATGGCGCGTAGCGCCGCAACTGGTTCACGAGAGCTGTTTACTCTGTCAGTCCTTGCCCTGGCATTAGGTATCGCGTTTGGCGCAGTAGAATTGTTCGACGTCTCATTTGCGCTGGGTGCGTTCTTCGCCGGCATGGTGCTGAACGAATCCGAACTGAGCCACCGTGCGGCGCATGATACTCTGCCGCTGCGCGATGCGTTCGCCGTATTGTTCTTTGTATCCGTTGGGATGCTGTTTGATCCGTTAATCTTGATCCAGCAGCCGCTGGCGGTACTGGGCACGCTGGCGATTATCGTCTTTGGTAAATCCGTTGCCGCCTACTTCCTCGTGCGCCTGTTTGGTCACTCCCAACGCACAGCGCTCACCATTGCCACCAGCCTGGCGCAGATTGGTGAGTTTGCCTTCATCCTGGCAGGTCTGGGAATGGCGCTAAACCTGTTACCGCAGGCCGGGCAAAATCTGGTGCTGGCGGGGGCTATTCTGTCCATTATGCTCAACCCGGTGCTGTTCGCGGTGTTAGAAAAATATCTCGCGAAAACCGAAACGCTGGAAGAGCAGACGCTGGAAGAAGCCATCGAAGAAGAGAAACAAATTCCGGTGGATATCTGCAATCACGCCCTGCTGGTAGGCTTTGGCCGCGTAGGTAGTCTGCTGGGTGAAAAATTGATGGCTGCCGGGATCCCGCTGGTGGTTATCGAAACCTCACGTACGCGGGTGGATGAACTGCGTGAGCGCGGGATCCGCGCGGTGCTGGGAAATGCCGCCAACGAAGAAATTATGAATCTGGCGCATCTGGATTGCGCACGCTGGCTGCTGCTGACGATTCCAAATGGCTATGAAGCCGGTGAAATTGTCGCTTCCGCTCGCGAGAAGTGCCCGTCGATTGAGATTATCGCCCGCGCGCATTATGACGATGAAGTGGAATATATTACCGAGCGCGGGGCCAATCAGGTCGTCATGGGCGAGCGTGAAATCGCCCGCACTATGCTGGAACTGATTGAAACGCCGCCTGCCGGTGACGTTGCTACTGCCAGTTAATGTTACGTGCCGGATGGTGCTGACGCTTATCCGGCCTACGTATTCCCACACTGGTCCAGGCCCAATAAGCGCAATGCCATCGGGTAAGAACTCAGCGGTCCCAGTACGACTCTTCGAGGCTGTCTTCACGTTCCGGCAAACCGCGTGTCAGGCGCGGTGAATGCTGGTTCAGCACCTGATAACTCACGCGATTAGCATATTTACACACCTGGGCTAACGACGAATAGGTCAGCCAGGTGAACTTGTGCTTGCTGGAGTTAGGCACGTTGCTGCGGTGGTAGCTGTTGGCGGTAATATCATGCAGCAATGCCGCCAGCGCACCGTCGCCAGCGCCGTTGGTGTTCATTATCTTTTCTGGCCCGCCCATATACGGTGCGATGTGTGAATACACGCGCAGCGGATTCGTACAATCTTTATGGCGCATGGCGCGGCTGAATTCGTACTGGTTGAATTCGGCAATAGCCCCTGGCAGCAGTGGATGCTGGGTTTTACGTTTGACTTCTTCTTCCGTAAAGCCCGCCATATACAGGCCCGCCGGACCCGCAGTGCACAGCACCAAATCCACCCAATCCAACGCTTTGTCGGACGCCAGCAGCGGATCGTTCTCGCCGGTCAGCGCTTCAGCCTCTTCTTCATTCATCGCCAGAATAGAGACATGTTCTTTCAGGAATGCCTGCCACCACTGCGGGTTATCGGCAATAACGAATTTGGTGCCTAGCGTCAGAACCACCGGCACATTGTGCTTTTTGGCATATTCGATCGCCTTCATGGTCGCTTCCGGCATCGGCTCGCCCGGTTCGCAACGCACCAGATAGGAGGTCAGCACCAGCGCGGAGGCTCCGGCAATAACCGCCTCAGGGATGCTATCCGCCCGCAGCTTATTCATATGTCCAGGGCTGATAGCGAACGTGCGCTCACCGGATTCGCCAATCAGCGTAAAGCAGCGGCCAATCGGTCCATTAACGCCCTGCAGGTAGTTCAGATCGGTACGGCTGGAGGTATTACATAAATAACGATACGCGTAGCTACCAATCTCAATATTGCTGCACATTACGCCCAACAGCACCGAGCGGTCATCCGCCAGCACGGAGTAGTTGTGCATCGTGTTACCGATAGTTCCACCGGCAAACTGATGGGTGATCAAATTTTCACGTACCAGCTCCTGGTAGAGCGCTTCGGCGACATCGTCTGCAATCACCAGAGAGTGCCCGGCGCTTAATCCATAACGTTTTACAAAGTCATCATCCACTTTGGCTTCAATATCGACCAGCGTCTGGTCGATACCCACCACCCAGGCTGCGCTGGTTTCATTTTCAGGCTGAATCTGTTGCAGCAACGGATCGCGCGCGCTGACGGGAAAATAGTGTTTGGATTTACGTTTACCGGGAAATTTCATGGTCGATTTTACGGGTGATTAGCTGAGCGGTGCATGGTAGCACATTCCCTGCTTCGCATGCGACGCGGCGCTGAGTTTCAATATCGGACGGTGGGATCGCAGTTTATACGGGGTTAATTTCTACAATAAATCACCTTCACAAGGAGCGTTTATGAAGCCGGAAAATAAGATCCCCGTACTCGACAGAATTTCAGATGAAATGAAAACCGTGGTGAATTATCATCGCGACGATCTGCCGCCCTGGCCCGCCGCCGATGACATCGTGGCTCAGCGCCAACACTATATCCACGAACGGCAATTGTGGAATGCCGATGCCCCGCAGATGAATACCCGGGAATGCGTCATTTCTACCGCGCGCGGCCCTGTTGCCACGCGAATTTATTCTCCGCAACCCCATAGTCAGGCCACGCTGTATTATCTGCACGGCGGCGGTTTCATTCTTGGTAATCTGGACACTCACGATCGCATTATGCGCTTACTGGCGCTTTACACGCAGTGCACGGTAATTGGTATCGACTATTCGCTCTCGCCGGAGGCTCGCTTCCCGCAAGCCATCGAGGAGATTGTCGCCGTCTGTCAGTATTATCACCAACACGCGGCCGACTATTCTCTGAATGTGGATCATATTGGTTTTGCCGGTGATTCCGCTGGCGCGATGCTGGCGCTTGCCAGCGCGTTGTGGCTGCGGGACAAACAGATTGCCTGCGGCAAAGTCGCAGGCAATCTGCTGTGGTATGGACTTTACGGCCTGCAGGATTCGCCCAGCCGACGGCTGATGGGCGGAGCGTGGGATGGTTTATCGCGGGAGGATCTGCAGATGTACGAAAACGCGTACCTGCGTAGCGCCGACGATCGCGAGTCACCGTATTATTGCCTGTTCAATAACGACCTGACGCGCGACGTGCCGCCGTGTTTTATCGCCGGCGCGGAGTTCGATCCGTTGATTGACGATAGCCGCTTATTATTTCAGACGCTACATGCGCATCAGCAGCCCTGCCAGTACAAAATGTACCCCGGCACGCTGCACGCCTTCCTGCACTACTCGCGGATGATGAAAACCGCCGACGATGCGTTGCGGGAGGGCGCGCGTTACTTCAAAGCACAACTTTAACGGTAGGCTGCGGTCAGTTTGACCATCATTTCGATATGTTCCGGTGTGGCGTTCAGCGCCGGAATATACTCATATTGCTGGCCGCCAGCCTCGAGGAAAATCTCCCGGTTTTGCACCGCGATCTCTTCCAGCGTTTCAAGGCAATCTGCCGCAAAGCCCGGACACATAACCTGGATATGTCGGGTCCCTTTCTCAGCCAGCATTTTTAACGTTTCGTCGGTATACGGCGTCAGCCACGGTTCGCGACCAAAACGAGACTGGAAGGTCATCATCACTTTTTCCGGCGGCAGGCCAAGCGCAGAGACCAGCTCACGCGTCGTATCGCGACAGCGTTGCGGGTAGTCATCCCCTTCGTCGGCGTAACGTTGTGGAATTCCGTGGTAGGAGAGCAGCAGCAAATCGGGTTCGCCGTGTTTGGCGAAGGAGTCACGGGCACTTTTTGCCAGCGCGTCAATATAAGCGCTGTCATCGGCGTAATCCCGAATAAAGGAGACGCCGGGAATACCGCGTTTACGCGCCAGGATGCGCGCGAGTTCATCCCACACCGCCGCCACCGTCGAACAGGAATATTGCGGGTACAGGGGTAACACGACAATGTGGTCAACGCCACTTGCCAACAGTTCGTTGACCGCGCTTTCCAGCGAAGGCGAACCGTAGCTCATGCCCAGCGCAACAGGCGTATTGGGCAGGCGTTGGGCCAGCGCCTGCTGTTGCGCCTTGCTGTAGACCATCAGCGGCGAACCCTCTTCCATCCAGATTGACTGGTACAGCTTTGCCACGCGTGGCGCACGCAGCGGCAGGATCACCCCACGCAGCAACGGCCACCACAGCAGGCGGGAAGTATCGACTACACGTTGATCGCTTAAAAACTGGCGCAGGTAGCGTTTAACGGCTTCAGGAGTGGGGGCATCGGGGGTGCCGAGGTTTGCCAGCAGGATACCGGTTTTCGTCTGACGCATTACCGCCTCTTATCGATTCAAATTGTTGATAATTGTAGCGGAAAAGCGATAAAGAAGAACTAATTGCTGCGAGAGGTAAGACGAGAATTTTCCGGAAGGCACTACGCTTATCAGGCCTACGAGATAATGGCAGGCCTGATAAGAGGTTCACAACGCTAAAACTTAACCGAGGATTTTTTCCAGCGCTGCGCGCACGTCAGCCACAGCCTGAGTGCCATCAACTTTCGCGTATTTGGTGTTACCCGCCTGCGCTTCTTTAGAGTAGTAGCCGATCAGCGGCGCGGTCATCTGATGGTATTCCACCAGGCGCTTACGTACGGTCTCTTCCTGATCGTCTTTACGGGTGGTCAGCTCTTCGCCGGTCACGTCGTCTTTACCTTCAACCTTAGGCGGGTTGAATTTGATGTGGTAAACGCGACCAGAAGCAGCGTGTACGCGACGGCCCACGATACGGTCAACGATCAGCTCGTCAGGTACGTCGAACTCCAGAACGTAGTCCACGTTGATACCGGCTTCTTTCATGGCATCAGCCTGCGGAATAGTACGCGGGAAGCCATCCAGCAGGAAACCATTACGGCAGTCTTCCTGAGCAATACGCTCTTTTACCAGCGCGATCACCAGCTCATCAGTCACCAGCTTACCGGCGTCCATGATGTCTTTCGCTTGTTTGCCCAGCTCGGAGCCAGATTTCACGGCGGCACGCAGCATATCACCGGTGGAGATTTGCGGAATACCATACTTCTCCATGATGAACTGAGCCTGAGTTCCTTTACCCGCGCCCGGAGCGCCAAGCAGAATGATACGCATTACGAAAATCCCCTTAAAGGTTGTCGATATTTTTTAAAAAGCGCTAAACGATACCACCATCACGCATTTGGCTCAAGGAAGGTACTCTGCGCTGAAACGGTTAATGGCGGGAAAATTGAAAATAAGGAAAGAAATTGCCGGATGGCGGTGTAAACACCTTATCCGGCCTACAACATCTTTTTGATCGTAGGCCGGATAGGCGGTAGCACCATCCGGCATTACATTACGGCGATCAGGACACCAGCAACTGGTTCATACGACGGATGAACTGGTTCGGATCTTCCAGCGTGCCGCGTTCGGCGAACAGAGCCTGATCCAGCAGCAGTTCAACCCACTCTTTAAACTGCGTTTCGTCCTGGGTATCCGCCGTGCGTTTTACCAGCACGTGGTCCGGGTTAAGTTCAAAGATATATTTCACATCCGGTACGGCCTGACCCGCAGCAGCGAACAGTTTCGCCATCTGGGTGCTCATTTCGTCCGCATCGGTGGTGACGATGGCCGGCGTGTCGGTCAGACGGTGGGTCAGACGCACTTCTTTGACGCGATCGCCCAGCAGCGTTTTCACGCGCTCAACGAACGGCGTCAGCGCTTTTTCCGCTTCCTTCGCGCTCTCATCCACTTCATCTGCCAGTTTATCGATGGACTCGTCGGCTTTCGCCACAGACTGGAACGGCTTGCCGTCGAACTCGGTCAGGTAGTTCATCATCCACTCATCGATGCGGTCGGAAAGCAGCAGGACTTCGATGCCTTTCTTACGCAGCAGTTCGAGGTGCGGGCTGCTCTTCGCCGCCGCGTAGCTGTCGGCAGTGATGTAGTAGATCTTCTCCTGCCCTTCTTTCATGCGGGAGATATAATCTTCCAGCGACACGGTCTGTGCGGAGGAGTCCGTGTGCGTAGACGCGAAGCGCATCAGCTTAGCGATAGTTTCCTGATTGGCGTGGTCTTCCGCCGGACCTTCTTTCAGCACCAGGCCGAACTGTTTCCAGAAGGTCTGGTATTTTTCGGCGTCATCTTTCGCCAGTTTTTCCAGCATCTGCAACACGCGTTTGGTCAGCGCGCTACGCAGGTTACGGGTGACGGTGCTGTCCTGCAGGATCTCACGGGAAACGTTCAGCGGCAGATCGTTGGAATCTATCAGGCCGCGCACAAAGCGCAGATAGTTCGGCATAAACTGCTCGGCGTCGTCCATGATGAACACACGCTGAACGTACAGTTTCAGGCCATGTTTGTGATCGCGGTTCCACATATCCCACGGCGCTTGCGACGGGATGTACAGCAGGCTGGTGTACTCCTGCTTACCTTCCACACGGTTGTGGCTCCAGGTCAGCGGGTCAGTGAAGTCGTGGGCGATATGCTTGTAGAATTCGTTGTACTCGTCGTCTTTGATTTCCGACTTGTTACGCGTCCACAGCGCCTGCGCCTTGTTGATCTTTTCCCAGGAAACCACGGTCTCGCCGTCTTTCTCTTCGGATTTTTCGATCTCTACCGGCAGCGCGATATGGTCGGAATATTTGCTGATGATGGAACGTACGCGCCAGTCATCAAGGAACTCGTCTTCGCCTTCACGCAGATGCAAAGTGATTTCAGTGCCGCGATCGTCTTTAGTGATGTCGGCAACGGTGTACTCGCCTTCGCCCGCAGATTCCCAGAACACGCCGTTCTCAGGCTTGTCGCCCGCCGCGCGGGTGCGTACGGTCACTTTATCGGCCACGATAAACGCAGAGTAGAAGCCAACCCCGAACTGACCGATCAACTGGCTGTCTTTCGCCTGATCGGAGCCCATGGATTCGAGGAAAGATTTGGTGCCGGATTTCGCAATGGTCCCCAGATGATCGATAACGTCATCACGGTTCATCCCCACGCCGTTATCAGCAATGGTCAACGTACGCTTATCTTTATCGAAGGAAACACGCACACGCAATTCACCGTCACCCTCGTACAGGTCCGGGTTAGACAGTGCGCGGAAACGCAGCTTGTCTGCCGCATCCGAGGCGTTAGAGATAAGCTCACGCAGGAAGATTTCTTTATTGGAATACAGAGAATGGATCATCAGGTGCAGAAGCTGTTTTACTTCTGACTGAAAACCACGAGTTTCTTGTCCTTTCATGTAGATCTACCTCAACAATGCCATTTTCAATGGTAAAAACACGTTGAGGGTGAAATGGGGACAAGCGGGAAGGATTTCAAGCGGAAGCCGCTGTCGCGGCCTCCGTTTGTTCAGAATTTAATCTTGTGACGCCCGGCCAAAGAGTGCGACAGCGTGGTGCCGTCGACCATTTCCAGCTCACCACCGACCGGTACGCCATGGGCGATACGGCTGGCTTCAACGTCATATTGCATGCAAAGCTCAGCAATATAGTTGGCGGTCGCCTCTCCCTCGACCGTGGGATTGGTCGCGAGGATCAGTTCGCTGATTTGCTCAGACGCCAGTCGCTGTTCGAGACGATCCAGCCCGATATCATCGGGGCCAATACCGTCCAGCGGTGACAGGTGCCCCATCAGCACGAAGTAACGTCCAGAAAATTGGCCGGTTTGCTCAATGGCATAGATGTCCGCCGGGCTCTCCACCACGCAAATCTGACCGTTTTCCTGACGACGCGGGTTCGAACAGATGTTACAAACGTCCTGCTCTGTGAAGGTGCGGCAATCGGCACAGTGGCCGATTTCCGACATCGCCTTCGTTAACGCCTGCGCCAGGCGCATCCCGCCGCTGCGATCGCGCTGAAGTAGCGTGAACGCCATGCGCTGCGCAGACTTCGGGCCAACGCCCGGCAGACAGCGCAGTGCTTCCATAAGCTGAGTTAACAGCGGGCTGGTTTGCATCAGAACGGCATCTTAAAGCCAGGCGGCAGTTGCATTCCGGAAGAAACAGAAGCCATCTTCTCTTTCTGCGTCTCTTCAATGCGACGCGCCGCGTCGTTGAATGCCGCAGCGACCAGGTCTTCCAGCATCTCTTTGTCGTCTTCCAGCAGGCTTGGATCGATCTCCACGCGACGGCAGTTGTGCGCGCCGTTGATGGTCACTTTTACCAGACCCGCGCCAGATTCGCCGGTCACTTCCAGCTTGGCGACTTCTTCCTGCATCTGCTGCATTTTTTCCTGCATCTGCTGGGCCTGTTTCATCAGGTTACCCAGACCGCCTTTACCAAACATAGGCTTCTCTCTCAATCACGTTAAGGGATGACGACCGTCCAACCATCAGGCTGACGATCAAATGGGGCGAATACTCTCTTCGTCCAGGTCTGCATCGAAAAAACGACGCAGCGTCTGAATGTTATTATCCGCAATAATCGACTCACGCGCCTGCGCGAGTTTCTCTTCATAAATGGCCTGACGCCACTCCAGCGGCGTGCGCACCGCAGGATTATCATCTTCAACGATGGTCAATTCAACCGTTGACCCCGTTAAGGTACTCAATGCTTCGGCCAGTTTTTGTTGCGCGCCGCTGGAATTAAGGTGCCGTTGCGTGGAACGCAGGTGCAGGCACACCACGTTGCCATTCTCTTCTTTCCAGGCATTCAGCGCCACCTGCTCCACCAGTTTAGGCAGCGAAAGCTGGCTCACCTGTGCAGCCCAAGGGTCGCGCTCAATGGCTTCTGCCGCCAGTTTTGCCGCCAGTTCCGGCGTTTTTTCATGCTCAAGCGCTTTTTTCAACGCTTTCGGCGTGGCAACAACCTCTTTGACTTCAGCTACGGGATTGGTCGTTTTCCAGCGATACGCTTCCTTCTTCGCTGGCGCTTTTTCCAGCGCAGAAACGGCCGGACGCGCCTGAACACGTTCCGACACAGAAGCCAGTCTTTCCAGCGCAGCATTATTCACCGGCCGCGCGCGGGAAGCGGCTGCCGGTTCACTCTTTTTTGGTTTGGTTGCTCCCTGAGCGCGTTGCAGCTGGCTGCGCGCCGCCAGCACCTGGCTGGTGGCATCGGAGAGCGGCACATTTTGTTGCTGTTGCGCTGGCGCAGACTGCTGCGGTATCTGCGTCGGAGTCATCACCGCAGTGGGTGCGACAGGGGCAAACGACTGGCGTGGGACTTCAGGCTCCGGCAGCGGCATGCGCGGATGAAAAGCCAGCGCACGCAGCAGCGTCATTTCGACGCCCATTCGCCTGTCCGGCGCATACGGCAGCTCTTTGCGCCCGATTAACAGGGTTTGGTAGTAAAGCTGTATATCGGTTGGCGGGACGATTCGCGCCAGTTCGCGCATACGCTGTTCAATCGCCGCCATATCGCTGCCGAGCGCGGCGGGCGAAAGCTGTACCATGGCAATGCGATGCAGCAAAGCCGACATCTCAACCAGTAGCGCTTCCCATTCAATACCACGCGCGGCGGCGTCGTTCACCAACGTCATAACGCGTTCGCCGTCAGCCGCCACAACCGCTTCAACAAGCGAGAGCGCCTGGTCATCGTCCAATGTGCCGAGCATGGTGCTCACTGCATCGGTCGACACCTGGCCATCGCCGCTGGCGATCGCCTGATCGGTCAGACTCAGCGCATCGCGCAGGCTGCCGTCCGCGGCGCGAGCCAACAGTTGCAACGCGCGTGGCTCATGGGCGATATGCTCTTCTTTGAGGATATGCTCAAGCTGATGGCGAATCTGTTCAACATCCAACGCCTTAAGATGGAATTGCAGACAGCGCGACAGGATAGTCACCGGTAACTTCTGCGGATCGGTGGTCGCCAGCAGGAATTTAACGTGCGCAGGCGGCTCTTCGAGTGTTTTCAGCAAGGCGTTAAAGCTGTGGCGCGACAGCATGTGCACTTCGTCTATCAAATAGACCTTAAAGCGACCACGCGCAGGCGCGTACTGGACGTTATCCAGCAGGTCGCGGGTGTCTTCAACTTTGGTGCGTGAGGCGGCGTCGATTTCAATCAGATCGACAAAACGCCCCTGCTCGATTTCACGGCAGTTATCGCACACGCCGCACGGCGTGGCGGTAATACCGGTTTCGCAGTTTAGTCCCTTCGCCAGCAAACGGGCGATAGAGGTTTTCCCGACGCCACGGGTGCCGGAAAACAGATAAGCATGATGAATACGCCCTAACGACAAGCCGTTCGCCAGTGCCGTCAGCACATGTTCCTGGCCGACGACGTCAGCAAAGGTTTGTGGGCGCCATTTTCGGGCTAAGACCTGATAACTCATTGGCAGGCTCTGAAAGGCTGGAGGGTGGATTCACAGGAGGATAATGCTAACACAACCTCGCACCGACGGCGAGGTTGTGTGTCTCGGTATTACTTCAGCCGGGATGAGATAGTCCGACTTAGTGGCCCGGGAACGGAACCAGGCTATAACAGGTCAGCCCCTGTTTTTCCAGGCGCTGTTCGCCGCCCAGATCAAACAAGTTAATGATAAAAGCAGCATCGGTCACTTCGCCACCCAGACGGCGGATCAGTTTCACGGTGGCTTCAATCGTGCCGCCGGTTGCCAGCAGGTCGTCCACAACCAGGACCTTATCGCCCGGTTTGATGGCATCAACGTGGATTTCCAGCTGATCGGTGCCGTATTCCAGCTCATAACTCTCGGCGATCACTTCACGCGGAAGCTTGCGGGGTTTACGTACCGGAACAAAGCCGACGCCCAGACCCAATGCTACCGGCGCGCCAAACAGGAAGCCACGCGCTTCGGTGCCAACCACTTTAGTGATACCCGCATTTTTGTAGCGTTCAACCAGCAATTCAATGCTGAGGGCGTAGGCTTTCGGGTCTTCCAGTAAACTGGTGACATCGCGAAAAAGAATGCCCGGTTTCGGGTAGTCGTGGATGCTTTTGATGCTATTTTTGAGAAACTCAAGCTGCTGTGCAGTCGCGGTCATAAGTTTGTGCCTGATTAATTCGGTATTACTTCACGGCGCACGAAAAGTGAGATCCAGGTTACACTTGCTTAACCTTTGACCACCTGCGCCTGTGCTCGAAAACGGTCGAATTTACTGGCTGCGAGAGACAATTGCAACAGCGATTATTGCGCTTTACTGCTTTTGTTGTTTTTCATCAATCACCGGGATCCGCCACATAAAAATCAGTAAACAGGCGAGAATAACCAGCAGCAGGCCGCGTACCCACATCATATTGACCAGCCACAGTGAAATACCAAACGTCACCAGGATCAACAAAATAGCGCGTGGCTTTGCTCCCGGCGGCATCGCGCGGTGTTTTTGCCAGTGGCGCAGATACCCGCCGAACCACGAACGATACAGCAACCAGTCGTGAAAACGTGGTGATGAGCGGGCAAAACACCAGGCAGCCAGCAGGATAAAAGGCGTGGTAGGCAATAGCGGCAATACAACGCCCAGCGTTCCTAATACTACCGCTAGCCAGCCAATGATGATTAGAATAATGCGTTGCATAATATGAGTACTTAACACAGAGAATCGCTACTTTAGCATAACAGTTCTCATTTTCATCGGAGTGTTGTCGTGAAAACCGTCATGCTGCTACAGACGCTCGAAAACCAGCTTAACCGCCTGCGACAGCGTTGTGCCCCGTTGGCGCATCATACAACGCTGAGCGCCCGCTTTGACAGGCATCTGTTCCACACTCGCAGTACGTTGCTGCAGGCTTGTCTGGATGAAGCAGAGGATAATCTCAAGGCCCTACGCCGCGCGGTGGATCAGCAACAACTACCACAAATTAGCTGGCTTGCGGAACACCTTGCTTCACAGTTAGAGGCGATTTCACGCGAAACCGCCAGTTGGTCGCTCAGAGAGTGGGACAGCGCCTCTCCCGGTCTGGCGCGTTGGCAGCGCAAGCGGGTTCAACACCAGGAGTTTGAACGCCGGCTGGTTGAAATGACGCGTGAACGTAAAGAGCGCCTGTCCCGGGCAACGGGTTTTGAAGAACAACAAAAATTGCATCGAGAAGTAGAAGCATTCGAGGCGCGACTGGCACGCTGCCGCCATGCGCTGGCAAGAATAGAAAACGTGCTGGCGCGTTTAACCCGTTAATACCCGGAGAATTTATGTCATTAGAGAACGCCCCGGACGACGTCAAGCTGGCCGTCGATTTGATTGTTTTACTTGAAGAAAATCAGGTCCCGGCACGCACGGTGCTACGCGCGCTGGAAATCGTTATGCGTGATTATGAAAACAAACTTAAAAGTGCGGAAGACGCCTCGCAAACTGATTAATTGCCCTCTGGTCTGCCATTGGTTTCGGTGTAAGAGTCGTCACAACATCACGACGATAACGGACAGATCATGGAACGACTCCCCACCACACCGCATGATGCGGTCTTTCGGCAAATGCTGACGCAAAAAGAGGTCGCCCTAGATTTTTTGCAGATCCATTTACCTGAAGCTTTTCTCAATATATGCGATTTGGAGACATTAACGCTGGAATCAGGCAGCTTTATTGAGGACGATTTACGCACCTGCTATTCCGATATCCTCTATTCCCTGCAGACAACACATGGACCCGGCTACGTTTACGCGCTGATTGAACATCAGAGTAAACCCGATAAATTAATGGCCTTTCGCCTGATGCGCTACGCTGTTGCCGCCATGCAGCATCACCTTAACGCCGGGCATAAAACCTTACCTCTGGTGGTACCTGTGCTGTTTTATCATGGTACGGAAAGCCCGTGGCCCTATACTCTCAACTGGCATCAGTTGTTTAGTGAACCACAGCTTGCAAAAGCACTTTACGGCAATGAATTTGCGCTGGTAGACCTGACTATTATGCCAGATAATCAGATCATGCAGCATCAGCGGGTAGCGATGCTGGAACTCCTGCAAAAACATATTCGTCGACGAGATCTTAGCGAGTTATTGGATCAACTGATTACGCTCTTAACGCAAGATCATCTGACAGAGTATCAAATCGACGTTTTGATCAATTACATGCTTAAAGCAGGAAATACCACGGAACCCGGCGTACTTGTCCGTCAACTGGCGCAGAGTGCGCCACAGTACAAGGAACAGCTGATGACAATTGCCGAATGGCTGGAAGAAAAAGGCAGAGTGGAAGGCATGCAGCAAGGGCTTGAAAAAGGGTTAGAAGAAGGTCGGCAGGCAGAAGCGCGTGATATCGCACAAAAAATGCTCGCCCGCGGGCTGGAACCGGACCTGATTACGCACCTTACTGGACTGACGCAGGAAGAACTGGTCGCGCTGGCGCACTAAATGCAATCAGGGCGGCAAATATACCGCCCTGATTGCAACTTAACCTACCGAAGGCGTCGGATCATCACCTTTGATGATGTCACGCTTAACCTCGGTCACGGTGTCCCCTTTTGCATTATGCAGGTGCACTTCGAGCTGGTTAAAGGCGATATCAATGTCATTTTCACGGCACAAACGATCGACTGCCCGGTTAAGTTCGTCAACCGTATGGCTACGATCGCGCAGTTCACGCACGTATAAACGCAGCTCATGATCCAACGTGCTGGCGCCGAAGGCGGTAAAGAACACCGCAGGCTCCGGATCGTGCATCACTTTCGGGTGTTCCATCGCCGCCTGCAGCAGCACTTTCTTCACTTTCTCCAGATCCGAACCGTAGGCCACGCCAATGCGGATCACCAGACGCGTAGTGGTATCGGAAAGCGACCAGTTGATCAAACGCTCCGTCACAAAGGCTTTGTTCGGGATGATCACCTCTTTGCGATCAAAGTCGGTAATAGTGGTGGCACGGATACGGATCTTGCTGACCGTTCCCGAGAATGTTCCGATGGTCACGGTATCACCGATGCGCACCGGGCGCTCAAACAGAATAATCAGACCGGAAACAAAGTTACCGAAAATCTCCTGCAAACCAAAACCAAGACCAACCGACAAGGCTGCGGCCAGCCACTGTAGTTTATCCCACGAGACGCCGAGCGATCCGAAGACCGTCATCGCACCGATGGCGATGATCGCATAGTTAAGAATGGTGGTGATCGCATACGACGCCCCCTGGCGCATCTTCAGTCGCGAGAGCACCAACACTTCCAATAGGCCGGGTAAGTTACGGATCAACGCCCACGCGACCATTGACGCAATAATCGCAAACAGCAGGCTGCCCATGGTGACGCTTTTCACCACTGCGGCCCCCGCTTCTGTCGCGTTATAATGCCAGAGCGTAATGCTGTCGAGGTAACTGAACACGGTGATCAGATCGGACCAAATTGCCCAGAACAGAACACCAAACAGGGCAACCATCACCAGCATGGTAATACGCAGGGTTTGCTGGTTAACCTGCTCCAGCGCAATGGTCGGTTCTTCTTGCGGTTCCGCGCCTTCCGCCCCTTCTTTCACCAGGTTCTGACGACGCGCTAACGCACGACGCCAGGCGATACGCCGCGCCGCTACGCTCAACCCGCGAAGTACCGTCTGATACAACAGGTTCCAGACAATAACCAGATAAACCGTTTCAATCCAACGACCCGACAAGCGCAGCGTGGTGTAGAAATACCCTGTCGCCGTCAGCACCATCAATGCGATAGGGATAATAGACAGCACGGTAATGGTGACCAGACGCAGACCATGCGACTCTTTGTCACGCCAGCTTTCACGGCACATAGGCCATACCAGGAAGGCGATCAGCAACAGGTTGAGGAAAATGACGGACTGACCAAGCACATCATCCATCAGATTGAGCGGTGACAGTTCAGCAACGACCGACCAGAAGTTAAGCGGTAACAACGCCAGGCTAATGCGCACAATCTGGCGACGCCAGTGGCTGGTTTGCTTTGCAGGCATGCCAAAATGGCGTATCGCCACACCATCTTTTTCCAACACCTTCCAGCACAGACCAAACACCAGCCAGAAGACGGTCATCTTCTTACTGAACGCCCACAGCAGGTCGCTGATATTCAGTTGCATGGTAAGCAGAATCAGACCCACGGCGAGGATAATCAGACACGCTGGCAGCGCCCTGATGAGATCGATCAGTATCGCTTTTGGCGTATTGAGCTGACTGTCATTACGCAGGTTGCCTACCGCAGCGGCTAATTTCGCCTGATATTCTTTCAGCCATTTCAAACGCCAGCGGATTAATCCGGCAATGAGCAGCAGCGGCAACCCTGCAAGGAAGGCAATAAATACCGCTGGCCAGGCTTTTTCCCAGTTCACGGTGATTTTCATCGACTTAAACTGGTCTTTCAGCGTTTGCGGGAAGGCTTTGATCCAGTCCCAGTCCATTGGACGGTTACTGTTAACCCAAAAAATTTGCTGGGTGAGGATCCCTTTCAGGTTTTTCGACACGCTCATCAACTGCTGCTGGTTGATTTGCAGGTTAATCGCCATCATCAACTGGTTACCCAGTTGCTTATTCAACTGATCCAACAGCTCCCGGCGCATATCAACGACCTGCAGCAGGGCATCATGGACTTCACCGTTGACTTCGTTGCTGTGCCCTTCTTCCAGTTTGGCGACAAACGCATCATTCTGGAACAGGGCGTCACGCTGCTGGTTGACCTCGAACTGCTCCAGACGCAAATCGGCGATTCGGTTGGTCATATCGGCAAGCTCATCTGCCGACGGCAGCGTTTGTTGCTGCTGATACAGAATACGTGACAACAACAGACTGCCTTTCAGGACGGCGATCTGTTCTTTAATATTGCGTTCGGATTGCAGCGCGCGATCGAGCCAGTTTTTGACCTTAATATTTTGCTGCATCAGGCTATTACCGTTTTCGGTCGCGGCGATCAGACGCTGACTAAGCTGATGGTTGACGTCCAGTTCCTGCTTCACTAACGGATTAGACTGAATACGCTCGGCCTCGTCAGGCGATACCGCTTCCTGCGCCGTCTTTTCGGTTAACGTCAGTCGTTTGCTGTTTACAGCCTCTTGCAGAAGCTGGAGCTGGTGTTCAAGACGATTGCTGTTCGCCGTCACGTAATCGCGTTGTTTTTGCAAGGTATCCTGCAAAACCGTATTACCTTCCAGGCTTTTACGCTGTTGGTCGATCTGCGCGTTCAGTAGCGCCTGCTGCGCCTGCAGTAGCACTTGCTGGCTGGGGCGCAACGCCGCCTCCCCCACATTATTACCATCGAGCCGATTGCGGATTTGCTGCATTTGCTGCGACGCGGTGTACATCGCATTTTGCACACGCTCTGGCTGAGTCTGTAGCGACACCAGTTGGCTGTTATAAGTGGCCAAATCGTTTTGCGCGCTTTGCAGGTCATCCAATACCTGCGCCACGCGCGACTCCAGTTGGCGTAAGGAGAGCGTACTCAGCGTTTTTCGCGTTTCATCGTCATTATCAACATCGCTGAGCGAATTTAGCGCATCCGTCGCCTGACGCATTTTCTCCGGCGCCTCGGCAACTTTCTGCCGAAGCTGTACGGTCTCATCTTTCACGCGCTCGATTTTATCCAGCGTGGCGATGGTATCGGTCAGATCCTGCTGAACCAGCTTATCCTGCGCGGAGAGATCTTTTTGTTTATTCAGCGCGTCCAGTTGGCTCTGAATATCCGCTTTCGTCGGCAGATCTCCACTCTGTTGCGCCCGTGCAAATGCTGACGACTGGCAAGAAAGCAATAGAATGAAGAAAAGAAAGGTAATAGCAATAAGATGCTGTGAACGTTTATAGAGCTGCAACATAGTCATGAGAATGAACGTTTCTGAACCGGAAGAGTGACCGGAAATAGTCAAGCGGCAAGAATATCACGGCTGTGAGCGGCAGAATAGCAGCAGGCAAAACGACCAGGAGAATTCCTGGTTCAGACTCCGAGAGTTAGCAGGATTTCGCCACGTTAACCCGCAGGCTTGGGCAGAGAAGACACATCTCCAGCAGCACTGCGACGTATTCACGCGCTTCTTTTTTCAGATCAAAAGATTCAGGGGCAAATAACCAGTTCTCTATAATTCCGGTAACATAGCTACGCAACAGCACCGCCACGCGACGCGTGTTCAGATTTTCCGGCAGCATATTGGCATTCATGCAGTGCCGCAATGTTTGTTCGATACGGTCGTAATTCTCAATACACAGACTGCGTTGAGCTAACTGAACAGAGGCCATTTCCCCGACAAATTCGCATTTGTGGAATATAATTTCCAACAACAAACGTCGGCGTTCTTCTGTCACGGTAGCTTCAAGAACGTAAATTAAAATTTCTCTTAATACTGATAGTGGATCGTCGGGGAATTTTGCTTGATACTCAGTCTCTAACTCATCAATGTTAGGTTTTGCTAGCTCCCAGATTTCACTGAATAAATCCGATTTGTTTTTGAAATGCCAATAGATTGCACCGCGCGTGACACCAGCGGCTTTTGCGATCTCCGCAAGCGAGGTGGATGATACCCCTTGTTGCGAAAACAAACGCAGAGCAACATCGAGAATGTGCTGTCGTGTTTCCTGTGCTTGTTGTTTGGTTTTTCGTGCCATAGGTCAGTGAATTTACAGGCGTTAGATTTACATACATTTGTGAATGTATGTACCATAGCACGACGATAATATAAACGCAGCAATGGGTTTATGGGCTTTAAGCCATTGATCAATTTGAAATCGGACACTCGAGGTTTACATATGAACAAAAACAGAGGGTTAACGCCTCTGGCAGTCGTTCTGATGCTCTCAGGCAGCTTAGCGCTAACAGGATGTGACGACAAACAGGCCCAACAAGGGGGCCAGCAGATGCCAGAGGTTGGAGTTGTTACGCTCAAAACTGAACCTCTACAGATAACAACCGAACTCCCGGGTCGCACCAGTGCGTATCGCATTGCTGAAGTTCGTCCTCAGGTTAGCGGTATTATCCTGAAGCGTAATTTCACGGAAGGTGGTGACATCGAAGCGGGTGTATCTCTCTATCAGATTGATCCTGCGACTTACCAGGCCGCTTATGAGAGCGCAAAAGGCGATCTGGCCAAAGCACAAGCCGCAGCAAATATCGCTCAACTGACGGTCAAACGTTATCAGAAACTGTTGGGTACTAAGTACATCAGTCAACAGGATTACGATAGCGCGCTGGCAGACGCACAGCAGGCGAACGCCGCCGTTGTCGCCGCGAAAGCCGCAGTAGAAACTGCACGCATCAATCTGGCCTATACCAAAGTGACGTCGCCGATCAGCGGCCGTATTGGTAAATCATCCGTTACGGAAGGCGCTCTGGTGCAAAACGGTCAGGCGACCGCACTGGCTACCGTTCAGCAGTTGGACCCTATCTATGTGGACGTGACGCAGTCAAGTAACGACTTCCTGCGCCTGAAGCAAGAGTTGGCCAACGGCACGCTGAAGCAAGAGAACGGTAAAGCGAAAGTTGAGCTGGTGACCAATGACGGCATTAAGTTCCCGCAGGCCGGTACGCTGGAGTTTTCCGATGTGACGGTAGATCAAACCACCGGTTCGATTACGTTACGCGCAATCTTCCCTAACCCGGATCACACCTTACTGCCGGGAATGTTCGTCCGTGCTCGTCTGGAAGAAGGGACTAACCCAACTGCATTACTGGTTCCGCAGCAAGGCGTTACCCGCACACCGCGTGGCGATGCCAGCGCCTTGGTTATCGGTGCAGACAACAAAGTTGAAACGCGTCAAATTGTCGCCGCACAAGCGATTGGCGATAAATGGTTAGTCACTGATGGACTTAAGCCAGGCGACCGCGTGATTGTCACTGGGCTGCAAAAAGTACGTCCTGGCGCGCAGGTAAAAGCCCAGGAGATTACCGCGGATAACAACCAGCAAGCCGCAAGCGGTAGCCAGCCTGAACAGTCCAAGTCTTAACTTAAACAGGAGCCGTTAAGACATGCCTAATTTCTTTATCGATCGCCCAATATTTGCGTGGGTGATCGCCATTATCATCATGTTGGCAGGGGGGCTCGCGATCCTCAAATTGCCGGTAGCGCAATATCCGACTATTGCACCGCCAGCAGTGACGATCTCCGCGACCTACCCTGGCGCTGATGCCAAAACAGTACAGGATACAGTTACGCAGGTTATCGAACAGAATATGAACGGTATCGATAACCTGATGTACATGTCCTCAAACAGTGACTCCACGGGTACCGTGCAGATCACCTTAACCTTCCAGTCTGGTACTGATGCGGACATTGCGCAGGTACAGGTGCAGAACAAACTGCAGCTAGCTATGCCGTTACTGCCGCAGGAAGTACAGCAGCAAGGGGTTAGCGTTGAGAAGTCATCCAGCAGCTTCCTGATGGTCGTCGGTGTTATCAACACCAATGGCACCATGACGCAGGAGGATATTTCCGACTACGTTGGCGCCAACATGAAGGACGCCATTAGCCGTACTTCAGGCGTGGGCGACGTTCAGCTGTTCGGTTCGCAGTACGCAATGCGTATCTGGATGGATCCGAACAAACTGAACAATTTCCAGCTGACGCCGGTTGATGTCATCAACGCAATCAAAGCGCAAAACGCCCAGGTTGCAGCCGGTCAGTTAGGTGGTACGCCGCCGGTGAAGGGCCAGCAGCTTAACGCGTCGATCATTGCGCAGACCCGTCTGACCTCCGCCGATGAGTTCAGCAAAATTCTGCTGAAAGTAAATCAGGATGGTTCCCAGGTTCGTTTACGTGACGTGGCGAAAGTGGAGCTGGGCGGCGAGAACTACGACATCATTGCGAAGTTCAACGGTAAACCGGCATCCGGTTTAGGTATCAAGCTGGCGACAGGCGCTAACGCCCTGGACACGGCTAATGCTATCCGCGACGAACTGAAGAAGATGGAACCGTTCTTCCCGTCAGGTCTGAAGATCGTTTACCCGTATGACACCACACCGTTCGTGAAAATCTCTATTCACGAAGTGGTGAAAACGCTGGCGGAAGCGATCATCCTCGTGTTCCTGGTCATGTATCTGTTCCTGCAGAACTTCCGCGCGACGTTGATTCCGACTATCGCCGTACCGGTGGTGCTGTTGGGTACATTTGCCGTCCTTGCGATTTTCGGCTTCTCGATAAACACCCTGACGATGTTCGGGATGGTGCTCGCCATCGGCCTGTTGGTGGATGACGCCATCGTGGTGGTTGAGAACGTTGAACGTGTTATGGCGGAAGAAGGGCTACCGCCGAAGGAAGCAACGCGTAAATCAATGGGCCAGATTCAGGGCGCGTTGGTGGGTATCGCGATGGTGCTGTCAGCAGTATTTATCCCGATGGCGTTCTTCGGGGGGTCTACTGGTGCAATTTACCGTCAGTTCTCCATCA
This sequence comes from Citrobacter freundii complex sp. 2025EL-00176, assembly GCF_053309355.1. Taxonomy (NCBI): domain Bacteria; kingdom Pseudomonadati; phylum Pseudomonadota; class Gammaproteobacteria; order Enterobacterales; family Enterobacteriaceae; genus Citrobacter; species Citrobacter freundii complex sp. 2025EL-00176. The sequence goes on along the minus strand of NZ_JBRYHT010000012.1, from coordinate 105,362 downwards.
CCATTGTTTCCGCGATGGCGTTGTCAGTACTGGTGGCATTGATTCTGACCCCAGCCCTGTGTGCGACCATGCTCAAACCGATTGCTAAAGGCGATCATGGTGAAGGTAAAACAGGCTTCTTCGGCTGGTTTAACCGCATGTTCGATAAGAGCACGCACCATTACACCGACAGCGTGGGCGGCATTCTGCGCAGCACCGGTCGTTATCTGGCGCTGTATCTGATCATCGTCGTGGGCATGGCCTATCTGTTCGTACGTCTGCCAAGTTCATTCCTGCCAGATGAAGACCAGGGGGTATTCCTGTCAATGGCTCAGCTGCCAGCGGGTGCAACGCAAGAGCGTACCCAGAAGGTGCTGGACGAAATGACGGATTACTATCTGACGAAAGAAAAAGCGAACGTTGAATCGGTATTTGCCGTTAACGGTTTCGGTTTCGCGGGCCGTGGTCAGAACACCGGTATCGCGTTCGTCTCGTTGAAAGACTGGAGCGAACGTCCAGGTAAAGAGAATAAAGTTGAGGCGATTACTGAGCGCGCAATGGGCGCATTCTCGCAGATTAAAGATGCAATGGTCTTTGCCTTTAACCTGCCAGCCATTGTGGAGTTAGGTACCGCCACCGGTTTTGACTTCCAGTTGATTGACCAGGCAGGTTTGGGCCATGAAAAACTGACCCAGGCGCGTAACCAATTGTTTGGTGAAGTTGCGAAACATCCTGATCTGTTAGTCGGCGTACGTCCTAACGGTCTGGAAGATACCCCGCAGTTCAAGATCGATATCGATCAGGAAAAAGCGCAGGCTCTGGGTGTTTCCATTAGTGATATTAATACAACGCTGGGTGCCGCATGGGGCGGAAGCTACGTGAATGACTTCATCGACCGTGGTCGTGTGAAGAAAGTTTACGTCATGTCTGAAGCGAAATACCGTATGTTGCCGGAAGATATTGGCAACTGGTACGTCCGCGGCAGCGATGGACAGATGGTTCCGTTCTCCGCCTTCTCTACCTCACGTTGGGAATACGGTTCACCGCGTCTGGAACGCTATAACGGTCTGCCTTCCATGGAGATCTTAGGCCAGGCCGCACCGGGTAAAAGTACCGGTGAAGCGATGGCAATGATGGAGCAACTGGCCAGCAAACTGCCATCCGGTATCGGTTATGACTGGACGGGGATGTCCTACCAGGAACGACTGTCCGGTAACCAGGCCCCTGCCCTGTATGCCATTTCACTGATCGTTGTCTTCCTGTGTCTGGCAGCATTGTACGAGAGCTGGTCAATTCCGTTCTCCGTTATGCTGGTGGTACCGTTGGGGGTTATCGGCGCATTGCTGGCAGCAACGTTCCGTGGCCTGACCAACGACGTTTACTTCCAGGTAGGTCTGCTCACAACCATTGGGTTGTCGGCGAAGAACGCGATACTTATCGTCGAATTCGCCAAAGACTTAATGGATAAAGAGGGCAAAGGTCTGATTGAGGCAACGCTGGACGCAGTCCGCATGCGTTTACGTCCGATCCTGATGACGTCACTGGCCTTTATTCTGGGCGTAATGCCGCTGGTAATCAGCTCCGGCGCAGGTTCCGGCGCGCAGAACGCCGTTGGTACTGGCGTAATGGGCGGGATGGTGACGGCAACGGTGTTGGCTATCTTCTTTGTTCCGGTGTTCTTTGTGGTGGTACGCCGCCGCTTTAGCCGCAAAAATGAAGATATTGAGCATAGCCACTCAGTCGATCATCATTGATATCTCTCTAAAGATAAGGCCGCGCAAGCGGCCTTTTTTCTGCAAAAATGATAAAATCCACTTATTGCGATTCTGTTTATTTGCTCCAGCTTAAATAAGCGATATAATCCCTGTAGCGTTAAAGGCTATTCTTAAAAAGTGTTGAGAGTTCTTATTTACGTTAATAAATATTAAGATTATTCCTAGCTATCGGTCCATCCTGGTGGTTGCTTCCCGTCGTTACTATAGCTAATCAAGATAACCCGATGATTGCCCGAAGAATAAAAAAGTTGTCCGATTTCGAATAACTGCATTTATCTGTTAAAATGTAAAAATGACGCTACATCATAATTTTGCATAATTGTAATTTTTCGTGATATGACGATGAAATCTTTTTTAGAGTAGATTATAGTTAAATCATCAGGAGTCGCGGGCAAGTTCCAGGTAGTTTGTTGTATCCATCCCGAAGGTGTTCGGTTAGTTTAAGCCACGAAGAAGGGGATGCGTTATGGATGAATACTCACCCAAAAGACATGATATCGCGCAGCTTAAATTTCTCTGCGAAACTCTGTATCATGACTGTCTTGCAAACCTTGAACAAAGTAACCATGGCTGGGTTAACGACCCTACCTCTGCAACCAGCTTGCAGCTCAATGAACTGATAGAGCATATTGCAACCTTCGCACTTAATTATAAAATTAAGTACAATGAGGACAATAAGCTGATTGCGCAGATAGATGAATACCTGGATGACACTTTTATGTTGTTCAGCAGTTATGGTATTAATACGCAGGATCTGCAGAAATGGCGGAAATCAGGTAATCGACTGTTTCGCTGTTTTGTCAATGCCACCAGGGCTAATCCTGTTAGTTTGTCTTGTTAAAAATTATTACAATCATAGGTAAGAGTTATGTCTGATAAACCATTAACTAAAACAGATTATTTGATGCGCCTGCGACGCTGCCAGACAATTGACACGCTTGAGCGCGTTATTGAAAAAAATAAATATGAATTGACCGACAACGAACTGGCTGTATTTTACTCAGCAGCGGATCACCGTCTTGCTGAATTGACCATGAATAAGCTCTACGACAAGATTCCAACTTCCGTTTGGAAATTCATTCGCTAATTGCTCTCGAGGTTAAGTCAGGTATAGCGGTACATTTGTCTGACTGACCATTTTCGCATTTACAATGGTTATTTAATTCAAATCACGTGACTACGATCACAGTGAAGCAACGGGAACGTTCCCCTTATTGGCATTGCGTTTTACTGTGCTGAAATGTTCATCAGTACACAGGGAATTCGTAATGAGTAAAGAAAAGCAGAAAATGATCGCCGGCGAACTTTATAGCCCGGCAGATGAAACGTTGCGCCACGACCGACTACGCGCTCGTCAGTTGACCCATCGCTACAATCTCACCGCGCCAGATGCAAAAAGTGAGCGTCAGGCCATCCTGCATGATCTGCTGGGTCAAAGCGAGGGCGCGTATATTGAACCCTCTTTCCGTTGTGATTACGGTTATAACATCTACCTCGGTAAAGAATTTTACGCCAACTTCGACTGCGTCATGCTTGATGTCTGCCCAATCCATATTGGCGACAACTGCATGCTGGCGCCCGGCGTCCATATCTATACCGCGACACATCCTCTGGATGCAACCGAACGTAACAGCGGTCTGGAGCTTGGAAAACCCGTCACCATTGGCAACAACGTCTGGATAGGCGGACGTGCAGTGATCAATCCAGGCGTAACGCTCGGTGATAATGTCGTTGTAGCGTCTGGCGCGGTGGTGACCAAAAGCGTTCCGGCAAACAGCGTTGTCGGCGGTAATCCCGCGCGAATCATCAAAACACTGTGATCTTAAATGTAACTGTTATGCTAAATTGCGGTTAATCTGTTACTTTCTTCAGCAGGTGTCCCCTTTTAAAATAGGGCGATCGCTCCTGAATTTTGCAGATATCACGAAGGCAAGAGATGACAGAAATACAGCGCCTGCTTACCGAAACAATCGACGACTTAAATATTCGCGAGAAGCGCGACAACAAACCGCGCTTTAGCATCAGCTTTATTCGCAAACATCCGGGGCTGTTTATCGGTATGTATGTGGCGTGGTTTGCTACGCTGGCGGTAATGCTACAGTCAGAAACGCTGGTCGATTCGGTATGGCTGCTGGTGGTACTGTTTGTCATACTTAACGGCTTTTTCTTTTTCGACGTGGCGCCGCGTTATCGCTATGAAGACATCGACGTCCTGGATTTCAGAGTCTGCTATAACGGTGAATGGTACAACACGCGTTTTGTGCCCTCCTCACTCATCGACACTATTCTGCACTCCCCTTCAGTTGATAGCGAACATAAAGCCCAACTGCAAAAGATGATTTCGCGGAAAGGCGAACTCTCGTTCTACGATGTGTTTACGCTCACCCGCCCGCAGGCCAGCCAGTAATTTCGCCTTTATCATAAAAAAGTGCGTCCCTGTGAAGGAAACGCACTTTAATCCCTGAATGCTGGCAAAAAAACTAACGTCTTTTTTTACGGCCCTGTACCGCTTTAAATCGCGGATTCGTTTTACAGATAACATACAAACGCCCTTTGCGTTTCACTATCTGGCAGTCAGGGTGGCGCTGTTTTGCGCTGCGAAGCGAATTGAGTACCTGCATTTTAACCTCGCTTAGCGCCAATAAAATGGCCAAAACGTTTCTGGAAGCGCGCTGCGCTACCTTCGTTATCAAAGGTCTTTTGTTTTCCGGTGTAATACGGATGCGACTTAGAAGAGATATCAAGGGTCACATACGGGTACGTTTTCCCCTCGTACTCAATCTCACGTTCAGTTTTGATAGTCGAACCGACCTTAAAGTATTCATTGGCACTGGTATCGTGAAACACCACGGTACGATAAAAAGGATGGATATCCGGTTTCATGGCAACCTCAATTGTTACGTTATAACATAACTACAAAAATACACCACTCTTGCTTAAATCACAACCTGATTTACGCTACGGACAAACAAACGGGATGATAAGCGGCCCTAAATATCTGATGCCAATCGAATAGCTTTTTCGGCTTTCGGATATACTTTCCTTACGCTGTGTTAATAAGGATATCATTGTGACAACACGACATCTGATAAGCCTGGTAACCGGGGTGCTGTTTCTTTCTATCCTCGCGCCCGTAGGTTTAAGCTTGTGGCTGGCACATCGTCAGGTCGAAACAAAATTTATCGATGAACTCGATATGTTCTCAACTCGAGTCGCATTGCGCACGGAGCGCGTCGGCGAGCAGGCCAGGAAAGCCTTACGCCACATAGAATCCTTTCAGGGAGTGCCTTGTAGCGACGAGCATCTACTGGAAATGCGTCGCTTGTCATATAGCTATCGCTATATTCAGGAAGTGCTGTACCTCAAAGACAATGTTCCGCAATGTTCATCTCTGGAAAAAAACAGCCAGGCTGCCGCATTTCCACCGGCAATGAAAGTCACGCCGGATGGATATCGCGCATGGCTTACCACGCAAAACGATTTGGGCATCACGCGTTTTATGGCAGCTTTAGGTAGCGAGCATTATGTTGTGATGGTCGATCCGGGTTCCTTTATTGACGTCATCCCATTTGGCGCATGGCCGATCGAAGTCACGATCATTGGCACCGCGCGCAACGTGGTGGTTGCCAGTAGCGCCGCGTTGCCATCGGACGTTTTACAGCATGTGAAACAAGAACATTCGATCACTCATTTTCAGAAAGGGAGCAGTATTTTTAATGCCCGCCCCTTCCCCGAACTGGGCATCACGATCGTCACCTGGGCATCTACCCTCCCATTACAAAAAACCTGGCATCGACAGGCCCTGATCTGGCTCCCGGCAGGGATTATCATCGGCCTGCTTACCGCCGCCTTTATTCTGCGCATTTTGCGCCGCTTACAGTCACCCCATCACCAGTTGCAGGATGCTATCCAACATCGGGATATCAAGGTCCATTACCAGCCCATAATCTCACTCACAACGGGAAAAGTGGTCGGGGCAGAAGCGCTGGCCCGTTGGCAGCAGGCCGATGGGAGCTATCTGTCGCCTGAGATTTTTGTCGCGATGGCGCAGGAGACCGGACTGACAAAACCCCTCACGCGTTTGATAATTGAAAGCGTATTTGACGATTTAGGAAAATGGTTGCGTCAACATCCGGATCAGCATATCTCCATTAACCTTGAGTCAGCCGATCTGGCTTCTGAAACGCTTCCCGCTCTGTTAGCCCAGAAGGTGAAGCACTGGCAGCTGAAGCCAGCGCAAATCGCGCTGGAACTGACCGAACGCGAGTTTGCCGATCCGAAAAACAGCGCGCCGTTTATCGCTAAATATCGTCAGGCGGGGCACTCGATATACATCGATGACTTTGGTACCGGCTATTCCAGCCTGAGCTATTTACAGGATCTGGATGTGGACATCCTGAAGATAGATAAATCCTTTGTTGATGCCCTGGAGTACAACAACGTGACGCCGCATATCATTGAGATTGCCAAAACGCTGAAGCTGGAAATGGTGGCAGAAGGTATCGAAACTAAAACTCAGGAAGCCTGGCTACGCCAACATGGCGTGCAATACGGTCAGGGCTGGCTTTACAGTAAAGCCCTGCCAAAAGCGGAATTTATACTGTGGGCTGAAAAACGGCTTTGACATGGCTGGTGATGTTGAGATGGCTGGCGGCACGCCGCACAGCCAGTCACATTGCTCTTCCATAATGGGCGCAAATCCGCCGTAGATCATTCGCTTGCCATCAAATGGCATAGACTCACCGAACTCCTTCATACGGGGATCGGACATCATCTTCTGATTTGCCGCATCGCGGACCTCTTTGGAAGGGTATTCAATCCAACTGAATACCACCTCTTCATGATCCTGCGCTTTCACCGCCATGCGAAAATCGGTCAATTTGCCGTCGGGGACATCATCTGCCCAGCACTCCACCACGCGTAATGCGCCGAACTCCTTGAAAAGCGGAGCTGCTTTTGCCGCCATCGCAATGTACGCCTCCTTGTTTTCAGCGGGTACGGCAACTACAAAACCATCAACATACTTCATGAGAAAAACCTCCGAAGTGTACTGCGCGGCAAGCCGATTCCAGCCGCGTCAGTCGAGGTTAAGTTTAGTCGCCAGCGGACGATCGTGCCCCAGGCTCACTCCTGATACGGATGCGCGACTGTGGCTGGTGGCGAAACCACGGCAGGCAAATCTGAATTAACGGCCCAATAGCCAGCGCATACAACACCGTGCCAACCCCCACGGTTCCTCCCAGCAGCCAGCCGATAAGCAACACTGACACTTCGATTGCGGTGCGAATGCGTCGTACTGGCCATCCGGTACGTGCGTGAATACCGGTCATCAGACCGTCCCGTGGGCCTGCGCCAAAACCGGCACCAATGTATAAACTGGTGGCTAATGCATTCAGTATCACCGCCGTCACCAGCAGGCCGCTGCGCGCCGGCAAGGATTCGAATCCTGGGATCACCACCAGCGCGGCATCTGCCGCCAGCCCAATCATAATGACATTGCTCAGGGTGCCAAATCCGGGACGCTGGCGTAGCGGTATCCACGCCAGCAGCACCAACACGCCTACGACAATAATCACCACGCCGATATTCATTGACAGTAAATTGGCCACCCCCAAATGAAACACGTTCCACGGATCGGCCCCTAAATCGGCACGAACAAACATGGCCGTCGACACACCGTACAGCGCCAGACCGATATACAGCTGAAGTAAACGACGCAGCATGCTTTTTCCCTCTCACTCTCAGATAGCTTTCATCTTCCCCGCAATTGGCACTATGATTAATGTCCAGTTTTCAGAAAGTGGACTGCTATGTCATCTCGCCGTTATGGAAGTCAGTCTTTGCAGCGCCTGCTCGGCCACTGGCAGGAAAGCCCCTCGCGAACGCCCATCTGGCGACAGCTGGCAGAAGCGCTACGTCTATTAATTCTTGATGGTCGGCTGGCGCTGGATAGCCGCTTGCCCGGCGAGCGTGAACTCGCTGCCGTTCTGGAGGTGAGCCGAACCACCGTCGCCAGCGCGATGGCGCAACTGCGTGAAGAAGGGTATCTGGAGAGCCGTCATGGTAGCGGTTCAAGGGTGATTCTGCCGGAACACATTCGCCATGTGCCAACGCGAACCAGCACTGGCACAGCGCTTGATTTGTCCACGGCGGCGCTCAGTGCCGGTCCCGAAATTCATCAGGCTTATCAGCAAGCGTTGTACGCGATGCCGCAGCATCTGTTGAGTTCCGGGTATCTGCCGCAGGGACTGTCCGTTTTGCGTGAATCTATCGCCCGACATTATTGCGAGCGCGGGCTCCCAACGCAGCCCGATGAAATAATGGTCGTGAATGGCGCGGTCAGTGGTCTGGCGCTGATCCTGCGTTTGCTAACAGGTCCTGGCGATCGCGTCGTCGTTGATCACCCCACTTATCCGCTGGCGATTGCCGCTATTCAGGGCGCATCCTGTCGGCCCGTTGGCGTGTCGCTACCCGAGCAGGGTTGGGATACGGCCGGTCTGGTCGCCACCATCGCGCAAACGGCGCCAAGAATGGCCTACCTGATGCCAGACTTTCATAACCCGACCGGGCGCTGCATGGACGCCGCAACCCGCCAGGTCGTGGCGGATATTGCCGAAAGAACGCGTACTACGTTGGTAGTTGATGAGACGATGGTGAACCTGTGGTACGACGCCCCACCCTCACCGCCGCTTGCCGCATTCAATCGTGATGCTCCGATCATTTTGCTGGGATCGGCAGGGAAAAGTTTTTGGGGAGGATTACGTCTGGGTTGGATTCGGGCCTCGTCACGAACGATTGCCGCCCTGGTACAAACCCGCGACACCTTTGATTTGGGTTCGCCGGTACTTGAACAACTCGCCACCCGTTGGTTGTTGGATAACGCCGAGCGCTTTCTGCCTGACAGAAGACGCTTGCTGGCATCGCAGCGCGACCTGTGTTCCAGCCTGATGAATATGCATTTCCCGGAATGGCAGTTTACCCAACCACAAGGAGGACTCTCTTTCTGGGTCGAACTGCCCGATACGCTGGCGACGCTCTTTGCCACACGCGCCGAAAGCGTGGGGATTCAGTTAGGAACCGGTACGCGCTTCGGCCTTGATGGCGCATTCGACCGTTTTTTGCGCATGCCCTTCACATTGCCGGATGACACAGCTCGCGCCGCCTTCAGAGTGTTGCAACCCATTTGGGATAACCTGCGTTTGCAGTCCAGCAGCGGGAAAATGCGCAAAATAATTTAAGCGACGAGCCAAAGGACTCGCCCTTGTATGCCGTAACGGACAAAGAAGTCCGGGCAATATTACAGCTGCGGAGGAACCGGAAAACCTTTCAGGGAAATCACAAAATTCTCACCGTCCTTCTTAATTTTTGCCCCGGCATCACACCAGTCGGAAGCAATACGGAAGAACTCATCGCTGCCGACATTCCAGCTCAGGCGAACATGTTTCACATAGCCGGAACGCAGCAATTCACAGGCTTCGCCGTAATTACAGGCGGTTGAGAGCGATTGTTGTTTCATTTTTTCTTCTTCAGTAATCTGCGCAATGCTTTGATTTCTTTAGGAGTCAGTGCGTCAACGACGGATTCTTCCGTATGCTGGCTGTCGATATCCTCAGCGGAGACTCCCGCCTCTTCAACGGCGGAAAATGCTATCAGCAGCAGCTTTTCCGTCGCGACACTTAGATTTTCATTATGCACTTCGGCGTAATGACGAAGTTTTTCTTTCAGCGCTTCATCAATTTTGACATTCAGTACAGCAGTCGACATTGTAAAAAATCCTTGTGATCGGCGACGGTAAAAGCGTCAAACAACATCCCCGAAACACATTGACAGCATTTGATGACAATAAAATGACGATACGGTGACAAAGAAAAGAAGATAAGCAGAAAGGAAATTGCCGGACGGCAGAATTGGGTGGGGGCCCTGCCAGCTACATCCCGGCACACACGTCATCTGCCTTGGCTGCTTCCTTCCGGACCTGACCTGGTAAACAGAGTAGTGTTGCGGGAGAACCAACAGAGCCCCCATTGAGAGCGTTGTTAACCAACGCGCAGGCGCATTATCACTGCTGTACCCTGTAAATGCAACCCATCCTGCATCGGATGCTGTTTTCTTGCGCAATGCGGCTTCACTCACTCGCCATTCAGGATTATGCTGAAGGATTAGCGCAGGAATAAATGATGGATATACAAGACACTTTCCCCCAACGCGTCTGGCAAATTGTCGCGTCAATCCCCGAAGGATTCGTCACGACCTATGGCGATGTCGCCAGACTTGCCGGATCGCCACGCGCTGCGCGCCAGGTAGGCGGCGTACTTAAGCGTCTCCCCGAAGGAAGCACTCTGCCCTGGCATCGGGTCGTTAATCGCCACGGTGCTATTTCACTGACGGGTCCCGATCTGCAGCGACAACGTCAGGCGTTGCTGGCAGAAGGCATTGTGGTTTCCGGCAGCGGACAAATCGATTTACAACGCTATCGCTGGGTGTACTAACCCTCTCCCGGTGGAGAGGGTTACGACTGCCTTAGTACTGTGTGGGAGCAGGAACGGCAGAAGACGGGGTCACCTGGGTTGGTGAGGTCGAAGGCACCGTGGTGGTTGCGCCGCCGCCAGCATTAAGCGGGACTGCGGTCTGCTGCACGGGAACCAAAGTCAGGTCGGCTTTCGTCCCACCCTGATTGATAACTGTCTGAACGGTATCGGTAATAAAGACCAGTTTATCATTCACCGTAATTGCCGCACTCAGCAGAATACGCGCGTTGGGCTGAATGTCTGCCGGGTTAAACGGTAATACGAAACTAAATGGCGCTTGCTTACCTTCAGTACGCACCGCTTTTTGCGACAGCACTTTTGATGGCGCATCGGCCAGCGACGCATCCGACAGCGTAACGGTCAGCACCGCATCCGGTGGCAAGGCCACTTTCTGGCGGATCCATACCGTACCCGATACATTCGGCTGTTGAATTTTAGACTGTGTGTCAGAAATTGACGTATTAGGGCTTGGCGCAGGTGTCTGAATATCTGCACTTTTATCGGCGCAGGCCGCCAGCGCGACTGCAACCGCTAAACCACTTACCATGTGCACGAGTTTCATTAAATTCTCCTTATCATCTATGCACCAGCGAGAACTTTCCTCGCCAGAAGAGTGGTTAACAAAAACATAACGTGACTAAGTGTGGCACAAGACAGCTGTTTTTGCCTGTAATAGGCCAGTAATTCAGACAATTGCACCCATCGGACCACTTTCAAAATTGCGTTATACTCTGCCTACCTTGCGCGACATCGATATCACCTGGAGAGCACGTATGAGTCTGGCACTGAAAAATTTGCTGACATTGTTAAATCTGGAAAAAATAGAAGAAGGACTCTTTCGCGGCCAAAGTGAAGACTTAGGATTACGTCAGGTTTTTGGCGGACAGGTTGTCGGGCAGGCGCTGTATGCCGCGAAAGAAACCGTCCCGGAAGAGCGTCTGGTGCACTCCTTTCACAGCTACTTTTTACGCCCAGGCGATAGCCAAAAACCCATCATTTATGATGTAGAAGTCCTGCGTGATGGTAACAGCTTCAGCGCGCGCCGCGTTGCCGCGATCCAGAATGGTAAACCCATTTTTTACATGACCGCCTCCTTTCAGGCACCAGAAGACGGATTCGAGCATCAGAAAAACATGCCGGATGCGCCGGGTCCCGATGAGCTGAAATCAGAAACAGAAATTGCCCGCTCAGTCGCGCATTTGCTACCGCCGCTGTTGAAAGAAAAATTTATCAACGATCGTCCGTTGGAAGTGCGCCCGGTGGAGTTTCATAACCCCTTAAAAGGTCATGTCGCACCTCCGACCCGTCAGGTATGGATCCGCGCCAACGGTGAACTGCAAGACGATCTGCGCGTCCATCAGTATCTACTGGGTTATGCCTCAGACCTGAACTTCCTGCCCGTCGCCTTGCAACCTTACGGGATTGGTTTCCTGGAAAAAGGGATTCAGATCGCCACCATTGACCACTCAATGTGGTTCCATCGTCCGTTCAATATCAATGAATGGCTGCTGTATAACGTTGAAAGTACTTCCGCCTCCGGTGCCCGGGGCTTTGTGCGCGGGGAATTTTATACCCAGGATGGCGTGCTGGTCGCTTCTACTGTACAGGAAGGGGTAATGCGTAATCGCAACTGATAATTACCGGATGGCGGAGCAAGAGCGTTGCCATCCGGCAAATTGAAACATCAAGCGTTGTAGGCGTTCTCGCCGTGGCTGTTCACATCCAGACCTTCGCGCTCCTGCTCTTCCGGTACGCGCAGGCCCACTGTCATATCTGCCAGCTTATAGCCAATGAAGGCCACCACACCGGACCAGACGATGGTGATCGCCACGCTTTCCAGTTGCACCAGTAACTGATGCCCCATGGTTACGCCCTCGGCAAACCCCACGCCTCCCAGAGAGCTGGCGGCAAAAACCCCGGTCAGGATACAGCCGACAATGCCACACACGCCGTGAACACCAAACACGTCACACGGATCGTCTACGCGCAGAAAACGCTTCAGCATCGTTACTCCCCACAGACCCGCCAGACCGGCTACCACGCCAATAATCAACGCACCGCCGACACCGATATAGCCACATGCAGGCGTTACGCCAACCAGACCCGCAACGGCCCCAGAACAGGCCCCCAGCAGAGACGGTTTACCGCGCAGCGCCCATTCACCGAAGATCCACCCGAGGATGGCGGCAGCGGTGGCGACCACGGTATTGACGAAAGCCAGTGCAGCGATTTCATTCGCCATGCCCGCAGAACCGGCATTAAAGCCGAACCAGCCAATGTAGAGAATGGCGGTGCCGGTGAAGACCATCGGCAGGTTATGCGGCTTAAAGGCTTCTTTACCAAAACCGACGCGTTTGCCAATCAGATAAGCACCCACCAGACCGGCAATCGCCGCGTTGATATGTACAACCGTCCCGCCGGCAAAATCCAGTGCGCCGTGAGAAGCCAGCAAACCGCCGCCCCAGACCATATGGGCGATTGGGATGTAAGACAGCGTTAACCACACCACCACAAAAATCAGTACCGCCGAGAAGCGAATACGCTCAGCCAGCGCCCCAACGATAAGCCCAACGGTGATACAGGCGAACGAGCCCTGAAAAGCAACGTGAATATACTGGTAGAAACTCCCCGTGACCGCCGTCAGCGCAATGTTCTTCAACAATACCCAGTTGAAGTTGCCGAAGAAATTATTCCCTTCGCCAAAGGCCAGTGAGTAGCCATAAACCACCCATAAAATACAGACCAGGGCAAATGTCACCGTCACCTGAGTCAGCATCGACAACACGTTCTTACCGCGAATCAAACCGCCGTAAAACAGCGCAATGCCCGGAATGGTCATAAACAGCACCAGCGCGGTACAGATCATCATAAAAGCGTTATCCGCTTTATCCGCGACCGCCGGTGCCGCCATCGCCAGGCCCGGCAACAGCGCCAGTGAAGCAATACCCGTTTTCATCGTTGCTATCTTCATTTTTTGGTTTCCTATCACTGTGTGCCAGACGTTACAGTGCGGCTTCGTCAGTTTCGCCGGTACGAATACGAATCACGCGTTGCAGCTCGGCGACAAAGATTTTGCCGTCGCCAATTTTTCCGGTGTAGGCCGCCTTGCTGATGACGTCGATCACTTCATCCAGTTGGTCGTCGGCAATCGCCACATCAATCTTCACCTTGGGCAAAAAATTGACGCTATATTCAGCCCCACGGTACAGCTCGGCATGACCTTTCTGTCGGCCAAACCCCTTCACTTCGGTGACGGTCAGCCCCTGAATACCAATAGATGACAAGGCTTCGCGGACGTCTTCCAGTTTGAACGGTTTGATTACCACGGTAACCAGCTTCATAGATCCCCTCCAGTCAGAATTCAGTAGTGGCTGCAGATACACCAGATGAATACTGCAAGGGATGTGCCAGGAATGAAAAAGGCAGGATGACTCGGGCTAGCCGAGGAGGGTTGAGGGGGAAAAAGAAAAAACGCACTATAACGGTGCATAGTGCGTTACATTTTTGCACCAGATTGTTGATTGCCGTCCGGCCTACGATACCGCGTTGGTGTCAGCATCAGGCAATAACAGAATCCTCTTGTGCGCTGGCCGCCAGTTCCTCGCCTGCCAACTGCAACTGATACATCTGCCAGTAACGGCCTTGCGCCGCCAGTAATTGCTGGTGCGTACCACGTTCAACCGCCTGTCCACGGTGCAGTACCAGAATGGTGTCCGCATCGACAATCGTCGATAAGCGATGCGCAATCACCACCAGCGTGGTGTGTTCACGTACCGCCGCCAGCGCCTGCTGAATCGCCTGTTCCGTGCCGGAGTCAATACTGGCCGTGGCTTCGTCGAGGATCAGTACCTGCGGCGTTTCAACCAACACCCGCGCCAGCGCCAGCAGCTGTTTCTGCCCAACGGAGAGATTATTGCCCTGCTCGCCCAGCCGGGTATGAATCCCCTCACTCAGGCCGCGCGCCAGCTCCGCCAGTTGCACAGTCTCCAGCGCCTGCCATACCCGCGCTTCTGAGATATCGCGGCCCAGCGTGACGTTTGCCAGGAAGGTATCCGCCATCACCACCGGATCCTGCTGCACCATCGCGATGCCCTGGCGTAATACACCATGGCTCAGCGAAGACAGCGGTCTCCCATCAAGGCGGATTTCCCCCTGCGTCAGCGGGTAGTATCCCATCAGCAGGCTGGCCAGCGTACTTTTGCCGCTGCCGGTGTGCCCGACCAGGGCCACAAAGCTACGCGAAGGCACGGACAGACTGATGTTTTGCAGCACCAGATTGTCGTCGCGATAGGCAAATGAAACGTTATCTACCTCGATATCCCCACTCTTTAGCGGCTGGTCATCGTCACCATAGCGTTGACGTGGCCCATCCATCAATTCGAACACACGTTCACCGGCGACAACCGCCTGCTGCAGCATTGACTGCTGGGTCGTCAGCTCGATAAGCGGCTCGTTCAACCGCCCGAGATAGCTAATAAACGCATACAACACGCCAACCTCGATCGAACTGCCAGAGGTAAAGCTGAACAGCATCAATAAACCGCAGAGGATCAGCGCCGAGAAAAGGCTCAGCAGCGGACGCAGCAAAAAGCCATCCAGTCGCAGGGTCTGCATCCGCGCCATATAGTGCGAACGGCTGGCCTCGCCCATTCTTTCGCCAAATCGCGCCTGCTGACGGAACTGCTGGATAACGCTCATGCCGTTGATGACTTCGTTAAAGCCATCGTTAATATCCGCCAGATAAGCGCGAACCCGGCGCACAATCGGCGTGCTGTAACGTTGATAAATCACCATCACCACCAGCACTGCCGGGAAAATAGCCATCGCGACCAGCGCCATGCGCCACTCCAGGCTGAACATCGCCACCAGCATCGCGCCGATCAAGGCCGCACTGCGCAGAACCGTTGCCACTACCGTCACATACAGGTCACGAATCACTTCAGTGTCATTGGTCACTCGGGAGATAAGCTGCCCGACGGGCTGGGTATCAAAGGCGCTGAGCGGCTGGCGCAGCGCAGCGTCCATGACATCGGTGCGTAACTGTTGCACCACGCCAACCGCCGCCTGATTAAATAACAGTGACTGCGCGTAATGCAGACCAGCGGCCAACAGTTGCAGACCGACATAGGCCGCAACCAGTCCGACCACCATCGCCAGCGGTAAATTGTTCTTTGCCACCATATTATCGATAAAATAGCTAATCAGCAGCGGGCCGCTGACTTCAGCCGCAGCCGCTACCCATAGCATGACTACCGCAATCGCCAGCGGTTTTCGCCATGGCGAACCGTACTTCAGCAGTCTTTTCAGGGTCGGCCATAATTGCCCAAAACTACGCATTAGCCGCCTCCCCGTTTATCTCTGGCGTATCGGACAACGCCGCTTCCAATTGCTGATAGCGGTACATATCGCGATACCAGCCTGGCTGCTGCACTAACGCATCATGCTCACCGCGCTGAGCAATATGCCCATGCTGCATCACGATAATCTCACTGGCTTCCGTCAGGGCCGATAAACGGTGGGCGCTGATAATCACGGTTCTGCCTTCGCCCCACTGGCGCAGATTATGCAGGATCTGATGCTCGGTACGGCCGTCAACTGCCGACAACGCATCATCCAGGATCAGAATTTCAGCGTTCAACAGCAACGCACGGGCAATCGAGATTCGCTGTTTTTGCCCACCGGACAGCATCACCCCGCGTTCACCCACTTCGGTATCATAGCCTTGTGGAAGACGTAAAATATCCTCATGAACGCTGGCGAGGCGCGCTACCTGTTCGATCTCTTCCTGCGAGGCCTGCGGGCGTCCTAACGCGATGTTATTGGCGACGGTATCTGAAAACAGGAACGGCGTCTGGCTAACCACCGCCAGTCGGCTGCGCCAGCTATCCAGCTCTAAGCGCGTTAACGGGATATCATGAAAGCGCACATCGCCCAGGGTGATATCAAAATGACGCTGGATCAGCGACAGCACCGTACTTTTTCCCGCGCCAGTCGGACCACAGATGCCCAGCATCTGTCCAGGTTTAAGCTGGAAATTCACATTTTCCAGCGCCGGGTGGGTGGTTTGTGGGTAGCAAAACTCGCGAATCGCCACCGCCAGCTCGCCGCGTCCTTCCGGCACTGGTTCAGTACCGTCATCCACCACCGGCGCTTCAGCCAGCATGGCGCGAATACGGCTGTAGGCGGCGCTGCCGCGTTCGACAATGTTAAACATCCATGCCAGCGCCAGCATCGGCCAAATCATAAGACCGAGATACATCATAAAACTGGTGAGCTGGCCAAGTGTTAGCGAACCATGCACCACCATCCAGCTTCCTCCGGCAATCGCCAGCAGGTTAGCCATCCCAATGGCGATATAAATCGTTGGGTCAAAACGGGCGTCAATACGCGCCACCCGCAGGTTTTTCTTACCGGTGTCTTCAGCATCTGCGGCAAATAACGCTGACTGCCGATCCTCCAGGCCAAAAGCCTTGATCATGCGAATACTGGTCAGGCTTTCCTGCGTACGATCGTTGAGGCTGGAGAACGCCGCCTGCGCCAGCTTAAAACGGTGATGGAGTCGATCGCCGTAACGTTTGATCATTAACGCCATTACAGGCATCGGCAGTAGCGCAATAAGCGTCAGTTGCCAGCTGATCTGCGTAGACATCACGATCAGCACCGCGCACCCCATCACCAGCGAATCCACCAGCGTCAGCACGCCTTCGCCAGCGGCAAACACCACCCGATCGACATCGTTGGTGGCACGCGCCATCAGATCACCGGTGCGGTGGCGCAGATAGAACTCAGGGTGCTGACGACTCAACTGACGGTAATAATCTTCCCGCAGCTCAACCGCCAATTGGTAGGATGCGCCAAACAGCAATACGCGCCAGACATAGCGCAGCAAGTATACGACCACCGCAATCAGAGCGATTGTGCCTACCCACATCAGCAGCCGCTCGGTGGTAAAGCGTTGAGCCGTTACGCCATCCACAATGATCCCGACCACTTTCGGCGGGATAAGCTGAAGGATAGCGATGATAATAAGCAGGGCCACTGCCCCGAGGTAGCGACGCCACTCCCGGCGGAAATACCAGCTTAATTGAGCAAATAATCGCACGCGTTATGTCCTGACAAGATTTCCGGCAATGAGTGCCGGGAGAATTATTCAATCGGTAGAGCAGTTGTGTATTTAATCTGTTCCATCGCAAAGCTGGAGGTAACATCAGACAGGCCCGGCACGCTGTTCACCAGGCGCTTGTAGAATTCATCATAGCTTTTCATATCGGCAACCTGCACCCGCATCAGGTAGTCATACTCCCCTGCCATACGCCAGAATCCCAAAACTTCCGGCATTCCGGTGACTTCGGTGACAAAGCGGCAATACCATTCGCTGCTGTGGTGCTGAGTCTTGATCAACACAAACGCGGTTAAGCCCAGCCCCAGTTTTTCGGGATCCAGCAGGGCGACTCGCCCCAGCAGGATACCGTCATCTTCAAGCCGTTTGAGACGTTTCCAGCAAGGGGTGGTAGTCAGATTAACGGCATCTGCTAACGCCTGCAAAGAAAGGGTGCAGTCCTGTTGCAGTAAGCCGAGCAGTTTACGGTCAATTTTGTCTAACATATCCACTCCACAGAGAAGAATTTTCTCCTTACATTCTATTTTAAAGGCTAAATGGCAACAATTTTTTCCGTGCTTTTCGCTATTCTGGGCACAAAATGACAAATGGATATCTTTTAATGATGAATAGCTCCTGGGTTAAAAACGCCATCAATGAAATCAACGCGGATTATCAGCGTTCTGCGGATACGCATCTCATTCGTCTGTCGCTCCCGGCGTTTCCGGGCATTCAGCTCTATTTAAAAGATGAGAGCACGCATCCGACCGGGAGCCTAAAACATCGTCTGGCGCGCTCACTGTTTCTGTATGGGTTGTGCAATGGTTGGATCAAAGAAGGCACCACCATTATCGAGTCATCATCCGGCTCAACGGCGGTCTCCGAAGCGTATTTCGCCCGTCTGTTAGGACTACCGTTTATCGCCGTCATGCCTTCATGTACTGCAAAACGGAAAATTGAACAGATTGAGTTTTATGGTGGACGCTGTCATTTCGTGGAAAGCGCCTGCGAAATTTATGCGGCGTCTGAACAACTGGCACGTGAGCTGAACGGCCATTACATGGACCAGTTCACTTACGCTGAGCGCGCCACCGACTGGCGCGGTAACAATAATATTGCCGACAGTATCTTTCGTCAGATGCAATGCGAGCCCAACCCCGTTCCCCGGCATATCGTGATGAGCGCCGGAACCGGCGGCACCTCGGCGACCATTGGCCGCTATATTCGTTGTCAGGGCTACGATACTCGTTTGATGGTGGTGGACCCGGAAAACTCGGTCTTTCTGCCCTTCTGGCAAGATCGCGATGCAACATTACGCAGCCCGGTAGGCAGCAAAATCGAAGGTATCGGTCGCCCACGCGTAGAACCGTCTTTCATTCCAGATGTGGTCGATGAAATGCTACGCGTGCCGGATGCCGCTAGCGTAGCCACCGCCCACTGGCTGGAAACGCAGTTGGGCCGTAAAGTTGGCGCCTCAACCGGTACCAACATGTGGGGAGCGTTACAACTTGCCGCTCGTATGCGTGACGCAGGTGAAACGGGATCGCTGGTGACGTTGCTGTGTGACAGCGGTGAACGTTATCTGGAAACCTATTACAATCCGCAGTGGGTCGACGCGCACATCGGCGATTTAGCGCCGTGGAAAGCGGAGCTTGCTCAACTCCTGAATACCCACTAATCAGACAAAAAAAAGCCAGACGCAAAGTCTGGCTTGCTGGAAGGGATCTCTCATTCGGGGGAATAAGGTAGATGCGGATTGTCCAGCCAATGCGTCAAAAAGTGTGATACTGCCTGATTACGGCAATGCCCAATCACCGATAAATGAGGCAGTTCAGCAATCAGTTGCGGCATCGCGTTGCCCATAATCAGGCCGCGTCCAACGCTGCCTAACATTTCGCGATCGTTCATGGCATCGCCAAACGCCATACACTCGGCCATTGAATAACCTAAGTGGTCGCTCAATACCGCCAGCGCAGAACCTTTGTTACAACCCAGCGGCAGCACCTCGAGGCAATCAACCGCGGAGAAACAGAGATTCGCCTGCTCACCCAGCGCCTCATTGAGTTGAATACGCAGACGGATCAGCGAGTCATGATCGCCGCAGAAACAGATCTTCGTTACCTGGTGGGCGGGAATGCGTTTCACATCCACGATCTGATAACGAAATCCGCTATACACATGCGCCTGAAGCAGCGATGGAATTTCTTGTCCGGTGAACCAACCGTTGTCATTAAAGACATGCATGCTGGCCGTGGTGTCCCACTTCTGGTGCAACACAATATCCGCAACATTCGGATCCAGATCCTGGCGGTGCAGCACATCGCCCTCCAGCGAGTGAATGCGCGTACCGTTACCCGTGATCAAAAAGGCATCCAACGAAATAGAACCCAGAATGTGGCGCATCTCCAGCACATGACGACCGGTGGCAAATGTCAGAGTGATATCACGTTCACGCAGGCGCGCCAGCGTTGAAAGCGTTTCATCACCTAAATGGTGATTCGGCATCAAAAGAGTGCCATCCATATCAAATGCAGCCAGACGAGCCATTTCTTTCTCCACACTGTGAGGCGGTTAACTTGTGATTCAGTATCACCTGAGATATACGGAAGTAATAGTGAATAGATAAAATGAATTGTTCCGGGTTTATATGAGATTATTGAATCGACTGAATCAATACCAACGCCTGTGGCAACCGTCGAACGGCGAACCACAGTCTGTGACCGTGGGCGAACTGGCTGAACGCTGTTTTTGCAGCGAGCGCCATGTGCGCACCCTGTTAAAACAAGCTCAGGATGCGGGCTGGCTGGAGTGGCACGCCCAGTCGGGGCGAGGTAAACGTGGGCAGCTACGCTTTTTGGTTACGCCAGAATCGCTACGCAATACCATGATGGAGCAAGCGCTACAAAAGGGTGAACAGCTTAGCGTGCTGGAGCTGGCCCAACTGGCGCCGGGTGAATTAAGAACCCTGCTACAGCCGTTTATGGGTGGCCAGTGGCAAAACGACACGCCAACTCTGCGTATCCCCTATTACCGCCAGCTCGACCCTTTACACCCCGGATTTCTCCCCGGTCGCGCAGAGCAACATCTCGCTGGGCAGGTATTCTCTGGCCTGACCCGGTTTGACACGAATACGCAACGCCCCTGTGGAGATTTGGCTCACCACTGGAATATCTCCGCCGACGGTCTGCGTTGGGATTTCTATATTCGCTCCACGCTGTACTGGCATAACGGCGATGCCGTCAGCAGCACGCAGTTACATCAACAACTGTTGAGGCTACTTGAGCTGCCCGCCCTGAATAAATTGTTTATCAGCGTCAAACGTATTGAGGTGACCCATCCCCAGTGTCTGACTTTTATTCTGCATCGCCCCGACTTCTGGCTGGCGCATCGTCTGGCGAGCTACAGCAGCCATTTGGCACATCCTGAACATCCGTTTGTGGGTACCGGCCCGTTCAGGCTCACGTTGTTTACGCCTGAGCTAGTGCGTATCGAGAGTCACGATCACTACCACCTGAGTCATCCACTCCTGAAAGCGATTGAATACTGGATAACTCCGCAACTCTTCTCCCAGGATTTGGGAACCAGCTGCCGCCATCCGGTGCAAATTGCGATTGGTAAACCTGAAGAACTGCCCATGCTCAGCCAGGTGAGCAGCGGGATAAGCCTCGGTTTTTGCTATCTCACGCTCAGAAAAAGCGCACGCCTGAATACCCTGCAGGCCCGCCGACTGGTCAATATTATCCACCGCTCTTCCCTGCTACAAACGCTTGAGGTAGATGAAAATCTGATAACCCCGAGCAATGCGCTGCTGCCTGGGTGGACGATCCCACAATGGGATGAACTGGACGAAGTAGCGCTACCGGAAAAACTGACGCTGGCCTATCACCTGCCGGTAGAACTGCACGCCATGGCTGAACAGCTTCGCCAGGCGCTGGCGCTGCTCGGCTGTGAATTAACGCTTATATTTCATAATGCTAAAAACTGGGACGGTAATCATCCTTTAGCTCAGGCCGACCTGATGATGGGCGACAGGCTGATTGGCGAAGCGCCTGAATATACCCTCGAACAGTGGTTACGCTGCGATCAGCTCTGGTCACATGTCTTGAATGCCCCTGAATACACGCACTTGCAGACCACGCTGGATGCCCTGCAAGTCCAGGCCAATGAAGACGATCGTCACGCGGCGTTACAGCAAGTGTTCGCCACGCTGATGCATGATGCCACGCTGACTCCGCTGTTCAATTATCACTATCGTATTAGCGCGCCACCGGGCGTGAACGGCGTGCGTCTGAATCCTCGCGGCTGGTTTGAGTTCACCGAAGCCTGGTTACCGCCCCCTTCAGCATGAAGAAGCTGGTCGACGCCACGTCCAGGCGCTACCATATGGGTTTCGTTATTTGTCAGGAAAAGCCATGAAACGTGCCGTTGTTGTATTCAGTGGAGGTCAGGACTCCACGACCTGTCTGGCGCAAGCGCTACATCAGTATGATGAAGTGCACTGCGTGACCTTTGATTATGGTCAGCGCCATCGCGCTGAGATTGATGTCGCACGTGACCTGGCCTTAAAACTCGGCGTACGGGCGCACAAAGTGCTTGATGTCACGCTGCTTAGCGAACTGGCTGTCAGCAGCCTGACCCGCGATAACATTCCGGTGCCTGATTACGAACCGGATGCGAACGGTATTCCCAATACCTTTGTGCCTGGGCGCAATATTCTGTTTTTAACGCTGGCGGCAATTTACGCGTATCAGGTACAAGCGGAGGCGGTCATTACCGGCGTTTGCGAAACCGACTTCTCTGGATATCCGGACTGTCGCGATGAGTTCGTCAAGGCCCTGAACCATGCCGTGAGCCTGGGAATGGCAAAAGATATCCGCTTTGAAACTCCGCTGATGTGGATCGATAAAGCCGAAACCTGGGCGCTGGCCGATTACTGGGGCAAGCTGGACCTGGTACGCGAAGAAACGCTGACCTGCTATAACGGCATCAAAGGTGACGGTTGTGGTCACTGTGCGGCCTGTAATCTGCGCGCTAACGGTCTGAACCATTATCTGGCGGATAAACCGGCGGTAATGGCGGCGATGAAGCAGAAAACCGGTCTTAAGTAATACGTTAGGTTTTGCCGGATGGCGACGCGGGGGTCTTATCCGGCCTACGGGACTGGCCACCATTGTAGGCCCGGTAAGCGCAAGCACCACCGGGCATTTTCCACTACTTCACCATCAATTCCAGCTTTTCGCGTAACTCCCCTTCCAGCGGTAGCGCTTTTTGCGTTTTCAAATCAATACAAACGAAGGTTATCAACGCATCTGCCACCACCTGTCCTTCCGGCTCCAGCGTAATCGTCTGGTTCAACACGCCGCTTTTGCCATTTAACTGCTGCACCTGACTGGTAATAGTCAGCAGGTCGCTCAGCACCGCCGGACGGCGATAGTTGATATTAATATTCACAACCACAAAAGCGATGTTGTGAGCGGTCATCCACTGAAAGCTGTCGCTGTTTTCCAGTCCATCCCAGCGTGCTTCTTCCAGAAACTCAAGATAACGGGCATTGTTGACGTGCTGATAGACATCAAGATGATAACCACGAACTTTGATTTGTGTTTGCATAGCGCAGGAACCTTACGTTTTTTTATAAGTACATTTTCAGGGTAAAGAGGCCATAACTGGTATGACCTCTATAGTCTGGCAAACTTTCAGCGCTCTGCAAGTTATTAAAGTGTTAAAACTGCCAGGTTACGCTCCACCAAAGAACTGCCCATCCCCGGCACCTGCTTTAAATCATCGACCGTTTTAAATGGCCCGTACTCCTCTCGATAGCTGACAATAGCCTGGGCTTTTTTCAGTCCGACCCCATTCATCACTCGCGCCAAATCCTCCGCAGAAGCACTGTTGATGCTTACCCTGATGCCTTCATCATCGCTTGCTTTAGCCGGTTGCGTGGCCTTGCTATGCGCCGCCCCAGAAGCATCCGCTTTGGTTTGAGTCGCCTGGCTTTTGGCAACTGGTTCTGCAGCCAATGCGCTTTGGGCCATACCGCCGCAGGTCAATGAAAGGGTGATAAGCAGAGCTTTGATTCCATGTTTCATACTGTTTTCTCCGTGTTTGTTAACAGTGGAATCACGATAGCGAGGTGCAGAACGGCAGACAAACGGCAAATATCAGAAATGGAAAAGGCCGCGAAAGCGGCCTTTGGTTAATACAACTTTTTGCAATTTTTTGCGAGGAGCCTCGGTTATTGCTGCTGTTCCAGCGCGTCACCGATTTTAATTTTTGCGGCTTTACGCAGGTTGCTCATCAGCGCTTCAAAGGTAATTTGCGCATTATTCTGAGTAATCCCCTGAACCATGGCTTTCTTCTGCGCTTCAGGCATCGAACCCGCTTTCACTTCGTCCAGCGCCAGCAGAACAACGTTGCCCTGCATATCGTTCGCCACGCCGTAGCTTGGTTTGTCTTTCGCAGGTAGGCTCAGACCAAAGGCTGCCTGGCTCAGCGGATCCTGACCCGTACGGCTCAGCGTTTTTGCCTCACCAAAACTCAGACCCGCTGCTTTCATCGCTTCATCGCCTTTACCGGCTTTCAGGTCAGCCAGCAGTTTATCGGCATCCAGCTTAGCCTGTTGCTCTGCTTTATTATGCTTAACAAGCGCAGTAACCTGCTCTTTCACTTCAGCCAGCGGCTTAACGGCTTCGGCTTTGTGCTCTGCGATACGCAGCACAAACGCGCGATCGCCATCCACGGTAATGATGTCGGAGTTACTGCCAGGGGTACCGTTCTCGCCAACCAGACCACCATTGAAAATGATGTCAGCGACCGGTTTGAAGTTCAGTTCTTCCGGCAGGCTATCACGGCTAAACCAGCCCGTTTCAACCGCTTTCATACCGGCAGCTTGCTCTGCACCCGCCAGGGATTCGTTATCGTTGCTGGCTGCATCACTCACTTTCTGCTGCAGCGCATAGTAAGCATCCAGCGCTTTTTCCTGCTTCACTTTCGCCGCAATGTCGTCACGAGCTTCGCTCAGTGGTTTAACCTGCGCAGGCTGTACGTCGTCAAGACGCGCAACGAGGAAACCGACGGAAGATTTAATCACACCGGACAGTTGGCCTTTGTCTTTCAGGCCGGCATTTTTCAGCTCATCCGGAGTGGTGGAATCTTCCAGCCATCCCATATCGCCGCCTTTACGGGCAGAGATGATGTCGGCTGATTTTTCTTTCGCCAGCGCAGCGAAATCAGCGCCTTTGCTCAGCTCGTCCAGTACCGCTTTGGCTTCATCTTCCGTTTTAGTCTGAATGATGCTGTAGCGGTTACGCTGCGGCTGAGTGAACTGGTCCTGATGCTGGTCATAGTAAGACTGAATATCAGCATCGCTGGCCGTCTCCTGCAGTGCAGCAGCGTCGAGCTTGATGTAGCTCACGCGGAACTGTTCCGGCGTCATGAAGTTGTTTTTATTCTGCTCGTAGTAGCTGGCAACTTCCTGCTCGGTAACGGATTGCTTCGCGGCAAGCGCGTTAACATCAATCGTCGCCTCGCGAACGATACGCTGCTGTGCGACCAGTGCCGCCAGCTCGTCGGTTTCGCCTTTCAGCATGAAGTCCGTACCGGCAACGCCGTTGATCAACTGCTGGGTAGTGAGCTGATTACGTAATGCCTGAGCATACTGATCGGCGGTCATTCCCATTTGATTCACAATCGCGTTGTAGCGGTTGTTATCAAATTTGCCGTCCACCTGGAAAGCAGGCGTGGCGAAAATAGCCTGTTTAATCTGATCGTCGCTGATATTGAGCTTCAGCTCGCGGGAATACTGATCCAGCAGCGCTTCGTCTACAAGACGATTCAGCACCTGCTGACGCAGCGTTTTCATATAGCCTTCATTCGCCGCCAGTTCAGAGTATTGATCGCCCAACTGCTGCTGCATGCGGTTACGTTCGCTGTTGAACGCATTCTCGAATTGCCCGCGGCTGATCTCCTGGCCATTCACTTTGGCGGCGTAATTGTTGCCCCCGCCAATCAGGTAACCACTCACGCCGGTCAAAATGAACGACACGATAATGATACCGAAAATAATCTTGAGCACGAGACTGTTAGCAGCCGTGCGTAAGCTGTCCATCATGGTGTAACCACACTCCGCTGTAGATGACTATACGCGTTATCCTTCAAGCCGCCTGCGCGTTGTTACAACCACGGCGGCAAGGATGTTGAGTATATATGCTTCACGCAGCATAGCGTTTCCTGAACGCTGCGCACAAAGGTCTATTGTGACAAGAAACGGGGGCAATTGTCAGCCCACAACGCGTAGAAAGTACCGGAATCAGAAATAAAAAAGGCACATCAGTTGATGCGCCCTTGTACTTCGTCACATCCCCAAAGGGGAAATCACTTAGTTTACCGCGTCTTTCAGTGCTTTACCTGCACGGAAGCCCGGTACTTTAGCCGCGGCGATGGTGATCTCTTTACCTGTTTGCGGGTTGCGACCAGTACGGGCAGCACGCTCTTTAACGGCAAAAGTACCAAAACCTACCAGCGCTACGTCATCACCTTCCTTCAGGGATTCGGTAACAGAAGCAATAATTGCATCTAACGCACGTCCAGCCGCAGCTTTAGAGATATCAGCCCCTGCAGCAATTTTGTCGATCAGTTGAGATTTATTCACTCTTCTCTTCCTCTTTTATAATTTATATCGCACCTGAATCCTTCAAAGTGCGACCGCGCAGCAGTTATATCAGGCCTGCCATGCCCTTACAACACCCGTTAATGATGGCAAGCCTAATCCGTCATCTAAATTAGCTATACAAAAAAAGGCTGGCAAGTCCGAAATGGTCTGCCAGCCCTGTTTTTATTAGTGCTCTTTGCGCGAGGTCACTATTTTGCGGTCACAACCTGCATTCCAGACGGTTCATTTTGCAACGCAAGAGTCAAAACCTCCTCGATGCGTTTCACCGGATGGATGTCCAGATCGGCAATCACGTTGTCCGGAATCTCTTCCAGGTCACGTTTGTTTTCATCTGGAATTAAGACCGTCTTAATACCGCCACGGTGCGCCGCCAGCAGTTTTTCTTTCAAACCACCAATTGGCAGAACCTGACCACGCAGGGTGATCTCGCCGGTCATCGCCACATCGGCGCGTACCGGGTTACCGGTCAGACAAGAAACCAGCGCGGTACACATAGCAATACCGGCACTTGGACCATCTTTCGGCGTCGCCCCTTCAGGTACGTGAACGTGGATGTCGCGTTTTTCGTAAAAGTCCGGATTAATACCCAGTTTTTCCGCGCGCGCGCGCACCACGGTCAGTGCAGCCTGAATAGACTCCTGCATTACCTCACCCAAAGAACCGGTGTAGGTCAGCTTACCCTTACCCGGTACGCAGGCGGTTTCGATGGTCAGCAGATCGCCACCCACTTCCGTCCACGCCAGCCCCGTCACCTGACCCACGCGGTTTTCGTTGTCCGCGCGACCATAGTCAAAGCGCTGTACGCCCAGGTAGTCGTGCAGGTTGTCGCCATTGATCACAATATGTTTCAGTGATTTGTCGAGCAACAACTGCTTCACGGCTTTGCGGCACAGTTTCGAGA
The DNA here is from genome assembly GCF_053309355.1 of Citrobacter freundii complex sp. 2025EL-00176. NCBI lineage: Bacteria > Pseudomonadati > Pseudomonadota > Gammaproteobacteria > Enterobacterales > Enterobacteriaceae > Citrobacter > Citrobacter freundii complex sp. 2025EL-00176. The sequence continues at coordinate 78,409 of NZ_JBRYHT010000012.1, read as the reverse complement.
TTTCGCGCTCCAGGCTACGCACGCCAGCTTCACGGGTGTAGTAACGAATAATGCCCACAATGGCGCTGTCGTCAACCGTCAACTCGCCTTTTTTCAGCGCGTTACGCTCAATCTGTTTCGGCAACAGGTGACGTTTAGCAATGTTCAGCTTCTCGTCTTCGGTGTAACCGGACAGACGAATCACTTCCATACGATCCAGCAACGGCGCCGGAATATTCATGGAGTTCGAGGTCGCAACGAACATCACGTCGCTGAGATCGTAGTCCACTTCCAGGTAGTGATCGCTGAACGCCACGTTCTGCTCTGGATCCAGCACTTCAAGCAGCGCGGAAGCCGGATCGCCACGCATGTCAGAAGACATTTTGTCGATCTCATCGAGCAGGAACAGCGGGTTTTTTACGCCCACTTTGGCCATTTTCTGGATCAGTTTGCCCGGCATCGAACCAATATAGGTCCGGCGGTGACCGCGAATTTCAGCCTCATCACGTACGCCGCCCAGCGCCATACGGATGTATTTACGTCCGGTCGCCTTGGCGATGGACTGTCCCAGAGAAGTTTTACCTACCCCCGGCGGCCCAACCAGACACAGGATCGGCCCCTTGATTTTGTTCACACGGCTTTGAACCGCGAGATACTCAAGGATACGGTCTTTGACGCGCTCCAGACCGTAATGGTCGGTATCGAGGATTTCCTGCGCCTGACGCAGGTCTTTTTTGACCTTGCTACGCGCATTCCACGGTACCTGTACCATCCAGTCGATGTAGCCACGCACCACGGTCGCTTCCGCCGACATCGGAGACATCATTTTCAGCTTCTGCAGTTCTGCTTCCGCTTTCTCTTTTGCCTCTTTCGGCATTTTCGCCGCGTCGATTTTGCGTTTCAGCGCTTCGTTTTCGTCCGGCGCATCGTCCATCTCGCCGAGTTCTTTCTGAATAGCTTTCATCTGCTCGTTCAGATAGTACTCGCGCTGGGATTTTTCCATCTGCTTTTTCACGCGGTTGCGAATGCGTTTCTCAACCTGCAGCAGATCGATTTCAGATTCCATCATTGCCATCAGATATTCCAGACGTTCGTTAACGTCGGACATCTCCAGCACGGACTGCTTGTCAGCCAGCTTCAGCGGCATGTGCGCAGCGATGGTGTCCGCCAGACGTGCAGGATCGTCAATGCTGTTAAGCGACGTCAGCACTTCTGGTGGGATTTTCTTGTTCAGCTTGATATAGCCTTCGAACTGGCTGATAGCGGTACGCACCAGCACTTCCTGTTCGCGCTCATCAATGGCAGGCGAGTCAAGGTACTCCGCTTTCGCAGAGAAATGCTCGCCGTTGTCAGACAGCGCAGAAATGCGCGCGCGCTGTAACCCCTCGACCAGCACTTTTACGGTGCCGTCAGGCAGTTTCAGCATCTGCAAAATAGAGGCCACGGTCCCGACGGTGAAAAGATCGTTTACACCCGGCTCATCCGTTGACGCTTCTTTCTGTGCGACCAGCATGATTTTTTTATCATGGTCCATAGCCGCTTCCAGACAACGGATAGATTTTTCCCGCCCTACAAATAAGGGTATGACCATGTGCGGATAAACCACCACATCGCGCAACGGCAACACGGGGATTTCAATGCGTTCAGAACGCTCAGGATTCATAGAGCTCTCTCTTAGTTTAGTGTCCGCCAGGTAATCAGGTGGTACGACTGTGCTTCACACCACCTTTAACATGTATGTCAGTATATGGGGATGTTTCCCACACATTCAACGCCATGTTTACGGAAAAATAAAAGGGGAGATAAAATCCCCCCTTTTTAATTAAATGCCTGTATGAATTGATGAATTATTCGCCAGATGCCTGCTGTGCTTCCGGCTTACCGTAAATCAGCAATGGCTTGCTCTGACCGCCAATCACCGACTCATCGATCACCACTTTTTCGACGTCTTCCATCGAAGGCAGATCGTACATGGTGTCGAGCAGCGCGGCTTCGACGATAGAACGCAGACCACGGGCACCGGTTTTACGCGCCATCGCTTTCTTGGCGATAGCATCCAGCGCTTCCTCACGGAACTCCAGATCGACACCTTCGAGGTTGAACAGCGCCTGATACTGCTTGGTCAGGGCGTTTTTCGGCTCTTTCAGGATCTGGATCAGCGCTTCTTCACTCAGTTCGCTCAGCGTTGCCACAACCGGCAGACGACCGATGAACTCAGGGATCAGACCAAATTTGATCAGATCTTCCGGCTCCACCTGCGACAACAGTTCACCTTCGCTGGCTTTATCAGACTGCGCTTTTACCGTCGCGCCAAAACCAATGCCGGAGCCGGTTTCAACACGGTTGGCAATCACTTTGTCCAGACCAGCGAACGCACCACCGCAGATAAACAGGATCTTGGAGGTATCAACCTGCAGGAACTCCTGCTGCGGATGTTTACGACCACCCTGCGGCGGAACGGCGGCAACCGTACCTTCGATCAGTTTCAACAGCGCTTGCTGTACGCCTTCGCCAGAAACGTCACGGGTAATGGACGGGTTATCAGACTTACGAGAAATCTTGTCGATTTCATCGATATAGACGATCCCGCGCTGCGCTTTCTGTACGTCGTAGTCGCACTTCTGCAGCAGTTTCTGAATAATATTTTCAACATCTTCACCCACATAACCGGCTTCGGTCAGCGTGGTGGCGTCAGCCATAGTGAACGGAACATCCAGCAGGCGCGCCAGCGTTTCAGCCAGCAGCGTTTTACCGGAACCCGTCGGGCCAATCAGCAGGATGTTACTTTTGCCCAACTCGACGCCATTGCTGGTGTCGCCGTTGCGCAGACGTTTGTAATGGTTGTATACCGCGACCGCCAGCACTTTCTTCGCCTGTTCCTGACCGATAACGTAATCGTCCAGGTGATTGCGAATTTCATGTGGCGTCGGCAGCGCACTGCGTTCACGGTGCGGTGCTACTTCCTTAATCTCTTCGCGAATGATGTCGTTACACAAATCGACACATTCGTCGCAGATATACACGGATGGACCGGCAATCAGCTTCCGCACTTCATGCTGGCTTTTGCCGCAAAAAGAGCAGTACAACAATTTGCCCGAGCCATCTTTGCGTTTATCTGTCATGGGTCAAAACCTCTTCTTTGTTCTTTGTGCCGCACACGACGACGCAAATGCCATTCTCAGGCGCAAGACGCTAGTCAGCGTTGTGCCGCTCCAGGTAATTATAGCGGCACACCTGCGCACTGGGCATTAATTACGATGGGTCAAAATCGAGTCGACCAGACCGTACTCTACCGCTTCAGAAGCGGAGAGGAAGCGATCGCGCTCGGTATCACGTTCAATCTGCTCAAGAGATTGACCCGTATGATGCGCCATAAGTTCGTTCATGCGCCCTTTTACCTTCAGGATTTCGCGGGCATGAATTTCAATATCCGTTGCCTGGCCCTGGTAACCGCCCAGAGGCTGGTGGATCATGACGCGAGAGTTAGGCAGGCAAAAACGTTTACCTTTCGCCCCGGCAGTCAGCAGGAACGCGCCCATTGAGGCCGCCTGGCCCATACAAATGGTGCTGACGTCCGGCTTAATAAACTGCATGGTGTCATAGATAGACATCCCGGCAGTGATCACCCCACCAGGGGAGTTGATGTACAGGTAGATATCTTTTTCCGGGTTTTCTGCTTCCAGGAACAGCATCTGCGCCACAATCAGGTTAGCCATATGGTCTTCGACCTGGCCAGTCATAAAAATGACGCGTTCCTTAAGTAGACGAGAATAGATATCAAAAGAGCGCTCACCACGTGAGGTCTGTTCAATGACCATCGGCACCAGCGCCATATGGGGTGCAAAGTTATCTCGTTCGCCGCTGTATGACATTTCCGTCTCCTGGATAAAATTTGAAAAAACCTGCTGTGCTGATTGTAACCTTATGGACGGATTATCAGCTAGTCCCTCAGTAATGGGTACGACATCGCCATAATTCAAGCATAACAATCTTTTGTTGTAACGCTAACACTGAAACGCTGTTTTCGCACTCTTCCCATGCAAAATGCGTGACAAAAAAAAACCCGCCACCAAAAGGTGACGGGCTTGCGTACGAAATTCGTGCTACAAAAGCGACGAATTACGCCTGCTGGTTCATCAGCTCGTTGAAGGAAGTGGCTTTTTCAGTCACTTTCGCTTTCGCCAGAACGGCTTCAACAGCTTGCTCTTCCAGAGCGACGTTACGCATGTTGTCCATCAGCTCTTTGTTTTTGCTGTAGAACTCAACAACTTCTTTCGGATCTTCGTAAGCAGAAGCCATCTCTTCGATCAGGCCTTTAACGCGATCTTCGTCAGCTTTCAGCTCGTTGGTGCGAATAACTTCGCCCAGCAGCAGACCTACAACTACGCGACGCTTAGCCTGTTCTTCGAACAGTTCACGCGGCAGTTCCAGAGCTTGTTTCTCGTTACCGCCAAAACGCTGCGCAGCCTGACGACGCAGAACGTCGATTTCGCTGTCGATCAGCGCAGCCGGTACGTCGATGTCGTTAGCTTTTACCAGACCTTCGATCGCCTGAGACTTAACGCGGTTACGCACAGCGCCTTTCAGCTCGCGTTCCATGTTTTTACGTACTTCAGCGCGCAGACCGGCTACGGAACCATCTTCAACGCCGAAACGTTTGATGAATTCTTCAGTCAGTTCCGGCAGTTCGCGTTCTTCAACTTTCTTCAGGTTGATAACGAACTTAGCGGCTTTACCTTTCAGGTTTTCAGCGTGGTACTCTTCCGGGAAGGTCACGTCGATAGTGAACTCTTCGCCAGCTTTGTGGCCCTTAACGCCTTCTTCAAAGCCCGGGATCATACGACCCTGGCCCATCGCCAGTACGAAGTCAGACGCTTTACCGCCTTCGAACTCTTCGCCGTCTACAGAACCGGTGAAGTCGATGGTTACACGGTCTTCTGCATCAGCAGCGCCGTCTTTGTCTTTCCAGGTAGCCTGCTGCTTACGCAGGGTGTCCAGCATGACATCAACGTCAGCGTCAGTGACTTCAACAACCGGTTTTTCAACTTCGATTGCTTCCAGACCAGTCAGCTCAACTTCCGGGTAAACTTCGAACTCTACCGCGTAAGTAAAATCTTCACCCAGCTTGTATTCGCCCGGAACGTAGTTCGGTGCGCCAGCCGGATTGATTTTTTCTTTGATGATCGCGTCAACGAAGTTGCGGCTCATCAGGTCGCCCAGCACGTCCTGACGCACGGAAGCGCCATAACGCTGAGCAACAACATTCATCGGTACTTTTCCTTTGCGGAAACCGTCAATACGCACTTTCTTCGCTACGTTGACCAGCTCGCTTTTCACAGCGGTCTCGATGCTGTCAGCAGCGATAGTAATCGTTACACGGCGGCCAAGGCCTTGAGTGGTTTCAACTGAAACTTGCATCTTGTTACCTCAAAAAATCACAGTGCTCGGTCAACTCTTCTCCGCAAGCACAGGTTGTTGGCTTCGCGGAACTGGGATGTTCTCATAAGCAATCACATTCCCTGTCGTCAGAATCATCCCGAAGACATTCCGAAAAATAAGACGCGCATTATAGCGGCATCACTTTTATGAGTCGAGAACGGTTATCGCGCGTTGCTGCGGCTTTTTTCACAATTCCCGGCTAATTTTTGTCTGAATACTGTACGACTCCCTCAGAATTCAGACAAAACAAAACGGCCCGCAGGCCGTTTTCACATATTCTGTAGCAACATACTGGAAAAACATCGGTTGTTGCAAATCCGTTTTTCTACGCGATGCTCCCGGCTCCACGACAAGGGGGCGACGCAAAGATCGTGTCCTGCAACGCTTCCCACTCCTTAATGGTATAGGTATGCAGGGCTAACGCATGTACGGTTGTGGAGAGTTCCGCCGTTAACGTGCCGTAAATCATCCGATGACGATTAAGAAAACGTTCACCTGTAAAACGATCGCTAACCAGCACAACCTTAAAGTGGCTTTCAGAACCTGCCGGGACATTGTGACGATAGCTTTCATCCACAACTTCGAGGAATACGGGTTGGAACGCTGCCCTTAATTTTTCTTCTATTTGCTCACGTATCATCATGAAATTTTTCCTCCGACAACGCTGAGATGTCACCCATCCCTTTAAATACTAGCCGCTTTTACCGTTTTCATTACACCTTAGCAACAAAAAATTAGCGCTTGTCTGATTTTCTCAGCCAAACGAATGAAGTTCACTCATTTCATGCTTTGGTTTATTGCAAAAAGTCCGTTTCTGGTCTCCACAAAGTCATAAAAAGGACAACACAATGAATTTACATGCGTTACCCACTTCCCCTCATCGTTGGCGATGTTATGATGGCGGGAATTTTCTCTAACCACACAATTTAGATTCGCTGAGAGCCCTGGCATGTTTAAAAAAATCCTCTTCCCGTTAGTTGCGATGTTTATGTTGGCAGGATGCGCAACGCCGCCTACCACCATTGAAGTCTCCCCTAAAATTACCCTGCCGCAGCAGGATCCGAGCCTGATGGGCGTGACCGTGAGTATCAACGGCGCCGACCAGCGTCAGGATCAGGCGCTGGCAAAAGTCACCCGCGACAATCAGTTGGTAACCCTGACCGCTTCCCGCGATCTGCGTTTCCTGCTGCAAGAAGTGCTGGAAAAACAGATGACCGCGCGTGGTTATATGATTGGTCCGAACGGTGCAGTAAACCTGCAAATCATTGTTAGCCAGCTGTATGCTGACGTGTCTCAGGGTAGCGTGCGTTACAACATCGCCACCAAAGCAGACATCGCCATTATCGCGACCGCCGCTAACGGTAATAAGATGACCAAAAACTACCGTGCAAGCTACTCTGTTGAAGGCGCGCTGCAGGCCTCCAACAAAAATATTGCTGATGCCGTTAACAGCGTCCTGACCGACACCATCGCTGATATGTCTCAGGACACCAGCGTTCACGATTTCATCAAGCAGAACGCTCGTTAATTTCTGCCCTTATGGCCCGGCGTTCGTCGGGCCTATAGAAGCCCATGTCCAGTCATTACTTACGTATTTTTCAGCAACCACGTTCAGCTATCCTGCTCATTCTGGGGTTCGCCTCCGGATTACCGCTCGCATTGACCTCCGGTACGCTCCAGGCGTGGATGACGGTCGAGAATATCGATCTTAAAACCATCGGTTTCTTTTCTCTGGTCGGCCAGGCTTACGTATTTAAGTTCCTCTGGTCTCCATTGATGGACCGCTATACGCCGCCGTTTTTGGGGCGACGTCGAGGTTGGCTACTGGCGACCCAGGTACTGTTATTGATTTCTATCGCCGCGATGGGTTTTCTGGAGCCAGGTACGCAGCTACGCTGGATGGCCGCTCTGGCGGTGGTGATCGCGTTTTGTTCGGCATCACAGGATATCGTCTTTGACGCCTGGAAAACCGACGTATTGCCCACCGAAGAACGTGGTGCGGGTGCGGCAATCAGCGTGCTGGGTTACCGTTTAGGGATGCTGGTTTCCGGCGGGCTGGCCCTGTGGATGGCCGATCGCTGGCTGGGCTGGCAAGGCATGTACTGGCTGATGGCGGCGCTGCTGATCCCTTGCATCATCGCGACCCTGTTAGCGCCAGAACCGACAGATGCTATTCCGGTGCCTAAATCGCTGGAACAGGCGGTTGCGGCTCCGCTGCGAGACTTTTTTGGCCGGAACAATGCCTGGCTGATTCTGCTCCTTATCGTGCTGTATAAACTCGGTGATGCCTTCGCCATGAGTCTGACCACCACTTTTTTAATCCGCGGTGTCGGATTTGATGCGGGTGAAGTCGGCGTGGTGAATAAAACGCTGGGGCTGCTGGCAACCATTGTTGGCGCGCTGTACGGCGGGATCCTGATGCAGCGCCTCTCGCTGTTCCGCGCATTGTTGATTTTCGGGATTCTGCAGGGGGCATCAAACGCAGGTTACTGGCTGCTGTCCATCACTGACAAACACATGTTCAGTATGGCCGCCGCCGTCTTCTTTGAAAACCTGTGTGGCGGGATGGGCACCGCGGCGTTTGTCGCCTTATTAATGACGCTGTGCAATAAGTCCTTCTCAGCGACTCAGTTCGCCCTGCTCTCCGCGCTTTCAGCGGTTGGCCGCGTGTACGTAGGTCCGGTAGCGGGTTGGTTTGTCGAAGCGCACGGGTGGCCAACGTTTTATCTGTTCTCCGTGTTTGCCGCACTGCCTGGACTCCTGCTGCTGCTGGTTTGTCGCCAGACGCTGGAACATAGCTGGCAAAATGAAAGCTTTATTCCACGCACGGAATTTCGTGGCGCGTACGGTCTGGCATTAATGACGCTGGTCGCGGGCTGCTGTTTGCTGGCAGTTTGGCTATTGTTGCTGACCCTGAATGCACTGGACTACACCAACTTCTCCTTCCTGCCGGAACTGCTTGAAGTCTCGGTGGTAGTCGCTGTCTGCGGAGTGGTATTCGGCGGATTGCTGGATTATCTGGCATTGCGCAAAACCCGTCTGGCGTGATTTTCCACATTAATTTAGCCGTTGTAATCACCCTGCGTAATTATAACGGCTAAATAAACAACAACTGATAAAAATATTATTTGTTATTTTGTGCGCCATAGAATTTGGAAATTATTGACGCCTTTTATACATGCTATTTTCCTTACTCGATTCAGCCATGAAAAATTTATTTTTTGTTCTGTAATTGTCTTTTTATTGATAATCAATTGTTAATTAATTGTTTTATTTTCGTATTGGTTATACCAATTGCCCTCCACGTATCCCTCGCCTGCCTGCTTTCGTTATAACGTGATGTTGCAACAGGTTCTTAAAGCCAACCCGACATATATTGCAACATATGTGACACGCTCGGCAGAACCCAGTAACACAGATCCAATGATGTTTACAGTAATGTAACCTTCCCGTAAAATGACCTCACACTTTAAACGCCACCCGGTCCCGTGGAATTGAGGTCGTTAAATGAGACTCAGGAAATACAATAAAAGTTTGGGATGGTTGTCATTAATTGCAGGCACTGCGTTACTCAGTGGCTGTAATTCTGCGCTGCTTGACCCTAAAGGACAGATTGGACTGGAACAACGTTCATTGATACTGACGGCATTTGGCCTGATGTTGATTGTCGTTATTCCTGCCATCTTGATGGCTGTTGGTTTCGCCTGGAAGTATCGTGCAAGCAATAAAGATGCGAAGTACAGCCCGAACTGGTCACACTCCAATAAAGTGGAAGCTGTGGTCTGGACGGTGCCGATCTTAATCATCATTTTCCTTGCCGTGCTGACCTGGAAAACCACTCACGCTCTTGAGCCAAGCAAACCGCTGGCGCATGACGAGAAGCCCATTACCATCGAAGTGGTTTCCATGGACTGGAAATGGTTCTTCATCTATCCGGAACAGGGTATCGCTACCGTGAATGAAATCGCCTTCCCGGCGAATACTCCGGTTGAATTCAAAGTGACGTCCAACTCCGTGATGAACTCCTTCTTTATCCCGCGTCTGGGTAGCCAGATTTATGCCATGGCCGGTATGCAGACTCGACTGCATCTGATCGCCAACGAAGTCGGTACTTACGATGGTATCTCCGCAAGTTATAGCGGACCAGGCTTCTCCGGTATGAAATTCAAGGCTATTGCAACAAAGGACCGCGCCGAATTCGACCAATGGGTTGCTAAAGCTAAACAGTCTCCGAACACCATGAGCGACATGGCTGCGTTCGAAAAAGTGGCTGTGCCAAGCGAATACAACCAGGTGGAATACTTCTCCAACGTGAAACCTGATTTGTTTAAAGACGTTATTAACAAATTTATGGCTCACGGTAAGAGCATGGACATGACCCAACCAGAAGGTGAGCACAGCGCACACGAAGGTATGGAAGGCATGGACATGAGCCACGCGGAATCCGCCAACTCAAGGGGTTGAGGAAGAATACGATGTTCGGAAAATTGACACTTGATGCAGTTCCGTTCCATGAACCAATCGTCATGGTTACGATCGCTGCCATTATCATCGGTGGTGCGGCCTTAGTCGGCCTTATCACTTACTTCGGTAAGTGGACCTACCTGTGGAAAGAGTGGCTGACTTCGGTCGACCACAAACGCCTTGGCATCATGTATGTCATCGTCGCAATCGTGATGTTGATTCGTGGCTTTGCTGATGCCGTCATGATGCGTAGTCAGCAAGCGCTGGCTTCCGCAGGTGAAGCGGGTTTCCTGCCACCTCACCACTACGACCAGATCTTCACGGCTCACGGCGTGATTATGATCTTCTTCGTGGCAATGCCATTTGTTATCGGTCTGATGAACCTGGTGGTTCCACTGCAGATTGGCGCACGTGACGTTGCATTCCCGTTCCTGAACAACCTGAGCTTCTGGTTCACCGTTGTTGGCGTAATCCTGGTTAACCTGTCTCTGGGCGTCGGTGAATTCGCGCAGACCGGTTGGCTGGCGTATCCGCCTCTTTCGGGGATAGAGTACAGTCCAAGCGTCGGGGTCGATTATTGGATATGGGCAGTCCAGTTGTCCGGTATTGGTACAACCCTGACCGGTATCAACTTCTTTGTGACCATCATTAAGATGCGTGCGCCAGGAATGACCATGTTCAAGATGCCGGTATTTAGCTGGGCATCTCTGTGCGCTAACATCCTGATTATCGCTTCGTTCCCAATTCTGACGGTTACCGTCGCGTTGCTGACCCTGGATCGCTATCTGGGCACCCATTTCTTTACCAATGATATGGGCGGCAACATGATGATGTACATCAACCTGATTTGGGCCTGGGGCCATCCGGAAGTGTACATTCTGATCCTGCCAGTATTCGGGGTATTCTCCGAAGTCGCTGCAACCTTCTCGCGTAAGCGTCTGTTTGGTTACACCTCGCTGGTGTGGGCAACCGTGTGTATTACCGTTCTGTCGTTCATTGTTTGGCTGCACCACTTCTTCACCATGGGTGCAGGCGCAAACGTAAACGCCTTCTTCGGTATTACCACCATGATTATCGCCATCCCGACCGGGGTGAAGATCTTCAACTGGCTGTTCACCATGTACCAGGGCCGTATCGTATTCCACTCAGCAATGCTGTGGACGATTGGCTTTATCGTCACCTTCTCAGTCGGCGGCATGACCGGCGTACTGCTGGCGGTGCCGGGTGCGGACTTCGTACTGCACAACAGTCTGTTCCTGATTGCGCACTTCCATAACGTTATCATCGGCGGCGTGGTATTTGGTTGCTTCGCGGGTATGACCTACTGGTGGCCGAAAGCGTTTGGCTTCACGCTGAACGAAACCTGGGGTAAACGCGCATTCTGGTTCTGGATCATCGGCTTCTTCGTGGCATTTATGCCGCTGTACGTGCTGGGCTTTATGGGTATGACCCGTCGCCTCAGCCAGCAGATTGACCCGCAGTTCCATCCGATGCTGGTTGTTGCCGCCTGCGGCGCCGCGCTGATTGCACTGGGTATCCTGTGCCAGTTCATTCAGATGTACGTGTCTATTCGCGACCGCGAGCAGAACCGTGACCTGACCGGTGACCCATGGGGTGGTCGTACGCTGGAGTGGGCAACCTCTTCCCCGCCTCCGTTCTATAACTTTGCCGTTGTGCCGCACGTTCACGAGCGTGATGCCTTCTGGGAAATGAAAGAAAAAGGTGAAGCGTACAAGCAGCCTGCGCACTATGAAGAGATTCATATGCCGAAGAACAGCGGTGCCGGTATCGTCATTACCGCCTTCGCAACACTGTTTGGTTTCGCCATGATCTGGCATATCTGGTGGCTGGCGATTGCAAGCTTCGCAGGCATGATCATCAGCTGGATTGTGAAAAGCTTTGATGAAGACGTGGATTACTACGTGCCGGTCCCGGAAGTCGAAAAACTGGAAAACCAGCATTTCGATGAGATTACTAAGGCAGGGCTGAAAAATGGCAACTGATACTTTAACGCACGCGACTGCCCACGCGCACGAACACGGGCACCACGATGCAGGCCAGACCAAAATCTTCGGATTTTGGGTCTACCTGATGAGCGACTGCATTCTGTTCTCAATTCTGTTTGCAACCTATGCCGTTCTGGTGAACGGCACCGCAGGTGGCCCGACAGGTAAGGACATTTTTGAACTGCCGTTCGTTCTGGTTGAAACATTCCTGCTGTTATTTAGCTCCATTACTTACGGCATGGCGGCGATCGCCATGTACAAGAATAACAAGAGCCAGGTCATCTCCTGGCTGGCGTTGACCTTCTTGTTCGGTGCCGGATTCATCGGGATGGAAATCTATGAATTCCATCACCTGATTGTTAACGGTATGGGCCCGGATCGCAGCGGCTTCCTGTCTGCGTTCTTCGCGCTGGTCGGCACGCACGGTCTGCACGTTACCTCCGGTCTTATCTGGATGGCGGTGCTGATGGTGCAAGTTGCCCGTCGCGGCCTGACCAGTACTAACCGTACCCGCATCATGTGCCTGAGCCTGTTCTGGCACTTCCTGGATGTGGTGTGGATCTGTGTGTTCACTGTTGTTTATCTGATGGGGGCGATGTAATGAGTCATTCTAACGAGAGCGGCGGCGCATCCCATGGCAGCGTAAAAACCTACATGACAGGTTTTATCCTGTCGATCATCCTGACGGTCATTCCGTTCTGGATGGTGATGACAGGTTCTGCCTCTCCGGCCGTCATTCTGGGAACTATTCTGGCAATGGCCGTGGTACAGATTCTGGTGCACCTGGTGTGCTTCCTGCACATGAATAGCAAATCTGATGAAGGTTGGAACATGACGGCCTTTGTCTTTACTGTGCTAATCATCGCCATCCTGGTTGTGGGCTCCATCTGGATTATGTGGAACCTTAACTACAACATGATGATGCACTAAGAGCGGCGATTATGATGTTTAAGCAATACCTGCAAGTAACGAAACCAGGCATCATCTTTGGCAACCTGATCTCGGTGATTGGGGGGTTCCTGCTGGCCTCGAAAGGCAGCATCGACTATCCCCTGTTTATCTACACGCTGGTTGGGGTGTCACTGGTTGTGGCGTCGGGTTGTGTATTTAACAACTATATCGACAGGGATATCGACAGGAAGATGGAGAGGACCAAAAACCGCGTGCTGGTTAAAGGTCTGATTTCCCCTGCCGTCTCGCTGGTGTACGCCACCCTGCTGGGTATTGCTGGCTTTATGCTGCTGTGGTTTGGCGCAAACCCTCTGGCCTGCTGGCTGGGGGTGATGGGCTTCGTGGTCTATGTGGGCGTCTATAGCCTGTATATGAAGCGCCATTCCGTTTACGGTACGCTGATTGGCTCACTCTCCGGCGCTGCGCCGCCGGTGATTGGCTACTGCGCTGTAACCGGTGAGTTCGATAGCGGTGCGCTGATTCTGCTGGCTATTTTCAGCCTGTGGCAAATGCCGCACTCTTACGCGATTGCGATTTTCCGCTTTAAGGATTATCAGGCTGCCAATATCCCGGTACTGCCGGTGGTAAAAGGCATTTCGGTCGCGAAGAACCATATCACGCTGTATATCGTGGCGTTTGCTATCGCCACGCTGATGCTAACCCTGGGCGGCTATGCAGGTTATAAATACCTGATTGTTGCTGCGGCGGTGAGCGTCTGGTGGTTGGGCATGGCGCTGCGCGGTTATAAAGTGGAAGATGACAGAGTCTGGGCGCGCAAGCTGTTCGGCTTCTCCATCATCGCCATTACCGCGCTCAGCGTGATGATGTCCGTCGACTTTATGGTGCCAAACTCGCAGAACCTGCTGACTTACGTCTGGTAAAATCTGCGGATACGAAAAGGGTGCTTCGGCACCCTTTTTTATTAGCAAAAAAGCTATTCAATCATATAGCCATTTACCGGCCTTTGCTGACTCAATAATCATCCCAACTGTCAGAGGTTTTAACTCAATTTCGGAAGGCTCTTTTTTCCAGAAAGGGTATTCTTGTTCAATATAATTCCTCCCATCAAAATTCGAATATTCAATATCAAAATGCTCAAATAAATCAGCTAAAAAATCATAGGCATCTTCCGGAACAAACTGAAAATCATTCTCCAGGGTCCATTCTTTAGTAACCTGCCTAAGACCAGGTCTAAACCAGCGTTCCCTGATTGGGTAATTCTTCATGATGTACTCAATGACTTCAGCTTCATAATTTCTCATCAGAAAGATGTCCACTGCATGCGATCTTTGAGTCGTACTAATATCATGATATCATTAGACTTTATGATGTATAATTCACACACCCTGTTGACCTTGGTTGGGTAAATTCAGCGAATGCTAAAAGGGTACTTCGGCATCCTTTTTATTTACTACCCGACTTTGACAGCGTCAGGTCTCGTCTTTTTGTTCATCATGCCAGATCTCAAACAACCATTTCCCCGCCTCTGCTGACTCCGCAAACATCCTTACGGTTAAAGGTAAACGTGTGGCTTCTACTTCTTCCCGTTTAGCTTTGAACCATCTAGTGAATAGTGGCAAATTGTGCCACGGATAATACGGTTTCCAGTTCACACATGATAAATCGACTTTAAACTCTTTCTCATATCGAGTCAGAGCACTGTGGAGGTCATCACCGGGGACATCAAATAGTTCTGAGTCGAGTTCTAAAGGAACCTCTTTCCAGTTTTCATCCAAATACCCGGGTATTTCTTCCCTGAAAAGCTTTAACACATCGTCTTGAATACTCATTAGAATGATGTCCATTGAATTCGATCTTTGGGCCGGGCAATTAAGTTGTATTTTGTCCGCGTCTTTCTGGAAACTTGCACAAGTGCATTTACAAGACCAATCCACCCAAGCCAAGGTATATACCGAGCAATCACAGCAGCAAGTTTGTTAGTGCTTTGTATCCTGAAACCCACTGGAGTGGGGACTTTAATACCAAATGGTACCCGCGCATCTCTCAGAAGCATTCTCCCGTATTTGGAAACAACACTTGTTCCTTCAATAGCCCCAGAAGGTTTTTGCCTTGTCTTTAACCAGGGCTGACCAGCCAGAATAGCCGCTCCCGATTCAATGCCAATTCCTAACTCATCACAAAACTGTTCCAGAAAGATGAGATCGAACAATTCGCCAGCAGACAGATTGCTGTGACCGTGATACCAATAGGTTCCATTCGCTTCTTCAGTTGTGTCCATTCAATCACCGATTATGCCGTCTGCCGATCATTCCATGCGTCGGTATAGATAATGTTCCCGTCGCAATGCTTCCAGGTGATTTTTTCGTAGCGTAACTCTATGGTTTCAAGGTGATTGTTGTTTTTGTCTTCTGGCCCAGCCATCGTAGGAGAGACCGAGACAATCCGCACGCCCTCGAGCAGCATGTTGAAATACTCCACTTCCTGACCCGCATCATTGATTTTGTACCAACGAATCTCTGCAGACTTAAGATTCTGACCAGAAGCAACAGCTTTGTATAAATAGGGACTCGAATAGTCAAACTCTTTGACGATCATCATCGGTGAATGTTGACGTGTGCCTGTTGGTTTACCCGTTGCATTATCGGTGGGAATAGAGAGATTGTGATGAAAACCTTTAAATTCAATACTGTATTCTCTTCCCTTTACGTCACACCCGCCCTTTATCAGCGCGCCTCCATCGTCATAAATCCACATATTGCCTGGAATTGCCATTTTCCTTTTCCCTGTTTCCATTAGTAATAACCACAAAAAGACTACACCTGTGATTATCGCAAGTAAATTAGTTGCGAAGGTAATTATTTCAATTATCCCACTACACAATTCCACATATCGTAGAGGTTTACCCCACCCCTTCCCCGCTTTACACTAGGCGCGAAATTAATACAGAGGTGGGAATGAACGATTACAAAATGACGCCCGGTGAGTTGCGCGCCACCTGGGGTTTAGGGACCGTATTTTCGTTGCGCATGCTTGGCATGTTTATGGTCCTGCCGGTTCTGACCACGTACGGTATGGCGCTACAGGGTGCCAGCGAAGCCTTGATCGGACTTGCTATCGGTATTTATGGCCTGGCGCAAGCCATCTTCCAGATCCCTTTTGGTCTGCTTTCAGACCGCATCGGCCGTAAGCCGCTTATTGTCGGCGGACTGGCGGTATTCGTTTTCGGCAGCGTGATTGCCGCCCTCTCAGATTCAATCTGGGGAATTATTCTCGGTCGAGCCCTCCAGGGTTCTGGCGCGATTGCCGCCGCCGTAATGGCGTTGTTGTCCGACTTAACTCGCGAGCAAAACCGAACCAAAGCGATGGCGTTTATCGGCGTCAGCTTTGGTATCACCTTCGCCATTGCGATGGTACTGGGGCCGATCGTTACCCACGCGCTGGGGCTACACGCGCTGTTCTGGATGATCGCGGCCCTTGCGACCACAGGTATCGTGCTGACCATTTGGGTGGTTCCCAATAGCACTACCCACGTACTGAACCGCGAATCAGGCATGGTAAAAGGCAGCTTCAGCAAAGTGCTGGCGGAACCAAAACTGCTAAAGCTCAACTTCGGCATCATGTGTCTGCACATTTTACTGATGTCCACTTTCGTCGCCTTGCCAGGTCAGTTGGCGAAAGCGGGTTTCCCTGCCGCCGAACACTGGAAAATTTATCTGGTGACGATGCTGCTGTCCTTTGTTTCCGTGGTGCCGTTCATCATTTACGCCGAAGTGAAACGCCGGATGAAACGCGTGTTCCTCGCCTGCGTGTTACTGATTCTTGTCGCCGAAATTGTATTGTGGAGCGCAAACATTCGTTTCTGGGGGCTGATTGCAGGCGTGCAGATATTCTTCCTCGCCTTCAACCTGATGGAAGCCCTCCTCCCCTCGCTTATCAGTAAAGAGTCTCCGGCTGGCTATAAAGGTACGGCGATGGGCGTTTACTCCACCAGCCAGTTTCTTGGCGTGGCGATTGGCGGTTCGCTCGGCGGTTGGGTCGTTGACATGTTTGATGGTCAGGCGGTATTCCTGGCCGGCGCGCTTCTGGCGGCAGTGTGGTTGTTAGTGGCCAGCACAATGAAAGAACCGCCGTACGTCAGCAGCCTGCGTATTGAAATCCCACCTGAGATTGCCGCGGATGACACCCTGAAGCAGCGTCTGCTGGCTAAAGAAGGGATAAGCGAAGTGTTAATTGTGGCGCAAGAGCATTCGGCTTACGTCAAAATCGACAGCAAAGTGACCAATCGATTCGAAGTTGAGCAGGCGATAAGCCAGGCGTGAAGATTGCCGGATGGCGACTGTGTCGTCTTATCCGGCCTACAAATAGCGTGTGCTACCTGTAGGCCGGATAAGCAGGCATTACGACTTAATCGCGGAAGTTCTTAAACTGGAACGGCTGGCCGAGGTCGCCGCCGCGAACCAGCGCCATGACGGATTGCAGATCGTCACGCGCCTTACCGGTCACACGGATTTCTTCGCCCTGAATCTGCGCTTGCACCTTCAGTTTGCTGTCTTTAATCAGCTTAACGATTTTCTTTTGCACCGCGCTTTCAATGCCCTGCTTCAGCTTCGCTTCCACAAACCAGGTTTTACCGCTGTGCACAAAGGTTTCCGGTACGTCCAGAGACGTGCCTTCAATACCGCGTTTCAGTAGCTTGGCGCGCAAAATATCCAGCAGTTGATTAACCTGGAAATCAGATTCGCTCAGCACCTTAATCGTCTTATTTGACTCATTCAGCTCAAAAGTCGCTTCAACGCCACGAAAATCAAAGCGTGACTCTACTTCGCGGCTGGCGTTATCCACCGCGTTACGGGCTTCCTGAAGATCAACTTCAGAGACAATATCGAAAGATGGCATCTTTTCCTCTCCCTTCATTTTTGATGCGAAGCATAATACCTGCAAAGTTACCCAACAGACAGCGCTATACTAGGCTGTATCCTTTAATTGTACGCGGAACTGTTACCTGCGAACAATAAAGGGGTACGGCCGATATGGATTAACACCTGGTGCTGTTGCAGGTGAGGAGGAAGAATGAAAATTACCGTACTGGGATGTGGAGCGTTAGGACAGCTGTGGCTTACCACGCTGTGCAAACATGGACATGAGGTGCAAGGGTGGCTACGCGTGCCACAGCCCTACTGCAGCGTGAACCTGATCGACACGGATGGATCAGTTTTTAATGAATCCCTGACGGCAAACGACCCCGATTTTTTGGCAAAAAGCGATCTGTTGCTGGTTACACTTAAAGCCTGGCAGGTTTCTGATGCGGTAAAAGGTCTGGCCGCAATTCTGCCTGAAACTACCCCCATTTTGCTGATTCACAACGGCATGGGGACGATTGAAGAGCTGCAAAATATTAAACAGCCTCTGCTGATGGGCACCACCACCCATGCGGCACGTCGCGACGGGAACGTCATCATTCATGTCGCTCAGGGCACAACGCGCATCGGTCCGGCACGTGAGCAGGACGGTGATTTCAGCTATCTGGCTGAAACACTGCAAGAAGTACTACCGGATGTCGCCTGGCATAATAATATTCGCGCCGAACTGTGGCGCAAACTGGCCGTGAACTGCGTCATTAATCCGCTGACGGCGCTCTGGGACTGCCCAAACGGCGAACTGCGTCAGCATCCGGAAAAAATAGCGCTAATCTGTGAGGAAGTCGCAGCGGTGATTGAACGCGAAGGCCACCACACATCAGCGGATGATTTACGCTATTATGTCGAGCAAGTCATTGACAGTACGGCGGAAAATATCTCATCAATGCTGCAGGATATTCGTGCTATGCGCCATACAGAGATCGACTACATAACCGGTTATCTGTTAAAACGCGCCCGCGCGCACGGCATCGCCGTCCCGGAAAACGCCCACCTGTTTGAAATGGTAAAGAGAAAGGAAAGTGAGTATGAGCGCTCAAGCACTGGTTTGTCTCGCCCCTGGTAGTGAAGAGACCGAAGCGGTCACCACTATCGATCTGCTGGTTCGCGGCGGAATTCAGGTCACGACTGCAAGCGTCGCCAGCGATGGCGGCCTGACGATTGTGTGCTCACGCGGAGTGAAGCTGCTGGCGGATGCACCGTTGGTCGAAGTGGCTGACGGCGATTTCGACATCATCGTGTTGCCTGGCGGTATTAAAGGCGCGGAGTGTTTTCGCGACAGCCCTCTGCTGGTCGAAACTGTGAAGCAGTTTCATCGTTCCGGGCGTATTGTCGCAGCCATTTGCGCCGCTGCGGCCACCGTACTTGTCCCACACGATATTTTCCCCATCGGAAATATGACGGGTTTCCCGGCGTTGAAGGACAAAATCCCCGCAGAACAATGGCAAGACAAGCGTGTCGTATGGGATCCGCGCGTTAACCTGTTAACCAGCCAGGGTCCGGGAACATCCATTGATTTTGGTTTAAAAATCATTGATCTGCTGGTGAGCCGAGAAAAGGCTCATGAAGTTGCGTCACAGCTGGTAATGGCGGCGGGAATTTATAACTACTACGAGTCAGAATGATTGCCAGATGGTGGCGTAAACACCTTATCCGGCCTACAAAACGGTACAGTCTGTAGGCCGGATAAGCGGCAGCACCATCCGGTAAAGGAACTACGGGCGATACACCTTCACGTTTTCAAAGCCCTGCTCGCGCAGATACAACGCCTGCAGGCGGCTCATTACCCCGCGTTCACACCACAGCAGCCAGGTTTTACTCTGGTCTAAATCGCCGAATTTGGTGCTCAGCTTGTAGAACGGCAGAGAAACCACGTCCACGCCTTCGACCTTCAGCGGTTTGTCATCCTGTTCATCCACAGAACGGATATCCAGAATCACGTCGTTCGGGCCGAAACCGCTCACGGTTTCCACTTCCACCACGGTCTGCTGAGTCTGCTGGGCGATATCGCGAATATCGATATTGTTCGCTTCTTCAACCACTTTATCGAGGATAGAGAAATCGAAGTTTTCTTCTTCGGCCTCAATCTTCGCTTTAATGGCCTTCACCGTCGGGCTTTTTGAAATTACGCCGCAGTATTCCGGCATGGTACGCGCAAAGTCCTCGGTACCAATTTCACGCGCCAGGTTGATGATGTGCTCTTTATCATGGGATATAAGCGGGCGCAGGATCAGGGTGTCTGAAACGTTATCGATCAGGCGCAGGTTGGTCAGCGTCTGGCTGGACACCTGGCCCAGCGCTTCACCGGTCACCAGTGCCTGTACGCCGTAGCGCTCAGCGACTTTCGACGCCGCGCGTACCATCATACGTTTGAGAACCACGCCCATCTGACCGTCGTCGACTTTCTCCAGGATCTCGCCCACCACCGGCTCAAAGTTGATCGCGACAAAACGCACGCGATGCGAGCTACCGAAGCGATTCCACAGATAATGTGCCACCTGACGAACACCGATTTCATGCGCGGCGCCGCCGAGATTGAAGAAGCAATAGTGTACGCGGCAGCCGCGACGCATCAGCATGTAGCTCGATACGCCGGAGTCGAAACCACCGGAGATCAGCGACAGTACGTCTTCCTGCGTACCAATCGGGAAACCGCCAATACCTTCATAGCGGCCTTTAACCAGCAGCAGACGGTCGTTTTCGATTTCAAGATTTACCGTAACATCCGGTTTCGTCAGCTTCACGCGCGCGGATTCAATATGCTGGTTCAACCCGCCGCCAACATAACGTTCCACCTCAATGGAGCTAAACTCATGCTTACCGCGACGCTTAACGCGTACGCAGAAGGTTTTACCTTCCAGTTGATCGCGATACTGCACCAGCGCTTTCTCAAAAATATCGTGCATGTCGGTAAACGGCACGTCTTCAACTTCGAGAATATGGTGGATACCCGGAATACGGGTCAGCGCGTCGCGAATATCCAGGCGCTGGCTTTCATCTTTAGCGCGAACCTCAACGTGATCCCAGTGACGGACAACGGCAAGGTCTTCATCGTAGTGCTTTAAAACGTTACGAATGTTCCCTGTCAGAATTTTTATAAAGCGCAAACGCACAGATTGGCTTTTGATGGTGATTTCTGGGAACAATTTAATGATAAACTTCATGGCGGCAATGGTTCTTTGGCAAGTCTGAACGACTTGTAATGGGAAAAAATACAGCAGCCCATACCCTGCGGCTGCATCCAGGCGCGCAAGTATACCACTATCATGGTCATCCTGTGCACATCGCCTTACCATTGCGCGTTATTTGCTTATCAGTGCGAGTCCGTTACCATAGTCTTGTGCTGCCAATACAGAGAGTCAGACATTCATTATGCCGAAGAAAAATGAAGCGCCAGCCAGTTTTGAAACAGCGCTGAGCGAGCTGGAACAGATTGTTACCCGCCTGGAAAGCGGCGACCTGCCGCTGGAAGACGCGCTGAACGAATTCGAACGTGGCGTACAGCTGGCGCGTCAGGGACAGGTCAAATTGCAACAGGCTGAGCAGCGCGTACAAATCCTGCTGTCAGACACCGAAGACGCCGCCCTTACGCCTTTTACACCGGATAATGAGTAAATGGATTTTACGCAGCAGCTACAGGCTTGCGTTGAGCAGGCCAATCAGGCACTGAGCCGTTTTATCGCGCCACTGCCCTTTCAGAACACTCCCGTGGTCGAAACCATGCAATATGGCGCATTATTAGGCGGTAAACGTCTACGCCCGTTCCTGGTGTATGCCACCGGTCAGATGTTTGGCGTCAGCCTGAGTACGCTTGATGCTCCCGCTGCCGCCGTCGAGTGCATCCATGCCTATTCCCTGATGCATGATGATTTACCCGCGATGGACGACGATGACCTGCGCCGCGGTCTGCCAACCTGCCACGTAAAATTTGGCGAGGCAAACGCGATCCTGGCCGGAGATGCGCTGCAAACGCTGGCGTTTTCTATTATCAGCGACGCCCCGATGCCGGAAGTATCTGACCGTGACCGCATCGCGATGATCTCTGAACTGGCACGGGCCAGCGGTATCGCCGGTATGTGCGGCGGCCAGGCGCTGGATCTGGAAGCTGAAGGTCAGCAGGTTGAGCTGGATGCGCTGGAGCGTATTCACCGCCATAAAACCGGGGCATTGATTCGCGCCGCCGTGCGTCTGGGTGCATTAAGCGCAGGCGATAAAGGGCGGGAATGCCTGGCAATACTCGACAAATACGCAGAAAGCATCGGTCTGGCCTTCCAGGTTCAGGATGACATACTGGATGTGGTAGGCGATACTGCAACATTGGGTAAACGTCAGGGTGCTGACCAGCAGCTTGGCAAAAGTACCTATCCTGCACTTCTGGGTCTTGAGCAAGCCCGGAATAAAGCCCGGGATTTAATCGAGGATGCTCGCGAGTCGCTAAGTTTGCTGGCCGCGCAGTCCCTCGATACCTCGGCACTGGAAGCGCTAGCGGACTACATAATCCAGCGTGATAAATAAACCAACATATCCCATGAGCTTGCGATGAGTTTTGATATAGCCAAATACCCGACCCTGGCGCTGGTCGACTCCACCCAGGAGTTACGCCTGCTGCCAAAAGAGAGCCTGCCAAAGCTTTGCGACGAACTGCGCCGCTATTTGCTCGACAGCGTGAGCCGTTCCAGCGGGCACTTCGCCTCTGGTCTGGGCACGGTGGAACTTACCGTCGCGCTGCACTATGTCTACAACACCCCGTTTGACCAGTTAATCTGGGATGTGGGACATCAGGCTTATCCGCACAAAATTCTGACCGGCCGCCGCGATAAAATCGGCACCATTCGTCAGAAAGGCGGTTTGCATCCGTTCCCGTGGCGTGGAGAGAGTGAGTATGACGTACTGAGCGTTGGGCACTCTTCAACGTCCATTAGCGCTGGCATTGGTATTGCGGTTGCCGCCGAGAAAGAAGGCAAAGATCGTCGTACCGTTTGTGTGATTGGCGATGGCGCTATCACCGCCGGGATGGCGTTTGAAGCGATGAACCATGCGGGTGATATTAAGCCCGATATGCTGGTTATCCTCAACGACAACGAAATGTCGATTTCAGAGAACGTCGGTGCGTTGAATAATCACCTGGCGCAACTGCTCTCTGGCAAACTTTACTCCTCGCTGCGCGAAGGCGGGAAGAAAGTGTTCTCCGGCGTACCGCCGATTAAAGAGCTGCTCAAACGTACCGAAGAACACATCAAAGGCATGGTGGTGCCGGGCACGCTGTTTGAAGAGCTGGGCTTTAACTATATCGGCCCGGTGGACGGGCACGACGTGCTGGGACTTATCACCACGCTGAAGAACATGCGCGATCTGAAAGGTCCACAGTTCCTGCACATCATGACCAAAAAAGGTCGTGGCTATGAGCCAGCGGAAAAAGACCCGATCACGTTCCACGCCGTACCCAAATTCGATCCATCCAGCGGCTGTCTGCCGAAAAGCAGCGGCGGCCTGCCGAGCTATTCAAAAATTTTCGGGGACTGGTTATGTGAGACCGCAGCGAAAGACAATAAGCTGATGGCGATCACCCCAGCGATGCGCGAAGGCTCCGGTATGGTGGAATTCTCACGTAAGTTCCCGGACCGCTACTTCGATGTGGCGATTGCCGAGCAACACGCAGTGACCTTTGCCGCAGGTCTGGCGATTGGCGGCTACAAGCCGGTCGTGGCTATTTACTCTACCTTCCTGCAACGCGCCTACGATCAGGTGCTGCATGATGTGGCCATCCAGAAACTGCCGGTACTGTTCGCCGTTGACCGGGCAGGTATTGTTGGCGCTGATGGGCAAACCCACCAGGGGGCGTTCGATCTCTCCTTCCTGCGCTGCATCCCGGAAATGGTCATCATGACCCCGAGCGATGAGAACGAATGCCGCCAGATGCTGTTTACCGGCTATCACTACAACAACGGACCATCGGTCGTGCGCTATCCACGCGGTAATGCGGTGGGCGTTGAGCTGACGCCGCTGGAACAGTTGCCAATCGGTAAAGGTATCGTGAAGCGTCACGGGGAAAAAGTGGCAATTCTTAACTTTGGTACCCTGATGCCGGAAGCCGCTCAGGTCGCAGAGTCGTTGAACGCCACGCTGGTCGACATGCGCTTTGTGAAACCACTGGATGAAACATTGATCCTCGAAATGGCAGCCCAACACGACGTGCTGGTTACCATTGAAGAAAACGCCATTATGGGCGGCGCAGGCAGTGGCGTAAACGAAGTGCTGATGGCCCATCGCAAGCCCGTTCCGGTGCTGAACATTGGCCTGCCTGACTTCTTCATCCCGCAGGGAACTCAGGATGAGGCTCGCGCCGATCTGGGTCTTGATGCCGCTGGCATTGAGGCCAAAATCAAGGCCTGGCTGGCATAATCCCCTCCCCGCTCCTGCTATGCTTAATGAATAACACGCTAAGCAGGAGCGAATATGCAATACAACACCTTAGGAAAAACCGACCTCCGGGTCTCCCGCCTTTGCCTGGGCTGCATGACGTTTGGCGAGCCCAATCGCGGCAATCACGCCTGGACGCTGCCTGAAGAGAGCAGCCGCCCAATAATCAAACACGCCCTTGAGGGCGGAATTAACTTTTTCGATACCGCCAACAGCTACTCCGCTGGCAGCAGCGAAGAGATTGTCGGCCGCGCGCTGCGTGATTTCGCCCGTCGTGATGAGGTGGTGGTGGCGACAAAAGTGTTCCATCAGGTTGACGATCTGCCGGAAGGCTTATCCCGTGCACAAATCCTGCGCTCAATCGACGACAGCCTCAGACGCCTGGGCATGGACTATGTGGACATCCTGCAAATTCACCGCTGGGATTACAACACGCCAATCGAGGAAACGCTGGAAGCCCTCAACGACGTAGTTAAAGCCGGTAAAGCTCGCTATATCGGAGCCTCGTCGATGCATGCTTCCCAGTTTGCTCAGGCGCTGGCCTTACAGAAGCAACACGGCTGGGCGCAGTTCGTCAGCATGCAGGATCACTACAACCTGATCTACCGCGAAGAAGAACGCGAAATGCTGCCGCTCTGCTATCAGGAAGGTGTCGCGGTGATCCCGTGGAGTCCGCTGGCGCGTGGTCGCCTGACCCGCCCGTGGGGAGAAACGACCGCACGTCTGGTTTCTGATGAAGTCGGTAAAAATTTATATAATGAAAGCGATGAAAACGACGCACAAATTGCCGCTCGGCTGGCTGGCATCAGTGAGGAGCTGGGCGTTACGCGCGCGCAGGTCGCGCTGGCATGGCTGCTGAGCAAACCTGGCGTGGCTGCGCCCATTATTGGCACATCGCGCGAGGAGCAACTGGATGAATTGCTCAATGCAGTAGATTTAACACTGAAGCCGGAGCAAATTGCCGAGCTGGAAACACCGTACAAACAGCATCCGGTGGTGGGATTTAAATAAGCGCGATTGTAGATTGTAGGCCGGATAAGGCGTTTACGCCGCTATCCGGCAACCCCGTTAAATGATACCTACCGGCCAGTGATGACCGATAAAATACAAAATTCCAGCAGAGAGTATCCCGGCGACAATATCGTCGATCATGATCCCCGTCCCGCCATGCACATTGCGGTCGAACCAACGAATCGGCCACGGCTTCCACATATCCAGAATACGAAAAATCACAAATCCGGCGGCAACCCATTGCCAGTCGAGGGTCGGTAGCGCCATCAGGGTTATCCACATCCCGACAAACTCGTCCCAGACAATGCTGCCGTGATCGTGCACGCCCATGTCTTTCGCCGTTTGATGACACAGATAAACGCCGATACAGATAGACAGCATGACCACCAGCGAATACAGCTGCCACGGCAGAAACGTCATTAAATACCAAAAAGGGATCGCCGCCAGCGATCCCATGGTGCCAGGAACAATTGGACTCAGCCCACTACCAAAACCGGTGGCCAACAGGTGCCACGGATTACGCATACTCAGGCGGCTTTTGGCGACATCTTTTTTAAGGCGCGGCAAAATGGTCATATCCTTTCCAGTCGAACGTGACGGGTTTTCCATCGCGCGTAAAGTGAACGCCTTCTACATCCGCACTCATCTGACCGATGCAGGTAAACGAGGTCCCGAGATGTGCCAACGCGACGTCCAGTGCGCCACGGTTAATTTCCGGTACGGTAAAGCATAACTCATAATCTTCACCACCCGAGAGCGCCCAGCGCAACGCCTGTTCAGGCTCAACATGTTGGGCGAATGCCGTGGAATAAGGCAGCGCGTCGACGTTAACCCGTGCGCCGCAGCCGCTGGCATTGACGATATGCCCCAGATCGGAAATCAGGCCGTCGGAGAGATCGATAGCCGCACTGGCCAGATCGCGCAGGGCTTGTCCCTGTAAAATACGCGGGGTTGGGCGCAGGTGGCGTTGCAGCAGATACTCCGCGTCTTTTGGATCTGTCACCTGCAATCGGTCCTGCAAAATCGCCAGCCCCGCCGCACTGTCGCCCGGCGTGCCGGTCACATAAATCCAGTCGCCCGGTTTTGCACCGGAACGTTTTAAGGCACGCCCAACGGGAACGTAGCCATGAATACCCAACGTCATCGACAGCGGTCCACGCGTGGTATCACCGCCAATCAGCTGCATATCGTAGTAATTAAGGAGTTCAAACAGGCCATCGCTGAAAGCTTCAAGCCAGGCTTCATCAACATCAGGTAACGTCAGTGCCAGCGTCAACCACGCAGGATCGGCACCCATCGCCGCCAGATCGCTCAAATTCACCGCCAGGGCTTTCCAGGCCAGATCGGTAGGATTTATGTCGGGGAGGAAGTGGTTGCCTGCCACCAGCGTATCGGTACTGATCGCCAATGTTTGTTTTTCAGGGATGTTCAGGAGTGCGCAATCGTCGCCAATACCGGTTTCGACATCAAGACGAGACGTTCTTACGCGATCAAAATAACGGGCAATCAGGGAAAATTCGCCGCATGCCATACGTTATGCCTCAGCAGAAAAAAAGAAAAAGCCGGGGACAGCGGAAACACGTTCCACTCTCCAGCCGGCCTCGGGATTACTTTTTGTTGGGGCGAATCACAGGTGCTGCTTTATCCAGTACGCCGTTCACGAATTTATGGCTATCTTCAGCGCCGAAGGTTTTCGCCAGTTCAATCGCTTCGTTGATGGCCACTTTGTACGGCACATCACTACGTTTAGACAGTTCAAACAGCGCAATACGCAGTACGGCTTTTTCTACCTGACCCAGCTCTTCCAGCAGACGAGACAGGTAAGGCTTCATTAATCCATCCAGGTACGCGCTGTTAGTCGCCACCCCGGACAGCAGTTCACGGAAATACAGAACGTCGACATCTTTAACGTCCTGTTCCGCCAGGAACTGGTATTCAACATCAGCGATGTCGTTCTGGGACAACTGCCAGGAGTAGAGCGCCTGGACGGCACACTCACGGGCGCGGCGACGAGCAGCAGGTTTCACGGATTTCCCCTTACAAAAATCAGGCCTTAATGGCTTTCAATACATTAATCATTTCAAGCGCAGTCAGTGCAGCTTCTGCGCCTTTGTTGCCGGCTTTCGTGCCAGCACGTTCGATGGCTTGTTCAATACTTTCGGTGGTCAGAACACCGAAGGCTACCGGAATGCCACTGTCCTGAGCGACATGCGCCAGGCCATTGCTAGCACCGCCAGCCACATATTCGAAGTGCGCGGTACCGCCACGGATCACCGTACCGAGCGCAATCACCGCGTCGTATTTACCGGTTTTCGCCAGTGCGTCAGCCGCCAGCGGCAGCTCATATGCGCCTGGAACCCAAACGACGGTAATGTTTTCATCTTTAACCTGGCCAATACGTTTCAGGGCGTCGATCGCACCTTCCAGCAGGCTATCATTGATAAAGTTGTTGAAACGCGCAATGGTGATGGCGACGCGAGCGTCCGGAGTAGCAACGTTAGCTTCAATAATGTTCATATTCTTCCTTCGGGTTCGATTTATGGCCCCGTAAGGGGGGCGGATTTTATCATAATATTCTGTGCGCTGCTTCCTCTAATTCAGAAAGCCTCACGCAGTGGTTAAATGCAGGCAAACGTCCGGGCCCACCTGGCGTATCTCGTTGAATTTGAAATGGGGGGCGTCAGCCAGTTTCTCAAGCCCCGGCAGCACACATAATCCTCGCGCATCACTGCCTAACAGTTTAGGCGCAACATACACGATTAGCTCATCCACTAAACCGGCCTGTAATAACGCGCCCGCAAGCGTTGGGCCAGCTTCCACCCAAATACTGTTAATTTGCTGTTTGCCCAGCTGCATCATCAGCACGACCAAATCCAGATGCCCGTTATGTTCCGGTACCTTAATACTGCGAACCGACTCCGGCCAACTACGGGTATCGTCTTGCGTTCGGACAATCCAGGTTTCTCCCGGCTGTTGCACAATACGGTGCTCCGGCGTGACCTGATTCTGGCTATCAAGGACAATGCGGATCGGCTGACGCAGATTTTCCTGCGGGTAACTCGCCTGGGTTGACTCTCCAAGCTCCGACCAACGCACGGTAAGCTGAGGATCGTCGGCCAGTACCGTCGCGCTGCTGGTTAAAATGGCATGGCTTTGCGCGCGCAGCCGTTGTACATCACGACGCGCCTGCGACGAGGTAATCCACTGGCTTTCCCCGCTGGCCATCGCCGTACGGCCATCGAGCGATGCGCCAAGTTTAAGCTGCAGATACGGGAATCCTGTACGCATGCGCTTGAGAAAGCCCTTATTAAGCAGCTCAACCTCGCTCATCATCAGCCCGTGGCTGACGTCAATGCCCGCCTGCTGCAAGCGATAGAGGCCACGACCTGCGACCTGCGGATTGGGATCCTGCATGGCGGCAACAACGCGTGCTACGCCCGCGGCAATTAACGCATCGCAGCACGGCGGCGTGCGGCCATGATGGCTGCAGGGTTCAAGCGTCACGTAGGCGGTTGCTCCTTGCGCTTTTTCACCGGCCATGCGCAGGGCATGGACTTCGGCATGCGGCTCGCCCGCACGGTGATGATATCCTTCACCGACGATCTCCCCATCCTTAACAATCACGCAGCCGACGTTGGGATTTGGGTGAGTAGTGAAACGTCCACGCGCAGCAAGCTTCAGCGCGCGCGCCATGTACAATTCATCCTGCATGGCTTAGTCCTGTAGGCGAGCAATCTCTTCGCCAAATTCTTTGATATCTTCGAAACTGCGGTAAACCGACGCAAAGCGGATGTAAGCGACTTTATCGAGCTTTTTCAGTTGCTCCATCACCAGGTTGCCGATCATCTTACTCGGCACCTCACGCTCGCCAGTCGCTCGCAGTTGTGATTTGATATGGTTTAACGCCATTTCGACGTCATCTGAGCTGACCGGACGTTTCTCCAGCGCTCTGAGCATGCCGCTGCGCAGCTTATCTTCATTAAAGGGTTCACGCACATCGTTGCTCTTCACAACGCGCGGCATGACAAGTTCAGCCACTTCAAAAGTGGTGAAACGTTCGTTACAGACCAGACACTGCCGACGGCGGCGTACTGAGGAGCCCTCGCCTACAAGACGAGAGTCAATTACCTTAGTGTCTACGGCGAAACAGAATGGGCAATGCATACGGCGTCCTGTACCTCAGTGGTTAACAGCAATCTATTTTACCCTGAACTGGCGTGACAACAAAGGCGCAGCGCTTTTGAGACAAAGGATCGATGCCTTCGTGCTCTGCGCACACTACCATTATGCTATCGCGACAATGAAGGAAGTAATCACAATGACAAGACGTTACCTAAGAATTCTCCTGGTGGGAAGCCTCTTTAGTCTTAGCGCCTGCGCGCAGCAAAGCGAAGTACGCCAGATGCATCAAAGCGTAAGCACGCTAAATAAAGAGATGACGCAGCTTAATCAGGAAACGGTAAAAATTACGCAACAAAATATGTTGAATGCCAAATCGACCAGTGGCGCCTACCTGTTACCGGGCTCCAAAACCCCTGCCCGTCTGGAGAGTCAGATCGGCACGTTACGTATGTCTCTGGTGAATATTGCGCCGAACGCCGACGGCACGCGCCTGACGCTGCGGATTCAGGGTGAATCCAATACACCTTTACCCGCCTTTAGCGCCACCGTCGAGTACGGCCAAATTCAGGGTACCACGGAGAATTATCAGGAAGTGAACGTTCAGAACCAACTGGTCAACGCCCCGGCAAGTATTCTTGCCCCCAGCGACGTAGATATTCCGTTGCAGATAAATGGTCTCTCCCCCGACCAGTTGGGATTTGTTCGCATTCACGACGTACAGCCTGTTAGCCAATAAACTTTTTCGCGGAACGTTTTGTGCGTTCCGCAACATCATTTCCGCCTCTTTTGTTACTCCCCTGACATAAGCGATATTTCTGTTAAAACTTGGCAACATTCATAGGAGCCAGTACAATTCGCCGCCTAAAGTACGCAAACGTGAACGCAATCGATTACGTAAATGATAGAACTGTGAAACAAGACATATTTTTGTGAACAATGATTTTTATAATAGGCTCCGAAGAATTACGAAATATTTAGAAACGCAATTTGCGCATTTTTCACTCCCGAAAGGGATTTCAAACAGTGGCATACATATGAAAAAAACATTACTTGCAGCCGGTGCAGTGCTGGCGCTCTCCTCGTCTTTTACTGCCAACGCAGCAGAAAATGACAAACCGCAATATCTGTCAGACTGGTGGCACCAAAGCGTCAACGTGGTGGGCAGCTACCACACCCGTTTCTCTCCGAAACTGAACAACGACGTGTATCTGGAATACGAAGCGTTTGCCAAAAAAGACTGGTTTGACTTCTATGGCTACATCGATATCCCGAAAACCTTCGACTGGGGTAACGGTAACGACAAAGGCATCTGGTCTGATGGTTCCCCGCTGTTTATGGAAATCGAACCGCGTTTCTCCATCGACAAACTGACCGGTGCTGACCTGAGCTTTGGACCGTTCAAAGAATGGTACTTCGCCAACAACTACATCTACGATATGGGTGATAACAAAGCCAGCCGCCAGAGCACCTGGTATATGGGTCTGGGTACCGATATCGACACTGGTCTGCCGATGGGTCTGTCCCTGAACGTGTATGCTAAATACCAGTGGCAGAACTATGGCGCCTCCAACGAAAACGAGTGGGATGGTTACCGTTTCAAAGTGAAATACTTTGTACCGATCACCCAGGTTTGGGGCGGTCAGTTGACCTACATCGGCTTCACCAACTTCGACTGGGGTTCAGATTTGGGTGATGATCCGAACCGCACCAGCAACTCTATCGCTTCCAGCCACGTGCTGGCGCTGAACTACGATCACTGGCACTACTCCGTAGTCGCGCGTTATTTCCATAACGGCGGCCAGTGGAAAGGTGGGGATACCCTGAACTGGGATGGTAGCGACTTCACTGCGAAATCAACCGGTTGGGGTGGTTACCTGGTTGTAGGTTACAACTTCTAATCCCGATATTTATCGCAGACAAGCCAGCTTAACCGCTGGCTTTTTTTGTTCCACAGCCAGGCTGTAATGATGATCAGTTAAGCATGTATGGAGAACGTTTTGCTCTGAATAAGTTTCCGTTCACCTTATGTGCATTGCTTCTCTGATATCGCTATACCCGTGAACGTGCAAGGGAGGCTCACCGCCACCTCCCTTGCATCCCAGGCTCCCGGCGGGAAAATCGTCGCGATGCGAGCTATTCGTCTTATGCCGTCTGCCTGTCGGGTCGGGGCCGAGCATGCGTCCATGCACGCCGTCCCCTCTGCCCGCATCCCTGCGGGCAGCCCCGGTCAGCCGTCAACGCCTCATCGATTTTCAGCCGGACATGGGTGTCGCTTCAACTCTCTGACTTTCAGTTAAATCTCTTTGCTGTTCAGATATATTCAAATAAAAATACAGATGGTCAGGCGTGGCTGGTCCGGCTGAAAATTGCCGACGTGTTTCCGTAAGGCCGGGAGAACCCGCAGGGATGCGGGTTCAGGGCGTGCTTTGCAAGGACGCTTCATCGCGCCCGGCCCGGTAGCCTGGAGGAATAAGCGGAGGGAACCACGAAGTGGCAATTTTCCCGCCGGGAGCCGGGATTGTAAAGGGCGTGGCGGAGAACGCCCTTTACACGTTCACAGGAATCGGTGTTTCAGAGAAAAGATGAACATGCGGTGAACGGAACCCTTGCTCTGAGAGAGCATATTCACTACC
Source organism: Citrobacter freundii complex sp. 2025EL-00176 (assembly GCF_053309355.1). Lineage (NCBI taxonomy): Bacteria > Pseudomonadati > Pseudomonadota > Gammaproteobacteria > Enterobacterales > Enterobacteriaceae > Citrobacter > Citrobacter freundii complex sp. 2025EL-00176. Next base: position 46,507 of record NZ_JBRYHT010000012.1, on the reverse strand, counting down.
TGCACCAATGCAAGTTGATGCTTTTCGAAACTGAGGCGTTAACTAACTGGCATTACACAGCCTGGCTGCGGAGTTTCCACAGGCAAAAAAAATCCCGACCTTGCGATCGGGATTCCAGTATCTTCACTCTTAGTGGATTAAGGCAGAATTGACGGCTGATCCGCCCCTTCTTTCTCGACCTTCTGCTGCAGCATGTGCTCACGCTTCATACCCAGCTTCAGCGCCAGCGCCGATGCCACATAGATAGAAGACGCAGTACCGATGGAAACACCGATAAGCATGGTCAGCGAGAAGCCTTCCAGTACCGGACCACCGAACAGGAACAGCATCAGAATAACCATCAACGTCGTACCGGACGTAATCAACGTACGATGCAGCGTCTGAGTCAATGACACGTTAAAGATTTCATAAGGCGTACCGCGACGAATTTTGCGGAAGTTTTCACGAATACGGTCAGAGACTACGATACTGTCGTTCAGCGAGTAACCGATTACCGACATCAGCGATGCGACGATAGTCAGGTCAATCTCGATATGGAACAACGACAGGATCCCAAGTGTGATGATTACGTCGTGCGCCAGCGCGATAACTACCCCTGCCGCCAGTCGCCACTCAAAGCGGAAACCGACATACACCAGGATGGAGATCAGCGCCGCCATCAGCGCCATCGCACCGGTTTGCGCCAGGTCTGCACCCACACTCGGCCCCACGAATTCAATTCGCTTCACCGCAGCGTTTTGGTTGGTGGATTCGTTAATCACACTCAACACTTTGCTGCCCAGCACCTGACCGCCGTCTGCGCCTTCAGTTGGCGGCATACGCACCATAATGTCGTGGCTGCTGCCGAAGTTCTGCAGAAGCGGATCAACAAAGCCCGCTTTCTCCAGCGCATCGCGCATCACGTCCATTTCCGCTGGTTTTTCCAGCGTGATTTCAATTACCGTACCACCGGTGAAATCGAGACCCCAGTTAAAGCCGCGCACGCCCATAATCACTATGGCCGCGATCAGCAGAAAACCTGAAATGCCGAAAGCCCAGTAGTCCCAGCGCATAAAGTCCCAGACTTTACGGCCGTGGTTCAATTGTTCAACAGTATATTCCTGTGCCACTTCGCACTCCTCAGATTGACAGCTTTTTGACGCGCTTGCCGCCATACAACAGGTTTACGATGGCACGTGTACCGACAATTGCGGTAAACATCGACGTCGCTACCCCAATACCGGTAGTAATCGCGAACCCTTTAATTGCCCCGGTGCCGACTGCGTACAGGATAATGACCTTAATCAGCGTCGTAATGTTCGCATCGAAGATGGAGCTAAATGCGCCCGCATAACCTTCATTGATGGCCTGCTGCACCGAACGACCGTTACTCAACTCTTCTTTGATACGTTCGTTGATCAGTACGTTAGCATCGACCGCGACGGCAAGGGTTAAGACGATCCCCGCAATCCCCGGCATACTCAGCGTGGCTCCCGGCAACAGTGACATAATGCCGACAATCAGCACCAGGTTAGCGATCAGCGCGCTGGTCGCAATCAGACCAAACTTCTTATAGAAGAAGATCATGAACAGGATAGACACCACCAGACCGGCCAGACAGGCTTCCAGACCCTGTTTGATGTTCTGCATACCCAGGGTTGGACCGATGGTACGTTCTTCAACAATCTGAATCGGCGCGATTAACGCACCGGCACGTAACAGCAGAGAAAGCTGACGCGCTTCGTTCGGGTTGTTGATACCGGTGATACGGAAGCTGTTACCCAGACGAGACTGGATGTTGGCGATGTTAATCACCTCTTCCTGTTTCACCAGCACGGCGCGGCCGTTGGCATCTTTTTTACCGCTGTCTTTGTACTCCACAAACAGGGTCGCCATCGGCTTACCGATGTTGTCCTTGGTGAAGTTGGACATGATGTTACCACCCGCGCTATCCAGCGAGATGTTAACCTGCGGCTGATTGTATTCGTCCTGGCTGGAAGTAGAATCGGTGATATGGTCACCGGTCAGGATCACGCGTTTGTACAGTACAACCGGCTGACCTTCACGAGACTGTTTCACTTCCGAATCACCCGGCACACGCCCTGAGGCCGCAGCAGACTGATCAACGTTGGTGTTTACCAGACGGAATTCCAGCGTCGCGGTTGCGCCCAGAATTTCTTTCGCACGCGCGGTATCCTGAATACCCGGCAGTTCGACGACAATACGGTCAGCACCCTGACGTTGTACCACCGGCTCAGCAACACCCAACTGGTTCACACGATTACGCAGAATGTTGATGTTCTGCTGAACCGCGTATTCACGGGCTTCGCTCAGACGTGCGTCGGTCATCACCGCACGCAGAGCATTGCTGCCCTGGCTGGAAATAACCAGATCCTGGTGACGCTTGCTCAGATAAGAGATAGCTTCATCACGGGCGCTGCTGTCACGGAAGGTGATGCTCAGGCCGTAGTTATCTTCTTTACGAACGGTAGTATAAGGAATGCCTTTTTCACGCAGATCGCTGCGCAGGCTATCGATATTTTGTTCCTGCAACTTACCCAGCGCGGTATCCATATCCACTTCCATCAGGAAGTGAACGCCGCCACGCAGGTCAAGACCGAGCTTCATCGGTTCTGCGTGAATGGCTGCCAGCCAGCGCGGTGTTGCCGGAGCAAGGTTAAGCGCCACGACGTATTGATCGCCCAGCACGCCCATCAACACTTCACGTGCGCGCAGTTGGGTATCAGTGGAGTCGAAGCGCGCAAGAATAGCACCCTCTTCCAGAGCCACAGACTTAGGTGTGATTTTATCTTCTTGTAACGTTTTCTGGACCTGGATCAGCGTTTGCTCACTGGCGGCGGCACCGCGCACGCCAGTGATTTGAACAGCCGGATCCTCACCATACAGGTTGGGAAGTGCGTAAAGCAGGCCGACGACAATGACGACGACCAGCATAATGTACTTCCACAAAGGATAACGGTTTAACACGGCAGTTCCCTTTGGGAAAACAATAAATTACAGCGCCTTCATGGTGCCTTTCGGCAGAACGGCAGCTACGAAATCACGTTTAATAACCACTTCAGTGGTGTCGTTCAGCGCGATAGCGATGTAGCCAGATTCTGCTACTTTGGTCACGCGACCCACCAGACCACCGTTAGTCAGCACTTCATCGCCTTTCGCAATGGAGTTCATCAGGTTCTTGTGTTCTTTGGTACGCTTTTGCTGTGGGCGCAGGATCATGAAGTAGAAAATCAGACCAAACACCACCAGCATCAGAATCAGAGACATCGGGCTGCCCTGCGCCGGAGCACCTGTTGCCGCTACCGCATCAGAAATAAAAAAGCTCATTCAAATTCCCTCATTATTAAAATTAATCAACGTTCACAGGTGGAACTGGTCGACCCTGACGTTGGTAAAAATCGGTCACGAAGCTCTCTAATTTACCCTCTTCAATAGCCTTGCGTAAACCCGCCATCAAACGCTGGTAGTAGCGAAGGTTATGAATCGTGTTGAGACGCGCGCCCAATATTTCGTTGCAATGGTCGAGATGATGCAAGTAAGCGCGCGAATAATTGCGACAGGTGTAGCAATCACACTCAGCATCGAGCGGACTGGTGTCGCTTTTATGTTTCGCGTTACGAATTTTTACCACGCCGTCAGTCACAAACAAATGACCATTACGGGCATTTCGCGTTGGCATCACGCAGTCAAACATATCGATACCGCGACGCACGCCTTCAACCAGATCTTCTGGTTTGCCGACGCCCATCAGGTAACGCGGTTTATCTGCCGGAATCTGCGGGCAAACATGCTCCAGAATGCGGTGCATATCTTCCTTCGGCTCACCGACAGCCAAACCGCCGACAGCGTAGCCATCAAAGCCGATATCTACCAGACCTTTGACGGAGATATCACGTAAATCTTCGTAAACGCTGCCCTGAATGATGCCAAACAGCGCATTTTTGTTGCCGAGACTATCAAAACGGTCGCGACTGCGCTTCGCCCAACGCAGAGACATCTCCATTGAGCGTTTAGCATAGTCCCAGTCGGCCGGGTACGGTGTACATTCGTCGAAGATCATTACGATATCGGAACCGAGATCGTATTGAATCTCCATTGACTTCTCAGGATCGAGGAAAATCGGATCGCCGTTGATCGGGTTGCGGAAATGCACCCCCTGCTCGGTGATCTTACGGATGTCGCCGAGGCTGAAAACCTGGAAGCCGCCGGAATCGGTAAGGATCGGCCCTTTCCACTGCATAAAATCGTGCAGATCGCCGTGCAGCTTCATGATTTCCTGACCCGGGCGTAGCCACAGGTGGAAAGTGTTACCGAGGATAATCTGCGCGCCGGTAGCTTCAACTTCTTCCGGCGTCATGCCTTTTACGGTGCCGTAAGTACCGACCGGCATAAATGCAGGCGTTTCCACTACGCCACGATCAAAAACCAGGCGGCCGCGACGCGCGCGACCGTCTGTGGTGTCCAGTTCAAATTTCATCTTAACTCCTGCGTCAGAAAAACAGTCCGACGTTAAATACTCATGCCAGAAATTTATTCTCCGACACGCTCAGAAATAGCCTGCGGATTGTACGTGATAAACATCGCATCTCCGTAACTAAAAAAGCGATATTCCGCTTTTACCGCTTCATGATAGGCGTGCATGGTGTTTTTATAACCAGCAAACGCGGAAACCAGCATGATCAGCGTCGATTCCGGCAGGTGGAAGTTGGTGACCAGGGCATCAATCACCTGGTATTTATAGCCAGGATAAATAAATATCTGCGTATCGCCGAAGAACGGCGCAATGAGGTCGTTTTTGGCAGCCTGCGCCGCGCTTTCCAGTGAGCGAACGGACGTTGTTCCCACGGCGATCACGCGGTTGCCGCGCGCCTTCGCCGCCAGCACGGCATCAACCACATCCTGCGGCACTTCCGCATATTCGGAGTGCATAATGTGGTCTTCGATGGTGTCAACGCGCACCGGCTGGAAGGTACCCGCGCCGACGTGCAACGTAACGAAAGCCATTTCAATGCCTTTATCGCGCAGTTTCGCCAGCAGCGGCTCGTCAAAGTGCAGCCCCGCGGTCGGCGCAGCGACGGCACCCGGTTTTTCGCTATACACGGTCTGGTACAGCTCGCGGTCGGCGTCTTCGTCCGGGCGGTCAATATACGGCGGCAACGGCATATGGCCGATGGCGTTGAGGATATCGAGCACGCTGCGTTCGTCGTCAAACTCCACTTCAAACAGCGCGTCGTGACGGGCAACCATCGTCGCTTTAATACTTTCATCGTCGCCCAATAGCAGCTCGGCACCCGGCTTCGGCGCTTTCGAGGCGCGAATATGCGCCAGAATACGCTTATCATCCAGCATGCGCTCGACCAGTACTTCAATCTTACCGCCGCTGGCTTTACGGCCAAACAGACGCGCAGGAATGACGCGGGTGTTGTTAAAGACCAGCAAATCGCCAGGGTTGAGCTTATCGAGCAAATCGGTGAAAGTACCGTGCGTCAGCGCGCCCGTCGGCCCGTCCAAAGACAGCAAGCGGCAGCTACTGCGCTCAGCTTGCGGATAGTGGGCAATCAGGGATTCGGGTAGTTCAAAGGTGAAATCGGTAACGCGCATGACACTGACTCAGACTAAAATAAGAGGCGGGTAGTCTAGTGCCGGGGCGTTCTCCCTGCAACCTTTACCCCTCTGGATAAACGTTTAACTATGAATTTTCTTGCGCACCTGCACTTAGCACATTTAGCGGATAGCTCGCTTTCCGGCAATCTGCTGGCCGATTTTGTCCGGGGTAATCCGGAAACGCATTTTTCACCTGAGGTAGTGGAAGGCATCTTCATGCACCGTCGTATCGACGTGATGACTGATAACCTGCCGCAGGTGCGTGAAGCCAAAGAGTGGTTTCGTAGCGAAACGCGCCGGGTCGCGCCAATTACGCTGGACGTGATGTGGGATCACTTTCTGTCGCGCCACTGGGCGGAAATCTCCCCTGACTTCCCATTAGCGGAATTTGTGCGCTATGCCCGCACCCAGGTGACCACGATTTTGCCGGAATCGCCGCCGCGCTTTATTAACTTAAACAACTATATGTGGTCAGAAAAATGGCTTGAGCGCTATCGTGACATGGATTTTATTCAGAATGTCCTAAATGGGATGGCCAGCCGCCGCCCGCGTCTCGATGCGCTGCGCGACTCATGGTATGACCTGGATACGCATTATGATGCGTTAGAAGAACGTTTCTGGCAGTTTTATCCGCAAATGATGGAACAGGCGCGGCGTAAAACCCTTTGATTGTAACCCGCATAACACGCCGGATAAGCTATAGCGCTCATCCGGCAAAAGATTGATAGACAAAACCTGTCTCATTGATTGCCAGCGCCTCTTTGTCTTATTCTCAAACACTCTCTATACTGGCCCGCGTTGCGTTCCAAAAAACCCTTAACATTGCAGGAGAATTATATGGTACTGGTAACTCGTCAGGCTCCGGATTTCACAGCAGCTGCGGTACTGGGTAGCGGTGAGATCGTTGAAAACTTCAACTTCAAACAGCATACCAACGGTAAAACCACCGTTCTGTTCTTCTGGCCGATGGACTTCACCTTCGTTTGCCCGTCTGAACTGATCGCATTCGACAAACGTTACGAAGAATTCCAGAAGCGCGGCGTTGAAGTTGTTGGCGTTTCTTTCGACTCTGAATTTGTCCACAACGCATGGCGTAACACCCCTGTCGACAAAGGCGGCATCGGTGCGGTGAAATACGCAATGGTTGCTGACATCAAACGCGAAATCCAGAAAGCCTACGGCATCGAGCACCCGGAAGCGGGCGTTGCTCTGCGTGGTTCTTTCCTGATCGACGCTAACGGCGTTGTTCGTCACCAGGTGGTTAACGATCTGCCGCTGGGTCGTAACATCGACGAAATGCTGCGTATGGTTGACGCACTGCAGTTCCACGAAGAGCACGGCGACGTTTGCCCGGCGCAGTGGGAAAAAGGGAAAGAAGGTATGAACGCGTCTCCAGACGGCGTTGCAAAATACCTGACCGAGAACGTTTCCAGCCTGTAATTGGCAAGAATCGTAAGAGGCCCGCAAATGCGGGCCTTTTTTATTGTTTTATGTCGAATTACCCTTTTTCACTTCACGCCAGATTCGCCACGCCATCAGCGCCAGTACGGCGACGCCAAGGATTAACGCCCCCCACACCAATAGCGTTTTCCACTGGCTTTGTTGCTCAGCGACTGACGTTGCCGTCAGCCGCCCCTCACCGCCCAGAGTAACCGGTTCATCCTCCAATGCCTGTGGCATTTTGTCAGGATCGTTGTGCTTACGTAACGCCTCCGGGATCAGCATCGCCAGACTGACGCTCGCGGGTTCTGCCGCTTTGTTACCCCATGCCAGAATAAACGGGCTTTGGCCTTGCGCGTTAAAAATCACTTTATAGCTGTCGCGCATCCCTCTCAGTACGGGTAAGGTGTCGGGCAAACGCGCCTGAAGCGTCGTCATCCGTACCGCCTCAACTAACTCGCCGGAGAGCGGAATATCATCCGAATACTGATTTTCCAGATTGTAGAGAACCGTTCGGGTTAAAGGCTGCCAGGCGTCTTTTTCTCCCTTACGCCATTCAAGTTCAACCGGCAATACGCCTTCGTTATCCAGTGAAATCTTTAATGAGGTCAACGGTTGCGGCCTGGACCATCGCCAAATCGCCTGGTTTTCGGCAATTTTCTCCGCTTCAGCATCCATCGAAACAGGCCGGGTAAGCGGAGGCTCCTCACGGGTTATCGCACTCACGCCGGTCAGATTTAACGCAGGGCTTTGCGAATCAAGAATCAGCAACAGCCAGGGGACACCATCAGCAGACATGCGCAAATCATCGACGCCTAAGGTGTCCATTTTCAACCGGTCGTCGCTATGCGTCAGATCCATCAGCGGCGCGTTTCCTGTAATCAACCTCCAGTCACGCAAATCACGGCTGTAATAAAGCGATGCCGTTCCCTGCCAGTTTTTCGCAGGCGCATCCCAGTTCAAACGCAACTGGGACAGCGATGGCGTCTCTTTGACATCGTCTGGCAAGGCGATTAAATAACTCTGCCCGATGGATTGCAGGTTTTCACTTTCAAAGCGAATTTCAATGCCATTTTTAGAACGAAGCAGGACCGCTGGTCTTTCATCATCGTGCTTTGGCGTCACCGGTTGTGCCGTAGAATCAAACGGAAAAAGGCGCAGAGGAATCGTTCTGGGGGACGTTGCCTGCGCTTTTTCTGCCAGTAGCGTGAAAGGCACCACATCGCCCTGACGGTTGAACACTCTGATATCACGTAAGTCCGGCCAGACCGCCTCGTGGTATACTTCTAATGGCAGAGGGAGGCTATACCATTGCTCTGAACCCAGCGTTAATAGCTTCACGCCCTTCGCGTAGTCTGCTGGCGCCTCTGTAACCGTATTACTCCCCCACGTCGCACCTGTCGCGCCTAGCAGAACACTCCAGAGAACCGCTTTAATCCATTTCATTTTTCTTCTCCAGCTTTGGGCGGTAAGGGTGAAAAATACCCGATAATCAGCACCAGAATGGCCACGCCGATAAACGCGACCGCACGCGCCAGGCCGCCGCCTCCCGCGCTGTCCACCAGCATCAGTTTAATAATGACTATCCCCAGCAAAACGGCGCCACACAGCCATTCCTGGCGCGATCGACGCCGGGTTGCCCGCATCATCACCACCAATGCCGCCAGCATCCAGAACAGAGCAAAACAGGTTTGAATCAACCGCGAATCCCATAGGGCGTGTACATTCCACGCAATGTCGCCATACCAGGACAAGGCGCGCAGCAGTAAACCATTAAGCCACCAAAAGCCGAGCGCCATCAGCGCCACAACCGGCCATGGGCGGCACACCGCAAGCTGCACCGGGAAATAGCGTTCAGACGCGCGATAAAACACGACCAACCCGAGCAGGGCAAAAGCAGCGCCCTCTTCCAGCGGGTTGAGCAACGGCAGATACGTCTGATGATAAACCACGCCATCCTGTAAATTCGTCAGTACGAGCAGGCCGAACAGCACCAGCGCAACGGGAGTCATCGCCTGAACAGAATAGAGTGCCGGCCAGATGCGAAACGGCCAGATCTGTCGATTAACAGCTTGATAAACCAGAAAAATCAGCAACCCGCCAGCCGCCATCATCAGGCCGCTACCCCACGCGGCTCTCCCCCACGGTAGCGCCTGTGCGAACCAGAACAGCTCAACCGCCAGTGCCAGTACAATCATCCAGAAGAACGACAAATGCGCCAACCGGGAAAGCGTTGGCGGTAATATAGGTGCGTCACGCCAGAGCAGCAGCACTGCAACAATTAGCGCCGCGCACCAGGCCAGATTCGGCCAGCCCGCAGCAAAAATCTGCTGCAAAGAGATCTGATACATCAGCATCACCAGCATCGTCGGCCACAACAGCCATTTACTGGCGTCCAGCTCCCGCCATGCCAGGCGACCCGCAATTGTTCGCCAGCCCCAGACCGATACCGCCATTAATGCCAACACGCCAGACAGCACCCACCGTTCCTGCTTCAGGACGAGCTGCGATACCGCAACGAGTGCAATGATCCAGAAAAGCAAACCACCCGCGAGTAGCCCCCAGCTGCCCTGTAGGCGAATGTTGCGCCATAGCCATGCGGCAGCCAGCCAACTGAGGCTAAGCACGGCAAATATCAGCATCACTGAGAGCGCAGTTGTGCCGTTAGCCAGTGCCCATAGCGCGCTACCCACGGCCAGCACGAGCAGCGCCGTACCGCTATAACTCATGCGTCGCTGCTGCTGTTGGATACCCAGCCAGAGGATCCCAAGTCCCTCCAGCGACCAGGCCATCGCCGTCCAACGGGCTGAAAGCGCCAACGGGATAGCCAGAGTAGTAAATGCGCCACCGAGCGCCAGGGCGGACAATACCAGAGGTCTCCCCAGAGAAGACCAACGCCGCAAAGCCAGCGTCGCCAACACCAGATAGAAACCACCGTAGCCCAGCGCGCTGAGCGCTGGACCATATGCCATATGCCGGGTAATGGCATACTGCATGCCAAAACCTACCAGCGGAGGGGCAAACAGCAGGACGCCATCAATAATCTGTTTGCCTTTCTCCTGCGCCCGAAGCGACAGCGCCACGCTCAGCACACCAAAAATAAGGGTGTTGGCGATCAGGAACAGTTGGCAGCTCAGGTAATACTCAGGTCGATAGTCCTCCAGCCCCCACAAACCGCCGACACCAAAGGTAAATAACAGGCCGAGCAGATTCAGCTCCCGCCAGTGCTGCCAGATGCTGATAGCGAGAATACCGACCGACAGCAGTAGATAGAAAGAGAAGAGCGCGACATGGCTGCCGCCGCCGGAGGAAAGCAGCAGCGGCGCGAGATAACCGCCAAGGCTTGCCAGCATCGCCAGACTCAGTGCCTTTTGCAAAATAGCCAGGCCCACGCTCGCCGCGCAAATCGCCACCAGCAGCGCAAATGCCAGCGTCATTGGCAGCATTTGCCACAGCCGGAACGCGCCAAAGACGGTGAGATAGAGTGCTCCCGTAGCTCCGCCCTGAAGGATCAGCGCGTAGACCGGTTGCTTATGCCGCAACCGCCAGCCCAGCGCCAACAGGACAATAGCAAACAGCGCAGCCGCCACCAGGCGCAGCTCAAGCGGAAACAGAGAATGTTCGACGGTGTAACGCAGCAGGAAAGAAAGCCCCAGGAACAGGAGCAATATACCGAGTTTTGCCAACGGATTGCCCTGCATAAACCAGCGCACCAGCGATGACATCACCCCGCCAAAAGCAGAAGGCCGCCCGACGTTAGGCGTTGAAACTACCGCCTTATCCGGCTTTTGCTGTGAAGACCATGGGCTAACAGGTTCAAGGGTCGGCTCAGTGTCAGGTTCGAGTGCCACGCTGCTAATCGCAGACGTTGGCGCATCGACAGGAACACTCTTTGTTGCAGCCGTTGGCGCATCGGCGGTGGCCTGTGCCACAGACTCTGGCGCCACACCGCGCAGCTCAAGTTCCTCTACCCGACGGCGCAAGGCCGCCAGCTCAGAACGTACCGCGGCACTGCGTCTGTATGCCACGATCGCGAGGCCAGGAACCACCACCAACGCGAAGAATAAAACAATGCAGCCAAGGGTTAGCAGCTCATCCATGTTTCCACCTTCACTGTGTAAAGACAGTGCAGAATGACACAAATTGTTGCAGCTGTGCCATATCTGTTAACACTATGACCCGCTTTTCAGAAAATACAATCAGCCCCTGCGTTTGGCCAGGGGCTGTGAGGAGGGATTAAAACGCGAAGCAGGAACAGCCAAGCGCGCCCCAGAAAGCCCGATCGTCCGACACCGCGATCCCCGACTTACGCGCGATATCATGCTGATGACCGTGTACGCCGCAGCTGCCGCAGCACTGGTGCATCTGCACCATCGCCCCAACTTTCGCGGCAATCGGCGGCGCTGAGCGATAATGCCCCGGCACCGTCACCACCGGCGACCAGTCGGGCACTACCGGAATGGCTGGCGGTGCCAGCGGAGTGAAATGCCCGGCTGCGTACACCACTTTGCCATCGACAATAGTCATCACCGACTCGATGCCTTTGATCTCTTCTTCCGGCACGCTGAAATAGTCTTTAGACAGCACCACCAGGTCGGCCAGTTGATCTTTCTCGATGCGCCCTTTCTTTCCCTGTTCGCTGGAGAACCAGGCGCTACCGGCCGTCCACAGTTCCAGCGCCACGTCGCGCGGCAGACGATTGTTATCATCGTACATCGCCATGCCGCCAACGGTGCGGCCCGAAACCAGCCAGTAGAGTGCGGTCCACGGGTTATAACTGGCCACGCGGGTGGCGTCAGTCCCCAGCCCTACCGGCACATCAGCCGCCAGCATTTTCGCCACCGGCGGCGTATGTTTGACCGCGTCTTTGCCATAGCGATCGACAAAATATTCGCCCTGGAACGCCATTCGGTGCTGAACCGCGATCCCGCCGCCCAGCGCTTTTACGCGCTCGATATTGCGTTCGGTAATCGTTTCGGCGTGATCGAAGAACCAGTGCAGACCATTGAACGGGATATCGCGATTTACCTTCTCAAACACATCCAGCATGCGGCTGATGGATTCATCATAGGTAGCATGCAGACGGAACGGCCAACGATGCTCCACCAGGTGTCGCACCACGCGTTCCAGCTCATCTTCCATACCTTCCGGCAGATCCGGGCGTGGTTGCAGGAAGTCTTCAAAATCCGCCGCCGAGAAGACCAGCATTTCTCCTGCCCCATTGGCACGATAGAAGTCGGTGCCCTGTCCAGGCTTGAGCATATCGGTCCAGCGTTCAAAGTCCTCCAGCTCCTGCTTCGGACGCTGAGTAAACAGGTTGTAGGCTATGCGCACCGTCATCTGTTTATTGGTGTGCAACTGCTCAATGATCTCATAATCTTCCGGGTAGTTCTGGAAGCCGCCGCCCGCATCAATAGCGCTGGTCAGTCCCAGGCGGTTCAGCTCACGCATAAACTGGCGGGTCGAATTGACCTGCATTTCCAGCGGCAGCTTTGGCCCTTTCGCCAGCGTCGAATAAAGGATCATGGCGTTGGGTTTGGCGATCAGCATTCCAGTCGGGTTGCCGTTGCTATCACGCACAATCTCGCCGCCAGCCGGGCCCGGCGTCGCTTTGGTGTAGCCAACGGCTTTCAGCGCCGCGCGATTCAGTAACGCTCTGTCGTACAGATGCAGAACAAATACCGGGGTATCTGGCGCGGCTTCATTCAGTTCTTCCAGCGTCGGCATGCGCCGTTCGGCAAACTGGAATTCGCTCCAGCCCCCCACCACACGCACCCATTGCGGCGACGGCGTTCTGTCAGCCTGCTCTTTGAGCATGCGTAGGGCATCCGCCAGCGACGGTACGCCTTCCCAACGCAGTTCCAGGTTGTAATTCAGACCACCGCGAATCAGGTGCAGGTGTGAATCATTCAAGCCGGGGATCACCGTATGTCCTTGCAGATCGACAACCTGCGTCCCTTCGGCGGCAAAGCTCATGATCCGATCGTGGTTACCGGTCGCCAGGATCTTCCCGTTGGCGATCGCTACCGCCTCGACCTGTGGGCTTTGTCTGTCGAGAGTATGAATTTTTCCGTGAGTCAGAATCAGTGTGGCAGTTTGCGACATAACAATCTCCTGAAAAACCGGTCAGGCTTTTTTCAGCCATCCGGCAAACAGACGGGTTACGATGGGCATCCAGAACCAGACCACCAGCGCAACCACACACGCATCATTGATAAGATGCAGGAGTAACGAGCCCTTCATTGCAGGCAGCACAATGCCGGTCAACCACGGCACCAGGTTAGTGCTGGGAAAAATCACCAGCAGAGTTATCAGGAACTGTTTCCAGCGTCTGGGTTGCCGTACATGGGGCGCGGGCGGCGTAAACCAAAACGCCGCTTCGGTACGAATTTCGGTTTTATCACCTTCCGCCAGCAGCGGAGCTATCTCTTCCACCAGCACACGGCGCGTATCGGACTGGGTCCAGTTGTACAGATGCTCCAGCGTGTCGAAGCGGATAATAATGTTCCACAGATTCTCGCCATCCGCAGGACGAATCACATTCGCCCCGAGATGGCCGGGAAACTCGGCCGCCACCGGCATGATTTTTCCCAGCCACTGCTCATACCGCTGCGCCTGCTCGGGCTTTAGGGTATGGGTAATCACCAACGTCACATGTTTGTTCTGCGCCATGAAGGATTCCTTGCTAAAGGAGAATGGCGGGATAGCCCGCCATCAATATCAATACACGAGATCTATAACGATGCATTCAGGCAGCATGAAGGATGACGTGTATTCAGGCTTTACGTTCCGGCGCGCCGTGCACCATGGTGTAAGCATAATCCACGCCCATACCGTAGGCACCGCTATGCTCGCGCACCAGATCCATTACGGCGTCGTAGGTTTCTTTGCGGGACCAGTCGCGCTGGTACTCAAGAAGAACCTGTTGCCAGGTTACGGGGACTGCGCCCGCCTGCACCATCCGGTCGATGGAACGCTCGTGGGCATCCACAGACGTGCCGCCGGAAGTATCGGTCACCACATACACTTCATAACCCGCTTCCAGCGCCATCAGCGCCGGGAAGGTCAGGCAGACTTCGGTCCACAGCGCGGAGATAATCAATTTTTTGCGTCCGGTCGCTTCCACGGCCTTCACAAACGCCGCATCTTCCCAGGAGTTCATAGACGTGCGTTCAATAGGTTTCACATCAGGGTGAACCGCTAACAATTCCGGCCAGATATAGCCGCTAAAACTTTTTGTTTCCACAGATGTATAAATCACCGGAACATTAAATATCTTGCCGGCTTTCGCTAATGCCACGGTATTATTTTTTAAAGTCTGGCGATCAATATTTGCCACACCAAATGACATTTGCGGCTGATGATCAATAAAAATCAGCGTAGAGTTTTGAGGGTCAATCAGTTCCCGAATAGACATAAAATACCTTCTTAATCAATAGGTTAAAAGGCAACGGTCTGTATCTGCCGTCAGCAGCAGGATCCTGAATCAGAAAGCTTGTTGAGTATAGCGGGAAATTTCTAACGAGTTATTAAAGAAAACTTACCATCCTGTGAAACTATTAATTCTGTGTTGCGATATATCCTAAACAACATCAAAAAAATGCGCTTGACTCATCTAATTTATTCACTGGCATTGTTTTTCTTCATTCGGTACAACAGAAGGGTTTATTTTTCAGGATATTTTCCGCTTATGCGCATCAATCTGGATGTTTTGCTCATTCTCGACGCACTCGACAAACAGGGTTCATTTGCCGCAGCAGCCGAATCGCTGTTTAAAACCCCTGCGGCACTCAGCTATATGATTCAGAAGCTGGAAAGCGATTTGAACATCGAGCTGCTTGACCGCTCCGGGCATCGGGCGAAATTTACCGACACCGGGCTGATGATGCTGGAAAAGGGACGTTTGCTGCTGAGTGCGGCCAAAGATCTCGAAAAGCAGGCGGTACAGCTGAGTTCTGGCTGGGAAAAAGAGCTGGCGATTGCGCTGGACGACTCTTTTCCTTTCGCCGCGCTGTTGCCCATTATTGATCAATTTCACACGCTGAATAAGCAAACCCGTCTGAGTTTCACCCACCATACGCTGGCGGGATCCTGGGAGGAGCTGACCCATAATGGAGCAGACATCATTCTGGGGGCGATTAATGAACCGCCAACCTCAGCCGCCTGGTCCTACAAAATGCTCGGCACGCTGGATAATGTATTTGTCGTGGCACCTGAGCATCCGCTGGCTGCCGCGCCGGATGACCTGACAAACGAACAACTGTGCCTGCATCGAGCCATTGTTATCAGCGACAGCGCCCGCTTTTGCCATCCGCTACAAACCAACCTGATGGAGGAGCAGGCGCAGATTCGTGTGGATGACTTCCACAGTAAAGTGATGTTATTGCGAGCTGGCATGGGCTGCGGGTTTCTCCCCCGCCACATTGCCAGCCCGTGGCTTGCCACAGGCGAACTGGTGGAAAAAAGGGTCATCTCATTTCGCCAAAAAGATGTGGCCTATATGGCATGGCGCAACAGCCGCGATGGGCTGGCGCAGCGCTGGTGGCGAGAAACGCTGCTGGCAAGCCCGGAGATTGCGCGCTTGTATCAATGACCCATCCACACCGAGGCGGAGATCGCCGGCAGCGTCAGGATATCGTCAGCGAGCAGGCCGTTACCCTCTTTGTGCAGCCATTGACTGACGCGCAGCAATGGCGAGACTGGCAGGACCACTTCGCAGGCGTGGCCACGGTTAATCGCCACCAGCACGCGCTGGCGGTTGAGCACCCGCACAAACACCACCACGTTATCCTCGGCGTAAATCACCTGACAACCGCCATGGCGTAACGCCTGGCTTTGATGGCGTAATTTAGCCAGCCGCTGATACAGCGCCAGCAAGGTAGTGTCCTGTTTTTCAGCTTGCCACGGGAACGGCTTACGACAGAACGGATCGTTATTGCCGTCCAGCCCCACCTCATCACCGTAATAAATACACGGCACGCCTGGCCAGGTAAACAGCCACACCACCGCCAGCGGTAAACGCGCCACGTCTTTGCCAAGCAAGGATTTAAAACGGGCGGTATCGTGGCTGTCGAGTTGATTGAACATCCGCAGTTGCTGCTGATGCGACAGACCCGCGCGGTAGTTATCCATCCACGCCATACAGGTTTGGGCATCAATAGATTGCGGATCGTATGAGATATCAGTATTGGCCAGAAATCCCCAGATGGGGAAAGTAAAACCGCGATAGTTCATGGCGGCATCTTCAGCATCCGCCTGCAACCACTGACGCGCATCGCCAAAGTGTTCACCCACCACATACGCCTCTGGCTGGGTTTCTTTTGCCGCCTGCGAAATCCCCGCCACATGGTGCAGATTGTTGCGCGCACCGCCGCCCTCTCCCAGCATATGCACGACATCAAGACGCCAGCCGTCCATACTCCACGGCGCTTTCAGCCAGTGGCGAACGATACTGTCTTCCCCGCGATAAATTTCATTGATCAGGCTTGGCGAACAAAAATCCAGCTTGGGTAGACTCGCATAGCCCAGCCAGTCCAGCGCCACACCGTCGGCAGAGAAATGATACCAGTCACGCCAGGGGGAATCCGGGTTGTAACATGCCCCGTCCGTCCCACGGTTATGCCGATCAAACCAGGGGTGCGAATCGCCGCTGTGGTTAAAAACACCGTCAAGAATCAGACGCATGCCCTGCTGTTGCGTGTTATGGCGCAAGCGCAGCAGCGCGTTGTCGCCGCCAAACTGTGGATCAACATGACGGTAATCTTCGGTATCGTATTTATGCACGCTCGGGGCGGTAAACACCGGGTTCAGATACAGTGCCGTGACACCTAACGTTTTCAGATACGGCAGCTTTTCGCTGATGCCGTCCAAATCGCCGCCATAAAATGTCGATCCTCCGGCCTGAGCGGTCAGCGGTTCATCCCACTCGCGACGCACAATGTCATGCCCGGCTGCGTGGTGATAATAGACGTTTGGAGCCGACTCACGCGACTGGCTGCGGGCAAAACGGTCCGGGAAAATCTGATAGAAAATCTGGTCAGCTACCCACTGCGGACCGTTATCCGGCACATCAACAGCAAACTGCTCCAGACGCGCAGGCGGAAAACGGCTGAATCCCTGCGGCGTAAACCACAGCTGACGATCGGGCCACAATAATTTAAAGCTATAGCGCCGACGCGGTTGGCCGCTGGCAAGATCGATCGCCCCTCGCCACGCGGTTACGCCCGGCTGCGGCTGGCTGCGCAGCTTGTGCATACCCAGCGAAATTTCTTCGTTATCGTTTTCTGCGCGTAGCGTCACCCGCTGAGGTGGATTTTCCCCCGCCAGCCATAATGTAATCGTCAGTTGATCTTTGTTTTGCTTAACAAATGGGGCAACCGGAAGGTGCCAAGCGTTCAACATCACGTATCCCCTTTGATGAAAATGAAGCCACCTTGCCATAGCAAAGAGCAGGATCACTCATCATCTTAACGTTTATTGGGGGAGGAGCTTGGGGGAGGAGAAAATTGCCGGGTAACATCAGGCTACCCGGCAAAAATATTACTGCGCTTCAGCCAGTTGACGCTCGCGACGGCGTTTAAATACCCAACCCACCAGCAGCAGGGCAATCCACGCGAAACCAACGTACAGGGAAATACGGGTATCCGGATGGTAGCCGATAAGCGCGATGATAAAGACGAGGAAAATCAGGCCAACAACGGTCGTTGTTACCCCACCTGGTACTTTAAATTTCAGCGCCTTGACCTCTTCCGGCGGCAGACGACGGCGGAAGGCAATCTGCGACAGCAGGATCATAATCCACACCCATACCGTGGCGAAGGTCGCCAGAGAGGCGATCACCAGG
The DNA here is from genome assembly GCF_053309355.1 of Citrobacter freundii complex sp. 2025EL-00176. Classification (NCBI taxonomy): domain Bacteria; kingdom Pseudomonadati; phylum Pseudomonadota; class Gammaproteobacteria; order Enterobacterales; family Enterobacteriaceae; genus Citrobacter; species Citrobacter freundii complex sp. 2025EL-00176. Next base: position 28,620 of record NZ_JBRYHT010000012.1, on the reverse strand, counting down.
AAGACGTTTTCCGGCATGATGTAGTTAAGATAAACCGCAAACAGCAGGGCGATAGTCATCACCATCACCGTGACCCATGGCACGCCACGACGCGACGTCTTGGCGAACATTTTCGGTGCGCTCCCCTGCTCTGCCATACCATGCAGCATACGCCCCACGCCGAAGACGTCAGAGTTGATAGCCGACAGCGATGCGGTGAGGACCACAAAGTTAAGGATCCCGGCGGCAAAGGTAATGCCCATATGCTGGAACGTCAGGACGAACGGACTCCCGTCGGTGCCAACCTGGTTCCACGGATAGATAGACATAATGACAAACAGCGTCCCCACGTAAAACACCAGGATACGCATCGGTACGGAATTGATAGCGCGCGGAATAGATTTTTCCGGGTCTTTCGCTTCACCTGCGGTAATACCGATAATCTCTATCCCGCCGTAGGCGAACATCACCATTTGTAGCGACATCACCATGCCGAGCCAGCCGTTGCTAAAGAAGCCGCCGTTACTCCACAGGTTATGAATACCGGTAGGTTGCCCGCCGTTGCCAATGCCCCAAATGATGATGCCGAAACCGGCGACAATCATGATGATGATGGTGGCGACTTTAAAGAACGAGAACCAGAACTCCAGCTCGCCAAACACCTTCACGCTCATCAGGTTGATGGCGCAAATAATCAGCACCACGCTGAGTACCCATATCCAATGCGGTACCGCCGGGAACCAGACCCCCATGTAGATGCCGAAGGCAGTGACGTCGGCAATAGCGACAATCAGGATTTCAAAACAGTAGGTCCAGCCGGTAATGTAACCCGCCAACGGCCCGAGGTTTTCCTGCGCATAGCGCGAGAAAGAGCTGGCTGCAGGGTTATGTACCGACATTTCGCCCAGCGCGCGCATGATGATATATGCCGCAACGCCACCGATAATATAGGCCAGCAACACGCTCGGCCCCGCCATTTTGATCGCATCGGCCGAGCCGTAAAACAGCCCAGTACCAATTGCCGAACCTAATGCCATAAAGCGAATGTGCCGGGTGCTCAGCCCACGCTTTAGCTTGTTATTACTTTCCATCGATTCCTAACCTGTTAACACAATAAAAAAACCACGGGGCCATATTAATAGCCCCGTGGTTAAAACTTATTGTCAGTGATTAGTGTGCGCTGGAGGTCACTTGTCGACCCGCGGCGCGATCCCAGATAATTGCCAGGATCACCATCACGACTGTTGGCATCAACCACGCCAGCCCTTGTTCCGCCAGCGGTAAACGCTGGGTCCAGGCCGGTAACACGTCGCCAATTGCAGAAGCTTTAATGCCATCAAGGATACCAAAAATCAGGCTGATAAACATCGCAGGTGCAATGACGCGGGAAGAATTATGCCACCATGAGCGGGTAAAACTTAATACAACCAGTGCGATACATGGCGGATAGATAGCCGTCAGCACCGGAATAGAGATCTGAATCAGATGGCTCAGCCCCAGGTTAGAGACCACCATCGAGAAGCCGCCGAGGATAAATACCAGCGTACGATAAGACAGTGGAATGTACTGGGCAAAGAACTCCGCACACGCACAGGTCAGGCCAACCGCAGTAACCAGACAGGCGATGAAAATCAGCGCCGCCAGCAGGAAGCTTCCTGCGCCACCAAAGGTGTGCTGAACATAAGCATGCAGAATCGCCGCGCCGTTAGCAGACTGATCGACCAGAATCGCACTATCGGAACCCAGACGGAACAACGCAAGATACAGCAACGTTAAGCCCACACCCGCCATCAGGCCAGCCCAGACGGTGTAACGGGTCAGCAGACGCGCTTCGGTCACACCACGCGAACGGGCGGCATTAACGATAACAATACCAAACACCATCGCGCCCAGCGTATCCATGGTCAGATAGCCATTTACGAAACCATTCGAAAATGCTGCGGTTTGATAGGCTTCCATCGCATTGCTGATCGGGCCTGCTGGCCAGACAATCGCGGCGACAGACAGTACCACCAGCGCCAGGATTTTCAGCGGAGCAAGGAAGTTGCCGACGGTATCCAGCAGTTTGCCCGGATACAGCGACACCAGAATAACAATCGCAAAATAGACCACGCTGTAGATGAACAGCGGCAGCGCAGAGTCACCGGTCAGCGGCGCAATTCCGACTTCGAAAGAGACCGTTGCGGTACGCGGCGTCGCGAACAATGGACCAACCGCCAGATAGCAAACGGTAGCCAGCAGCAACCCAGCAACCTTACCGATAGGGGTACTCAGGCTGTCCACACCGCCACCGACTTTCGCCAGCGCGACAACGGTAAGTACCGGCAGACCAACGGCGGTAATCAAAAAGCCAAAAGCCGCAGTCCAGACGTGTTCGCCTGCCTGCAAACCAACCATTGGGGGGAAGATGATGTTACCTGCACCAACGAACAGTGCAAATGTCATAAATCCCAAAGCGATAATATCGCGCGATTTTAACTGATGGGTCATAAAGTCTTACAGCCTGTGGATGTGGTGTTGAAAACAATAAATTTTTGCCTTTCCCTGGGGGACAATACAGCGGCATTTTTACTCAATTCCAGCGGGAAACACTCCCGACCTGGCGCGGCGAAGAATAGTTTTTCGATTTACCGCGTAAATGCAGTCGGTATGACAGCATCTGGAGCGCAATTTAAACGCTTATAACGTTTTAAAGCAAGGTGGGATCCAAAAACCAGAACAATATAGCGATATGAAAATTCGGATTAGCACAAAACACCATTTCATGGAAAAAGGTATGGGTAATAGTTCGAACAAAAAACAATCAAACGTCGCAAAATTCAGGATGTAACTATTGACCACATAAAAAAACCAGCTCGCGCTGGCTTTTGGAAAGATTATCTTACGAATACGGGTTAATCGTTACTTTTGGCCATTAAACGTTCCGGGATGACAAAACTAAATCGCGTCCCTTTGCCTGGCGTACTTTCGATATTCAGGCGGCTATCGTGATGATGCAGAGCATGTTTCACGATAGCCAGGCCTAGCCCACTCCCACCCGTTTGTCGGGATCGCGCTTTGTCCACGCGATAAAAGCGTTCGGTCAAACGAGGAATATGTTCCGCTGCAATACCCGGCCCATTATCCTCCACGCTAAATTCCGCCCCGGAGGCAACATGCTGCCAGCGCACGGTGATGTGCGTACCCGCGGGAGTATGGTTCACCGCGTTATACACAAGATTCGAAATCGCGCTACGCAGTTGTTCCTCATTTCCGCGCACGCTAAGGTGGCTATCAATATCGAAAGTAAACGTATGATTATTCTGACTCAGCGTTTGCGCCTCGTGTTCAACCACACGCAGCATCATCGGCACATCCACCTTCTCATTGAGCAGCAGCGCTGGCGCGGCCTCTATTTTCGACAGCGTCAGCAACTGCTTCACCAGCCCTTCCATGCGGTACGTTTGCTCACGCATGGTATGCAGCGCTTTTTCACGCGTCGTTCCTTCCAGCGGATGCTCCTGCATCATTTCCAGATAACCTTGTAGCACCGTCAGCGGCGTACGCAACTCATGGCTGGCGTTGGCAAAAAAGTTACGCCGCGAACCTTCCAGTTGGTGCATCTGGGTTACATCGCGCGCAACCATCAGCAATTGCTTGTCGGTATAGGGCATCACGCGAATTTCCAGATGCCGTCCGGTATTGAGCACCAGATTGATTGGCCGACTAAAATCACGCGTTTTCAGATATTGCGTGAACTCCGGGTAGCGCAGCAGGTTAAGAATATTTTGCCCGCTATCGTCCGGCCAGCGCAGTCCCAGAACCTGCTGGGCCAGACCGTTGCACCAGAAAATGCCGCCCTCTTCAGTCGTCAACACCACCGCGTCGGGTAGCGATTCCGCTCCACTGCGAAAACGTTTAATCAGATTACCCAGTTCCCGACGGCGCTTTTTGTTACGCAGCTGCATTTGATGCAGCCCGTACAGCAACGGCTCCCAACTTCCACGCCCCGGCGGCGGCGTCATACTTCTGTCGACCCATAACCACCAGGACAAGCGTAATAAATTCCAGAAATGCCAGACAAGCAGGCCGGTTACCGACGCCAGCAAAAACCAGGGCAGGTAACCAAAAAAAGCACTAAGGATAAACGCCGGTATGCAGCAGAGGATCAGCTCCAGTACCAGCCTTTTCCATGACAATCGTTCTAGCAAACGTCTTACTCCATTAACAGCCTAATCCCTCAGGCCCATATTCATGTCAGTCAGAAGCGGGTCGAAAAACGATATCCCGTCCCACGAACTGTCTGCACCATACGATCGTGTCCACTGTGCTCCAGCGCTTTACGCAAGCGGCGGATATGCACATCCACTGTCCGGTCTTCCACGTACACGTTGGTACCCCAGACATGATTGAGTAATTGCTCACGGCTATAGACGCGTTCCGGATGGGTCATAAAGAAGTGCAACAGTTTGAATTCTGTCGGCCCCATATCCAGCGGATCCTCGCCGGTCATCACGCGATGCGAGGTTGGATCAAGGCTCAGCCCCTGCATCTCAATAACCTCTTCCACCGCCATGGGGGAAATACGACGCAGAACCGCTTTAATACGCGCCACCAGCTCCTTGGGAGAAAACGGCTTGGTAATATAATCATCCGCGCCGGTTTCCAGACCCCGGACGCGATCTTCCTCTTCTCCCCTCGCCGTCAGCATCATTACGGGAATATCCCGCGTCATCGCTTCGCGCTTGAGATGTTTAATAAACTGTAGGCCCGAGCCGCCGGGTAGCATCCAGTCAAGCAGGACGAGATCCGGCCAGGGTTCATTGAGTTGGTTCACAGCACTGTCATAGTCTTCGGCTTCTACGGGTTGAAAACCGTTTTGCTCGAGCACGAAGCAGACCATTTCACGAATTGGAGCTTCATCTTCTACGACCAGAATACGTCTCGCCATGATTTGCCCTGTTTATAATTAAATCGTTTGCCATCAATACGGTGCCATTATGCGTCAGTTTTATGACAGATTTATGAAAAGATAGTCCAGGTTTAACGCAGCCCTGTGAATTATGACAGCCCTTAAACAAGATATTACCGTCCTTGCAGGGTTATAATCCCGCCACTGTTTTATCGTCATGGAACTCTTATGCGCATCCTTCATACGTCTGACTGGCATCTGGGCCAAAATTTCTACAGCAAGAGCCGCGCCGCTGAACACCAGGCCTTTCTCGACTGGCTGCTGGAAACGGCACAATCCCAGCAGGTGGATGCCATTATTGTGGCAGGCGATATTTTCGATACCGGCTCGCCGCCAAGCTATGCCCGTGAGCTGTATAACCGTTTCGTCGTTAATCTGCAGCAAACCGGCTGTCATCTGGTGGTGCTGGCAGGTAACCACGACTCCGTCGCCACGCTCAACGAATCCCGCGATATTCTGGCGTTTCTCAACACCACGGTGATCGCCAGCGCAGGCCATACGCCGCAGGTATTGTCTCAACGCGACGGCACGCCGGGTGCGATCCTGTGTCCGGTTCCTTTTTTACGACCGCGCGACATCATTACCAGCCAGGCCGGACTGACCGGACAAGAGAAACAGCAGCATTTGCTGTCGGCTATTACCGACTATTACCATCAGCAATATCAGGACGCCTGTACGCTGCGCGGCGCCCAAAATCTGCCCATCATTGCGACCGGGCATCTGACCACCGTTGGCGCCAGCAAAAGTGACGCCGTACGTGACATTTATATCGGTACGCTGGACGCCTTTCCGGCGCAAAACTTCCCACCGGCCGATTATATCGCGCTGGGGCATATCCACCGGGCGCAGGTTATCGGCGGAACCGAGCATATTCGCTACTGCGGTTCGCCAATTGCGCTCAGTTTTGACGAGTGCGGCAAAAACAAATGCGTTCATCTGGTGAGCTTCGAAAACGGCAAGCTGAGCGCTGTTGAGCACCTTACCGTACCGGTCACCCAGCCGCTGGCGGTGTTGAAAGGTGATTTAGCCGCGATTACCGCCCAACTTGAACAGTGGCGCGATGTACAGCAGGAACCGCCAGTCTGGTTAGATATCGAAATCACCACCGATGACTATCTGCACGACATGCAGCGTAAGATTCAGGCATTAACCGAAGATTTACCGGTAGAGGTGTTATTGGTGCGCCGCAGCCGGGAACAGCGTGAACGTATTATGGCGAATGAACGACGTGAAACACTAAGCGAGCTGAGCGTGACGGACGTTTTTGACCGTCGTCTGGCGCTGGAAGAACTCGAAGAATCGCAACGCGAGCGCCTGAATCAACTGTTTAGCACCACCTTACACACGCTTGCCGGGGAGACCGAAGCATGAAAATTCTCAGCCTGCGTTTGAAAAACCTCAATTCTCTGAAAGGAGAATGGAAAGTCGATTTCACGGCTGAGCCTTTTGCCAGCAATGGGCTGTTCGCCATCACCGGTCCAACGGGCGCGGGAAAAACCACGCTGCTGGACGCCATTTGTCTCGCGTTGTATCACGAAACGCCGCGGCTCAATACCGTGTCTCAGTCGCAAAACGATCTGATGACCCGCGACACCGCCGAGTGTTTGGCCGAGGTCGAGTTCGAGGTCCGGGGCGAAGCCTATCGCGCATTCTGGAGCCAGAACCGCGCGCGCAATCAGCCTGAAGGCAATCTACAGGCTCCACGCGTAGAGCTGGCCCGCTGCGCCGACGGTAAAATCCTCGCCGATAAAGTCAAAGATAAGCTGGAAATGACCGCCGAACTTACCGGCCTGGATTACGGTCGTTTCACCCGTTCGATGCTGCTGTCGCAAGGCCAATTCGCCGCCTTTCTTAATGCCAAACCGAAAGAGCGTGCCGAACTGCTGGAAGAACTGACGGGGACCGAGATCTACGGCCAAATCTCCGCGATGGTGTTTGAAAAACATAAAGCGGCGCGTACGGAGCTGGAAAAACTGCAGGCGCAGGCCAGCGGCGTGGCTCTGCTCGCTGCGGAGCAGGTGCAGTCCCTGACAGAGAGTTTGCAGGTACTTACTGACGAGGAAAAACGCTACCTTGCCAACCAGCAGACTCAGCAACAACATCTCAACTGGCTCATTCGGCAAAATGAGCTACAGACGGACATAAACCGTCACCAACAGGCGTTACAGGCCGCTAAACAAGCGCAAAAAGACGCACAGCCACAGCTGGCGGCTCTGAGCCTGGCACAACCGGCCAGAGCGTTACGCCCACACTGGGAGCGAATTCAGGAACAAACGGCTACGATAGCGCGCACGCGGCAGAAGATTCAGGAAGTGAATGCTCGCTTACAAAGCAGCTTAGCGCTGCGCGGGCGCATCCGTCAGCAGGCGCATACGCAATCAACCGCCTTGCTCGCCGGACAACAGACGTTAATCGACTGGCTGAACGAACACGATCGCTTCCGCTTGTGGGGCAGCGAACTGGCAGGCTGGAAGGCCCTGCTGGCGCAACAGTCCGACGCCAGCACCCAGCTACGCCAGTGGCTGCAATTAAGGGAAAATGACACGCGTAAACTGGATGCGTTGGCGCTTCCCACGCTGACCCTTTCGCCGCAGGAAGTCACGGCGGCGCTGGCGCAACATGTGCAGCGCCGTCCGTTACGCCAGCGTCTGAGCAATCTGCACGGGCAAATCGCCCCGAAGCAAAAGCAGCTGGCGCAGTTACGCGCCACGCTTGTGCAGCGTCAGCAAGAGCTGGCTCAGCGCAACGCGGTGCTGGCCGAAAAACGTCAGCGCTATAAAGATAAAAATCAGCAACTTGCCGATGTGAGAATCATTTGCGAGCAGGAAGCCCGCATCAAAGATCTGGAAAGCCAGCGGGCATTATTGCAATCCGGCATGCCTTGCCCGCTGTGCGGCTCCACCACGCATCCAGCGATTGAGCGCTATCAAACGCTCGAACTGAGCGTTAATCAGGCACGGCGTGAAGCCCTGGAAAAAGAGGTTAAAACGCTGGCTGATGAGGGTTCAACCTTACGCGGTCAGCTTGAGGCAATCACCCAGCAACTTCAGCGGGATGAACGCGAAGCACAGACGCTTTCTCAAGAGGAGCAAGCGCTTACTCAAGAGTGGCAGACGGTCACCACCAGCCTTAGCGTGACGCTGCAACCGCAGGATGATATTGCCCCGTGGCTTGCCGCCCAGGAAGAACACGAACAACAGCTTCACCAGTTGAGTCTGCGTCATACCCTGCAGGCGCAAATCGCGGCGCATACCGAGCAGATTACCCAGCTTCAACAGCATATTGAACAGCGCCAGGCTACGTTAACCGCCGATCTGGCCCGCCATGGACTGTCCCTTCCAGTTGAAGATGAAGCCGCTTCGTGGCTGAGCGAGCGGGCGAGAGAAGCGCAAATGTGGCAGCAGCGCCAGAACGAACTCACCGAGTTACAGGCGCGAATAGCTCAGCTCACGCCGTTGCTGGAAACGCTGCCAGAGTCCGATACGCTTTCCGCAAGTACTGAGAGTCTGTCGCTGGAAAACTGGCGACAGGTGCACGACGATTGCCTCTCCTTGCAGGGCCAGTGGCAAACGTTGCAGCAGCAGGAGGCGCAGGACGTACAGCGCGCCGCAGAAATTCAGGCACAGTTTGATGCCGCCCTGCAGGCCAGTATCTTTGCCGATCGTGACGCCTTTGTTGCCGCCCTGCTGGATGAAGAGACCTTTAGCCGCCTTGAGCAGTTAAAGCAATCGCTGGAAAACCAGCAACAGCAGGCGCAAACGTTGCTTAATCAAGCTCAGCAGGCTCTGGCGAGTCATCACCAGCAGTTGCCAACCGGGGCAGATCTCACGCTCACGACACAACATCTTCGCGACGCGCTGGCGCAGCTCACCCAGCAGTTACGGGAAAACACCACTCGTCAGGGCGAAATTCGCCAGCAGCTCAAACAGGATGCTGAACATCGCCAGCAACAGCAGGCGTTGATGCAGGAGATTGAAAAGGTCACGCAGCAGGTTGATGACTGGGGCTATCTTAATGCGCTGATCGGCTCGAAAGAGGGCGATAAATTCCGCAAGTTTGCCCAGGGGCTGACGTTGGATAACCTGGTGTGGCTTGCCAACAACCAACTCACTCGTCTGCATGGTCGCTATCTGTTACAGCGCAAGGCCAGCGAAGCGCTGGAGCTGGAAGTGGTTGATACCTGGCAGGCCGATGCCGTGCGCGACACCCGTACGCTTTCCGGCGGCGAGAGCTTCCTCGTGAGTCTGGCGCTGGCGCTGGCGTTATCCGATCTGGTCAGCCACAAAACGCGAATTGACTCTCTGTTCCTCGATGAGGGTTTCGGCACGCTGGACAGCGAAACGCTGGATACCGCGTTGGACGCGCTGGATGCGCTGAACGCCACCGGCAAAACCATTGGTGTGATCAGCCACGTTGAAGCGATGAAAGAACGCATTCCGGTGCAGATCAAGGTTAAAAAAATCAACGGGCTGGGCTACAGCAAACTCGATAAGATGTTTGCGGTGGAATCAGCATAAATCTCCAGGCCGGAGTCATCCGGCACACTATGTAGCACAATATTGCATACTCAAAGACGGATATGAAATGGCATTCCACTTCACTTATCCGCAAGCTATCTCTGTTGGCGGCGAACGTTCGCTGCTATGACGTACATCCGGCGTCTTTCTTGTTGGCAGGTGGTATGAAAAAAGTCATTTTCTCTTTAGCCCTCGGAACATTTGGCTTGGGCATGGCCGAGTTCGGCATCATGGGGGTACTCACCGAACTGGCGCGGGACGTAGGCATTTCCATCCCGGCCGCTGGCCATATGATTTCGTTTTATGCCTTTGGCGTAGTGCTGGGCGCGCCGATTATTGCGCTCTTCTCCAACCGCTTTTCGCTTAAACATATTCTGCTGTTTCTGGTCACGCTATGTGTGATTGGCAACGCCATCTTCACCCTTTCCTCCTCGTATTTTATGCTGGCGGTGGGCAGACTGGTTTCCGGTTTCCCGCACGGCGCATTTTTTGGCGTTGGGGCAATTATTCTGTCGAAGCTGGCGCGCCCTGGAAAAGTCACCGCCGCCGTCGCGGGCATGGTTTCGGGGATGACCGTTGCCAATCTGATTGGCATTCCCGTCGGGACCTGGCTGAGCCAGGAATTTAGCTGGCGCTATACGTTCTTGCTGATAGCCGTCTTTAATATCGCCGTTATTGTCTCGATAGCTTTTTGGGTGCCCAATATCAGCGATGAAGCGAAAGGCAATCTGCGCGAGCAATTTCACTTTTTGAAAAGCCCCGCCCCGTGGCTGATCTTTTCCGCCACCATGTTTGGCAACGCCGGAGTTTTCGCCTGGTTCAGCTACGTTAAGCCGTACATGATGTTCATCTCCGGCTTTTCCGAAGCGCTGATGACCTTCATCATGATGCTGGTGGGATTGGGGATGGTATTAGGGAATCTGTTGAGCGGTCGGCTGTCTGGCCGCTATACGCCGCTGCGCATTGCGGTAATAACCGACTTCATCATTGTACTGGTTCTGCTGCTGCTTTTTGTCTTTGGCGGTATCAAAGCCGCATCGCTGACCTTCGCCTTTATTTGCTGCGCGGGCCTGTTCGCCCTGTCGGCGCCGCTGCAAATTTTGCTGCTGCAAAATGCCAAAGGAGGTGAGCTACTGGGAGCGGCTGGCGGGCAAATTGCCTTTAACCTCGGTAGCGCAATTGGCGCCTGGTGCGGCGGTATGATGCTGACGCTGGGCTTTGCCTACAACTATGTAACGCTGCCGGCTGCGTTGCTGTCGTTCTCCGCCATGTCATCGCTGCTGATTTACGGCTACCTGAAGCGCGGCGTGCAACAAGTTGCACCCGCGACGTAAAACAGATTACTCCTGCGGCCACAGCCAGGCCGCACCGCGTACCCCGCTGGAGTCACCGTGCAGCGCCTTGCGCAGGGGCGTTTCGCACTCGCCGCCAAAGACAAACGGCTTCATCAACGCTGGAACGTTTTGATACAGCCTGTCGACATTACTCATTCCCCCACCCAGTACAATGACGTCCGGATCGAGAATATTCACCACGTGCGCCAGTGATTTCGCCAGACGCAGCTCATAGCGGCTCAATGCCTGCTCCGCCACAGCATCCCGCGCGTTAACCAGGTCGATAATCTCACTGCCCTTGAGCGGCTTACCGCTCAGACGCTGGTAGTCGGTGGCAAAACCGGTTCCGGAAATAAAGGTTTCAATGCAGCCTTGCTTGCCGCAATAGCAGGGGACTTCCTTGCGATAACGCAGCTCGTCTTCATCCATCCACGGCAGCGGATTATGCCCCCACTCGCCCGCGGTACCGTTGCCACCCGCGTGCGCCCGACCATTCAGCGCCACGCCAGCGCCGCATCCGGTGCCAATAATTACCGCAAACACGGTTTGCGCCCCTGCCGCCGCGCCATCCACCGCCTCAGAAACCGCCAGGCAATTAGCATCATTTGCCAGGCGCACTTCACGGTTCAAACGCGTACTTAAATCTTTATCAAAGGGTTGTCCGTTAAGCCAGGTCGAGTTGGCATTCTTGACTACTCCAGTGTAAGGCGAAATTGAACCGGGAATTCCCATCCCCACAGTTCCTGTTTGCCCGGTAGCCTGTTCCGCCATCTCCACCAGCGCGGCAATGGTTTCTATCGTTTGCCGATAATCATCACGCGGCGTGGGCAGGCGATGGCGAAAAAGCTGCTCACCCGCATCGCCAAGCGCGATAACTTCCGTTTTTGTACCGCCCAAATCGATACCTATACGCACTGTTTACTCCTCTTCCCGATTAACAATGCAAGCATAGCGACAATTCGCTATCATGCCCGCTGGATTTAACGACAAGGCCGTGGAAATTATCATGCTGTGGTTCAAAAATTTAATGGTTTACCGTCTTAGCCGCGATGTTTCTTTGCGTGCCGAAGAGATGGAAAAACAGCTGGCATCAATGACGTTCACTCCTTGCGGTAGCCAGGATATGGCAAAAATGGGCTGGGTTCCGCCGATGGGATCGCACAGCGATGCATTAACGCATACCGCCAATGGCCAAATTATTATCTGCGCCCGCAAAGAAGAAAAAATTCTGCCGTCGCCGGTTATCAAACAGGCGCTGGAAGCCAAAATATTCAAACTGGAAGCTGAGCAAGGTCGCAAGCTTAAGAAGACCGAAAAAGACTCGCTGAAAGATGAAGTTCTGCACTCATTGCTGCCGCGCGCCTTTAGCCGCTTCAGCCAGACGATGATGTGGATCGACACCGTCAACGATCTGATCATGGTTGATTGTGCGAGCGCGAAGAAAGCGGAAGATACGCTGGCGCTGCTGCGTAAGAGCCTCGGCTCACTGCCGGTTGTTCCGCTGACGATGGAAAACCCTATTGAGCTGACGCTAACCGAATGGGTTCGCTCCGGCACAACGGCGCAGGGCTTCCAGTTGCTGGATGAAGCCGAACTGAAAGCGATCCTTGAAGACGGCGGTGTGATCCGCGCGAAAAAACAGGATCTGGTCTGCGATGAAATCGCCGTACATATCGAAGCAGGCAAACTGGTCACCAAGCTGGCGCTCGACTGGCAGCAGCGCATTCAGTTCGTTATGTGTGACGACGGCTCGATTAAGCGTCTGAAATTTAGCGACGAGTTGCGCGATCAGAACGAAGACATTGACCGCGAGGACTACGCTCAGCGTTTTGATGCCGATTTCATCCTGATGACGGGTGAACTCGCGGCGCTGATTAAAAGTCTGGTGGAAGGATTAGGCGGCGAAGCGCAACGTTAAACCGTGTTTACCGAATGGCGGCTCAATGTCGCCATTCGTCATTTTTACGCTTACAGGTAGCGGCAAAGATAGGATGTTGGCTCTGCCACCTGCAGATGAAACTCGCTACTGCCTGGTACGTTAAACACGTCCCCTGCGGCATAGACTTTCCACTCAGTTTCCCCCGGCAGCAGCACGTTCAGTGCGCCGCTGACGACCGTCATCTCTTCAGGTGCCGCAGTACCAAAGGTGTATTCACCTTCGGCCATCACGCCAACACTGGCACGGCCAGTACTGCTGCTGGTAAAACCGATGGATTTTACTTTGCCGGAAAAGTATTCATTACTTTGAAGCATACAACTGGCCCTATCTTGTGATTAAGTTAACAACCAATATAGGGGGCTGGCGTTCCACCTGTCACGCAAAATTACGCAAGCAATTCCGAAGCCAGCCGGGCGATCAGCACATTGGACAGCAGAACCGGGACATCCAGCGATTTTTGCAGTAAATCGCGATGACGTTGATTAAAACCCAGACAATCCAGCATGATCACATCTGCGCCTTGCTCAAGCAATTCTTTACCGGCATCAATCAGTTGTTGTTCGGAACCGTGAATCGGGTTGGCCACGGCATACACTGGCGGCGTTTGTAACACCTGCCATTTTTGCGTCTGGGCTTTGAGTAATTCCGTGACGGGGACAATAACCCCAACCTGATGCCCTTCCACAATCGAGGCGACCAGCGGAGGAATGATACGTAAAGGTTCCAGCAGCATACTCTTGCGGGCGGTCAGGCGGGCAATTGAGGCCGTACTCATCAGCAGGATCACGTCAAAGCCCTGATTATCGAGCACCTCTACAATACCCTGCAGTGAGCGTTCCACTTTCTGGCGCGAAACATGGGCAAGCTGATGGTCGCTGAGCAGCGTTAAGAGCGGCTCGTCACCGGGAGAGACCCCGTACTCGGCCATCACATCCTCTCGCCGCATCTGTCCCAGCAGACTGTGGTGAGTGATGTGCTGCTCATCAATATATTCCGTCAGGAGCGGTAATACCTCACTCATCGGCACCACGCCAATCGTGAGGATAGCCAACGACGTACCCATTTTTTGCTCCACCGTCTTCTTACTTTGCTGTGAATTCCCGAATCATTGCCGGGCGCTGACCTGCGCTACAAACGCTCAAAAGCGTAGCAGCAGATCGGCGGTGTATTTTGTAAAGATTCCAAATCATTCCAGTACTGTATTGTTATTGTTTAATTTTCAATTTTTACTGTATGCGGCGATATTTAAAAAAATGTGATGTACGCCCGTACTGGGCCTTTTCAGACACCTGCCCGGGCGGTATCCGACATCAGGTTTTGTCGGGATCCTCATAGCGCTTTTTAGCATCCATGGCTTCCTGAGCGGAAGGATGCTCACTGATTAACGAATTCGGTTCGGGGTGATCGGCACGAAGTTGATACCAGGTTACCGTCTGGCCTGGTGTCCCCTTTTCAACCGTAACAATGGTCGCCTGACGCGGATAAGGTGGTTTTGTCGGCATAGCTCTTCCTTTTGTCTGAATGAGCTTTAAGTATAGACACCACCCTGTAACCGTGGCGCTGCCTGCGACAGTATCCCAAGAATGTCTTCCACCACCTGCGAAGGCGGATTGGTAGCATCAACAATGTAATGCGCTGCTTCACGGTACAGAACATCGCGCTGGGCAAGCACTTCCTCTACTTCTTCAGTCAGCGGCTTGCCGGTTAAGGTTGGGCGCAACCCCTCTTCAGGCGTAGCCTCCAGACGATCAACCAGTACCGATACCGGCGCGCTTAAATAGATAACCACACCGTGGCTACGCATGTAGTGACGATTAAATTCGGTGAGAATGATACCGCCACCGGTCGCGACAACCGTTGTCGGAGCCGTGACGGCCTGCAGAGCGGTCGTTTCCTGGGCACGAAACCCTTCCCATCCTTCTCTTTCGACAATTTCCGCCACGGTCATCTGCACGTGCGATTGCAACCAGCGATCGGTATCAACGAACTGGTAATCGATAGCCTTCGCCAGTGCCATACCGGTTGTCGTTTTACCACACCCCCGGGGGCCAACAAGAAAAAGAGGTTGCGTCATCAAAGAATTTCCCCAGAGAGCCGCCGACGAGCGGGATCTGATGCTATTAAAGATATAATCATATCATCAAACTAGTACACCGCCAAAACGTAAAGAAAAAATTACAGAAAGAGTAATGGCGTCAATTAAACCCTACTATAACAAGAATTCACAGGGATGAAAGTGTAAAAAATAAATTACAGATGTTATTTTCTGCGCTGAACTTCCAGCCACCACTTATCCAGCTCAGCCGCAAAATGCTGTCGGTCGCGGGGAGAAAGGCTGTCCGGTCCCCCGGTCTGGATGCCGCTGGCGCGTAGCGTATCCATAAAATCACGCATCATCAGACGTTCGCGAATCGTTGCTTCGGTATAACGTTCGCCGCGTGGATTAAGCGCTGCCGCCCCTTTTTCAATGGCTTCAGCAGCCAGGGGAATATCCGCCGTTATCACTAAATCACCGGCGCTACATTGTCGCACAATCTCGTTATCAGCGACGTCAAACCCGGCGGGAACGCGTAATGTACGGATAAAACGCGAAGACGGGACGCGCAAACTCTGGTTCGCCACCAGAATAAGCGGCATCTGCATACGCTCAGAGGCGCGGTATAAAATTTCTTTAATCACGTTCGGACACGCGTCGGCATCCACCCATATTGTCATAACCTCTCCCCACTCATGTGTAATCGCACATTGTCTCGTGCTTTTACTTGCAGGCAAAGTGCTGTTTCTCCTTCTGCCCATATTCATTCCGCGCTAAGCTTAGCTTTCCCAGGTAAAACAATGAATATCACGCATAGGGAGTGACAAGATGGACAAAAAAATTGGTTTTATCGGCTGCGGTAATATGGGCAAAGCAATTCTTGGCGGCATGATAGCCAGCGGCCAGGTTCTCCCGGGACAAATCTGGGTCTATACCCCTTCCCCCGATAAAGTCGCTGCGTTGCACGACCAATACGGTATTAATGCCGCGCAGTCTGCGCAAGAAGTCGCCCAAATCGCCGACATTGTTTTTGGGGCCGTCAAACCTGGCATCATGATTAAGGTGCTGAGTGAAATCACCTCCAGCCTGAACAAAGACTCTCTGGTTGTCTCGATTGCCGCTGGCGTTACCCTCGATCAGCTCGCCCGGGCGCTTGGCCATGACCGCAAAATCATTCGCGCAATGCCAAATACCCCGTCACTGGTTAATGCCGGAATGACCTCCGTCACGCCGAACGCCTTAGTAACGCCGGAAGATACGGCCGACGTACTGAATATCTTCCGCTGCTTTGGCGAAGCCGAAGTGATTGCAGAATCGATGATTCACCCGGTCGTCGGCGTCAGCGGTTCTGCACCGGCCTATGTCTTTATGTTTATCGAAGCGATGGCGGATGCTGCCGTGCAAGGCGGTATGCCCCGTGCGCAGGCTTATAAATTCGCAGCTCAAGCGGTAATGGGCTCGGCAAAAATGGTGCTGGAAACGGGTAAACATCCAGGGGAACTGAAAGATATGGTGTGCTCGCCAGGCGGAACCACTATCGAAGCCGTACGCGTCCTGGAAGAACGCGGCTTCCGTTCATCAGTGATCGAAGCGATGGTTAAGTGCATGGAACAGTCAGAAAAACTCAGCCGATCCTGAGTTAATATCACCGGACGTCAGGCCGCCGCTTCAGTGCGGTTACGTCCGGAATTCTTTGCTTTGTAAAGGGCCATATCTGCCGATTTTAACCATTCCCGATAATGCTCAGTTTCAGAAGTCAGCGGCGCTACGCCAACGCTAATACGCAAGGCAACCTGTGGAGCGCAGGATAAACGCAACTGGCTAAGTCGTTCATGCACGCGCGACATGGCCGCAATTGCGCTGGTGGCCGGCGTGCCGCACATAATCACCGCAAATTCATCACCGCCAAAGCGCCCGATCACATCGCTGCCGCGTAAAGTCATCTGCAACTGACGGGTCAGCGCGACAATGGCCTGATCCCCGACGTCATGACCCCAGGTATCATTGATGCTCTTGAAATGGTCGATATCAATAATAAGCAACGTGGCGTCACGCTGGTAGCGGCGGCAATTATCAAATTCATTACGTAGCAATAGTTCCCAGTGACGTCGGTTATAAACGCCGGTCATCCCATCTCGCGTACTCATCACCTGTAAGCGGCGTTTATGCTCCGCCAGCTTGATGACCGTCTGATAGCTGACCCAGGCAAACAGCAGCGGATACACCACCAGCATCGGCAGTGATAACACCACGCTCAGTTGGCTGCTGTTAACAGCCACGGGAATATCGGTTAACTGTAACGTCACCAGACATGAAACCGCCATCAGCACGACGCCCGCGAGGAATACTCGCATTCCCCCTGCGCCCATCAGGTTGATGCAAGTCATCATGAGCAGCGCCGTGGACGGCAACATGTTTGCCCCCATAATTCCCAGCCACATCCCGGCAAGGATGGCATCGGCTTTTAAATTGGTAAATTCACCATGCAGAGGATCGTCTGCTTTACTTGCCAACTGCCAGGCCAGATGTGGCCAGACGAATGCCCATCCCACCAGCAAAAGCCACCAGCCTCCGGTAATGGGCTGGGAAACTAATACCGACGCGATAGGGAAAAACATTCCCCCCAATCCCACAGCTCGCGGCAGCCTGATCCGTCGGGCAAATCGCAGACCGGAACGTTGGTGGTCATTTTGATGAAGCGATATAAATGCTTCATCTGCGACGACCTTCTTTTGGAAAAAATTTTCATCATTCATTGTATTTGGGAACATTCTGAAACAAATTTCCCAAATTATAGGTAGGGGTCTTCTGGCGGGAGTATGAAATTTCGGGTGAGCGATTTTACCTGCTCACCCGTAAGTGCTACGCAGATTTTTTCAGGCAAGCGCTCATAAACTTGTTACGATCGTCGCCTTTCAGTGACTGTTCCGTCGCCTTGACGTTGCATTCACGCATCTTCTGCTGCTGTGGGGTTAGACTCTTTTCCTCAGGCGCAGATTTGCTGTTTTTCAGGCAATCACTCATATATGTCTTACGCGCATCCCCTTTTAAGGTTTGCGCCGTTGCCTGCTGATTACAGGTGGTCATACGTTGTTGTTGCGGGGTTAACGTCTTCTCGGCAGCACCGACGGTAGTTAAAAAAACCAGTCCAAAGAGCAGCGTCATTAATAATGTAATTTTCATAGCACCATCCTTTTCTGAACGACGACACACAGGTAAGTTTGGCTGCTAACGATAAAAATACCACCCGGCGGCAAAACTATTGTCACCGGGGGCAGGGTTACTTCAGACCTAACGCCGCTTTCATGGTGTAAAACAGGTCAGTTTGATCGGTCAGGACGACCACATTCGCCGCATGCGGACCATAAGCGGCGATGCGTAACTGGCTACCAGTGTGCTCCTGAGATTCCTCTTCAGAGTTGCCGTAGCTGATGACCATCACCGCGCCATCTTTGGTGTTCAGCGCCTGAGTCAGGCCTGGCGCCTTGGTATCAGGTGCGACAATCTGGCTGGCATGCGCGTGGTCAGCGGTTACCACCACCAGGGTGTTGCCGTCTTGCTTCGCAAAGGCAAGTGCACGCTGCACCGCTTCGTCCAGATCGACCGTTTCGCCAATCTGTCCGCACGGGTTAGCGGCGTGATCTTGTTTATCGATGGATGCCCCTTCCACTTGCAGGAAGAAACCTTTCTCATTTTTGCTCAACAGTTCAATCGCTTTATCCGTCATCTGCGCCAGCGTCGGCACGGTGTCATCACGCTTTGGATTTGGCATACAGGTCACCACCGGTTTATCCAGATTGCCATGATAGGACGCTTTCGGACCTTCCCAGCGCACCGGCATATTGCCGTCGGAGAACAGGCCCAGCAATGGTTTATCCTGGTTAGCTTCGGTAATCGCTGCCAGCGTCGCGGCATCACTTACCATCTGATAACCGCGCGCCAGGGCTTGTTCACGCAACGTTTTGCCCTGCCACTCCCCTGCCGCAGCGGTTTCAGCAAACGTTTTTGCCCCACCGCCCAACGTGACGTCAGCCCGGGCATTCAGTAATTGTTCTGTAATTGACCCTTTACCGCCTTTTTCCAGCGCATTGGTTGGGCATTTTTCACGGGTCACACCAGGACCATAGCACTTACGTGAAGTCACATGCGCAACCAGCGCCGCTGGGGTAGCATCCTGCAATTCAGCGGTAGAAACGTTGCCCGTCGCCAGACCTGCCGCTTTTGCCATTTCCAAAATTGTTGCGTGATCTTTTTCATGGATATCAACGCCCAGGGCGCCGTTATAGGTTTTAACCCCGGTGGTCCATGCCGTCGCTGAGGCCGCAGAGTCCGTCACATAATCCGGCTTGCCCGTTTTCTTATTTAACGCATAGTGCGTGTATTGTCCGGTCAACGGTAAAGCATCAATACCTTTAAAAAAACCGCCCGCGCCTTCGGCATAATTTCGCGCGGCCGTTATTTCTGAATCCCCCATGCCATCGCCAATCAGTAAAATTATATTTTTGGCAGGCTTATCGTTCAGAGATTCGCGCAGCGCCGCCGTTTGATCGGCTGACAATCGGCGGGCGCCGCCTGGCGTGGTGATATCACCCTGAGCGGCACGATTATCCATAACCGCTACGGTAGATGTTTCTGCATTAATAAGCGGGGTAAACAGCAAAGGTAACAGGGCAATGGCAAGTGCGCTTTGTTTCACTTTATTTTCTCCATGTATAAATACGGTAAAATTAAAACAAAGCGACTATAAGTATTTGATGTGACACTTTTATGATATTTGTGGGGCGCCCCCCCGGATTACTCAAAACGCTTTTGGCACGCTCTCGCCAGCGTTATGTAGAGTCGTCATAAACGCTGGTACACGGTTTACGCCAGCCAGAGCACCTTCAATTTGACGCAGCACTATTTGCCGATCGCTCCACGCCATATTGCGCAGCATTTCGGTGATTACCTGCTCTAACGTTTCGACCTGCGCCGCCAGGTTTTGTGACTCTTCTTCTTTTTGGGCGAGCTTAAGCAACAACTCAGTGACGAGATTTTTCATTTGCGTATTCCCTTAACAAAATATAAGCCACGTTAACATTAAGGCTCACTACTGCCTAGGTGATAAAAGTTTTATTTTTAGAAGAAATTAAACTATTTGCGAAAACAATCACATCACAAAATAAGGAAGAGATAAGACGTAAAGCAGAATCCTGCGATATAAAAAGGTAAGATAATGAATAATCACTTAGAAATATAATGCAAAATTATAGATAAACAACGCTGACTGGCAGCGTTGTTTATCAGGAAGTCAGCGCGCGTGACGCCGACGTCGCAACGCGATGGCCAACTGCCAGATGTTAATCAGGACAATACTCGCCGTGGCGATGAATACCCAGCGGAACCCCGCCATGGCTGATACCGTTGCGCCCATTAATGGCCCAGCGACATTGCCAAGGTACATAAATGACTGGTTATAGCCAAAGATACGCCCGGTTATCTGGTCGCTGGAGTATTTCACCAGCAGCGTCTGTACCGCCGGCAACATCGCGCCGTCGGCAAAGCCGAGCAGAAAACGTAATATCCCCAACTGCAATGGCGTGGTGACCCACGACATAGCGAAAAACAGCACGACGGCGAAAATTAACGTCGCCATTAAAATCCGCTCAGTACCAATGCGGTCGCCTAATTTGCCAAGCCGGGGCGCGGAAATCAGGGCCGAGATGCCAGGTACTGAGGCGATCAACCCGCTGAGAAAGGCAATATTGCTGCTGTCTGGTACCATCGATTTAATAAATAACGCAAGGATTGGACCGATAGAGCCGTTACACAGCTGAATCACCATCGTCGTAAAAAACAGGCTGATCACCAGCGCTGGATAAGGCAGCGAGGCAAAGACAGCCTTCCCACTCAGGCGTTCGCTTTTTTTGGTCGTCGGGCGCACACCCTCTTTGATCAAAAACAGCGTGACAAGGAAACTGACCACCAGCAAAGCCGCGGTAATACAGAACACCGCCCGTAACCCGATATGGTCGGCAATAAAGCCGCCCATTAACGGGCCACCAATAACCCCGCTAATTTGCGCCGTAGAAAGCGTGCTCAATGCCCATCCGCTGCGTTCACGCGGAACCTGTGACGCGACCAGCGCCATCGCGTTCGGAATATAGCCTGAGGTTAACCCCATCACCCCGCGCAGCAGAAAAAGCTGCCAGACGTTAGTGGCAAATGCCTGCAGTAAAATCGCAATCGCCATCCCCAGCGAGGCTCGTAGCAGCATCAGCTTGCGCCCTTTACGGTCGGCTAAACTGCCCCACATCGGAGAAACAATGGCTGAAATAAGGAAGGTGACACTGAATGTTAACCCGGACCACATTGAGAGAGCTTCATGTGAGGTGACGCCCAATTGGGAGATGTAGAGCGGTAAAAAAGGCAGGATTTGGCTAATCGCCAGCCCGGTAAAAAAGCATCCGAACCAGACGGAAATAAGGTTTACTCTCCAGGATTCCATAAGGACTCATAACGATAAGTAGCTGAAAACTGCGAGCAGCTTAACAAATTACTTAGCCAAATAAGGATCCACAGGTGCGATATATCACAGTTTAGAATTTTATCTTCCCGCTCATCATATTTGTGATACGCCTCACACCAAACCCACAATACAAGCAGGGAATTATGCTTCATGCAAGATCTGTGCGTTTGTACTTATCTCTTCCCCTGTTACCCAGCAAAACAATCTGCCAGAAGCCGAGGAAACCTGCGTTTTGTCGTGGTAATGTATGTGCTTTGCATTCAAGGAATGGGTTTTTAAGATGGCAAAGTTGCGGGTAGGAATCGTATTTGGTGGTAAATCAGCGGAACATGAAGTGTCATTGCAATCGGCAAAAAATATTGTCGATGCCATCGACAAGACTCGCTTTGACGTTGTGCTGTTAGGTATTGATAAACAAGGGCAATGGCACGTTAGCGATGCCAGTAACTATCTGCTCAATTCAGACGATCCGGCGCACATTGCGCTGCGTCCTTCCACGACCAGCCTGGCTCAGGTTCCGGGTAAACAAGAGCACCAGTTGATCGATGCGCAAAACGGTCAGCCGTTGCCAACGGTCGATGTTATTTTTCCGATCGTCCACGGTACGCTGGGTGAAGATGGCTCTTTGCAAGGTATGCTGCGCGTGGCGAATCTGCCGTTCGTCGGTTCTGATGTCCTGGGTTCCGCAGCCTGTATGGATAAAGACGTAACCAAACGTCTGCTGCGTGATGCCGGATTAAATATCGCGCCATTTATTACACTCACTCGCGCCAATCGTAACAACATTAGCTTTGCTGAGGTGGAATCCCGCCTGGGTCTGCCGCTGTTTGTGAAACCCGCCAACCAGGGATCGTCCGTTGGCGTTAGCAAAGTGACCAGTGAAGCGCAATACAACCAGGCCGTCGCGCTGGCATTTGAGTTCGATCATAAAGTCGTGGTGGAGCAAGGGATTAAAGGCCGTGAGATCGAATGTGCGGTACTGGGCAACGATCATCCGCAGGCCAGTACCTGTGGTGAGATCGTGCTGAACAGTGATTTTTACGCTTACGACACCAAATACATTGATGATAATGGCGCCAAAGTAGTTGTTCCGGCAGCGATCGCACCCGAAATTAACGACAAGATCCGCGAGATCGCCATTCAGGCGTACCAGACGTTAGGATGTGCCGGCATGGCGCGCGTCGATGTATTCTTAACCGCAGAAAACGACGTTGTGATTAATGAGATCAACACGCTGCCGGGCTTTACCAACATCAGTATGTATCCAAAACTGTGGCAGGCGAGCGGCTTAGGCTATACCGATTTGATCACTCGCCTGATCGAACTGGCGTTAGAACGCCACGCTGCGGATAGCGCACTGAAAACCAGTATGTAAACCCGCCAGGATGCCTGATAACTATTGGGCATCCTTCGCTTCATCATCTTCATTTTCCACGCGGCGACGGATAATTAATCCGGCCAGCCAAAAGCTAATTATCCAGGTAACCAGCCCCACCGCATAGGTTTGCCATCCCTGCGCTTCAAAACCTAATAACCCCACCACGCCATTCAGAATAAAGATAAGCCCAATAGCGAAGGCATAGTAGTGCCAGTCTCGGCGGATTTTTACAGGCAGGTTCATAACGGCTCCGGTGGATATACAACATGAAAAGCATCCTCGCACATTTCCCCGTGGTCGTCTGTGGCATATGCGTAATTTCTGAAATGTAACTCAATTTAACTTAAGGTTAAATAATTGTGACACACCACTAATAACCGAAATCCAGGAATAATCTCCACCTGAAATTACCAACATTCTGATATTGACATTCCTAATCACCTGTCAGACTCACAGTCAGTTACAGGCATTACGCCAAAAAAGCAGGTTATTTCCGGAGGTCTTTATGGCTGATTTTACGCTCTCAAAATCCCTGTTTAAGGGCAAGTATCGGGATACCTCCTCCCTGCCCGGCAACATTGCGTATGCCGTATTTGTGCTGTTTTGCTTTTGGGCTGGCGCGCAGATTTTAAATCTGCTGGCCCACGCCCCCGGCATCTATGAGCAGTTGATGCAGTTGCAAATGCAGGAGACAGGGCGTCCGCGGGTTGAGATTGGTTTAGGCGTCGGTACCCTGTTTGGGCTGATCCCCTTCCTGGTCGGTAGCCTGATTCTTGGCGTCGTCGCGACAATTATCCACTGGCGCCGCCGTCATCATAACGATGGCTGAGCCATACACTTCGCCCGACGATCGTCCACGCGTTTAGCAAACCACGCGGTCGTCAGATTACGCGTGATCTTCGGGCTTTCCAGCTGAATACCAGGCAGCATTTCACGAGGTAGAGATTTACCGCTCTTCGCTTCCGCCAGTTTATAGACCTTCTCGTACAGCGCAGTCTCTTCAAAGGCCAGACTATCGCCCTTTTGCAGTTGCCGGTGGATCTCACTCTCGCTCATCCCCAACTTCCCGGCCAGCTTGCGTACCGCCATCTCCGTTTTCCCCGGATCGCTACTGCCATAGAGAATCAAATCCCCGTCCAGCGCCAGCTTCACGCCGCTGGCTTTACTGACTGCGTTCTGGAAAGCCGCATTGCGGCTGGCGTACCAGCCGGCATTAAAATCTGCAAAGCGGAAGATTGGCGCACTGTAATTCGCCGGATAATTGAGCAGATGATAAGTGCCAAACCACAGCCCGCCGCGTCGACTGAACACTTCCTGCCGGACCGTTCCTGCCATTTTCCATGGATACCCGCTGGCGTGCTGCTCGGCAAACGCAATGCTGACCTGCATCGGCCCACCGGTATGCACCGGATTCAGGGAACCAAACAGCGTCTGCCCCATCGGTACCATATTGATGAAATCATCAAAGATGGCGCTAAGCTGTTTTTCCGTCTTCACCGTATCCAGACGCTCACTGTAGCTTTTCCCCGTTGGGGAGTTAATCTTCAGCGCAGTGTGCACCACAAACAGCGGAATATGCATGCGCTCGGCGCGACGGTCGATCTCTTTCCAGGCGATTTTACTTAAGCCAGGAACCGCCGGATCGGCCTGGTAGTTTGACTCCTGTTGCGCGACCGCCAGCACCGAACAGACATTTTCAACCGTCGGCGCCAGCTTCTGGCTTTCAAACGTCTTTGCCAGATCCTGCGCCCACGCATCCCGGTCTTTCACGCTGGCGGGCATTTTCTGGCGCACCACGCTCGCCACATCGACGGCTTTCTCCCCTTTTTTTAACGGCTGCGCGGGTTGGCTACTACATCCCACCAACACCAATGCGGCCAGCCCAGACAAGGGGTAAAGACGGGAAACCGTCGACATAACATCTCCTTTTGTTAACTAAGAGTATGGGTCACTTCCTGAATATCCTGACCATCAAGCTCGCGTTCAAAGCTGCGCAGACGCTTATAAATAGACATCAGTTCAACTAACGTTGTCCAGGAGTTAATCAGATACTGGAACGAGCCGCGCACCTGGCCAAACACGTTGGTAATTTGTGTCATCAAACCGAGCGTAATCGTACCGGCAACAATCGACGGAAACAGCAGGAACAAACCGAAAACGTTATCAACCTGCAGGTACAGAATACGGGCGATATTAAAATACATATAGTGAAAATAGAGACGGAAATAGTTTTGCCGTACCGCATGGAACAGTTCACGCACCGTCGGCGGCGTTGCACGGCTGGCATCATCTTCACCGTATACCAGTTCTTTACGGTAAGCCGCTTCCACGCGCTGGTTTTTAAACTCCAGGCCCGGAAGTTTAATCCCGACTACCGCCAGCAAGCCGGTTCCCATCAGCGACCAGACAATCGCGGCAATCACCAGCCCATAAGGAACATGTCCAATAATTGGCAGATCAGGAACATGCGCCGACAGCGTAACCAGCACCGGTAAGAAAGCAATCAGCGTCATAATCGCGTTGATAAAGCTAACGCCCATATTTTCCAGCGTGGAGGCAAAACGCATGGTGTCTTCCTGCACACGCTGTGCTGCGCCTTCGATATGCCGCAGATGCTGCCAGTGCGCCATATAGTGTTCGTTCATCGCGGTACGCCAGCGGAACACATAGTGACTGACAAAGAAATTGTTCATCACGCCAATGACCACGGCAATCAGCGCAATGCCGAGAAAGATACCCACTTCATTATAGAACTGCTCAATTTTCACCTTATGCGGTGCGCTGAGCGCGGTTTGAATGAGATCGTAGAATGGCGCATACCAGGCGTTGACGGCAACGCCAACCTCAACCAGAAACCAGGTGACAAAAATTATCAGTGAGGTACCCAGAATGGACCAATACTGCCAGCGGTGCGGGCTGTAGAGAAACCAGAATAGTGCGAACATCCCGACACAAAGAATGTAGTAAGCATAAAAAATCAGGTAATCCAGCGACCAGAAACGCGCTGCGCTAATCGGTACATCCCCCGACGCGCCGGTAATGCGTGCAACCCAGGCTCCCCCACCTGCTTGCCAGAATACAACAGCGACCAGTGCCCAAATAAATGCCGAAATAAAGAACGGTCCCGGCTTTGGGAAAAAAGACTTAAACATAATGCTCTCCTGCTAACTTCTTATCGTTATGACGACTGCTGTGCGTTTGCCTCCGTAAAGTGCGGGGGCGAGACGGCTTACGCCCAAAAACACAAGCTGAAACCGACAATTGTGACCAGAACCGAGGCACATAGTTCGCCCCCGGTGATGAAGAATTGTTTCTGTGGTTTTCACACTCGACAACGTTCCAGCATGTGCAGATTATCACAGCGTGAGATCACAAAAGCGAACATCCACAATCCGGGAAACGCTCACGTTTACTCATCGTTACGTTTTTCACACTATCATTGGCTGATAAGCGCTTTGCAATACGCCATTGAGTAGTATAAATACGCATACGCACGACATCCTTTTTCACTTTTTCTAACTCATGGACACCACCGTTGAAACGTAGTCTGCTTTTTTCTGCCGCGCTGTGTGCGGCGTCATTGACATCTGTCCAGGCGGCACAGCCTATAACCGATCCGGTCTTCGCCTCTGATATCGTCGATCGTTATGCCGACCATATATTTTACGGCAGTGGTGCTACGGGGATGGCGCTCGTGGTGATTGATGGTAATCAGCGCGTATTTCGCAGCTTCGGCGAAACGCGTCCCGGCAATAATGTTCATCCACAACTGGATTCCGTGATTCGCATTGCCTCTATCACCAAATTAATGACCAGCGAAGTGCTGGTGAAATTACTCGATCAGGGCACAGTTAAACTCAACGATCCATTGAGTAAATATGCCCCACCAGGCGCACGCGTGCCGACTTATCAGGGCACGCCGATCACGCTGGTGAATCTGGCGACGCATACCAGCGCGCTACCGCGCGAACAGCCTGGCGGCGCAGCAAAGCGCCCGGTGTTTGTCTGGCCAACCCGCGAGCAGCGCTGGAGCTATCTCTCAACCGCCACGCTTAAAGTCGCACCAGGATCGCAGGCTTCTTATTCAAATCTGGCATTCGACCTGCTGGCCGACGCGCTGGGCGCTGCTGCCGGTAAGCCTTATCCGCAACTGTTTGAAGAAAAAATTACCCGACCGCTGGGGATGAAAGACACCACCTTTACCCCGTCACCCGATCAGTGCAGACGCCTGATGGTCGCAGAAAAAGGCGCCAGCCCTTGTAACAATACCCTGGCAGCGATGGGCAGCGGCGGCGTCTATTCAACGCCTGGCGATATGATGCGCTGGATGCAGCAGTATCTCTCTTCTGATTTTTATCATCGCAGCCAGCAGGCCGACCGTATGCAGACGCTGATTTATCAGCGTACGCAGTTGACCAAAGTGATAGGGATGGACGTTCCGGGCAAAGCCGATGCGCTTGGCTTGGGCTGGGTGTATATGGCGCCGAAGAATGGTCGACCGGGAATTATTCAAAAAACCGGTGGTGGCGGTGGTTTCATTACCTATATGGCGATGATTCCGCAGCAAAACGTTGGGGCGTTTGTCGTGGTAACCCGTTCTCCGCTGACCCGCTTTACCAATATGAGCGACGGTATCAACGATCTGGTCGCAGAGTTGAGCGGGAACAAACCGCAGGTTATTCCCGCATCCTGATTCAATACTCAAAAGGCAAACGGTTAATGCTCACCAGTTTGCCTTTATTCATTTCAATGTAACCACTAGACTGACCCCAATCCTGCCCTATAGTTGGAGTGGCCAATAGGTCCTCATTAACCCCACATAACGCCAACTTTCGTAAACCACCTGCCCTCAGGTTCGGGTATACTACGGCCTTCGATTCCACAAACATCAGGCATACCATGACAGACCTAATCCAACGCCCTCGCCGCCTGCGCAAATCTCCTGCGTTACGCGCTATGTTTGAAGAGACAACACTCAGCTTAAATGACCTGGTGTTGCCGATCTTTGTTGAAGAAGAACTTGACGATTTCAAAGCTATCGACGCCATGCCGGGCGTGATGCGCATTCCAGAAAAACATCTGGCACGCGAGATTGAACGCATTGCCAATGCAGGTATCCGTTCGGTCATGACCTTCGGCATTTCCCACCACACCGACGACACTGGCAGCGATGCCTGGAAAGAAGACGGTCTGGTGGCGCGCATGTCGCGCATCTGCAAGCAGACCGTACCGGAAATGATCGTCATGTCCGACACCTGCTTCTGTGAATACACCTCGCATGGCCACTGCGGCGTGTTGTGCGATCATGGCGTTGATAATGATTTAACCCTTGCCAACCTCGGCAAACAGGCCGTCGTTGCTGCCGCTGCGGGTGCAGATTTCATCGCGCCTTCCGCCGCAATGGACGGTCAGGTACAGGCGATTCGCCAGGCGCTGGATGCCGCGGGCTTCACCGATACCGCAATCATGTCCTACTCCACTAAGTTTGCCTCTTCTTTCTACGGCCCGTTCCGTGAAGCGGCAGGTACGGCGCTGAAGGGCGATCGTAAAACCTATCAGATGAACCCGATGAACCGTCGCGAAGCGATTCGCGAATCACTGCTGGATGAAGCCCAGGGCGCAGACTGCCTGATGGTGAAACCGGCCGGCGCGTACCTCGATATTCTGCGCGATATCCGCGAACGCACCGAACTGCCAATTGGCGCTTATCAGGTCAGCGGTGAATACGCGATGATCAAATTCGCGGCGATGGCGGGTGCAATAGATGAAGAGAAAGTGGTGCTGGAAAGCTTAGGTTCGATCAAACGCGCGGGCGCGGATCTGATCTTCAGCTACTTTGCGCTGGATCTGGCTGAGAAAAAAATCCTGCGTTAATTTACCTTATGCCGGATGGCGGCTTCGCCTTATCGGGCCTTGTATTATCCTTTCTGTGCAGAGAGAACCGGCCAGTTCTTTCTGCCATGCAGCCCGCATGCCGTA
>NZ_JBRYHT010000011.1:0-141212 GCF_053309355.1 Citrobacter freundii complex sp. 2025EL-00176 | reverse complement strand
CGCTGACCCGGCGGCATGTAATCCGTTGTTCCGTGTCAGTGGAGGCGCATTATAGGGAGTTATTTCAGGCTGACAAGTTAAAAATACAAAAAACTTATCAAGTGACTACTTTTCACTCAACCATTCTATTTTTGCCTGGTTTTTAAACAAAAACGAGCCCCGTAGGGCTCGTTTATTGTCGTTTTGTGACTTACTGCACTGCCACAATACGATCGTCGTTCACTTCCAGGCGAATGGTTTTGCCAGGAATCAGCTCCCCAGACAAAATTTGCTGCGCCAGCGGGTTTTCGATCTGTTGCTGGATAGCGCGTTTCAATGGACGCGCGCCATATACCGGATCGTAACCATTCGCACTCAGCAGTTTGAGCGCTTCGTCAGAAATGTGGATTTCATAGCCACGTTCTTCCAGACGTTTATACAGACGCTGCAGCTGGATCTGAGCAATAGAAGCAATATGCTGTTCACCCAACGGATGAAATACCACAACCTCATCTATACGGTTGATGAATTCCGGACGGAAGTTCTGGCTGACGACGCTCAGCACCATATCTTTCATATGGCTGTAATCGAGCTCGCCAAAACGTTCCTGGATCAGATCCGACCCCAGGTTCGACGTCATGATGACCACCGTATTACGGAAGTCGACCGTTCTCCCCTGCCCGTCCGTCAGGCGACCGTCATCCAGAACCTGCAGCAGAATGTTGAAGACATCCGGATGCGCTTTCTCCACTTCATCCAGCAGGATGACGGAGTAAGGGCGACGGCGCACGGCTTCAGTGAGATAACCACCCTCTTCGTAGCCGACATATCCTGGAGGCGCACCGACCAGACGAGACACAGAGTGTTTCTCCATAAACTCGGACATATCGATACGCACCATTGCATCGTCACTGTCGAACATAAAGTTTGCCAGCGCTTTGCACAGTTCGGTTTTACCGACACCGGTTGGCCCGAGGAACAGGAATGAACCAATCGGGCGGTTCGGGTCAGACAGCCCTGCACGGCTACGGCGAATCGCGTTAGATACCGCTTCAACCGCTTCGTTTTGGCCAATCACACGACTGTGCAACTCTTGCTCCATGCGCAACAGTTTTTCCCGTTCGCCTTCCAGCATGCGGGCAACCGGGATCCCCGTCCAGCGCGCAAGCACTTCAGCAATTTCTGCATCGGTGACTTTGTTACGCAACAGACGCATAGTTTTACCTTCCGACTGGGTAGCGGCTTCCAGCTGTTTTTCCAGCTCAGGAATTTTACCGTACTGCAGCTCGGACATCCGCGCCAGATCGCCAACACGACGCGCCTGCTCGATGGCGATCTTCGCCTGCTCCAGCTCAGCCTTAATCGTCTGAGTACCGGAGAGCGAGGCTTTTTCCGCTTTCCACTCTTCTTCTAACTCAGAATACTGGCGCTCTTTGTCATCCAGTTCTTCGTTGAGCATATCGAGACGCTTTTTACTCGCCTCATCAGACTCTTTCATTAATGCCTGCTGTTCCAGTTTGAGCTGGATAATACGGCGGTCGAGTCTGTCCAGTTCTTCCGGCTTGGAGTCAATCTGCATACGAATGCTGGATGCAGCTTCATCGATCAGGTCGATAGCTTTATCCGGCAACTGACGGTCGGCAATATAGCGGTGAGACAGCGTCGCTGCGGCAACAATCGCCGGGTCAGTGATCTGCACATGGTGGTGCAGTTCATAACGCTCTTTCAGACCACGCAAAATGGCGATGGTGTCTTCTACTGAAGGTTCAGCCACAAACACTTTCTGGAAACGACGTTCCAGCGCCGCATCTTTTTCGATGTACTGACGGTATTCATCGAGCGTGGTTGCGCCTACGCAGTGCAGTTCCCCACGCGCCAGCGCCGGTTTCAGCATGTTCCCGGCGTCCATGGCACCATCGGCTTTACCCGCGCCAACCATCGTATGCAGCTCATCAATAAACAGAATGACGTTGCCTTCTTGTTTAGAGAGATCGTTCAGCACACCTTTTAAACGTTCTTCAAACTCGCCACGATATTTCGCCCCGGCCACCAGCGCGCCCATATCCAGCGCCAGTACGCGACGGCCTTTTAAGCCTTCTGGCACTTCGCCGTTGATAATACGCTGCGCCAGCCCTTCAACGATGGCGGTTTTACCGACGCCAGGTTCGCCAATCAACACCGGGTTATTTTTAGTACGACGTTGCAGCACCTGAATGGTGCGGCGAATTTCTTCATCGCGACCGATAACCGGATCGAGCTTGCCCTGTTCGGCACGTTCGGTCAGATCGACGGTATATTTTTTCAAGGCCTGACGTTGGTCTTCAGCCCCCTGGTCATTCACGCTTTCACCTCCACGCATTTGTTCAATTGCCTGAGTGATATTGGCGGTCGTCGCCCCTGCTGATTTTAATAAGTCGGTCAGCGTACCGCGTGACTCAAGCGCCGCCAGAACGAACAGTTCTGACGAAATAAAGTTGTCCCCACGTTTTTGCGCCAGCTTGTCGCAAAGATTCAGTACACGCACCAGGTCCTGAGAAGGCTGCACATCACCGCCGGTACCTTCTACCTGCGGCAAGCGGCTCAACGCCTGGTCAATGGCTGTACGTAACTGGCCAGCATTAATGCCAGCAGAGGTTAATAAAGGACGTACCGATCCCCCTTCCTGATTCAGCAAGGCGCTCATTAGATGAAGTGGTTCGATGAATTGATTGTCGTGCCCCAATGCGAGTGACTGGGCATCGGCAAGAGCAAGCTGGAATTTATTAGTAAGACGATCCAGACGCATAACTCCTCCCATTAACAGGTCAAAATTGCTACTGGAGATTAAATGAGGTCATCCCTCAATTATTCAAGGTGAATGACCTGAATTATGTGAAAAGAAAATTACACGTACCGGATCGTCTTGATTCTTTAGGTTATATCAGCCAAATAAAACTTGCCATACGCCCCGTGGTATTGTCGCGACGATAAGAGAAGAAAGTCTCACTTTCGCTGAAGGTGCAACGGTCACCGCCGTAGAGGTTCTCCACCCCAACATTTGCCAGACGCTGGCGCGCAAGCTGGTAGATATCCGCCAGATATTTATCTCCGCGCGGTACAAATGCAAGGTCCGCCTGCGAATCTTTCGCCATAAACGCTGCGCGGACTTCTGGCCCCACTTCAAACGCGTTCGGGCCAATCGCCGGACCTAGCCAGGCAATAATGTTTTCAGGTTTGTCGGCAAAACACGCCACCGTCTCTTCCAGCACGCCGGCGCATAATCCGCGCCAACCCGCATGGGCCGCCGCGACTTCCGTCCCTGCACGATTACAAAATAATACGGGCAGACAGTCCGCCGTCATCACCGCACATACGGTGCCTGGCGTATTGCTGTATGACGCATCCGCACGTTTGGATGAGTAAGGCTCGCCAGACAGTTTCAGGACATCCTTACCGTGGACCTGTTCCAGCCAGACTGGCTTTGAAGGCAGATTGCCCGCAGCAAACAGTCGTTTGCGGTTCTCTTCAACATGCTCCGGGTTATCGCCGCAATGGGCGCCCAGATTCAGCGAATCATAAGGCGGCATACTGATACCGCCAATACGGGTAGAACTACATGCCGCAACACCTTGCGGTATCGGCCACTGCGGGACAATTAGCTTACTCATAGCCAGGCAATATCATCCTTATGTTCTTCGAAATCAGCGCGCATCACGTCAATCAGTTCCACCATATCTTGCGGAATTGGCGCATGCCATTCCATTTCGATACCGGAAATCGGGTGATACAAACGCAGCATGGTCGCGTGCAGCGCCTGACGATCGAACTTACGCAACACGGAAATAAATTCGTCAGAAGCACCTTTCGGTGGACGCGGACGACCGCCGTAGACCTGATCGCCCACCAGCGGATGGGTGATATGCGCCATGTGCACGCGGATCTGGTGCGTACGTCCGGTTTCCAGACGCAACCGCAGACGCGTGTGCACACGGAAGTGCTCCATAATGCGATAGTGCGTCACCGCTGGTTTACCCATCGGGTGTACCGCCATGTGTGTACGCTTGGTCGGGTGACGGCTAATCGGCTCCTCAACGGTTCCGCCCGCTGTCATATGACCAATCGCCACGGCTTCATACTCACGGGTAATTTCGCGCAGCTGTAACGACTCCACCAGACGCGTTTGCGCCGGAACGGTTTTTGCCACCACCATTAATCCGGTTGTGTCTTTGTCCAGGCGGTGGACGATACCCGCGCGGGGAACATCTGCAATTGGCGGATAGTAATGCAGTAACGCATTCAAAACCGTGCCATCAGGATTGCCTGCGCCCGGATGTACCACAAGGTCACGCGGTTTGTTGATAACAAGAATATCGTCATCTTCATACACGATATCCAGCGGGATATCCTGAGGCTCAAAACGAACCTCTTCGTCAATTTCTGCATTGATGGAGACCTGCTCTCCACCCAACACTTTTTCTTTCGGTTTATCGCAAAGATTGCCATTTACCAGCACGCGCTGGTCGAGGATCCATTCTTTTATGCGCGATCGCGAATAATCAGGGAACAATTCGGCCAAAGCCTGATCTAAGCGTTGACCGAGCTGATTTTCGGAGACTGTTGCGGTGAGTTCTACTCGTTGTGCCATAAACTGCTTCTTCGTTTAACGTTGGGTTTTACGGCTTTGCCGTTTAATATAGTGTGCTATTGTAGCTGGTCTTAACCGGGAGCAGGAACAGAGAATCTCCCGTAAAACATTTTGAGGAAAGTCAAAACGTCATGACGCGCATGAAATATCTGGTGGCAGCAGCCACGTTGAGCCTGTTTTTGGCGGGTTGCTCTGGTTCAAAGGAAGAGGTGCCCGATAATCCGCCAAATGAAATCTACGCGACTGCTCAGCAAAAGCTGCAGGACGGTAACTGGAAACAGGCAATAACGCAATTGGAAGCGTTGGATAACCGTTATCCATTTGGACCGTATTCTCAGCAGGTGCAATTAGATCTCATCTACGCCTACTACAAAAACGCCGATCTGCCACTTGCTCAGGCTGCCATCGATCGTTTTATCCGTCTTAATCCGACACACCCTAACATTGATTATGTCATGTATATGCGTGGCCTGACCAATATGGCGTTGGATGATAGCGCACTGCAAGGATTCTTTGGGGTTGATCGCAGCGATCGCGATCCACAGCATGCCCGAGCTGCGTTTAATGACTTTTCCAAACTGGTACGTGGCTATCCAAACAGCCAGTACACCACTGATGCCACCAAACGACTGGTATTCCTGAAAGATCGCCTGGCGAAGTATGAATACTCTGTTGCGGAATACTACACTGCCCGTGGCGCATGGGTGGCGGTAGTAAACCGTGTGGAAGGCATGCTGCGTGACTACCCGGATACCCAGGCAACACGTGATGCTCTGCCGTTGATGGAAAACGCTTATCGCCAGATGCAAATGAATGCACAGGCAGAAAAAGTAGCGAAAATCATTGCCGCCAACAGCAGCAATACCTGATTTACCTCAAAATGCAAAACGGCAGCCTCAAGGGCTGCCGTTTTTTTATCCGTTAACGCCATAACTGAAGCGGTTTAGCTCCGACGCATCTCATCAAATATGGCCTGCTTTCTGCTATTCCTCAAGTAAAAAATCATCTGTTCCTGCGGTGCCTCACAAAAAGGTTTTCTTGACAAAAAGCGACAAAATAATGTGATTTAGATCACACATTTTGACATTAGGAACGGTATGCTGGAATCACCAAGACGGGAAAGACAAGAGGTAAAATTTATGACAATGAACATTACCAGTAAACAAATGGAAATTACTCCGGCAATTCGCCAGCATGTCGCAGACCGTCTCGCCAAACTTGAAAAATGGCAAACTCATCTGATTAATCCACATATCATTCTGTCTAAGGAGCCACAGGGTTTCATTGCTGATGCCACCATCAATACACCGAACGGACATCTGGTCGCCAGCGCAAAACACGAGGATATGTACACCGCAATTAACGATTTGATCAACAAGCTGGAACGGCAGCTCAATAAAGTGCAGCACAAAGGCGAAGCCCGTCGTGCAACAACTTCAGTCAAAGACGCCAACTTCGTCGAAGCAGAAGAAGAGTAGTCCCTTACATTGAGTGTATCGCCAACGCGCCTTCGGGCGCGTTTTTTGTTGACAGGGTGAAAACAGTACGGGTACTTTACTGACGTAGCCAAAGGAAAATTACATGAAACTTGTCCCGTTCTTCTTCGCATTCTTTTTTACCTTCCCCTGAATGGGAGGCGTTTCGTCGTGTGATAAAGAATGCGAAGACGAACAATAAGGCCTCCCACAACGGGGGGCCTTTTTTATTGATAACAAGAAAGGCAACACTATGACATCGGAAAACCCATTGCTGGCGCTGCGCGATAAAATCAGTTCGCTGGATGAAAAATTACTGGCCCTGCTGGCTGAACGGCGGGGGCTGGCCGTAGAAGTCGGTAAAGCTAAACTGCTTTCACATCGTCCGGTACGTGATATCGACCGCGAACGCGATCTGTTAGACCGGCTGATTCAGCTTGGCAAAGCGCATCACCTCGACGCGCACTATATCACCCGCCTGTTCCAACTGATTATTGAAGACTCCGTCCTGACTCAGCAGGCACTGCTCCAGCAACACCTGAACAAAATTAACCCGCACTCCGCACGCGTCGCCTTCCTTGGGCCAAAAGGATCATACTCACACCTCGCCGCACGTCAGTATGCCGCCCGTCATTTTGAACAATTCATTGAAAGCGGCTGCGCGAAATTTGCCGATATCTTTAATCAGGTCGAAACCGGACAAGCTGACTATGCGGTCGTCCCGATTGAAAACACCAGCTCCGGCGGAATTAACGACGTCTACGATCTGCTGCAGCACACCAGTCTGTCTATCGTTGGCGAAATGACTATTACAATTGACCACTGCGTACTGGTATCCGGCACAACCGATCTCGAGACCATTGATACGGTATACAGCCACCCGCAGCCGTTCCAACAGTGCAGCAAGTTTCTGAGCCGTTACCCACACTGGAAGATTGAGTACACCGAAAGCACCTCAGCGGCGATGGAAAAGGTTGCGCAGGCTAACTCACCGCGCGTAGCCGCACTGGGGAGCGAAGCCGGAGGCGTACTGTATGGTCTGCAAGTTCTTGAGCACATTGAGGCGAATCAGACGCAAAATATCACCCGCTTCGTGGTTCTGGCGCGCAAGGCAATCAATGTTTCCGACCAGGTTCCGGCAAAAACCACGCTGCTGATGGCTACGGGACAACAAGCCGGCGCGCTGGTTGAAGCGCTGCTGGTACTGCGCAACCATAATCTGATTATGACCAAACTGGAGTCACGCCCGATTCACGGCAATCCGTGGGAAGAGATGTTTTATCTTGATATCCAGGCCAATCTGGAATCGCCCCAAATGCAAAAGGCGTTAAAGGAACTGGGTGAGATTACGCGTTCGATGAAGGTGCTGGGATGTTACCCGAGTGAGAATGTGGTGCCGGTCGATCCGAGCTAACGTGATAATGCCGGACAGCGCTACGCTTATCCGGCATACAATTCATGCGATTTTAGTAGGCCGGATAAGCAGCGCCATCCGGCATCTTACCTAAGGACGGCTGTCATTCGCCTGACGCAACAGCGTACGGCTTTCGCTCTGGAAGCGTTTCGCATAATCACCAAACCAGTGCTCCACCTTGCGGAAGCTGTCGATAAACGCTTGCTTATCGCCCTGCTCCAGTAAACCAATCGCCTCACCAAAACGTTGGTAGTAGCGTTTGATCAGCGCAAGGTTGCTCTCAGACGACATAATGATATCGGCGTACAGCTGCGGATCTTGGGCAAACAGGCGTCCAACCATCGCCAGTTCAAGGCGGTAAATCGGCGAAGAGAGTGCCAGCAATTGTTCCAGTTGCACGTTTTCTTCCGCCAGATGCAGACCATAGGCGAAGGTCGCAAAGTGACGCAATGCCTGAATAAACGCCATATTCTGGTCGTGCTCAACGGCGCTGATCCGATGCAGCCGCGCGCCCCAGACCTGAATCTGTTCCAGAAACCACTGATAGGCTTCCGGCTGACGTCCATCACACCAGACAACCACCTGTTTTGCCAGACTGCCGCTGTCCGGACCAAACATTGGATGTAACCCCACCACCGGACCCTCGTGCGCTGCCAGCATCGCCTGTAAAGGACCATTTTTCACCGATGCTAAATCGACCAGGATACAGTCGGACGGCAGACGCGGTAATTTGGCGATCACCTGCTCGGTGACGTGGATCGGCACGCTGACGATCACCATACCTGCATCAGAGACGATCTCCGGCGCGCGATCCCAGTCCTGCTGTTCCAGGATCCGTACCTGATAACCTGACAGAGTAAGCATTTTTTCGAAAAGACGCCCCATCTGACCACCGCCGCCGACGATCACCACCGGTCGCAGAGAAGGACAAAGGGTTTTAAATCCTTTGTCATTTTCACTGGAGTAGGACTCGCGCATAACCCGGCGCAGCACATCTTCAATCAGATCCGGCGGTACGCCAAGGGCTTCCGCTTCCGCGCGGCGAGAAGCCAACATAGAGGCCTCCCGTTCCGGCACGTAGATCGGCAGCCCAAAGCGGCTTTTTACTTCACCGACTTCGGCAACCAGCTCCAGACGGCGTGCCAGCAAATCCAGCAGCGCCTTGTCGACTTCATCAATTTGATCGCGTAATGCGGTCAATTCAGCAACCATAACCAACCTCTTATGCTACACGCGCCGACAGCTGGCCGTTTAAATCCTGGCTAATTTCACGCAGTAGCGCATCCGTCATTTCCCAGCTAATGCAGGCATCGGTTACGGACACGCCGTATTTCATTGCGCTGCGCGGCTGTTCGGAAGACTGGTTGCCTTCATGAATATTACTTTCAATCATCAAACCAATGATCGAGCGATTGCCATCTTTGATCTGTGCAATCACGGATTCAGCCACGGCCGGCTGACGGCGGTAATCTTTATTGGAGTTACCATGACTGCAATCTACCATCAGGGACGGTCTTAGTCCCGCCTGCTCCATCTCTTTTTCGCACTGGACAACATCTGCCGGGCTGTAATTCGGCGCTTTGCCGCCACGCAGAATTACGTGCCCGTCCGGATTACCCTGAGTTTGCAGCAGCGCTACCTGCCCTGCCTGGTTAATACCGACAAAACGGTGTGACTGCGCCGCGGCACGCATGGCGTTGATAGCGGTTGCCAGGCTACCGTCAGTGCCGTTCTTAAAGCCAACCGGCATCGAAAGACCAGAAGCCATTTCACGGTGAGTTTGTGATTCCGTAGTACGTGCACCGATTGCTGACCAGCTAAACAGATCGCCCAGGTACTGCGGGCTATTAGGATCCAGGGCTTCAGTTGCCAGCGGGAGTCCCATATTTACCAGTTCAAGCAGCAGCTGACGCGCAATTTTCAGTCCTGCTTCAACATCAAAAGAGCCATCCATATGAGGATCGTTAATTAACCCTTTCCAACCGACGGTAGTACGGGGCTTTTCAAAATAGACGCGCATCACCAGGTAGAGGTTATCGCTGACCTCTGCGGCAAGGGCTTTAAATCGACGAGCGTACTCAATTGCCATTTCAGGATCGTGAATGGAGCACGGACCACATACCACCAGCAGACGCGGATCGCGACCGGAGATAATATCTGAAATGGTTTTACGCGACTGGGCGATTTGCGCCTCTTGGGCCTGGCTCAGCGGAAATTCAGCTTTCAGCTGCTCCGGAGTCATCAGAACCTGTTCGTCGGTAATATGTACGTTGTTCAGCGCGTCTTTTTGCATGATGGTGATCCTGTTTAGCTCGTTTGCGATAGTTGATCCTCAGCGAGGAGGAAATAACGATAACACAACAGGTAAAGATTTCAATCCATAATCCGTAAATTTTACTTTACAGCACGCTTTTAATCATTAAATACAGCCCATGTGAGTGTATATTTAAATTTACACCATCCCAACATCAGATCCACTATGCTTAAAAAAACGCGGGAGCACAGGCAATGAAGCAACTCACCAGCACCTTACTGATATTACTTCTTAGCGGATGTCAGATAGACCCCTACACTCACGCCCCTACATGGACTGGCACCGACTGGTACGATGCCGGGATACGAGATGCCATTTCAGGGTATGCGGTTAAAGATAATGAAATTCTTGCCGACAATTAC
Organism: Citrobacter freundii complex sp. 2025EL-00176; assembly: GCF_053309355.1. NCBI lineage: Bacteria > Pseudomonadati > Pseudomonadota > Gammaproteobacteria > Enterobacterales > Enterobacteriaceae > Citrobacter > Citrobacter freundii complex sp. 2025EL-00176. The sequence continues at coordinate 131,044 of NZ_JBRYHT010000011.1, read as the reverse complement.
AATGATCCAGAAGTCGATCGTACGGAATATCTTAAGGGTTACGCCGAGGGACAACGTAAAACCTGCCAGCCGGATTTTGTTTACGCCAGGGGTCTGGCCGGGAAAACCTTTCCCCCAAGCTGTGATACGGTCGAAAATGTTGACCAGTTACACAACGCCTGGCAAAAAGGGGAAAATGAAGGCAATGCCTCTATAAGATTAAATTAAACAATAAGTTAGATTTTATAAGCACATAAGATTTAACTTAAATTATCACTAGCTTTATACCCGGAATAATGACGACTTAGGAAAATAATGTTATTTTGTCTCAAACAATCTTGAATGTATTTCGACGCTATACGGCAACCGCTGGTAGGTAACTATTCATGAGCTATTCTTACCGACTCATACTTCTACTGGCACTGCTCCTGACCGGATTACCGCTGTACGCCCATAGCGTTACGGAAGAAGCAAAATCTGTACGCGCGATAGTTTCCGGCATCGTCAGTTATACACGCTGGCCTGCACTTTCCGGGCCACCAAAACTTTGTATTTTCTCTTCATCGCGTTTTTCCAGTGTACTGGGAGATACCAGTACAGGTGCTTTACCCTATCTTCCCGTCATCATTCGTACGGAACAAGAAATAGTAGTTTCGCAGTGTGATGGTTTTTATTTTGGAAAAGAATCCCCTGGTTATCAGGTGGAATTAAAGAATAAATATCCGACAAAGGCACTGTTATTAATCGCTGAACAGAATCCCGAATGCGTTATTGGCAGCGCTTTTTGCCTCATAATTAAAGATGAAGATGTGAGATTTTCCGTAAATATGGATTCCCTTTCACGCAGTGGCGTAAGGGTCAGTCCAGACGTATTAATGCTTGCACGGAATAAAAAGCATGGATAAGGGCCATTCTCCCATAACACGCCCGACGTTTAAGCGGACATTACGGCGTATCAGCATAATCAGCGTCCTGGTCACCATGACGTTGATCTGGCTGCTGCTTAGCATTTCCTCCGTGCTGGCATTAAGACAGTATGCGCAAAAGAACCTGGACCTGACCGCAGCCACGATGACCCGTACACTGGAAGCTGCATTAGTCTTTTCTGACAGCGTTGCGGCCACAGAAACACTGGCGGCGCTAGGGCAACAAGGGCAGTTTTCCGTTGCGGAAGTGCGTAACAAAAATCAGAACGTGATCGCCACCTGGCGCTATGACGCGCAGGACACCACTGAAAAGATCAGCGGTCTGATCAGCCACTGGCTGTTTCCGCAACCGGTCACACAGCCCATTCTGCACAATGGCAGCGTGATTGGTGAAGTGCGCCTGACTGCCCGCGATAGCGTGATCAGCCATTTCATTTATCTGTCGCTGGCCGTTCTTACCGGATGCATTCTGCTGGCATCAGGCATTGCATTAATGCTCACTCGCTATTTGCACAATGGCGTCGTGGAGGCCCTGCAAAATATAACCGAGGTGGTACATGATGTCCGTACCAACCGTAACTTTTCACGACGTGTTTCAGAAGAACGTATCGAAGAATTTCATCTCTTTGCTCAGGATTTTAATAGCCTGCTGGACGAGATGGAGGAATGGCAACTTCGGTTGCAGGCAAAGAACGCTCAGCTTTTGCGTACCGCGTTACATGATCCTCTGACAGGATTGGCAAATCGCGCCGCATTTCGCAGCAGCATTAACGCCCTGATGAACGACGATGCAGCTCGCAGCAGTTCTGCATTGCTATTCCTTGATGGTGATAATTTTAAATTTATTAACGATACCTGGGGCCACGCAGCGGGCGACCGTGTCCTGATTGAAGTCGCAAAAAGGCTGTCAGAGTTTGGCGGTGATCGACATCACCCCTACAGACTTGGCGGTGATGAGTTCGCTATGGTGCTATATAGCGTTCACTCAGAATACGAAGTTCAGCGTATCTGCGCAGCACTATCGCAAGCGTTTAACCGACCTTTTGACCTGCACAATGGTCATCTGGCAAGCATGACGCTCAGCATTGGTTTTGCGCTGACGTGGGAACATGCCTCTGCCGAGAAATTACAAGAACTTGCCGATCAAAATATGTATCAGGCCAAACATTTGCGTTCTGAACGCATTATTAAATAAGGAATTACACACATGTTAAAACGTCTATTTTCACCGTTTTTTCTGCTGTTACTGATTGTGGCAGGCTGTCAGGCGCCTCAGGGGAAATTTACCCCAGAGCAAATTGCAGCTATGAAATCGTACGGATTTAGCGAAGTTTCAGGAGACTGGTCTCTTGGCCTGTCTGACAATATCCTGTTTGATAAAAACGACTATAAACTCCGTCCGGAAAGTGAAAAGCAGATTCAGGAAATGGCATCCAAACTGGCTGCTACCGGGCTAAACCATGCTCGCCTGGATGGTCATACCGATAACTACGGCGAAGACAGCTACAACGAAGCCCTGTCGCTCAAACGCGCTAATGTGGTTGCCGATGCCTGGGCACAAGGCGCCAACATTCCGCGTTCCAACCTGACAACTCAGGGGCTCGGCAAGAAATACCCGATCGCCAGTAACCAGACCTCAAAAGGTCGGGCAGAGAACCGCCGTGTCGCGGTGGTGATCGCTACACCCTAAACATCCCCGGCTGGCTGTATACACAGAGTATGTAAATTTCCCCCAGCAGTCAGTCTCTTCCCATCAGTAAATATTGTGATAAAAAAAGGGCCAGCCTTTCGGCCAGCCCTTTCTAACAGGATGTCGCTTGCGCGAATCTTAGTTAAGACGCTCTTTGATACGAGCAGACTTACCAGTGCGCTCACGCAGGTAGTACAGTTTAGCTTTACGAACAGCACCACGACGTTTAACAGCAATGCTGTCAACTACCGGAGAGTGAGTCTGGAAGACACGCTCAACGCCTTCGCCGTTGGAAATTTTACGAACAGTGAATGCAGAGTGCAGACCGCGGCTACGAATAGCGATAACCACGCCCTCAAATGCCTGCAGACGTTTTTTGGAACCTTCAACAACCCATACTTTCACTTCCACGGTATCACCCGGACGGAAGGAAGGTACGTCCTGCTTCATCTGTTCTTGTTCAAGTTGCTTAATAATGTTGCTCATAATTTAATCTCTTATCCTGGGTAAACTGATATTGGGGGCTTACGCCTGCCCATCATGTTTATGTTGCTGTTGTGCGTGTTCCTTTTTGAACTCCGCCAGCAACCTTGCTTGCTCTTCAGTCAGAGCCAGGTTTTCCAGAAGTTCAGGTCTTCTAAGCCAGGTCCGGCCCAGCGACTGTTTCAAACGCCAGCGACGTATCTCTGCGTGGTTCCCCGACAGTAATACTGCCGGTACTTCCATCTGCTCTAACACTTCAGGTCGGGTATAGTGTGGACAGTCCAGCAACCCATCAGCAAACGAATCTTCGATTGCCGAAGCTTCATGACCCAGAACTCCCGGAATGAACCGGGAAACGGAGTCGATCAGCGTCATTGCCGGTAACTCACCACCGCTGAGGACGTAATCGCCGATTGACCATTCTTCATCAATTTCGGTTTGAATCACGCGCTCATCGATACCTTCATAGCGACCACACACCAGAATCAGCTTTTGATTCGTGGCCAGTTCGCTGACGCCCGCTTGATCAAGCTTGCGTCCCTGAGGTGACAGATAAATCACCTTTGCGCCTTCACCAGCCGCAGCTTTTGCTGCATGAATGGCGTCCCGTAAGGGTTGCACCATCATTAACATCCCCGGTCCGCCGCCGTAAGGACGATCGTCCACGGTACGGTGCCGGTCATGAGTAAAGTCACGAGGACTCCAGCTCTGGATGTTCAGCAGGCCATTTTTTACTGCCCGGCCAGTTACCCCGTAATCGGTAATTGCGCGGAACATTTCTGGAAACAGGCTAACGATACCTATAAACACAAGCCAATCCCCATAACGCCGACGTTTACCGTTTATCCGGTGGTTTAAAAACCAGGATCCCAATCTACTTCGATGGTACGAGTAGCGAGATCGACTTTCTTGATAACCTGCCCATCGAGGAACGGTACAAGACGTTCCTTGATACCAAACGCATCTTTCAGGTTTGCCTTGATGACGATGACGTCATTAGAACCGGTTTCCATCATATCGACGACTTTACCGAGATCGTAGCCTTCAGTGGTCACTACCTGGCAGCCCATAAGGTCTTTCCAGTAGTAGGAGCCATCTTCCAGCGCTGGCAACTGCGAGGAATCCACGACAATTTCACAATTGGTCAGTAGATTCGCCGAATCACGATCGTCAACGCCTTTCAGCTTGATGATCAGATCCTGATTGTGGTGCTTCCAGCTTTCCAGCTGTACTTGCTGCCACTGACCCGCCTTCTGGATAAACCAGGGCTGATAGTCAAAAATGCTTTCGGCGTCTTCAGTGGAAGAAAACACTCTGAGCCAACCACGGATACCGTAAGAAGACCCCATTTTCCCCAACACGATGGGTTCCACGGGAGCCTGTGCGGCGAGTTGCTTGCTCATCATGACCACCGTGACAGATTAAGCTGCTTTGTTTGCTGCTTTGATCAGCGTAGCTACGCGATCAGAAATAGTCGCGCCCTGGCCAACCCAGTGAGCGATGCGATCCAGATCCAGGCGAGTGCCTTCTTCTTTTTCGCTTGCGATTGGGTTAAAGAAGCCAACGCGCTCGATGAAGCGACCGTTGCGTGCATTACGGCTGTCGGTAACAACAACCTGGTAGAACGGACGCTTTTTAGCGCCGTGACGAGCTAAACGAATAGTAACCATAACATCCTCTTGTGTGAATAAAACACCGGGCCCCATCGAGGGAAGGGACCCGGTGTCATATTAAAAGCCCGAAAATTTTACTGATTTCTGGGAAAAAAGCAATCAACATGTGCTGAAGCTTGATTCCAGGGCGTGACCGTTGCAGCCAGTTTGGCGTCGGCGTGCGCGCAGAAAGCGGAGCGTACACGCAGTACGTGAGCATTTCGAGCACACTCCGGCGTCAAAATGGCAAATAAGGTAGCCCGATATATTTATCTACCCGGGAAGCCTGGCGGCATCATCCCCTTCATACTCCGCATCATCTTCGCCATCCCGCCTTTCTTCATTTTCTTCATCATGCGCTGCATGTCGTCGAACTGTTTCAGAAGGCGGTTAACGTCCTGTACCTGCATGCCGCAACCGGTAGCGATACGGCGTTTACGGGAACCTTTGATGATTTCCGGCTTAGCGCGCTCTTTCATCGTCATCGAGTTGATGATGGCTTCCATACGCACCAGCACTTTATCATCCATCTGCGATTTCACATTGTCAGGGATCTGACCCATGCCCGGCAGTTTGCCCATCAGGCTTGCCATACCGCCCATGTTTTTCATCTGCTTGAGCTGCTCAAGGAAATCGTTGAGATCGAAGCCGTCGCCTTTTTTCAGCTTGCTGGCTAATTTTTCTGCCTGCGCGCGGTCAACTTTGCTTTCGATATCCTCGATCAGCGACAGCACGTCGCCCATGCCGAGAATACGTGAAGCAATACGGTCTGGGTGGAACGGCTCCAGCGCTTCGGTTTTCTCGCCGACACCGAGGAATTTAATCGGCTTGCCGGTGATATGACGAATAGAGAGCGCCGCACCGCCACGCGCATCACCATCAACTTTGGTCAGCACCACACCGGTTAACGGCAGCGCTTCGTTAAAGGCTTTTGCGGTATTCGCAGCATCCTGACCAGTCATCGCATCGACGACAAACAGCGTTTCTACCGGCTTGATAGAAGCGTGGACCTGTTTGATTTCGTCCATCATCGCTTCGTCAACGTGCAGACGACCGGCGGTATCCACCAGCAGCACGTCGTAGAATTTGAGTTTGGCTTCTTTCAGCGCGGCGTTGACGATATCGACCGGTTTTTGACCGACATCCGACGGGAAGAAGTCTACACCGACCTGCTCGGCCAGCGTTTCCAGCTGTTTAATCGCCGCCGGGCGATAAACGTCCGCGGAGACCACCAGCACTTTCTTCTTGTGCTTCTCGCGCAGGAATTTCCCCAGCTTACCAACGCTGGTGGTTTTACCCGCACCCTGCAAGCCCGCCATCAGTACGACGGCAGGCGGCTGAGCAGCCAGATTCAGGGTCTGGTTTTCTTCGCCCATTGCCGCAACCAGCTCGTTACGGACAATCTTGACGAACTCCTGACCCGGCGTCAGGCTTTTGTTAACTTCATGACCAACCGCTTTCTCTTTTACGCGATTGATAAACTCACGCACTACCGGCAGCGCTACGTCAGCCTCCAGCAGCGCCATGCGCACTTCGCGCAGCGTCTCTTTAACGTTGTCTTCAGTAAGGCGTCCACGGCCACTGATATTGCGCAGCGTGCGCGACAAACGATCGGTTAAATTATCAAACATTGTCTCTCGCCTGGGGTGGAAACGGTCGGTCGCGACAGCGACACATCAACAGAAATTTGTCGCAGTATAACATGAAGCCGCCTTTGTTGTTATGCAACGGTTGGAGCAGCGGTCACGTAACGCTATACTGCTTTTCTTTATCACTGGCCAACTGTCGACACCTAATATGCCCGTTTTTGCTCTGCTCGCCCTTGTCGCCTACTCAGTCAGCCTCGCGCTGATTATTCCCGCCCTGCTGCAAAAAAACAGCGGCTGGCGGCGTATGGCTATTCTTTCTGCGGTCGTCGCGCTGGTAAGCCATGCTATTGCCCTGGAAGCGCGTATCCTGCCCGGCGGTGAAAGCGGACAAAACCTGAGCCTGTTGAACGTCGGCTCGCTGGTTAGCCTGATGATCTGCACGGTAATGACTATCGTCGCTTCCCGCAACCGTGGCTGGCTATTACTGCCTATTGTCTACGCCTTTGCGTTGATCAACCTCGCGTTCGCGACGTTTATGCCTAACGAGTTCATCACCCATCTCGAAGCGACACCGGGCATGATGATTCACATCGGGTTATCGCTGTTTGCTTACGCCACGCTGATTATTGCCGCGCTGTATGCGTTACAACTGGCGTGGATCGACTATCAGCTGAAAAACAAAAAACTGGCGTTCAGCAATGAAATGCCGCCCCTGATGAGCATTGAGCGGAAAATGTTTCATATCACCCAGATCGGCGTGGTTCTGCTGACGCTCACTCTGTGTACTGGCCTGTTTTACATGCATAACCTGTTCAGTACTGAGAATATTGATAAAGCCGTTCTTTCTATCGTGGCATGGTTTGTCTATATCGTTCTGTTGTGGGGGCATTACCATGAAGGCTGGCGCGGACGTCGCGTCGTATGGTTTAACGTCGCAGGCGCAGTCATTCTGACGCTGGCCTATTTCGGCAGCCGTATACTGCAGCAGTTCGTGAGTTAAATCTTTAAGGAACCCTACGTGGAACACATCTCCACCACCACGCTCATTGTCACGCTTCTCATCATGGTGGTCATTTCCGCCTATTTTTCCGGCTCTGAAACCGGAATGATGACCCTGAATCGCTATCGTCTGCGGCATCGGGCCAAGCAGGGTAATCGTCAGGCAAAACGCGTTGAAAAGTTACTTCGCAAGCCGGATCGCCTGATAAGCCTGGTACTGATCGGGAATAACCTGGTGAATATTCTGGCCTCCGCGCTTGGCACTATTGTCGGTATGCGCCTGTATGGCGATGCCGGCGTCGCCATCGCCACCGGGGTGCTAACGTTTGTGGTGCTGGTTTTTGCCGAAGTACTGCCAAAGACCATTGCCGCGCTGTATCCGGAAAAAGTCGCCTACCCGAGCAGTTTTTTGCTGGCCCCCCTGCAAATCATCATGATGCCGCTGGTGTGGTTGCTTAATACCATCACCCGCCTGCTGATGCGCATGATGGGCATCAAAACGGATATCGTCGTGAGCGGTTCGCTAAGTAAAGATGAACTGCGAACGCTGGTGAATGAATCGCGATCCCAAATCTCGCGTCGTAATCAGGATATGCTGCTGTCCGTGCTGGATCTGGAAAAAGTCAGCGTCGATGACATCATGGTGCCGCGCAGTGAAATCATCGGCATTGATATTAACGACGACTGGAAATCAATCGTGCGCCAGCTTTCGCACTCCCCTCACGGCCGCATTGTGCTGTACCGCGACTCACTCGACGACGCTATCAGTATGCTGCGCGTCCGCGAAGCCTGGCGATTGATGGCGGAGAAAAAAGAGTTCACCAAAGAGACCATGTTACGCGCGGCCGACGAAATTTATTACGTACCGGAAGGCACGCCTCTCAGCACCCAGCTCATTAAATTTCAGCGCAATAAGAAGAAAGTGGGTCTGGTGGTCAATGAATATGGCGATATTCAGGGGCTGGTCACGGTCGAAGATATTCTGGAAGAGATTGTCGGCGATTTCACCACTTCAATGTCACCGACGCTTGCCGAAGAGGTGACGCCGCAAAATGATGGCTCGGTGATCATTGACGGTAGCGCCAACGTTCGTGAAATCAATAAGGCGTTTAACTGGCACCTGCCGGAGGATGACGCACGTACCGTGAACGGTATTATTCTTGAAGCGCTGGAAGAGATCCCGGTTGCCGGTACGCGAGTGCGTATTGGGCAGTACGATATCGATATTCTCGACGTGCAGGATAATATGATTAAACAGGTACAGGTGTTGCCGGTTACACCGCTGCGCGAGAGCGTATCGGACCAGTGAGCATAGTCCGGACCGGGTAGCGCATCAGCATTACCCGGTCCGAGGCTGATTAGCCTTTGGCTTTCGCCACGGAGACCATCGCCGCACGGATAGTACGTCCGTTCAGGGTATAGCCTTTCTGCATGACCATCAGCACATTACCGGCAGCAACGTCGTCAGACTCTACCATTGCAATGGCCTGATGCACGTTCGGGTCCATCGGCACATCGATATCCGCAACCACCTGAACGCCAAACTTCGCCACAACATCCAGCATTGACTTACGCGTCAGCTCAATACCTTCAATCATCGGTGCCATCGCGTCATTGTCTTTGTCCGCCACTTCCAGCGCACGATCCAGACTGTCCAGCACCGGCAGCAGCTCGTTGACGAATTTTTCCAGCGCAAATTTATGCGCTTTTTCTACGTCCAGTTCGGTACGACGACGCAGGTTTTCCATTTCCGCTTTGATACGCAACACGCTGTCGCGCTCGCGAGTTTCGGCCTCAGCAAGCTGAGCTTCCAGATTCGCAATTTTTTCATCGCGCGGATCCACCTGCTCAGCAGAAGCGTCTGGTTCAACCGCCTCAACTTCTTCGTGCTGATCCATGATAATTTCTTCCGGGGCTTGCCCCTCAGGCGTTTTCTGTTCTTTACTACTCATGAATTTCTCCGCGTTTTTTTCGCATTCATCTCGCTAACCTGGATTATTATGGGGATAAGATTCAGGGTTTCAAGGGAAGTACTCACATTGTCACTAATCTTCGTTACAAGGACCTCGAGAAAATGAACAATCATTTCAAGTGTATTGGCATTGTGGGGCATCCTCGTCACCCCACCGCACTGACAACACATGAAATGCTCTACCGCTGGCTGTGCACCAAAGGTTATGAGGTTATCGTGGAGCAACAAATCGCTCACGAGCTACAGCTGAAAAATGTGAAAACCGGTACGCTCGCGGAGATTGGCCAGCAGGCAGACCTCGCCGTAGTCGTCGGCGGCGACGGCAATATGCTGGGCGCTGCGCGCACTCTGGCACGTTATGACATCAAGGTTATCGGAATTAACCGCGGTAACCTCGGTTTCCTGACCGACCTTGATCCAGACAATGCCCACCAACAGTTAGCCGACGTACTGGAAGGCCACTACATCAGCGAAAAACGCTTTTTGCTCGAAGCCCAGGTATGCCAACAGGATTGCCAAAAGCGCATCAGTACCGCGATCAACGAAGTGGTGCTGCATCCAGGCAAAGTAGCACATATGATTGAGTTCGAAGTGTATATCGATGAAATCTTTGCCTTCTCTCAGCGTTCCGACGGGCTAATTATCTCTACGCCTACCGGCTCTACCGCCTACTCGCTCTCTGCCGGAGGCCCAATCCTGACGCCTTCCCTGGATGCCATTACGCTGGTGCCGATGTTCCCGCATACGCTTTCTGCGCGTCCGCTGGTAATAAACAGTAGCAGCACAATTCGCCTGCGCTTTTCTCATCGCCGTAGCGATCTGGAGATCAGCTGCGACAGCCAAATCGCCCTGCCGATACAGGAAGGGGAAGACGTATTGATCCGCCGCTGTGATTATCATCTGAACCTGATACATCCTAAAGATTACAGCTATTTCAACACATTAAGTACCAAACTGGGCTGGTCAAAAAAATTATTCTAATTTAACGCCAACCTCTTTACTGTATAAAAAACCAGTTTATACTGTATGTAATCACAGTTATGGTTTTTCATACAGGAAAACAGCTATGTTGGCACAACTGACCATCAGCAATTTTGCTATCGTTCGTGAACTTGAGATCGATTTCCAGAACGGCATGACCGTCATTACCGGTGAGACAGGTGCGGGTAAGTCCATTGCCATCGATGCTCTCGGTTTGTGCCTGGGCGGGCGCGCAGAGGCCGACATGGTGCGCACAGGCGCTACACGAGCCGACCTCTGTGCCCGTTTCGCCTTAAAAGACACTCCAGCAGCCCTGCGCTGGCTGGAAGAGAACCAGCTTGAAGAAGGTCGTGAGTGCTTGCTGCGTCGCGTTATCAGCAGCGATGGCCGTTCCCGTGGCTTTATTAACGGTACCGCCGTTCCGCTGTCACAGCTTCGTGAGCTGGGCCAGTTGCTGATTCAAATCCACGGCCAGCACGCGCACCAGCTCCTGACAAAATCTGAACACCAAAAATCCCTGCTTGATGGTTACGCCAATGAAGCGTCCCTGAACCAGGAAATGGCCGCGCGCTATCAGCTATGGCACCAAAGCTGCCGCGATCTGGCTCATCATCAGCAACAAAGCCAGGAGCGCGCAGCGCGGGCGGAACTGTTGCAATATCAGCTAAAAGAACTGAACGAATTCAACCCGCAGCCGGGCGAGTTTGAGCAAATTGATGAAGAGTACAAGCGTCTGGCTAACAGCGGGCAATTGCTCACCACCAGCCAACAGGCGCTGGCTATCCTCGCGGATGGCGAAGACATCAATCTGCAGAGCCAGCTGTACACCGCCAGGCACCTGGTCACCGAACTGGCAGGTATGGACGGCAAACTTTCCGGTATCCTCGATATGCTGGAAGAGGCAACCATCCAGCTTAGTGAAGCCAGCGATGAACTGCGCCACTATTGCGATCGTCTGGACTTAGACCCTAACCGTTTGTTCGAACTTGAGCAGCGTATTTCAAAGCAAATCTCGTTGGCGCGTAAGCATCAAGTCTCCCCGGAAGCGCTGCCACAGTTCTATCAGTCTTTGTTGGATGAACAACAGCAACTTGACGATCAGGCCGACTCGCTCGAAACCTTAACCCTGGCGGTGAACAATCACCACCAGCAGGCGCTGGAAACGGCAAAAAGATTGCACCAACAGCGCCAGCATTACGCCGAGGAACTGGGACAACTCATTACCGAAAGTATGCATACCCTTTCGATGCCGCATGGTCTCTTTTGCATTGATGTGAAATTTGAAGAACACCATCTGAGCGCAGACGGTGCCGATCGCGTGGAGTTTAAAGTTACCACTAACCCGGGTCAGCCGTTACAGCCGATTGCAAAAGTCGCTTCCGGCGGCGAGCTGTCACGCATCGCTCTGGCGATTCAGGTGATAACCGCACGTAAAATGGAAACCCCGGCGCTGATTTTCGATGAGGTTGATGTCGGCATCAGCGGCCCGACGGCAGCGGTCGTGGGCAAAATGCTGCGCCAGTTGGGGGAATCAACCCAGGTTATGTGCGTGACTCACCTACCGCAGGTTGCTGGTTGTGGTCATCAACATTTCTATGTCAGCAAAGAAACAGACGGCGCAATGACGGAAACACACATGCAGCCGCTTGATAAACGCGCGCGTCTGCAGGAGTTAGCCCGCTTACTTGGCGGAAGCGAAGTCACGCGCAATACCCTCGCAAACGCAAAAGAACTGCTGGCGGCATAAACTTTTTTCCCTTGTGAAGGTCTGAGTTCAACATAAAATCGCCGACCGACCCGACAGCAAAAGGTTTTAAAGTGGTGAAAGGTCTATTATCATCGGCATATTACATATGAGCCGCGTACTGCTCGGGCCCGAAAAGGAATCAAATCACTATGCGCTGTAAAACGCTGACTGCTGCTGCAGCAGTACTACTGATGTTGACTGCAGGCTGTTCCACTCTGGAGCGAGTGGTTTACCGCCCTGACATCAACCAGGGAAATTATCTGACACCGACCGATGTCGCCAAAGTGCGTACAGGCATGACGCAACAGCAGGTTGCTTATGCTCTGGGTACCCCGATGATGTCCGATCCTTTTGGCACTAACACCTGGTTCTATGTGTTCCGTCAGCAGCCTGGACATGAAGGCGTAACTCAGCAAACGCTGACGCTGACCTTTAACAGCAGCGGCGTATTGACCAACATTGATAACAAACCTGCCCTGACAGACAAGAAGTAGGTTTGAGAGATCAAAAAAGGTGCTCAATGAGCACCTTTTTTATTGTCTGTTATTTTTTAGCGGATTTCTCTGCTCGCTGCCTGCGCAGCTCTTTGGGATCAGCAATCAGCGGCCGATAAATTTCCACCCGATCGCCGTCATGCAGAACATCAGCAAGCTTCACCGGACGGCTGTAGATGCCCACTTTATTTTTGCTGAGATCGATATCGGTACGTAATTCCAGCAGCCCGGAAGCGCGGATAGCCTCTTCCACCGTTGCGCCCTGCTGCAGCGTTACGCGCTGTAAGTACTGTTTTTCGGGCAGCGCATATGCCACTTCAACGACAATTTTAGCCGACGCTGACACTGTAAACCTCTTTCGCGCGAATGGTGAAAGCCTGCACCATATTCGAAGCCAGCTCTTTAAAGATGCGGCCAAACGCCAGCTCGATGAGTTTATTGGTGAACTCAAAATCGAGATGAAACTCAATGCGACACGCGTCCTGGCTCAACGGCGTAAACTTCCAGCCGCCAATCAGTTTTTTAAACGGCCCATCGACCAGATGCATCAGGATGCTCTGGTTACTGGTCAGTTGGTTACGCGTGGTGAACGTTTTGCTAATCCCTGCTTTAGAGACATCCACAGCGGCCGTCATTTGTCCCGGAGTCGACTCCAGTACGCGGCTACCGGTGCACCCCGGTAAAAACTGGGGATAGGATTTAACATCATTCACTAACTGATACATCTGCTCCGCACTGTAAGGTACTAAAGCGGTCCGGCTAATCTGAGGCATAACAATTTCCATCAATATCAATCACACAAATAATACCATTTATCACTCGCTAAAAAAAACGCTATAGCCCAACTCGTGCTAAGATAGCGCCTTGCGCCCCGCTGGATGAAATGGGGTGTTTTTCGATTCCAGATTACCTATACTGAGCGGCATTATGACGAAGAAAAAAGCACACAAACCTGGCTCAGCCACAATCGCGCTTAACAAACGCGCACGACACGAATACTTTATCGAAGAAGAGTTCGAAGCAGGACTCGCTCTGCAGGGCTGGGAAGTCAAATCCTTGCGCGCAGGTAAAGCTAACATCGGTGATAGCTACGTTATACTCAAAGACGGCGAAGCGTTCCTGTTTGGCGCCAACTTCACACCGATGGCCGTTGCCTCAACACACGTGGTATGCGATCCCACCCGTACCCGTAAACTACTGTTAAACCAACGTGAACTCGACTCTTTGTATGGTCGCATGAATCGGGATGGTTATACCGTGGTCGCACTTTCGCTGTACTGGAAGAATGCCTGGTGTAAAGTGAAAATCGGCGTCGCAAAAGGTAAGAAACAACACGACAAGCGCTCCGATGTGAAAGAACGCGAATGGCAGGTGGATAAAGCACGTATTATGAAAAATGCCGGGCGATAACCTTCTTTTCTCTGTGGCCAGTCTATCACCATGATGACTGGCCTTTATTTTTTAGTTATTGAAAGTCACACAATACATTCATCATAATTATAGTTCCGATTGCTGAATCGTTCAGCTAAAAATACAAACCCCAATCCGCAGGCAAGCAGTAGTCTAATAGAATAAAACTTCAAGTACTCCTGCGCTATATTTTTCACTCTTTAAAATAGCATTATTATTACTGTTGTTTATTATTAACAATAAATAATAAAAACAACAATTACAGCAAGTTATAAATAAAGCCTATTTATCGAAACGTTTAACTCATTTCGATAAAACATATCATCATATGTTTTTAATATCTGGACATTGCAGAAAGGTTTCTTTCTGACTATATCATCTAATACGAAAGAACTATTTTTGGTGCTCAGACTACGACTTAATTGTTCAGAAACTGATTCCTGTAAATCTTATCCATGAAATTACATGTGCAAGTTCATCATTATGATGAACGAGGCACCTGTCTGCTCATTTTCCCGGCACGCCGTTGCGGATTAATACTCCCGACCTGCCATCAGGAGTGAACATATGCGTCTACTCGCCGTTGTATCGAAGTTGACTGGTGTTTCTACCAATGTTGAAGCCTCTGAAGTTACGCTCAACTCACCTTCAATTGTGAAACTGTCCGTTTCACGTGAGGAGGTCAGCCAGTTGACTCGCATTAATCAGGATCTGGTTGTCACACTCCGTTCAGGTGAAACCATCACCATTAAAAATTTTTACGTCGGAAAAGGTGATGCGCAAAACCAACTGGTTCTGGAAGACAGCAATGGCGCACTGTGGTGGGTTCAGGATACGGATGGCGCTTTCCATTTTCAGCACCTGGACGATCTCACGCCGCTGATGACGGCCGAAGGCAGTCATGATGGTGGCGCAGTCTGGCCCTGGGTTCTCGGCGGGGTCGTTGCCGCAGGCGGGATTGCCGCTATAGCCTCTTCTTCTGGCGGCGGTGGCGGACATCACAATAACGACAATGGCTCAGGAAATGGTAATCCCGGTGGTAGTACGGATCCAGGCGTTGGAACAAATCCAGGTGGTGGCACCGATCCAGGCGGTAATAATAGCGGAGATACCACTCCACCAACATCCCCAACTGCACTGGTGGTCTCCCCTGATGGCAAGTCGTTGTCCGGGCAGGCAGAACCGGGCAGTACAGTCATCATTAAAGATGCGCAGGGTAACATTGTTGGTCAGGGTAAAGCAGACAGTGACGGCAAATTTGCGATCGATCTTAATCCCCCTAAACTCAGCGGAGAACACCTGACCGTTACCGCAACCGATGCGGCAGGTAATACCAGCCCCGCCGCGAGCGTTAACGCGCCCGATATTCCTCTGCCTGCAACACCGGCATTTTCTGCTGCTATAGACGATCATGCTCCGGAAACCGGGACTGTCGCTAACAAGCAATTTACCAATGACAATACCCCAACGCTACAGGGAACCGGCACACCCGGCTCAACTATCCATATTTTCGTTGATGGTAAACAGACGGGCACCACCGTGGTGGATGCGAATGGAAAATGGAGCTTTGCTGTTGCCACACCGCTGGCAGATGGCGAACACAGCTTTACAGCCATTGCTACCAACCTCAAAGGCAGCAGCGGAGAATCTAGCCAATTCACGCTCAACATCGATACTCAAACCCCGGACGCCCCTGTACTTGAAGCCCTAACGGATAAAACAGGCTCCATTACTGGTCTACTCATCAATAACGCGCACACTGATGAGGCAAAACCAACCCTCTCCGGTAAAGGCGAAGCAGGAAATACCATCACCATCCGTGAAGGGAACATCATTCTGGGGACTACTGTCGTTGATGCCAGCGGCCAGTGGAGCTTTACCCCGACAACAGCCTTAAGCGATGGCGCACATACGTTCACGATTCAACAGACGGATAAAGCAGGAAACGTCAGCGGAATAACGACAACCCCAACGATTATTGTTGATACGACGCCCCCATCGGCTGCGGTGGTTGACTCAGTCTCCGTGGATGGCACCACCGTAACAGGCCATGCGGAAATCGGCAGTACCGTCTCCATCTATGATGCCGATACTAATCTCCTCGGTTCAGCTGTGGTAGGCCAGGATGGCTTATTCAGTATTACGCTGAATCCAGCGAAAACGCATGGCGAAACGCTGGAAACACGTATCCGGGACGAGGTGGGTAATAACGGACCGGCAGGCCAATTTACTGCATCAAACTCTCAATTTCCTTCTCAACCGATCATCATCACCGTGTCAGATGACATAGGGAGCGTGACCGGTGCTCTGAAAAACGGCGATGCTACAGATGACAATCGCCCGACCATCAGCGGCACTGCTGAACCAGGAAGTGTTATCACAATTAATGACAATGGCGTGCCAATGCCAACAATCCCGCCGGTGGTTGCTGACAGCGATGGTAAGTGGAGTTTTACGCCCTCTCAGCCACTTCCTGATGGCGATCACCTCTTTACGGCAACGGCGACAAATAACTTCGGCACCAGCGGACAGTCCATCAGCTTTGCGGTTGATATCGACACCCAACCTCCGGTGCTGGAAGATTTGGAAGTAATTAATCGGGGAACCACGCTGACAGGCTCCACCGAAGCCGGTAGCACTGTGGTGATTAAAGACAGTCAGGGAAATGTTTTGGGAAGCGGTAAGGCAGGGAACGACGGCTCATTCTCAATAGGCATTAATCCCGCCAAAACCAATGGTGAAACGTTGACCATTTCGGTCACGGATAAAGCCTCAAATACGGGTCCGGTAGAAAGCCTGAAAGTACCGGATATTTCGCCGCCAGCCTCCCCTTCCGGACTAACTGTCGCTGCCGACGGTGAATCCGTTAGTGGTCAGGCGGAACCCGGTTCTACGGTTATCATCAAAGACGTCGCGGGTAACGTACTGGGTACCGGTATCGCCAACGGCAGCGGGCAATTCATCGCCCCACTGAATTCACCACAAACCAATGGCGAAGCGTTAACGGCCACAGCCAAAGACGCTGCACAAAATGAGAGTCTACCGTCTACCGTGCTAGCAGGGGATACTACCGCTCCGCTCGCGCCGCAAGACGTAACGGTTAGCCAGGATGGTACCAGCGTAACGGGGACGGCTGAGCCAGGCAGTACAATAACCATTACTGCACCGGACGGCAGCACCATCGGTACTGGAAAAACAGGAAGCGATGGCAACTTTACCGTACCGCTTTCACCTGCGCAGACGAATGGCGAAACCGTCAGCGTCACCGCCACTGACAGCGCTAAAAATGAAAGCCCGGAGCAAACCGCAGTCGCGCCGGATATTACCGCCCCCGATAAGCCCATTATTTTGCAGGTATTTGATGATGTCGCAGACGATACCGGGCCACTCACCAGTGGACAAACAACCAACGACAACCGTCCGACGCTGAGCGGCACAGCGGAGGCTGGCTCAACGGTAGAGATATTTGATAACGGGGCATCTCTAGGTGTAGCCGTAATGCAGCCTGACGGTAGCTGGAGCTTCACCCCTCAGACCGACCTTGGTGAAGGGAAACACCAGCTTACGGCAGTCGCTACAGATGCCAAAGGCAACGCCAGCCCAGCGACCGCGTTTGAACTGATTGTTGATACGCAATCACCGCAAATGCCTGCCATTACCCATGTAACGGATGACAAACCGGGCATTGTCGGTTCCATCGCCAATAACGGTCTGACCAACGATAACACGCCCACCATCAACGGAACCGGCGAACCCGGCTCCATGGTTCATCTGATGCGTGACGGGCAACTGATTGCAGATATTACCGTCGATGCTAGCGGGACATGGAGTTACACCCCGCCGCAAACGTTGCCCGATAATAAGTATGAATTCACGGTGACGGCCAGCGACAACAATGGTAACACGACACCTCCCTCCGCAGGGTTCACCATTACGATTGACAGCACGGCACCTCTCGCCCCGGGATTTTCTGCGATCCTTGATCCTGATAAAAATCCTATCGATACCAGTCAACCGACCAACTCTTCTCAGCCACAGTTAACCGGTAGTGGCACCGCTGGTGACACCATCACCATTTATGACAATGGCAAGCCGATTGGCGAAACAAAGGTTGGCACGGATGGAAACTGGCAATTCACGCCGCCAGTGGTACTGGGTGACGGTAAACATGTTCTGACGGCTACCGCCAGCGATCCGGCGGGTAATGAAGGCCCGAAATCCACCAGCGTCATGCTACAGGTCGATACAAATGCGCCAAATGCACCACAAATCCTGTCAGCAACCATTGTTGTGGGTAGCGAAAATATCGTCCTGGCTAATGGCAGCACAACGAATCAGGAAACCCCGCTTCTGAGCGGTACCGGCGAGCCAGGCGCGACGATCACGCTCTATAATAATGGCACTGAGGTGGATACGGTTCTGGTTAATGCGCAAGGGAAATGGACCTACCAGCCAACCGCCAATTTATCTGAAGGGTTAAACGTCATTACCGCGACGGCTACCGATGCGGCAGGCAACGTCAGCCCGGTATCCGGCGTCTACTCCATCACAATTGATACCATTCCACCTGCGAAACCTGACGTACCGCTAATCTCCGATAACGTTATACCTGTGGTCGGAAACGTTACCAGTGGTGGCACAACCAATGACACCACGCCCACCTTCAGCGGTAAGGGAGAGCCGGGTAGCACTATCACTATCTACAATAACGACAGTGAAATTGGTCAGACAACGGTAGGTGATAACGGGAGCTGGACCTTTACCCCGAGCCCATTAGACCCAGACACCACTTACGTCATCACCACAACCGAAACCGACATTGCCGGCAATACCAGCGATCCGTCGGATCCCGTCACCCTCACCATTGACACAACGGCCCCAACCACTCCCACTATTGAATTTGCGACGGAGAATGACAACACTCCCAATGCCAACTTTAACAGCGGCGCAACCACCGATGACAATACGCCGGCTATTCATGGTAGGGGTGAAGCCGGCAGCATTATTACTGTATTCAATGGCGCTACCGTTCTGGGCGTGGCCACCGTCGACAGTTCTGGCAACTGGGAATTCCCCATTACCAGCGCCCTGCTCGATGGTACCTATACCCTGACCGCCAGCGCAAAAGACGCCGCCGGTAATCCCAGCGGAACATCGAACAGCTTTACCTTTACCGTTGATACCATTCCTCTGCAGGATCCAGTGGTCACGGAAATCCTTGATGATTTTGCACCGGTCACCGGAACGCTGACTGATGGATCCTTCACTAACGACCAGACGTTAACCATCAACGGCACCGGCGAGACGGGCAGCACAATAACGATTTATGACAACGGTACAGTTATAGGGACCGCAAACGTCATTGATGGAAAATGGACCTTCACCACGCCTGCACTTTCAGAAGATCCTCACGCGCTGACCTTCACTGCAGATGACGGAGCCGGAAACACAACGCTTCAAACGCCGGCCATTAATATCACCGTAGATATTACACCGCCGCCAGCCCCTGTCATTCAGGTGATCTCAGAGGATGGCACCCGGGTGGCTGGTCTGGCGGATCCCTTCGCCACGGTTGAAATTCGCAATGCCTCCGGCACGCTAATCGGTACCGCAACCGCAAATAATACCGGCGAATTCGCCGTCACCTTAAGCCCGGCCCAGACCAACGGCGGTGAACTCACGGCGAAAGCAATTGATCGCGCAGGCAACGAAAGCCCCAACGCGACCTTTACCGCCTCTGACAGCGGCCTGCCTGATGTGCCGTTCATTACCGCGATTGACGACGATGTCGGTAGCGTGCAGGGAAATATTCTCACTGCTGGCGGTAGAACAGACGACACCACCCCCACGCTTAGTGGCACAACGGAAGTAGGGTCGACGGTCGAAGTCTTTATTAACGGCACCAGCGCCGGCCTGGCCATCGTTGATACCAGCGGCAATTGGACATTTGCGGTTCCCACCTTACCGGGCGAAGGGAGTTACAGTTTTACCGTTCAGGCCACCAACGGTAACGGCACGGGCGGTCTGTCCGCCCCCGTTGCAATAACGGTAGATTTAACCGCACCGCTCCAGCCGGTGATTGTCAATGCGACGGATGACGTTCCCGGCTACACCGGCTCACTGGCTAACGCCGCGCTAACAAACGATGCGCGCCCGACGCTCAACGGTACCGGTGAAGCAGGTGCCACTATCACCATCTTTGATAATGGCAATGCGATCGGCACTACCACCGTAGCTCAAAACGGTAGCTGGAACTTCACGCCGGGAAGTAATCTCAGTAACAGCCAGCATGTGTTCACCGCCCGCGCAACGGATAGTGCGGGTAATACTGGGGCTATTTCGGGCGATTTCACCCTGACCATTGACGCACAAGCGCCCAACGTCCCGGCAATTACATCGGTGATTGACGATAACAACCTACCGAACGTTTCCGTTTTGCCAGGCCAGGTAACCGACGATCGCCAGCCCGTTCTGAACGGTACGGGCGAAACCGGTGCGACAATTAATATCTTTGATAACGGCGTACTCCTTGGTACGACCGTAGTAGGTTCAGGAGGTACCTGGTCCTGGACGGTTGACAGCGCGCTAACGGAAGGCAGCCATACTCTGACCGTCAGCGCCACCGACCCGGCAGGTAACACCAGCGCAGCCTCCTCTGGGTGGAATATCGTCGTGGATGTGACGCCACCTGCCGTACCAACGCTCACTTCCGTGGTAGACGATCAGCCCGGTTTAACCGGCAATCTGGTCAGTGGTCAGCTCACCAACGACGCGACCCCGACGCTCAACGGTCGCGGAGAAATCGGGGCTACAATTAATATCTGGCTGGATGGCGGAACAACACCGATTGGCACAGCCATTGTTGATGGAACCGGGGCGTGGAGCTTCACGCCTGAAACGCCACTCACTAATGGTAACCATACCTTTACCCTCAGCGCGACTGACCCAGCCGGCAACACCAGCGCCTTGTCCGGTGGATTTGCGCTGACTGTTGACGCCACTCCACCTGTTGCACCAGTCATTACCAGCATTGCGGATAATACGGCTCCCGTTATAGGCGTCGTACCGAATGGTGGAAGCACCAACGAGACAAGGCCGACAATTACCGGAACCGGTGAAGCAGGCTCGACGATCTCTATTTATAATGGCGCTTCTCTCGTGGGCACCGCCCTCGTCCAGGCCAGCGGCAACTGGAGCTTTACACCAACAAATGCGCTTGCTGCGGGCACATGGAATCTGACCGCGAAGGCAACAGATACCGCGGGAAATACCGGGCCGGCATCGGATGTTCGCTCATTCACTATTGATACCACCGCCCCCGTTGCACCTGTCATAACCACCGTCTTTGACGATCAAGGCCCACTCACCGGCAATCTCAGCAATGGACAAATTACTGATGATGCCCGCCCGACATTCAGCGGTACCAGCGAACCCAACGCCATAATCCGCATCTTTGACAACGGCTCTTTGTTAACGGAGATAACCGCTAACAGCAGCGGTAACTGGAGCTATACGCCTACGCAACCAACAGCGCCTGCAATGACCACGGGAAACCATGTCATCACCGTAACGGCCATTGATGCGGCGGGTAATGCGAGTCCGGCATCGGACAGCTTCACGTTCGTGGTGGATACCACCGCGCCATTGCTACCGGTTATTACCCTGGTGACCGATGATATGCCCCCTGGCACCGGGGCGATTACTAACGGACAAAGCACCAACGACCCAACGCCGACGTTTAGCGGAACAGCGGAGGCCGGAGCCACAATCACCCTGTATGAGAATAATACAGTACTGGGAACCACCACAGTGTTAGCCAACGGTACCTGGAGCGTCACCACCTCCACGCTGGGAAGCGGTACACATACCATTACCGCTGTTGCTACGGATGCCGCAGGCAACGCCAGCCAGCCAAGCGGCGGTTTTACGCTGACAGTCGACACATCGGCCCCAGCTACGCCAATCCTGACTACCGTCGTGGATGATGTTGCTGGCGGCGTATTCGGCAACCTGAATAACGGTCAGATCAGTAATGACAGCCGACCGACGCTGAACGGGACCGCTGAGGTGGGGAGTACGGTAAGTATTTATGACGGCAACACCTTGTTGGGAACAACCACGGCTGGCGTAGGTGGCGTCTGGAGCTTCACGCCGGGAACCCCGCTCAGCGAAGGCTCGCACACGCTAACCGTCACAGCCACCGATGCGGCGGGTAATAACAGCCCGGCGACCAACAGTTTTGTGATAGTCGTTGATACCACCGCGCCAGGCGTGCCAGTTATTGTCAGCATTATTGATGATGTGCCTAACATCACTGGTGCAGTGGGTAATGGTCAGTCCACCAATGATACTCTCCCCACGCTCAACGGCACGGCGGAAGCCAACAGCACGGTCAATATCTTTGACAACGGCGCGCTGGTGGCCTCCGTAACGGCGAACGCCAGCGGAAACTGGACCTGGACTCCCACCTCGGCATTGGGCCAGGGCACGCATGCTTATACGGTTAATGCCAGTGATACAGCGGGTAACGTGAGCCTCACCTCCCCTGGTTCGTCGATTGTGGTGGATACCCTCGCGCCCGGCGCGCCGACAGGCCTTACTATCAATGCAACCGGCAACCGTGTCACCGGTACAGCTGAAGCAGGGAGCACCGTGACCATTACATCCAGTACAGGAACCGTACTGGGAACCGCCACTGCGGATGGTGCTGGCAGCTTTGTGGTGACGCTTTCCCCGGCACAAACCAGCGGCCAGGCGCTGCTGGCATTTGCTCAGGATAAAGCGGGTAATACCGGTGTTTCTGCCGGGTTCACTGCCCCGGATACCCGCGTACCCGATGCCCCAACTATCGTCAGTGTTGTAGATGATTTCGGCATTTATACCGGGATTATCGCCAATGGTCAGGTAACCAACGATGCCTTACCTACGCTAAACGGAACGGCACAGGCCAATGCCGTCATCAATATTTACAACAACGGGGCGCTACTTGGCTCCACAACGGCGAACGCCAGCGGCGTCTGGTCCTTCACGCCTGGCAGCAATTTGACCGAGGGCTCGCACGCCTTTACCGCAACGGCAACCAACGCTAATGGCACCGGCGCCGCATCAGGTCCCGCCACGGTGGTGGTCGACACACTGGCTCCCAATACGCCAACCGGCATACTGAGTGCGGATGGCGGTTCGCTAACAGGTCAGGCGGAAGCAAACAGCACGGTGACGGTGACAATCCCTGGCGCGGGTACCTACACCACGACGGCCGGAAGCAACGGCGTCTGGTCATTGACCTTGCCGACCAAACAAATTGAAGGGCAGAAGCTGGGCATAACCGCAACTGATGCGGCAGGCAATACGTCGGGGTCGCTCTCCATTACCGCCCCAATCCTCCCGCTCTCGGCTAACGATAACGTCACCAGTCTCGCGTTGACGACCACCGCAACCACCAGCTCACAAAGCTACTCTGACTACGGTCTGCTGTTGGTAGGTGCTTTGGGGAACGTCGCCTCCGTTCTGGGTAATGATACCGCACAGGTACAGTTCACCATTGCCGCCGGTGGTTCTGGCAATGTTACGATCGATGCGGCAGCGACAGGCATTGTTCTGTCATTGCTCAGTACCCAGGAGATTGTGGTGCAGCGCTTTGATGCCACTCTCGGCACCTGGAGCACTTTCATCAACACTGCAAATGGCGACTTAGCTAACCTACTGACGTTAACTGGTAGCGGCGTCACCCTGAATCTGACCGGCCTGACCGGCGGGCAGTATCGCGTACTGACGTATAACACCAGCCTGCTGGCGACAGGTTCATATACCAGCCTGGACGTAGACGTACATCAGACCAGCGCAGGCGTTGTCAGCGGGCCGACCGTCAATACTGGCAACGTGATGGCCGACGACGTTACGCCAACCGGGACAACACTAACATCAGTCACTGATGCCAGCGGGAAAACAACCGTCGTTGGCGCGGGTGGGGTCGATATCACAGGTCAGTACGGCACCCTGCACATCAACCAGGACGGCAGCTATACCTACACATTAACTAACACCAGCGCCGCGGTATATGGTCAGAAAGAGAGCTTCACCTACACCATTACGCAAGGCAGCAACAGCAGCTCGGCACATCTGGTGATCAACCTGGGGCCAGCCCCAGCGGCCACCACCGTTATTGCGGCCGACAACAATGCTGCCATGGTCTTTGATACCAGCGTCAGCTATGTCAACAATGGGCCATCAGTACAAAGCGGCCTGACGGTATTGAGCGTCGGAGTTGGCACCGTGCTTAACGCTAATCTGCTCGATGACATGAGCAATCCGATTATCTTTGATGTAGAGGATGGCTCAACCCGTACGATGACCATTCAAGGGGCCGTTGGCGGCGTAACGCTGGCCTCAACGTTCGATCTTTATATCTACCGCTTCAATGATGCGATCCAGCAGTTTGAACAATATCGGGTGCAAAAAGGTTGGATCAACACCCTGCTGCTGAATGGCAATTCCCAGCCTTTGACGGTAACGCTGCCAGGCGGTGAATACCTGTTTGTACTGAATACCGCCAGCGGGATCAGCGCCCTCACCGGCTACACGCTTAATATCTCGCAGGATCATACCTATGTCGTAGATAGCACTACCGCCAATACCACTGGCAATGTACTAACTAACGATATTGCGCCGCCGGATGCGGTGATCACTGAAGTCAACGGCGTGGCTGTCCCGGCAACGGGAAGCATCACCATAAACGGTCTCTACGGTACGTTATCCATTGATGCAAAAGGGAATTACACCTACACCCTGAAAAACGGTGTTGGTGCAGACAGCATCAAGTCCCCGGACAGCTTCGTCTATACCGTTCGCGCGCAGAACGGTGATACGGATACCGCCTCACTGAATATCACGCCAACCCCACAGGCGCTGAATGCCGTCGATGACGTCAGCAGCATCATGACGGTAAATACCGTTCAGGATTCTGCTGCATATGGCAGCGGCGCGCTGGGAACAGCGACAATTCCGACGCTGGGGAGCAAGGCAACCGCCACAGGTTCGTTTGACATCGCGACAAATGACGTCCTGAAAAACGCCACGCTTAACTTCGATATCAACACGCTAATCACCGTCGGTACGCTCGGTGTGAGCTGGACGATAACCGGCCCTGGCGGATACACACTTTCAGGTTCGGTTCCTGCCAGCGCCATCAGTCTGTTAGGCAGTTCAATCGCGGTCTCGCTGGGGAATGCCGAACTGACCGCAGGTCATTACAGCGTCAGCTTCACAGGAACGATGGGAGGGCTGGCCGTGGGCAACGTCAGCATTACGCCGAACGTCACCGGCACCACCTGGCACCTTAATACCTTTGACGTCAACACCGCCACGGTAAATGGCAATATTTTTGATGGTAGTGATGCGGCAGGCGCCCACGATCAGTTGTCAACCGTCCATACCCTGCTTACCGTCAATGGCTATAACGGCAGTACCGCCACGCTCAATCCGACCAGCAGTACCAGTAGCGCCACCGTTCAGGGCCATTATGGTTCACTGACCATGAATCTGGATGGCTCATACACCTACACGCTGAAGCCGGGTACGACCGTGGCATCAATGACCACCAAAGAGACCTTCACCTATACGCTTAATGACCAAAATGGACATACGGACACCGCCACGCTGACCATCAATATGAATCCGCAGCTGGCAAGCTCCTCACAGCATGATGTGATCACCGGATCGGTCTACGGCGATACGCTTATCTATCACCTGCTTAATACCAACAACGCAACCGGAGGTAACAACAGCGACAGCTGGTCCAACTTCTCTCTGGCTCAGGGCGACAAGATCGATATCCACGAATTGCTGAGCGGATGGAACCATCAGGCCTCAACGCTTGGGAACTACGTGCAGGTCACCTCCAACGGATCCAACACCGTGATCGCCATCGACCGCGATGGCACGGGTGGAACTTATCAATCCACCAACCTCATCACCCTGGAGAATGTCAACACCACGCTGAATGAACTGCTACAGAACAACCATCTCATCACGGGTGGTTAATACATAAAGCTCCGGGCGCCACGACGCCCGGAGCAACTGCCGTAACGGTTGTATTTTGAAAGGGATGAGATATGGGAAAAGTCATGCCCGTGGCATTACTGCTGGCATTAACGCTGTGTTCCATGCGGGTGAATGCCGAAGATGAACCGCAAATTATTACACCGGAAGGGTTGGCAAACAGCCAGATGCTTCCAAGTCTTGACGGCTCCGTTGCCGATCTGCCGCTAAGCTCCGCCGCCCCCGGTACTCTGACGCTGAACGATGCCGTGAGTCGCGCCGTGAGCTGGCACCCTTCCATTCGTGAGTCTATTGGCAAACTGCTTTCACAGAATGAGCAGATAGACCTGGCGAAATCGAAATATTACCCGCAGGTAACTGCCGGAATGAACAACGGCTACAGCAATACTTACACCGACCACGGCTTTAGCCCGGCCCTGGTTATTTCGGTGTCACAAATGCTGTATGACTTCGGCAAAGTGGCCAGCCAGGTTCGCGCTGAAACCGCAGGGTCCGCGCAACAGCAGGCTAATGTGTTACTCAGTATTGATACCATCGCCCACGCGACCGCCAACGCGATAGTTCAGGTGCAGACGTGGCAGCAAATGGTAGACGCCGCCGAGGAGCAGCTCGCCGCCCTCAACGGCATTGGCCGATTGACCCGCCAACGCAATGATGAAGGCGCAACCTCACTATCAGACGTGGTGCAAACCGATGCGCGTATAGAGTCCGCTCGTTCGCAGTTGGCGCAGTACCAGGCCAATCTCGACAGCAGCAAGGCAACTCTGATGAGCTATCTCGGCTGGAGCTCGCTCAACGGCATCAGCAATGAATTTCCCGGCAAACTGGACAGCAGTTGTGATGTCGTTAAACCAGACGATAAGCTGGTTCCTGCCGTGCTGGCGGCGTGGGCGCAGGCAAATGTGGCGCAAGCCAATCTCGACTACGCCAACGCGCAAATGACGCCGACTATCTCTCTGGAGCCGTCGGTTCAGCACTATCTCAACGACAAATACCCCAGCCATGAGGTGCTCGACAAAACCCAGTACTCCGCATGGGTAAAAGTTGAAATGCCGCTGTATCAGGGAGGCGGACTTACCGCCAGACGCAACGCCGCCAGTCATGCGGTTGAGTCAGCCCAGTATTCCATTCAACGAACCCGACTTGAGGTACGGCAGAAATTACTGGAATCCCGCAGCCAGGCGATGAGTCTGGCCACCGCCCTGCAAATTCTGCGACGCCAGCAGCGACTGAGTGAACAAACGCGCGAGCTGTATCAACAGCAGTACCTGGATCTGGGCTCACGCCCGCTGCTTGATGTGCTTAACGCCGAGCAGGAGGTGTATCAGGCGCGCTTTGCTGAACTCCAGACCCAAAACCAGCTGCGCCAGTTACAGCTAAACTGCCTCTACAACACCGGATCGCTACGTCAGGCGTTCGCCTTAAATAACCGCAGCATTCAATCGGTGGAGATACAGCTATGAGCGATGTCGATTCACATGCTGAAGAGGCCATTGGCGAACAGGCCCTGAGCCAGTGGGCGCAGGCGATGACGCATATTGCCAGCCACTATCGTGTTGCCTGCTCGCCCGGCGCAATCCAGGCCAATGCCCCGTGGTTTGCAGGGAAAAACCGCACCCTCGCGCTGGCGCAACTGGCGCGCCAGGCGGGCCTGTCATTTCACGCGCTGGACACCACAAAGCAGGCGTTCAGCCAGTGGCGTTTACCGGTAGTGGCGGAACTGCGCGACGGCCAAATCATGGTGATAGAACATTTCAATGGTGACGATGCGCTGGATGTTTTTATCATCGCCGAAGAGGAGCAGCGTAACCGGGTGACGGTCGCAGAGCTTGTGCCGGAGATCGTAAGCATTACCGCGCTGCGCCCGCTTTCGGCGCTAAAAGACAGTCGGGTAGACCGCTATATTTCTCGCTTTAAACCCGACTGGATGCGCGAACTGGTTTTACAGGACATCCGTCCTTACCTGCCGGTGATGATTGCCGCTTTTCTGATTAACATTCTGTCGCTCGCCGGGATTATCTTTTCGATGCAGGTCTACGATCGGGTAATTCCGGCGCAGTCGTACCCGACGCTGTATGTTCTCTCGACCGGCGTTCTGGTGGCGGTACTGTTTGGCTTTCTGCTGCGCGAAGCACGTACCCACATTATGGATCTGCTGGGTAAACGCGCCGATATGCGCATTTCCGATCGGGTATTCAGCCATGCCCTGCGGCTGCGTAATAGCGCCGTACCGCGATCGACGGGGAGCTTTATTTCTCAACTCCGCGAGCTGGAGCAGGTTCGTGAGATGATCACCTCCTCAACCATGTCGACTATTGTCGATCTGCCATTTTTCTTTCTGTTTATCGTAGTACTGGCCTGCATTGCCCCGCCGCTGGCATGGATAGCGCCCGTCGCCGCCCTGCTGATGATCCTGCCTGGTTTACTGTTACAGAAGAAACTGGCGGTGCTCGCCAACCAGGCAGCACATGAATCCACCCTGCGTAACGCGGTACTGGTTGAAAGCGTTCAGGGGCTGGAGGACATCAAACTGATGCAGGCGGAAAACCGCTTTTTACAGCAGTGGAACAGCTACATCCGCATTACCGGAGAGTCCGGACTGCGCACGCGCAAGCTGACTCAGGGGCTGATTGGCTGGGGCATGTCGGTGCAAAGTCTGGTCTACGCCGCCATTATTATGTTCGGCGCGCCGATGGTCATTGAAGGCACGATGACCACCGGGGCCGTGGTGGCCGCCTCCATGCTCGGTTCGAGAATGATTGCTCCAATGGCTAACCTGTGTGGCGTGCTGGCCCGCTGGCAGCAGGTCAAAGCAGCAAAGATGGGGTTGGATAGCATCATGCAACTCCCTACCGAAACGCAATACGATGAAGACCGGGTACATCAGGAGATTCTTCACGGTCATTATCTCTTTGAAAATGCGCACTTTCGCTACCACAGCGACGATCAGCGCGTGCCGCTGCGTATCTCACGTCTGGAGATCATGCCCGGGGAACGAATAGCGATCCTCGGTCGTAACGGTGCGGGGAAATCAACGCTGCTGCAGGCCATGGCGGGCGGCGTGGAGATTATTCAGGGCGAGGTTCGACTCGATAACCTGAGCCTGGCGCAGATCGATATGGCCGACTTACGCCGCAACATCGGTTTTCTCAGCCAGAATGCGCGGCTGTTTTTCGGCACCCTGCGTGAGAACCTGACTCTCGGCGCGCCGCATGCCAGCGACGCGCAGATATTCGAAGCGCTGGAGGTCAGCGGCGCAGCGGCTTTCGTTAAACAGCTCGCCAAAGGGCTGGCGCATCCGATTATGGAGGGCGGCAACGGTCTGTCCGGTGGACAACGGCAGTCAATATTGCTGGCAAGAATGCTGCTGCGCTCGCCCAATATCGTACTACTCGACGAACCCAGCGCTTCACTGGATGAACATACCGAGCGGGAGTTTATTCAGCGGCTCAACCAGTGGCTGGGCAACCGCACACTGATTGTCGCCACCCATCGCGTGCCGGTTCTGGAGCTGGTCGAACGCGTGGTGGTGTTGAAAGAAGGTCAACTGGTGATGGATGCCCCGAA
This sequence comes from Citrobacter freundii complex sp. 2025EL-00176, assembly GCF_053309355.1. Taxonomy (NCBI): domain Bacteria; kingdom Pseudomonadati; phylum Pseudomonadota; class Gammaproteobacteria; order Enterobacterales; family Enterobacteriaceae; genus Citrobacter; species Citrobacter freundii complex sp. 2025EL-00176. The sequence continues at coordinate 101,498 of NZ_JBRYHT010000011.1, read as the reverse complement.
AGCGCAGGCGTTGAATGCGAGTCGGGCACCTGTACCAACTCACGGTCGGGAGTGGAAAAATGAAAACCAATCCGCATGACGCCGCCATGGACGATCTCGATATCCGCCGCGAACACCGTTTTTCCGGGGCCAGCCGCATTATTCTGCTCAGCACGCTGTTGTTTGCTGTGCTGGGTATCTGGGCGTATTTCGGTAAACTGGATGAAGTCTCGACCGGCAGCGGGAAAGTGATCCCCAGCTCACGTGAGCAGGTATTGCAGTCACTGGATGGCGGGATCCTCGCCGAGCTGACGGTTCGCGAGGGCGATAAGGTGCAGGCCAATCAAATCGTGGCGCGCCTCGATCCTACCCGGTCTGAGTCCAACGTTGGGGAAAGCGCCGCCCGCTATCGCGCCTCGCTGGCTTCCAGCGCGCGGCTTAATGCTGAAGTTAACGATCTGCCGCTGACCTTTCCCGATTCACTGCGCGCCTGGCCGGATCTCATCGCCTCCGAAACGCGTCTGTATAAAAGCCGCCGCGCGCAGCTTGCTGATTCTATGGCGGAACTGCAGGACGCTCTGGTCTCGGTTAACAAAGAGCTGGCCATTACCCAACGTCTGGAGAAAAGCGGCGCCGCCAGCCATGTGGAAGTGCTGCGCCTGCAACGACAAAAAAGCGATCTGGGATTAAAAATCACTGACCTGCGTTCCCAATACTTCGTGCAGGCGCGTGAAGCGTTGTCTAAAGCCAACGCCGAAGTGGATATGCTGGCGGCCATTTTGAAAGGACGTGAGGATTCTGTCACCCGGTTGACCGTGCGCGCGCCCATGCGCGGTATCGTAAAAAATATCCAGGTCACCACCATTGGCGGGGTTATCCCACCCAATGGCGAAATGATGGAAATAGTGCCAATAGACGATCATCTACTCATTGAAACCCGTCTGTCGCCGCGTGATATCGCATTTATTCACCCCGGCCAGCGAGCGCTGGTCAAGATAACCGCTTATGACTACGCCATTTATGGCGGTCTGGAAGGCGTAGTTGAAACCATCTCTCCGGACACCATCCAGGATAAAGCGAAACCGGAGATCTTCTACTACCGCGTGTTTATCCGTACCCATCAGGACTACCTGGAGAACAAACTGGGACGTCATTTCTCCATCGTACCGGGCATGATTGCTACAGTGGATATAAAAACAGGTGAAAAAACCATCGCCGACTATTTAATCAAACCGTTTAATCGGGCCAAAGAAGCGCTGCGCGAGCGGTAAATCCTTGAGGACAAGGGGTTGCGGGGGCTGGTCACGCGTGTCACAAGTCTGTTATACTTGCTCTAACACATTGGGGCTGATTCTGGATTCGACGGGATTCGCGAAACCCAAGGTGCATGCCGAGGGGCGGTTGGCCTCGTAAAAAGCCGCAAAAAAATAGTCGCAAACGACGAAAACTACGCTTTAGCAGCTTAATAACCTGCTCTGAGCCCTCTCTCCCTAGCTTCCGCTCTTAAGACGGGGATCAAAGAGAGGTCAAACCCAAAAGAGATCGCGTGGATGCCCTGCCTGGGGTTGAAGCGTTAAAACTAATCAGGCTAGTCTGGTAGTGGCGTGTCCGTCCGCAGGTGCCAGGCGAATGTAAAGACGAACTAAGCATGTAGTACCGAGGATGTAGGAATTTCGGACGCGGGTTCAACTCCCGCCAGCTCCACCAAAATTCTCCATCGGTGATTACCAGAGTCATCCGATGAAGTCCTAAGAGCCCGCACGGCGCAAGCCCTGCGGGCTTTTTTGTGCCCTCAATTTGTCCTGCGAAGTCCGAAGAGAACTTATTAAATCCGAACCTTTTAGGCCCATTGATAGGCCCAACGAAAAGCTCTATTGTTTTCGTTGGGCCTAAACGCAGGGAGACTCCCCCATGGCAAGAAAAACCAAGCCGTTAACCGATACGGAAATCAAAGCCGCCAAACCTAAAGATGTCGATTACCAGCTGTATGATGGTGATGGTTGACGCTCTTAATCAAATCCAATGAAAGCAAACTCTCGCATTTCTCTTACTATCGCCTCTGGCTAAGCTGATAACCAAGCAGAGCTTCAGTTCCTATCCTGCCGTCTGGCTTTCCGAAGCACGTAAACTCTGCCCCCGGGAACTGGGTCATTTTTGCGCGCAGGACAATAAACTGGCTATCCAACGCAAGGGGCCATATCAGCCTAAAGCGGGGGCTCTATGAGTTTGCTTGAGGCTATGTCGCCAGCCCCAACTCGCTGTGCCATACCGCTAGGCAAGCAGGATCTAGTATTGCTGCGGCCAACGCTTGTCCGACTTCGTAGTCGGGACCAGACTCATCCATAGCGACCTGGTAATCGATTAAGTAATTCTGCAGTGACGCAAAGTCGCTCGGGCCTCGCCCGCGTCGTTTGAGATTGAAAAGCTCCTTTTGCTTGGCCAAATATTCTGCTTTAAATTTCCTAGTCCAGCGATCCGAAAGGTTTAGTAGTTGATCAAGATGGTCTGCTTTGGGTTTATCACTCGCTACAATGGCAACGCAATGCACGGTCAGCTCCGACAACACATAATTGATTCGTACCCCGCCATTCCCAGGCCTCAAATAAGGATGGAACCAATCGGAGAAACTGCCGGCAGTGTGCACATCTTTCTCACCTTTGTTTGCCGTTGAATTGCATTCGCCACAAATGGGAAGCAAGTTGTCGGCACAGACGCTGAGCAAGGGAAACGCACTCTTTGCAATCCAATGATCGACTTCAGGTGTTTGGCCTAGCGGACCACCACAAAGTACACATACTTCTTGAGCATCTAAGTCAGGATTCAAACGGTGGGCATCGCGAAATGCTTTCAAAAAGTCAGCGTATTTCACGCCATCAGCAGCGGTGGGAGTGCCATTGGGCCGGTACGGCAAACCACTACGAAATCCTTTTTCATAAAAGGCTTCCATCAATGTTTTGAATGCCTTCCAATCCGAAGCGCTAGTAACAGGACAATTAATTGGCCACAGGGTTGGTGTTGGTTGAAATTGGGTTGCAAGCGCAGAGACTGTCTGTATCCAAGCCATCAACGCCGTCTTCTGTACAGCGGGCATTGCAGCAACCGTTTGGGCACGGCTCAAAAGTGTTTGACCTGCTTCAATGCGCTGAAGAAAGTTCCACAACCAATTAGCCTCAATACTGCTGGCCAACACAGGTGGCTGCAAACCTTGCTGGTTAATGTGGGCATCTGTGATCGCAGGATCACACAACCATAGCGCAAAACGCTGCATCAACTGCTGGCAGGCAACTAGCGCTGGCGAACAGGCAACTCGATGGATAGGTTTAAGCATTGCTACCTCGCCATATATTCAGCAAAGTGCGCAATTCACTGCGATAAAAACCCGAACCCATTCGGGCGATCAAGCTTTCCAGATCGGCGATTTCTGCTGGTGTGCCAGTCGCTTGGCGCAGCTTTTTTTCAATGAATTCCTGGGCGCGTTTGCCAATACTGTCATCTGCACCGAACACTGTCATCATTAACGCACTGGGGTCTGTGGCGAATGTCGGTTCGTCCACGTTGCGCACGGTGGAGCCATCCGCCGTTTTTTTTACCATTACGATCTCGTTGTTGAACACATCAGAAAGCACGATGGCGGAATGGGTAGAAATTAATACATCGTTACTGGTATTACCAATCGCATCGTCTATGATGTCAACAATCTCGCGCTTCCATTTGTCGTTGAAATGGGTCTCGGGCTCATCCAGTAATAGTAAGGCGTCCTGCTGGCCTTCCAACAAGTGGAACAACGCCATGCGACCCAACACCATTTGCTCACCGTCTGAAAGCTCCTCGTAGCGCAATATGCCAATGTCAACCGAGTTGGAGTCGGTACCTTCGTCAGGTGCGGGTGTGCGGCGCAAGCGCAACAGCACATCATCAAACATACCTGCTTGATTCAGTTCCAATAAACGGGTGAAAATCTCAAAGCGGCTCACGTCCTTGGCGCCGCCGAGTAACGTCCACAGCGCTTCGCCCTGGCTGGTGCAGGTTTGCAACTCATCGCGGGCGGGTGACAAAAACGAGATGCCTTGCGCGTTGAAGCGGCCTTTGAAATCGAACCACAGGGTACGACGCGGTTCCGCCGGATGCGGCTCAGCGACAACTTCACTGGCACACAACCACCAATCGTGGGCTGTTTCACACAGTTTCTGCTCCCATTGAGCCGCTTGTAAACGCGAACGGAATGCGACAGAGACCAAGTGATGCCAACCACCTCGCTCCAGCAGCTTTTGCAATGAATTTTTGTTATCGGCTCGCCCTGTTTGGTCTTTTGCTTCAACTAAAGCCTGTGGCAAAGCCACAGCCAGCAGCGCACATTTTAACAATGTGGCGTCCAGCAAAACCGGGCGGCGGAAACTGTCCATCTCGCCAGGGTTTGCATTCTGGGACTGCCGTTGGGTATTCCCGCCCGCCTGTTGCCCTGCTTGAAAGGCATTTTCCTGGGCAACGGTCCAGCCTGCGGGGCGTTCGTCACTTTGGGTATCATAATTGCTATCCTGTAAACCCTCTGCGCGCTGATTGCGATTCCACACAGAACGCCAAGGGCGCAAGTCTCCGGTGGTGTAGGCCAGAACTGCGGAAGGTAAGGCAATGCTGTGCGGTGTCACCGATCCTGTGGGCCATTCACCTTTACGCACAAGAGGTCGAAATTCCGAAGGAATATCGCTGGATTCGGCTGAAAAACGCGCAAGCATCTGCTCGAATTGTTCAGCCGTCAGGCTGTCTGGGAAGGAAAATTTGTCGGCAATCCACAGGCTCGCGGACTGACGGTCTCCGAGCCAATCCACGATCAATGTTCGCGCGTTTGATGTATCTCGATTCCCAAGCTCATATACCAATTGCACAGGGAAAAGGGTTCGCTGTCCATCTGCTAATGCTAGAAAAACCTCGGCGACAGCCCGCAGTAGGTTGGACTTACCACTGCCATTTACGCCGACGACGAAACGAATCGCACAATCGCGCGCCAGCGGCGAGCCGCTAGCGAAACACACCTTGATATCAGAGATGGGCGGGTAGTTTTGAAGACGTAAGTAACGAAGGCGCATTAAACAGACTCCAAATCAACTTGCCGCGCCTCTACCTTGAGTGCGCTGGCGATGTCTTCTTTCAGCTCATTGAGCGAGGCGTAATGCTTACCTAGATCCACCAGGTACGTGAAGTCTTGTCCGTCTTCATCTTCAATAGCAATAACCTGGAACATTCCACTTGCTCCAGCGTGTGCAGAGTTCTCATAGTCCAGTTGGACTTCAAAAAGGTAGTGCTGCTGGTCAACACCTGACGACAACGTTTTACGCAGAGTCTGCACATCGGCCATGCGTGTGAACTCTTCTTGGCGCAAAGGGCGGAAGGCTTTAAGGTAATCCACATCGCCGCTTTCCAGGTCTTGCTTGGGCAAGGTGATTTTAGCGATCAAGCCCAGTGAAGCCAACTGGCTCAAGGAGCGGCGGATACGATTGCCGTGCGACTGGCCAAAGGCTTGTAAACGTTCCGTCACCATCGCGTCATCGCAAAATCGAGATAAGACCTCCGGATCTTCTACCAACAAGGATTGGCCACTCTCTTGGCAATAATCTGTGAATGCCGCCAACACCTGCCGCTGAAACTCACTGAGCTCGCTGAGCAACCAATGGCGCTCGATGTGGGTGGTGGAATCGGTTTGCACTGAGGAAGTAACGACTACATTGGTACTTAACGTGATCTTAGTGCCTCGCTCGCGAAGCACGGTATCGCGCACGTGGGAGGCCTCAGCGATTTCATCGGCATGATTCCCTCTCCAATCTGTGGTCAACTCGCCAGACATTGCTGCAATGCTCAATACATCACGCATTTCGGCTGCTATGTTTTCCGATTTGGCAATGAGTCTACGAAGCTCCCGAACCTGTAACCAGATATCACGGAAACGGGTCTGCTCTTCAATAGAAGGTATCGGCAGCTGGATCTTTGTCAAATTCTCGCCGTTAAGGTTACTCTGACCAGCGGTTGTACGGATAGCATTTCGCATCGCTGCACGGCCATAAGCGCTGTTTAAAAATGCACTTAGATATTCCGGCAATAAACGCGTTATGTCTGTTCGCAAGCGAATCAAGTACGACGCATAGACCATATCAGATTTGGCAATATCTGCGGTGATGGGAGCCGATCTCCCAACATAGTCAGGATTGCCGTTAGAGCGAACAATTAACACATCAGAGGACGTTAAGCTCAGACGCTTTAGCTCAGCTTGCGTCAGATTGGCATACTTCAAGTCGCCGGTATCAACTTCGCCTCCCACGACATTCGGGATTCGAAGAACTGCCACTCCTGAGTCAGCCGTGGCGTCAGCTGAAATCGACGTACCATATCGGGTTTCAACGAAACGTCCAAGTTGTACCCACTCCGACTTGTCACGAGCAAGCACCAAGCGGTCAAGAGCAGACTTGATCATCAAATCAAGGTGCCGACTTCGCGATTGATAATCGTACGCTGCCTCCGCCTGTTGCAGTACATCGACGATGCGCTGTTGTTCGGGGAGTGTGGGAAGTGGGATTTTTACTCGTGAAAGAAAATCAGTTGGAACCCGTTGCAAGCCTCCTGTGCCCACAAACGCGGATGCTGCCCGCTCTCGAAAAGCCTTCTGTCGAATAAAGCTGAAAAGGTATTCCGGAAGAACAACATTGTTCGAACGCAACACATGGAATTCTGTGGAACCAAAACCAAGGCCATTATTCAGGTTCCGAGCTATGGCTGCTTTTCCGTTTTCCATGCAAGGCGTGACTTTTGCGAAAAGCACATCATGGTCACGAAAACTTGTGTAGCCTTTTGCCACCTCTGCGAACATGCGAGTTTCTGCTTTATCTATCACGCCGCGATGTTCATCAACCGCTGACATCGGTACAAAAGTTACGGTTGTATCATCCTCTGGTCTCTGATCTGCAAGGAGTCGAGGATTCAATTCGCAAACATCGATTAGCCGAGCTTGCGCCCAAGTTTCTGGCAACTTCATTCCCTCCCCTCCACCATCGCCAGCAATTTGTCCAGGCCCTTGATAATCTCTTGCTCGGTAGTTTTAAGCGTGTCGATCAATTCGGCCACGCTCTTGTCGCTCTTGAGCTGGGTGAAGTCAAATGGCTTGTACTGGCCAGCGGAGAGGTTCCACTCCCGTGCCTCTATGCAGTCCGGGTCGAGCAGGTCACCTTTGAGTACACCCTTATCGTCATATAGTCCCTCGGCCAGCATCGCCTCCACATAAGCCGGCCGCACTAACTCATCAGCATCGTGCGAGCCAACGAACTGGCCATCGGTACTTTGCCATTCGTCGTTGCGCGCCCAGGCTCGAACAGGCACGACCCAATGCTTGACCTCTTTTAGCTCTGTTTGTTGATCAATAGCTAAGCTGCGCAGGGTGACGTCGAAACCATCAAGCTTGGCCACTTCGCGAGCGATACCTTCCAGTGCTGCGTTCAGGTCGGCCACCGGCTCATGAGTGCTGAACGGCACCGTGGGAGCTTGCGTAACCGCCTTCTGGTGATAGGTCAAGCCGGCATTTAACGCATCCTTAACCAAGCCTTTCCACATCAGCAGTGCTGGCCCATCTTCCGCTTCAAAAAAGCGTTGCACATCGCGTGTGGCGCGGTTGAATTCTTGCTGAGGTACTTTGATGGCTTTTTGCCATTCCACCAGCGCCTTGTCGCTGTCCATTGGTTTAGCAGCAGTGGCCTTATCTTTCCATTTGGTCCACACATGCTGGGTGGGGGCTGCGAAGAACTGGATAACCAAGTCGTAGAGTTTCCGGCTGGCTTCGTTGCACACCTGATTTTCTGCTTCTTTAGGGTCAGCAGGAAGCTCGGGGAACAGCTCGTGTATGCCCCATACCTGACCGTCCCACATACTTGTATCGGACAAGTTCGAGAAAGCTTCACCTGCAGATGTGAGTTTGTCGGCAGTGTCACGTAGTAGGGCCTGACGCCAGCGTTCTGTGTGAAAACTGGGTTGCAGCAAGGTCTTTTCATGACTTTCTGCGCCACTGGGACCGTGCTCGATCCAGGCTTTAAACTTGATGAGCGCATCCCATAGATCGTTTTGTTGGCCTGGGCGTGGATTGCGCTTAGCATCTTTTGAGTAGCCATCCTCCTCCACTTCATAGAACCAAACGTTTTCCGTCATTGGCGCAGCATTACTGGGCAGGCTTTGCTTATTATCGCGTCGGGTGACTTTTCTGAAGATCAGAATCGAGGTCTTGACGCCGGTGTAGGGTTGAAAGACACCGCCTGGAAGGGAAATTACCCCTTCCACCACATGCTCTGTTAGCAGTTCGCGGCGTAACCGAACGTGGGCATCGGTATTGCCGAATAAAACGCCCTCGGGGATAATCACCGCACAGCGCCCGCCAATATCGAGTAAGTCGAGCATCAACCAAAGAAAGAGTAGCTCGCTTTTATTGGTGATCGAATCGTCCTTTTTCTTGCCGCCACCGCCCACACGCGGGAATAGTAAGGTGTCGGGCTCCAGATCTCCGCTGTCGACTGTTCCTGTAAAAGGTGGGTTAGCCAGCACGAATTGGTAGCTACCGGGCTCAAGCAGTTCTTTAAGCCTGACTTTTCCTTCACGTTTGCTGAGGGAGTCGCCCTGCAGCAAGTGCGGGTCGGTCACGTCATGCAGCACTAGATTCATCCAGCCGATGCGTGCCATAGTGCGGTCGTTATCGAGGCCGACGAAATTGACACCATTGTGGATGGCGGTATATTGCTCTGGTGTAGCGGCGGCTCCGTCAGTGCGATGCGGGGTCCCGTCCCATTCCAACACAAGGTTTTCTTGTGCGGAAAATTTGCGCATTAGGTACTGCTGAGTGCTGAACAGAAAACCACCGGTGCCAGCGGCGGGATCTATGACGCGTTGTCCTGGCTCAGGATCTAGTAGCTCGACCATGAAACGGATCAAATGTCGCGGAGTACGGAACTGGCCGTTCTTACCTGCCGTGGCGACTTCGCTGAGCAGGTACTCAAAGGTATCACCCATGATATCTTGAGCGGCTGAGCCTTCACCCGCTCTGGCGAAGAGCTGATCGATGGCATCGATCGCGTCACTCAACACCTTGCCTTTGTTGGGGTCGAGCTGGAAATAGGCATCAGCCATGCGGTTGTTGAGGCTGACTAGTTCTGTACCGTCGGTGCTGACGCTGCTGAAATGTTTATCGAGCTCCCGTAGCCACGGAAAAACCACGTCAATCAAATGGCCGGGGTTGGTCTTTTCTTGACGGATGTAACTCCACTTACAGGACTCGTAACCCGCATAAATGGAGGGAAAGCCACGTTGCTGGCGCTTGAGATCGATGTCTTCCAAGCGTTTAAGGAAAAGCAGATAGGTGATTTGCTCAACCGCCACCAAGGGGTTAGTGAGGCCAGCCGCCCAAAAGCGGTTCCAAAGTTCGTCAACTTTTTTCTTGATATGAGGTGCAAGCATTCAGGAATTTCCTTGATAGATCAAGCTACCTCGTCCAACAGGTGGTTGGCGAGGTTAATGAGCTCGTAGATGTCCTGCGGTGGAAATAGCTTTTCCACTCGGCCCACGCGCGCGAGCGGTGGTTCGCCGAGTGCGGCATGGGTAATGCGCCCGTGGCGCAGCACAGCGGCCTTTACAGCGCGCAGGAAGTTAAGTTGATTGGCTCGCAAATAGCCGTGAGCGGCAATGAATGCATCAAAAGCGACATTAATGCGCTGCTCGCGGTTAGGCAGATGCGCATCTTCACAAAGTATGTGGCGTAAAAAGTCAGCCAGCGATGCGGCTGGGGCTTCAAAGGCTTTGCGCAAGGTGTCTTCGGTAACGAACAGATCAGTCTGGTACAACGTTTTGCTGATTCGGTCCAATTCCTTATCATCCAGATGCTCGCCTTGCTTAAGTTTGGCTAATTCTGGTAACTGGCCAGCCAGTCGGCGCACCAACGCTTCCACCTGCCTACGATAGCTTTCCGCAAAAGCACCTTCTCCGGTGGGGCCATAAATAATCCAGCTACGTTGCGTAATGCTATCCGGTAGATTGATTTCGACCGTGCGGCTTGGTGTGGCGGTGCGATAGCGCATCAAAGGCGAGAACACGGATTGCAGCGTGTCCAGACGTGCTGTATCTAGGTGCTGCCAAAAACCAGCAGATTGTGCCCAAACTCGTTGTTCAGCCACTCGCTGCACTTTAGGGGTGTTGTTGGCCAAGCTACTCATAGCCTCTTGTATGCGCTCTTGCACTTTGGTTTGTTCGTTAACATCGCCCTTAAGCCAGGCCACAGTAAGGCGCTCACACCAGATGCGGAACTGCAATTCTTCCAAGCACGCAAACGGTGCAAAGCGCATCAATGGCGCGATGGTCTTGGAGAGATGTTCCAATACGCTTTGACTTAGTTCTGGCCATTGCCGCGCCAGCGTGTCGAGCTCATCCCAATGTGGCCGCACGTTGATGCTGTGCCGAGGTAGAGTATCCAGCATGGTCAGCAAATCGGCGATAACCGTTTGTGTGTCTTGCTGCTGGGTGTGTAGAAGCTGCCACTTTTCCAACCGTAGGCGGAACAGGCGTACTGGCAGCGGTTCACTCGGGTGCTCCACTTCGCCATCGGGTTTGAGCTTGAAATAGGCAAAGTTTTCCCAGTGATCAATGATTAGAAAATCCTTCTTGATTTCACCAGTTGCCTTGTCGATATGTCGCCGTGCGCCACGCCCGATCATCTGCCAGAACTTAACCTTGCTGAATATAGGCTTGGCAAAGACCAAATTTTGAATAGCTGGAACGTCCACACCGGTATCAAGCATATCCACCGAGATGGCAACACGCGGCATGGTGCGGTATTTGAAATCATCCAACATGGCGTCAGCGCACTCCATGTGACTGTCGATAATTTCGGCCATGCCTTGGCGTTGCAGTTCTGGATACAGGCGATTAAAGCCTTCATAGAGCCTTTTGGCGTGAGCGTGACTGACGGCGAAGATGATCGACTTGTGTGGCAGACCGCGAACATCTTTGCGGCTTTTGTCCATAAACTCTTTCACCATGACATCGTTGGTTCCTTGATTGATGATTCCCTTTTCGATGTCGCTACCATCAAAATTGAGCTCATCAAGATCTATGCCTTGATCACGTGCCATCTGTTTCAAGGGCTCGGCTAGTGCGTCCCCCTGTATGCCTTGAAGCTGAAAGTTGGTTTGTGCGTTAAGCACGCGGTAATTCACTAGGTTCTGATCAGCGATGGCCTGTTCGTAACTGTAGTAAAAACTGGGAACGCCGTCGTCACAATCGAATAGTTCAAATGTGTTATGGTCGATGTAATCGGTTGGGGTTGCGGTCAGCCCGAGCTGTATCGCATCGAAATGATCAAAAATGGACTTGTAGCGCTGATAGATGGAGCGGTGACTTTCATCGGCTACGATCAGATCGTAATAACCGACTGACAGGCGCGAATAGACCTGCATCATGCTTGGATAAGTAGAAAACTGGATACGTGCTCCAGAGGTTTCGCCAGATTCGATGCGAGCCAGACTTTCGTTGGGCAGATGAGCTTTGAACTCCGACATCGCCTGGCGCACCAATTCCCGTCGGTCTGCCAGGAACAACACTCGCTGCACGCGCTTGGAGCGCAGCAAAGTATCAACTAGGGCAATGGTAGTTCGCGTTTTGCCCGTGCCAGTGGCCATCACCAATAGGAACTTGCGCTTGGCTGCATCTACGCCTTCAGTGACGCGACGAATAGCCTCGTTTTGATAGTCGCGTCCAGCTATATCAGCATTGATAGTTACATTGCCCACGGGCTCGGCGAACTGATGCTGATGTCGTAGTCGCTCCAAATCATCTCGGGTATAAAAACCGGAGACCTTGCGAGGGACGTAACGAACCCGATCCCAAAATTGAATTTCTTTGCCATTGGTGAGGAAGATAAATGGATCGCTGCCAAATTTGGTTTTAATCGTATCCGCGTAACCTGCAGCCTGGCGCTTTCCTGCGAGTTCATCGCGAGATGATCGTTTAGCCTCGACTACAGCAATTGGCTTCCCATCTGATCCGAGCAAAATGTAATCCGCAAATTGCGGGGCGTTATGGGTATTCTCGGGTTCCGTCGTTTTGAGCAGAAATTCCTCTATAAGTGTACGCCGACTTCGTGACCAGCCAGAATGAGAGAGCTGCGAATCAATGATCTCGGTACGAGTATGTGCTTCGTCATGGCTTGAAGTCATTCTATGCTACCTCCCTCAGCAGACTCATCCGCCCCACCAGCTCGCACCCATTCGTCCACTTCAGACAGCTGAAACTTCCACAGCCGGCCAATTTTATGGGCGGGTAGTCCCTTGCGTTCGCGCCAGCGGTATACAGTATCTTTGACAACGCCCAAGTGTTGGGCAACGTCGAGGGCGGTAACCCAGGGTTCGGCGGTCATAACAGTGGCACTCTTCAAAAAAGACTAGAGTCGTTTAAAGTCATTAATAGTCTACCGAATCAACCCATAAATGACTATGCAAAATTAGCGGGGACTAGACTGCTCCCAATTCACAAGTGCGAACTGTCAACTCAAATTCTCGCCTGTCGTTCGAGCAGCACGATGATCTAACCCATTTTCGATAGATACCTTGTAAGTTAGTAAAATCGCTGGAAATGGTGGATCATTAGCAAAGCAACAACAAGCCGACATGTTTGTACCGCCGTCCGCTCAATCGGATGCGTTGATGGCGATGCGGTGAACTTTCTTGTCGAAAAATACGGGCTTGTCCATATCGACCGAAAGGGATTTTCATGGCAAGAACAGAGCCCGTATCTTTCCGTAGTGGATATTTTGCGAGCAAGACGCTCTACCGGCTTGCTAAAAACTGACGTGAAATAAACGCTTAAATATAGAGCAGACTAAAGGAAAGCAAAATGCTAATCTCGTAGACAAAGAGACTCCTGCTGTAACCTCCCCTTCCCCTGCAAAAAACCTGACATTTCTTTTAGGACCAACAATGGGACCAAAATGAAAATTGAATTGATTATTAGCAAATATAAAACAAATAGTTATAAAGCCAATTCAGACTCCGCCAGCCCAAAATTCTCCATCGGTGATTACCAGAGTCATCCGATGAAGTCCTAAGAGTCCGCACGTCGCAAGCCCTGCGGGCTTTTTTGTGTCTGTTATTGCCCGAGGGCATCCAGCTAAATTCAGAGAAAATTGGTACACGTTTATGTACACGCTATATTGTGGTCCATTAAACGTATACTAACTATGGAAGGAATCCACATATGACGCGCATTACACGCCCCCCTAACTAACAACGAGATCCTTAAAGCTAAGTCCCGAGAAAAATAAATCATGGTCAGTCTTGAACGATATACTGACCTTTACTTGCGAAAAACGTCATAGATTACAAACTCAAGGCACTAATACAAAACAGAAGTTTTCCGGCTGCATTAGAACATCAGGCCATTAAGCGTTGTTCTTCGGCTGAATCACCATACCCTGCTTCCATGTCAACTCTGAATGGCAGGTTGCTCACAGCCCGGATGCGGGTGACCATATAAAATAACTCATCAAACGGCATTCCCTGCCCGTCTTCATATCCCAGTGTGGACGCTATTGCTGCGCTGGCGGTATCCCAGACGTTAGCGATAAGAAGGGGCTCATGTTGGTTGTGAAGTTCTGCAAAGTTCATATTCATACCCTCTCAATAGATTGAAAATGAATCTAAGCATCCAGTAAGAACGTCACAACCGAAATTCAGACGACCATTTTTAGCAAACATAGTCTGCACTCGGTGGCAGGCCAAACCGAAACCTTTCAAGGTTTGGAGCTGGCTCTCAGCTGACATTTAAACTTTTCCCTGCTCTGATAAGCGACCTGAGTATGGATTTAACCCCTGGCAGAATACGCTTTCAGCATGGCAAGAACCGCCCAACGAGCCACATCGTCTGCGATATTTTCAGGCAAAGCATCAGCCCGCAGATTGATATAAGCGTCCACAGCCATTTTGATGGCAACACTGACGGAGTCACGATCGTGAGTTGCCAGCGTAGAAGTCAGCAGGCCATCAGGATCAATGCCGAGGAATTCAATGCGGCGAACCCCACGTTGCGGTAGATTTGCGCGACGGTATAGCATAGGTCCCAGCACCTGCTCACGGAAGAATGCCAGCATACCAATCGCTTCAAAGAGTTCGCCCCTTCCCAGTTTAACCACAGCGTAATGAAGCCAAATCCAGGCTCGGGACTCAAACCACTCCGGCGTCATGTTGGGCCAGTGAGCGCTAAATTTTGCCAGTTGTCGCTCCAGAGCAGTGCTATCACGGGTAAATAACACTGCTGGCTCCTCAACGCGTTGAGTAAGCATTTCCAGGGTGACAAATTTCAGATCGACATGGAGAAGCTCAGGGCCATACAGGCATATAAGCAGGCGAGGCTCTCCAACATGTTCCCCAGTGAAAGCATGCAACAGATGGCCTAATGTTCCGGCGAACTCCCTACGCTGCGCCATGATTTCGTCATAGTGGAGAGGATCTACCACAACGACAAAATCGAGATCGGAGTATTTATCAAACCCGCCATGAACAATCGAACCACCAGCAAGAAGGGAATGGATTCGCGAATCAGACTGAAATTTAAGCTTGAGTTGCTCTGCAAAACTTCTGTGTAAATCGGGTAATGTACTAAGCATACTTTTTCCTGTTCACAAAAAACACAAAGCATTTCAGAATATCGAGTAGTTTATATTCAGGCCAGATATTTTTTGCAGGAACAGTAATATCCTTAGAAAGTTTACTCACTTAGCGGCATGTCCACTTTTGGTGGGTAAGACCAGAGAGCGAAGTGTAGCGTTTAGTTGGCGGAATTGTTTGGTCATCTGCATTGGCAACGTCCCCCTTGATTAAGGATAGCGTTGCATCCACCGATTGAACTCACAGCAAGGAGCGGACGATTACACTATCATCATCCGCAGATGGGCGTATTCTGTATTAATCAATGGGCTGTTTAACTTAAGCGTGTACGCTAACTTTGTACTAAGATGCCTATCCAACAGATGCTTTAAGATATCGTCTCAGGCTCAAGATGGATTTATCAACATGACTAGAACAGAAAGGCTTCTGGAATTACTTCAGATATTAAGGGCGCAAAGATATCCGATCACGGCATCCACTCTCTCTGAAAGATTAGGAATAAGTGTGCGCTCTCTTTACAGAGATATAAAAACGCTACAGCATCAAGGTGTGTGCATTGAAGGTGGTGCTGGAATTGGTTATATCGTTAAGTCTGATTTTCATTTACCCCCCTTAAACCTTTCTCATGAAGAAATTAATGCTATTACACTGGGGTTAAATTGGGTCTCTCATAATACGGATTATGATTTCAAAAACACCGCAAGGAATGCACTGGCCAAAATACATGCCGTCATCCCTGGTGAATTAAAAAATCTTATTGAGAGCCAGTCCTATCTGATTGGTCCTTCAGAAAATAATGAGATGTTTTTTGAAGGCATCCGCAATGCTATTAAAAAGCGAAAGAGAATCAAAATAAAGTATTGTGACAAGAAGGACACTTACTCTTCTCGTGTCATATGGCCTATCGGATTGGTATATATGGAGTCGTGCTGGCTTTTGGTTGCATGGTGTGAGATGAGAAATGATTTTCGTCATTTTAGAACTGACAAAATTGAAGAGATGGTACAACTGGATTCCATATATAGTGAAAGCAGGACCGTATTACTGAAAAAATGGAGAATAAAAGAAGGGATCAGCGAGGGGAAAGAGTACTGACAAAAACTGTCACAGCTCATTTGTATACTAACCCAGATGAAAGGCTCAATTCTACTTCATAGGGGGAGTTATGAATTTCCAGAATAAAGTCGCTGTCATAACAGGAAGTACTACAGGTATAGGTGAGGCAGTCGCCGAACAATTACACAAACATGGCGCTAAGGTCGTTATTGTATCCCGCTCGTCAGAGCAGGCTAAACAAAAAGCGAAACGATTATCTTCACAGGGACAACAAGCGCTGGGGATCGGATGTGATGTGTCACAGCCAGGACAAGTACGGCAAATGATAGATGAGGTTATCAAACATTTCGGCAGACTTGATTATGCCGTAAATAATGCAGGCTTAACGGGTGAACATGGTAAAAACATAACAGAGCAGACAGTTGAAAACTGGGATAAGGTTATTGCTACCTCATTGAGCGGCGTTTTTTACTGCCTAAAATATGAAATACCTGAGATGATGAAATTTGGTGGCTCTATAGTTAATTTATCTGCAGTAAATGGTCTGGTTGGCATTCCTGGATTAGCGCCTTACACCGTGGCTAAGCATGGTATAATCGGCTTAACCCAAACCGCAGCGCTAGAGTTTGCAAGTCAAGGTATTCGGATTAATGCAGTCGCTCCGGGCTACGTTCAAACCCCACGAATGAGTGAATTTCCTGAAAATATCGTACGTAGTTTTGCAAACAGTCATCCTATGAAAAGGATGGCAAAAATGCAAGAAATAGCAGATTTCATATTGTTTTTGCTGTCAGACAAGTCAGCGTTCTGTACTGGAGGGGTTTATCCGATCGATGGTGGTTATTTGGCCGAATAAAATACCCATCAGGTCCCTTTGAACTGTAAGAATTGCTTCACCAAAGTGGTAGGCTCAATGGGAGCGTTAGAATATAACATTAACGCTTCCGTTGTAGGGCTAGTGATAACAATATTCTCAGTATGGATTAACAGGAATATAGATGTTCGGCTATCCATGGGCTTATACATCATGCCATTAACAACGAGCGTATATAGTTTTCATATCTACTGTTTATAATGACGCTGACTGGATGCAAGATGTGGCAGGAGGAATGCTTCGGGACGTATTGGACGTCGCCCAGCTCCCCCCGCAGTTCGGGCAAACCGTTGGGTCACGCAAGCTACGCAAATTGTCGTCCACAATAACAATATAAAAATCAACCAGATAAAAACACATCCATATCAACACCATCACGACTCTTTTTGCGTCTTCCCTTCGCGCAAAAAACAAAATCCCCAACAAAAAATAACCGTATTAATTGCTCACAACTGACTAAATGGATAAATAACGTTATCAGCACTTACAGTTTTTTCCTAAAGCCAGCGCTTCGTTTGTATGCCATGCTTCATCACGCTAATAACTTATAACGCTAAGCGAGGATATTATGAAAAAGACAATTATCGCATTATCTGCAATTCTGCTGGCTTCTCCTGTTATTGCCGCAACAACACACGCAACTGATAATGATGTAGCTGCTGCGCACGAAAACGCGAATACTGCAAAAGAAAAATTGCATCAGGCGCAGAATCAGGGCGAAGAGCAACAGTTAAAAGCAAAACATGCAGCTGAAGGTAAGCAAGATGACCTGAGCAGCAAGGTGAGTGAAGGTTCACAAAAAGCCTGGAATAATACCAAAGAAGGTACAGAAAAAGGTTGGAATGCAACAAAAGAAGGTGCAGAGAAAGGCTGGAATAAGACCAAAGAAGGTGCAGCCTCCGTTGAGCAAAAAGTCAGCGAATAACCCTCCAGCCATTCAATAATAAAAAGCCGCTTTCGCGGCTTTTTATTATTAGCATGATCCGTCCTGAAAAGCGTTGACACGTTCCAGACTTAAATCCGCAGAACGTGATGATGACAGAGTTCAAACGCACCAACATGATGCCATGATCGCCACCGGGTGATAACCTTGTGGCACCATCACCATATCACGGTTGTAGGCCGTCATACACTCATCCCGCGCCCCGCTAAAATCCTGTCTGTTGTTACCATAAGCTACAATTATATTAATTTTAGATAATCAGCCTCGCGCTTGCTGACAATAACGAGTAAAGGTTTACTATAGGCCTGTCTTTTTTTAGCAGGAAAGTAAAATGAAAAAAACAAAAGGGTTGCTGATTATTGCCCTTGCTTTCACTCTGGCATCATGTGCTTCAATTCCTGAGAATATCAAAGGTAAAAATCAACCAGATATACAAAAAAACTTTATCTCCGTGCATAACCAACCGGGGTTATATACCGGCCAGCAGGCCCGATTTGGGGGTAAAGTCATCAATGTAATTAATACCAAAACGGATACATTACTGGAAATCGCCGTTCTGCCGCTGAACAACGATGCTAAACCACAAATAGACGCCAGCTATCAGGGACGTATTATTGCCCAACAGAAAGGTTTTCTGGATCCGGTAAATTACAGAAACCGCTTTGTGACTATTTTAGGGACAATTCAAGGGGATGAACAAGGATTCATCAACAAAATCCCGTACAACTTTGTTAAAGTTGATTTACAAGGCATTCAAGTTTGGCATTTAACTGAGTCCGTAAACACCACCTATAATATGTGGGATTACGGTTATGGTACGTTCTGGCCCGGACCGATGTGGGGAATGCCCTACTCCGCAAATGCCGTAACCGAGGTTACGCCAGAGCTAGTGAAATAATCCCGGTAGTACGATGACGCGAATAGACTCCGGAGCCGAGTGTTTGCCAACACGTTTTCTAATCACTCCGCGTTTCGCTTATTGCGTCATCGTGCTCCATGCGATCCTTCGCTAAATATTCACTCTTTCTGTTACATATAATTTAACCGCTAACTTTTAGCGCAAAAATGGGCGTTACTTTTCTCATGCCTGACCATCTTCTGTTATTTACCGATAACTCCCCCACCCTGCATGCAATAAAAAATCATTTGTGCTTACGAATTCTTCAGGGATTACTATGAACAGAAAATGCTTACTGTTGATACCACTCTTTTTTAGCAGCGTCATTATTACCGCCTGCGATAATAAACCTACAGTAAAAACCACTACCATGGAACCCGAGGTCGGCGTTGTTACCTTAGCGCCTTCCTCAGTGAATATTAAAAGTGAGCTTCCGGGCCGCGCGGTTTCCTATGAGATCGCCGAAATTCGCCCTCAGGTTGGGGGGATCATCATCAAACGTAATTTTATTGAAGGTGACAAAGTCAGCAAAGGAGAGTCACTGTATCAAATTGACCCCGCCCCGCTGCAGGCCAGGCTGGATGCAGCCAGAGGCGCACTGGCAAAGGCGCAGGCGACGGCCAATAATGTGCAACTGACCTTAAATCGGCAGTCAGCATTAATAAAATCCAATTACGTCAGCCGCCAGGACTACGACACGACGCGCTCACAGCTTAATGAAGCACAAGCCAATGTCGCCGTCGCCAAAGCGGATCTTGAGCAGGCCACCATCAACCTTCGTTACGCCAATGTCACCTCGCCAATCGAGGGCATCAGCGGTAAATCCACCGTAACCGTGGGCGCTCTGGTCACCGCGAATCAGGGAAACGCGCTGGTTACCGTGCAAAGACTGGATCCGATTTATGTTGATTTAACGCAGTCAGTACAAGACTTCTTACGCCTGAAAGAAGAAAAAGCCAGTGGGAAAATTGCCCAGCAAAAGGGCAAAATTCCGGTTGAGCTGATGCTGGAAAATGGCAAGCCCTATCGCTATACCGGCACGCTTGAGTTTTCCGATCCTGCCGTCGATGAGACTACCGGCTCCGTGACCTTACGCGCCGTATTTCCCAATCCGGAGGGTGAAATTTTACCCGGTATGTATGTCACTGCATTGCTGGATGAGGGCAGCCAACAGAATGTTTTAATGGTCCCACAGCAAGGGATTACGCATAACGCGCAGGGAAAGGCCACTGCGTTAATCCTCGATCAAGAAAACGTAGTGCAACTACGCGAAATAAATGCGGTGAAGGCTGTAGGCAATCAATGGTTGGTGACTACGGGATTACATCCTGGCGATCGGGTCATTGTGTCCGGATTACAAAGAATCCGTCCGGGAATGAAAGCCAGAATCCTCGCAGCAAAACCAAATACACCTGACACGGTAACTGAACAGTAATATTTCAGGTATTAAGGACACCTTCTTCATGGCTAACTTTTTTATTGAGCGCCCGGTTTTCGCCTGGGTGCTCGCTATTATTATGATGTTTACCGGCGGTATCGCGATAATGAACTTGCCCATCGCGCAATATCCGCAAATTGCTCCCCCAACCATTACCATCAGCGCAGCCTACCCCGGAGCAGACGCTAAGACCGTTGAAGACTCGGTGACTCAGGTAATTGAACAGAATATGAACGGGCTTGATGGCCTGATGTATATGTCATCCACCAGCGATGCGGCCGGTAATGCGTCGATTATCCTGACCTTTAAAACGGGGACTTCACCTGATATAGCGCAGGTTCAGGTACAGAATAAGCTACAGCTGGCGATGCCTTCCTTGCCACAGGAAGTCCAGCAGCAAGGGATCAGCGTTGATAAATCCAGCAGCAATATCTTAATGGTCGCTGGCTTTATCTCTGATAATAACAGTCTGAGCCAATATGATATTGCTGACTATGTGGCGTCGAATATTAAAGATCCACTCAGCCGCACCCCTGGGGTCGGGAGCGTACAGTTATTCGGTTCGCAATACGCCATGCGAATCTGGCTGGATCCGCAAAAACTCGACAAATATAACCTTACGCCGCAGGACGTTATTACCCAGCTCAAAGTACAGAATAACCAGATATCGGGCGGACAGTTGGGAGGAATGCCTCAATCAGCCGACCAGCAGTTAAATGCGTCGATCATTGTTCAGACACGCCTGCAAACTACCGATGAATTCGGCAAGATCTTCCTGAAAGTTCAGCAAGATGGCTCCCAGGTTCTGCTGCGCGACGTCGCACGCATTGAGCTGGGTGCGGAAAATTATGCCACGGTTGCCCGTTACAACGGAAAACCCGCCGCCGGGATTGCGATTAAACTTGCCGCAGGCGCCAATGCCCTTGAAACCTCCCAGGCCGTTAAACAAGAGTTGAACAGATTATCAGCCTGGTTTCCGGCCAGCATGAAAACCGTTTATCCCTATGACACCACCCCATTTATCGAGATTTCAATTCAAGGTGTTTTTCATACATTGATCGAGGCAATCATCCTGGTATTCCTCGTCATGTACCTGTTTTTGCAAAGTTTCCGCGCGACGCTTATCCCCACTATCGCGGTTCCGGTGGTTATCCTCGGAACCTTTGCGATACTCGACGTCGCCGGTTTTTCGATCAATACGCTCACGATGTTTGGCATGGTGCTGGCAATAGGGTTGTTAGTTGATGATGCCATCGTGGTGGTTGAGAACGTAGAACGTATTATTGCCGAAGAGCACTTGTCACCAAAAGCGGCGACCCATAAAGCGATGGGGCAGCTCCAGAGAGCGCTGGTTGGTATTGCCGTCGTTTTATCCGCCGTGTTTATGCCAATGGCATTTATGAGCGGGGCAACGGGTGAGATTTTCCGTCAGTTCTCCATCACCTTAATTTCCTCCATGCTGCTGTCGGTGTTTGTGGCGATGAGCCTGACGCCCGCACTCTGCGCTATGCTGTTGAAATCCCACGAAGGAGAAAAAGAAAACACCCATTTTCTGTTTACCCGTTTCAATCACTTCATGGAGAAATGCACCCATCACTACACAGACAGCACCCGTAGGCTGTTACGTTGCACCGGCCGCTATATGGTGGTCTATTTAGTGATTGGCGCTGGCATGATGGTGTTGTTTCTCCGTACTCCCACCTCCTTTTTGCCTGAAGAAGATCAGGGCGTTTTCATGACTACGGCCCAATTACCTTCCGGTTCAACGATGGTAAATACCAGCAAAGTGCTTGGGGAAATAACGGATTACTATCTGACAAAAGAACAGAAGAATGTCGCGTCTGTTTTTACCGTTGGCGGATTTGGCTTCAGCGGACAGGGGCAAAATAACGGTCTGGCGTTTATCAGCCTGAAACCGTGGTCAGAACGCGTTGGCGAAGAAAACTCGGTTACCGCTATTATTCGACGGGCAATGATGGCCTTAAGTACCATTAATAATGCCGTCGTTTATCCGTTCAATTTACCCGCAGTCGCCGAATTGGGTACCGCTTCAGGTTTTGATATGGAGTTGCTGGATAACGGTAACCTTGGGCATGAGAAAATGATGCAGACCCGCAACCAGCTCCTGGCTTTGGCCAGCCAGTCACCCGATGAAGTTAACGGAGTGCGCCCAAATGGACTGGAAGATACACCGATGTTTCGCATTCACGTCAACGCGACAAAAGCAGAGGCGATGGGTGTGGCATTGTCAGATATCAATCAGACCATCTCTACGGCGTTTGGTAGCCGCTACATCAATGATTTCCTTAACCAGGGACGCGTTAAAAAAGTGTATGTTCAGGCCGATACGCCGTTCCGTATGCTGCCGGACAATATCAATCACTGGTACGTACGTAACGCCTCCGGCGCGATGACGCCGCTTTCGGCCTACTCATCAACCGAATGGACCTACGGCTCTCCCCGTCTTGAACGCTACAATGGACAGCCTGCAATGGAAATTCTCGGCCAACCGGTCGCAGGGAAAAGCAGCGGCGATGCGATGAAATTTATGGCATCACTGATTAATAAACTGCCCGCAGGCGTCGGTTATGCCTGGACGGGGCTGTCGTATCAGGAGGCACTGTCCACCCACCAGGCGCCAATGCTGTACGGTATTTCTTTGATCGTCGTATTTCTGGCGCTGGCGGCGCTGTATGAAAGCTGGTCAATACCGTTTTCCGTGATGCTGGTTGTACCAATCGGGGTGGTCGGGGCTTTGCTGGCAACCGATCTGCGTGGCCTGAGCAATGATGTTTACTTCCAGGTTGGCCTGCTCACCACCATGGGACTCTCAGCTAAAAACGCCATTCTGATCGTCGAGTTTGCCGTCGAGATTATGCAAAAAGAAGGAAAAACGCCGCTTGAAGCCGCGGTGGAAGCAGCGCAAATGCGCTTACGTCCTATTTTGATGACATCACTGGCCTTCATTCTGGGGGTTATCCCACTGGCAATAAGTAACGGCGCAGGCTCTGGCGCGCAAAACGCCGTTGGTACGGGCGTTATCGGTGGGATGCTGGCCGCGACCGTGCTGGCGATCTACTTTGTTCCGGTCTTCTTTGTCCTGGTTGAAAACATGCTGGCGCGATTTAAAACCCGGCATTGATTCCCTGCCCTTGTAAGCGCCATTCCTGGGATCGGGTCATAAGATCCCAGGAATGGCGCTTCGCTTATCAGACTTACAGTTGTTAGCGGACACAGCTATCCTGCGAGTTTCCTCGTGGATAGCAGGGCGAGTTATTTTATTGTGAGGGGAAATGTGGATGTAGGGACAGAGATGGTCAATTCTAACTAAAGCCAGGCTATCAAAACGGTTAATCAATCGTGTGCAGATTTACGGCCAATTCCCCCAACTTCGTATCCGGGTGTTGATGACACATGTTAATCATTTTCGGAACAGCGACAGTTTCCACCTCATGCAGCGGTACATAATCATCGCCTTTAAAGTCAGAATTTTTATTAACAATCACAAAGGCAATTGCCGTCATGTATTGCCGACTCATATCAGCAAACTCTTTACAGGTCATATCTTGTGGCGCAGCTTCGGTTGCCTGAGTAGCAAACGCACAGCTCACTGGTGCCAAAACAGAGGTCAACATAACAACAGCTGAAACCATCATTTTAATATTCACGATACACTCCAGAGACAGGATTAGTTGTTATTGGCTAGTTTGTCTGTTGCTACCAGCTTCGTATTTCTGCGCAGACTGATAAAAGCTAACGAGCTGAAGATCATCTCGACCCCAATAAAAATAGAGGTAAACACGTAAGACTTGTCGGGATCCATATTCAGCCATACGCCAGCAATAAGCAGATCTAAAATGCCGATAAAAATGTTCCAGACATAGCCCGGACTGCGGAACATTTGAACTCCGGAAGCCACACGAAAAATACCACCAAGAATAAACAAGCAGCAAAAAACCATGGCCAACGAATTCATGCCGATCACAGGGTTAACAAGGAAACAGTACCCCAGCAGTAACCATGCGATAGCAAAAAATGCATAGGTAAATTTGGCTTTCAACTGCTTCTTCCCAGCGCTAAACAGGCTATAGATAGAATAAAAGCCGCACACCAGGAACATAAAACCTGTCGCATAGCTTAAATAAACGCCGGCAGCGATAGGATAGATTAAGCAGCAAATGCCACATACCAACAACAGCACCGCCATAATTGTTGCGTGTCTTTTATAATGAGAAAGTGTTTTTTCATTAAACGTTCTCAGGGCTTGCTGATTAAAAATAAACATACATCCTCCGTTACATGTAAACGTAATGTAACCTGCTAATAAAAGAGTTAATACTCACACAATACATATCACTTACAATCAAATGATAAGTCTTCTGCTGAGGATGCGTATATAAGAAGAAAGGAATGTCGTTATCCGTTTAATCCTACACATGTCAGACGTCTGACACCTGTAGGATTAAACGCTCATTATTATATCCTGGCTCTGATTCCGCTCTTTAAACTTATTTAATATGATTATTGCGTTTGGTGAACAATACCAACTTTATTCAGGAGAACGTAATGAAAAAGATTATTCTTGCAGGTCTGCTTGCAACTATGATGGGTTCAGCCCCAGTAATGGCTTCTGCCACTACCACCACTGCGGCAGAAACAGCCACAGCAAATGTACAAAAAGAAGCAGCCGATATTATGCAGGTCGCAGTAAAAGGCGCCAATGCGATGCGTGATATTCAACTTGCTCGTCTGGCTCTGTTTCACGGACAACCTGACAGCGCAAAAAAATTAACCAATGACGCCGCTTCCCTGTTGGCAGGCGACAGCAGCGACTGGGCGAAATTTGTCAAAGCAGCGCCTAAGGCGAAGATGATTGACGATCAGTACGTAATTATTAACGCTACGATCGCATTATCAGAAGACTATATTGCGACGCCGGAAAAAGAATCTGCTATCAAAACCGCAAATGGCAAAATGGCCAAAGGTGACTGGAAAGGTGCAGTGGATACCTTGCAACTGGCAGGGATCAGCGTGCTTCAGACCCAATACCTGATGCCGCTGAATCAGACGCGTAAAGCCGTTGCCAGCGCTCAAAAACTGCTGTCCACAGGTAAATTTTATGAGGCTAACCTTGTGCTAAAAGGTGCTGAAGAAGGCATTGTTATTGATAGCGAAATGGTGGGTGCAGGCCAGTAATACACTGCACTAACGAGTGATGAATCAAGACATTTCTCTCCGGATCGGGCAGCTACGGCTACCCGATCCGGGGGGATTAATGGCTCATCAGACTGTCGATCTCAATTTCAATTTCTCGCATGACAGCAACAATGT
Organism: Citrobacter freundii complex sp. 2025EL-00176; assembly: GCF_053309355.1. NCBI lineage: Bacteria > Pseudomonadati > Pseudomonadota > Gammaproteobacteria > Enterobacterales > Enterobacteriaceae > Citrobacter > Citrobacter freundii complex sp. 2025EL-00176. The sequence continues at coordinate 76,307 of NZ_JBRYHT010000011.1, read as the reverse complement.
TCTGTAATGCCTGTTGCCGTACAGCCAGCGGAAGATCGTCATGTCGCATAGACTCAAAAGGTTCGCACAGCGTCTGAAGCGCAGTGATACCCAGAATTTGCGCCGAACCATGCAACCGATGAAGCGCCCGTAAAAACAGCTGCGGCTCATCTTGCGCAACGGCTTTCTCAGCCGCTTGTAAATCACTCAGCGTTGCCTCGCGGAATGTTTCGAGTATCTCGTTCATGAGTGCGCGATCGCCACCGGTATTTTCAGTCAGTACATTGAATTTTAAATGCCGGATTGCACAAGGAGACGCATAGCCCGTGTCGATTTTGCTCAATTCATGCGTCAGCGTCTGGATTGACACCGGCTTAAACAGACACAAATTCATACCGTTTTGCAGACATCGATCGCGTGACTGCGGGAGCGCACTGGCCGTCAGCCCCCATATTTGCAAGTGAGGTTGTTGACAACGTAGTGAAGCCGCGAGATCAAATCCGTCTTTCTTCGGCATATTCACATCGGTTATCAACAGGTCGTATGATTTTTTTGCCAGTTTGGCTTCGGCTTCCTCGCCATCACAGGCCTCATCCACGCTGTAGCCAATGGTATTCAACTGGCGTTTAAGCAGCAGGCGATTAGTAGGGTTATCGTCTGCGATCAGAATGGACAGACACGGTAACGGCAACACTGCGCCAGGGGTATCCCCATCCGCTACTATCGACTGTCGGGCAGTTTCAACCGGTAGCGTAATCGTAAACGTGGTTCCCTGCGACGGAACACTCCTCAGCTCCAGCGTACCGCCCATCAGCGTTACCAGTTCTTTGCAGATAAATAACCCCAGGCCTGACCCCGTTTGTTGACGCCCGCAACGCCCCTGAGCATAACGATGGAACAGTCCAGCCTGCTCTTCTTCGCTAATGCCACAACCGGTATCACTGATGGCGATTGTCAGGGTGCCGTGATTATCTGTGTCCGGAGTCAGACGGGCCGTAACATGGATACTGCCCTGCGCCGTAAACTTCAGCGCATTGCCGACCAGATTGGTGAGAATTTGCCGCAACGCTTGCTGATCGACAAATACCCGCTCGTTTATTGGCAACTGACTGACGCAGGCAAGCGATATACCTTTCTGCCTGGCCAGGGCATCGAAAGAGTGGCACTGCAATTCAATAAGCTGCGAGAGATCGGTCCACTGGGGAACAACCTCATATTTTCCGGATTCAATCTTATCAACGTCCAGAATCTTACCAATCAGTCCCAGCAATGATTGGGCCGTCGCACCGGTCAAAGCAATGGCCTCTTTTCGTTGTGCCGGGCTGAGTTCTGAGCTTGAGAGTAATTCCACAAAGCCCACAATCGAGCTTACCGGGGTACGTAACTCATGACTCATGCTCGCCAGAAAACGGCTTTTGGCTTTTGTGGCGGCAATCGCTTTATTCTTTTCGCTCTCCAGCTCTTGAGATAAGACCTCTTTGAGATGCAACTGTTCTTCCAGTAACCGCTGCGATTGCTTTCTTTTACGGACTTCACGGGAGAGTGATATCCCCCAGATCAGGCTAATCGCAATAAGTACCAGCGCAAATACCACCAGTTGATAGAACTGTTTGCTATATCGGCTCCAGATATCAACCTGCGTATTGGAAATCTTCGACCACTTCTCCGTCGTCTGTAAAATTTCACGCGGAGGTATGGCTTGCAGGGCCTTATCAATGACAGACTTCAACATGGGTTCATCAGAAGAAATAGCAAAACTTACCGATGCGCCTGGCATGTCAGGAAGCCGGAAGAAGTGCATATTATTCTGGTAGTAATGATCGGTAATGAACTTTGCCGACAATTCAGTCGCTATTGCCGCATCAACGTCGCCCTCCTTGACCATAGCCATGGCAGCGCTACCGGTATCCGCATTCACCCATGTCACCTGTGGATAACGTTGTTTGAGGCCACGCTCCAGAATATGTCCGGCAGGCAGAGCAACGCGTATCGGTTTTTCCAGCAGCGAATCGGCTGTTTCCTGGCGCGATGTGATAACCACGAATGCAACATTCATCAGCGGATCGCTAAATGCCGAGTCGTCCTGGTTTTGGTTAGTCGGGGCGATCGTCGGATACATATCCCACTGCCCACCACTAATGAGTTTAGTCTGTTCACTTCTGGACGTAGCCAACACAGGTTCAAAATCAAGACCCGTTTGCAGATGAATAATATTAAGCAAATCGCCAAGAATACCGCGCAACTCGCCGCTACTATCTACCAGCGTGTAGGGCGGGTAATCCGGGTTGATCAAAATGCGGATGGTATGCTTATTCTTTAGCCACTCTTTTTCCTGGTGGCTGAAAGGAATGGGCGCATTCAGATAAGCAAGATTGCCGCGATTTAGCCAGTTCTGCATCACCTGCATATGGATTTCATTACTTATTGACGTAATAAAACCATCAAGGATATTTCTTAATAGGGGTTGGTTTTCATTAACCACAAAATAATTATATTGTTCTTGCTTATCAAAATAATGCGTAATAACCAGGGATTGCGAAAAATACCGCGAGATACAATGACTGCTGGTAATATTGTTACCAATATAATATTGGTTATCATCGTTCACTACCGACGCCATTGCCTGATACTCGTCGTCATAAAATGAGACTTTAGCATCAGGAAAAGCGTTCTGGATAACGTTAAGAAAAGGACAATCCCGCACACACGCGACGCTGACCTTATGGTTCGTCGTCAGCGGTAGCATGGTGTTTTTTAATGACGTCACAAGCGTCGGCCACGTTGTGAGTAATGCCGATGTACGCAGTAAATGCCCGCCGACATCCTGCCGTCGGGAAAGCTGGGTTATCAACGTATCAACATCATTACTGGCGAGTGCGGCAAGCGCCAGTTGCTCGTTATCATATTGCTTTATAACAATTTTTACATTGAGACTTTTTTGCATTAGCGCAAGGTAGTCCGCGTTAACGCCGCGATAGTTTTCCCCGCTGTTTTGATAGACAATAGGGGAAACTTCCGGTAGCCATGTACCAACCACTAATGTTTTTTTATGCGCCAACCAGTTTGTTTCTTCCCTGTTGAAGCTGATATTTTGAACTGCAGTATTATAGTTACTTTTTAGCTCAACCTGGCGCGCTGAACTCACACCCGTAGACAATCCGATGGTAAATATGACCATCAAAAATATAAATAAGCGTTTCAGCATTACTCTACCCTATTTTATTTCTTTGCGCGTATTCATAAATTTCCATTAATGAAGAACAATCTAATTTTTCCATTAAACGACTTTTATAGGTACTGACCGTTTTATTACTGATATTCATTTTACTGGCAATCGTACTGTAATCCATGCCATTAAGGATATAACGCAGCACTCTCATTTCTTGTGTCGATAACGTATCAAGTTTATCCTGTTCGCTGACCGATGAGCCAGTAAAGTGCTCAAGGGAGAAGGGGAAATAACTATAACCATTTTTGGCGGCTTCGATGGCGGCAAGAATATTATTCATGCCTTCTTTTTTACTCACAAATCCGTTAGCACCGTATTCAGCACTGCGTTTACCATAAAAATATTCATTTTTTGCTGATATGATAATGATCACGCCAGCATAGTGACGCTTGCGTAATTGTTCCAGCACCTCGATGCCACTGATACCAGGAATGTCTACATCGATAATTAGCAGTTCAGGTTTGTTTTTTTCAACCACCTGCACGACTTGCTCGCCACTGTCGAGTTCAGTGGTCACAGTGATACCATTAGTATCGAGTAAGTTGCGAATGGCAATGCGGGCCAATGGGTGATCATCAACGATTATCGCGTTCATTGCGTATAAGAATCCCGATAAATAAAGAGAGGCGATGGCTATAGTGCAGGTGAGTCTTCAATATTATTGATTTATAAGCGTCAGACCCAGGACGCAAATTCTAACATAGTCACGTGTATATTTTATGATTTTTTCATAATCAAGATGAATAAATCATAAAAATAACATTTAGATTTACAAGAATTAAACCTTGAGCCTTTCTCTAGATCAAATCATTAACACATTATAGAGGGAATATTCCTACACATGTAGGACTGGTCTTTCATTTATTATGCTTAATTCTTAATAAGGTGAGGAATAGAATTGCAGTGGTAACTGTACATCTGGCGGGAAATTCAGTTGTCGCGAGTCATTAAACATTGATGCCCGTCAATCCCTGTGGCCCTGAAACAGCAGAACCACAGGAGACAGATATTAATCAAACCTGACTGGGTAATGCCCCAACCGCGTGCGAGCTTTTTACGGTCAGCGTCACGACGGCAGAACATAACAGTGCGGCAATCATAAAGATAAAGGCGCTGTTATAGCTTCCTGCGCTGCTTTGAATCAACCAGCCAATAATAGGTGCAGAAACAACGCCCGCCATCTGACCGCCAAAGTTAACGATCCCCGACGCCCGTCCCATAATGTTACTGGGGATGGTATCCATCAAAATTCCCCAGAACGTCGCCATCGCGAAGAACATGAACAGGGCTGAAATACACTGATAAACCACCGCCATATCTGCGCTACTCACGCTGAAGGTCAGGTACAGAAAGCCTGCGGCAATGACTGAGGTCACGACGTACAACGTTTTACGCATCGGTTTGAATTTGTCCGAACAGTATCCGCCTAACAATGTGCCTCCTGCACCAAACAGGAAGGGAATTGCCGCCATTACACCGGTCTTGGCCAGAGAAAACTCACGTACGGTGATCAGGTAACTGGGCAACCAGGTCGAAAAACCCCAGAAGGTGATATCAAACAAAAACCAGATACTTGCCATTTGCCAGAGCACCGGCATTTTGAGTACGTCTTTAAACGCGATAGCGCTGGTGTTTTGCAGCCCACCCTGATCGTCAACGGCCAATTCTGCCAGATCCTGCTGCGTAATGGCGGGGTGATCTTTCGGGTTGTCACGCGTAAATAAGTAGATCCCTGCGGCGATAAACAGGCCAGGAATACCCAGCACGATAAAAACCATATGCCAGCCAAAAGCCCCGATAATGCTCGCTGCGACCACGACCGCCAGCGCCGGGCCTAAGGTGTTCACCGTTGATTGAATCGCCGTCGCGCGACCGCGTTCTTTCGACGGGAAATAGGTCGAAATCATTTTCCAGGAGGCCGACGGGAAGCACCCTTCGCCGATACCAAAGAAGAAGCGTACGGCAAGCATCAGCGGCAGCGTCAGCACAGCCCCGGTTAAGCTGGTGAAAACAGACCACCAGGCAATACCAATGGCCATGATTTTACGTGAGCCAAACTTATCCGCCAGTAAGCCACCGGGAATTTGAAACGCCGCATAACCAATAAAAAAGGCGCTAATAATTAAACCTTGTTGGGTCGTATCCAGATTTAAATCTTTGCCGATATAAGGGAGCGAAACGCTCATGACCATTCTGTCGAGAAAAGAGAGGAGCCACGCCAGCCAGATCAATGTCAGGACGGTATATCTTGCTTTCCAGGTCTTTGGTTTACCTGAAGGTAAAGATGTTTGTAGGTTCATTGTGATGTCCTTAGGGTGTAGTGATCTACCGCGGCTATAAATAGTCGCGATAGATCAATGCGTGTTTAGCGTTATTTATTAATATTGTTTTCTTATAACCGTACCGCTACAGGCATAACTTTCCGTGCCATTAATTAAGGCAATGCGCCCATTAACCATGACAACTTCAATCCCTTGCGGATACTGATTAGGTTCAACAAACGTGCCCTTATCAGCAATAGTGTTCGGATCGAACATCACGATATCCGCCGCGTAACCCACCTTCAGCAGCCCGCGATCCTGCAGGCCCAATACCTCAGCAGGTTTACCTGTCATTTTGCGAATTGCCGCTTCCCAGCTCAGACATCCCTCTTCACGGACATATTTACCGAGCACGCGGGGGAATGCGCCGAACACGCGAGGGTGCGGTTTTCCGGCCCCCATTAAACCGTCGGTACAAACGTTTTGCTCTGGTCGACAGAGAAACTTAATCACGTGCTCTTCAGTGCCGTAGAAGTCGACCATTCCGACGGCGTTTTCTTCTTCAAAAAGCAGGTCAAAAGTAGCGTTGTAGGGATCTTTCCCGCGCAATTCACCCAACTGGACGAGGTTCAGACCAACGGCATCCTGATTTTTGGCCGTTTTCACGCTGGTGACAAAAATCTGGTCCAGACCGGCAAAATCGATAAAGTTATCCCAGCCGGGAATACCCTGCTGGATATCCTCGATCATTTTGGCGCGCAGTTCAGGCGAAGCCAGGCGTTCCAGTAATTTGTCTGTTCCACCGGAATGAACCCATGGCGGCAGGATCACGCCGAGCATCGTGCTGCCCGCCACATACGGATACTGGTCGAAAGAGATGCGGATCCCCTCGTCCTGCGCCTGCTCCAGCATCCCCAGCATCTGGTCGATCAGCCCCCAGTTTTTCTTTCCGCATACTTTCATATGTGAAATATGTAGCCAGACGCCAGTGGCTTTAGCGATATCGATCAGTTCCTGCGTTGAGTTGATAATATCGTCAGCTTCACTGCGCTGATGTACCACAAAGATCCCGTTATATTTTGCCGTGACCTTGCACAGTTCAATCATTTCGGCAGTATCGCCAAAGGCGCAAGGCATATAGATAAGCCCGGTAGAAAGACCAAACGCTCCCGCTTTTAATTCTCGCTCAAGGACCTCGCACATCTTCGCCACATCTTCACGGGTGGAAGGACGCCCATCCAGCCCCATCGCCTCCATGCGCACGTTGCCATGCGGAACTAAATAGGCAAGGTTTGTCGCCGGATGTCGTGATGCCAGCAGATTGAGATAACCGTCCGTATTTTTATATTTCCAGTCTATTTTGTCGGTATCGCCATCCAGTCCGGCAATATTTTTACGCCACGCCGGGATATATTCTTCCGGCAACGGCGCTAACGCGACGCCATCCTGCCCCAGTAATTCAGTGGTAATTCCCTGGCGAATTTTTGCCGACAGTGCGGGGTTAATAATGGCCGACAGGTCAGAGTGTGTATGGGTATCAATAAAGCCAGGACAAATAATTTTTCCTGTGGCATCAATGACCTGTTCATTGACGCCAACCTCTATTTGACCGATTGCGACAATACGTCCTTCATCAACGACCACATCGGCAATTCTGCCTTCACTGCCCGTCCCATCGATCACATTTCCGTTTTTAAAAATGGTTTTCATCGTTATTCTCCAGTGCGGCGGCGCTGCGCGGCACCGCCTGTAAGGTAAGAGGTTTTTATCTTTCTTTTTATTGGCGATAGAGTGTCTGGATGATGCTGTAATAGCCGCTGGCCGAACCGGTTAACTGATCGATTTCGATATATTCATCAATGGTGTGCGCCAGATTTTCACGCGAAGGTCCGAAGCCGATAGTTTTAATTCCCGCTTCGCCCGCATAGTGGCTGCCGTTGGTGCAAAATGAGTATTGCGTGATGGTCGGATTAAACCCGGCCTCACGAACCCCAGCCAGAGCGGCCTGCACGAATTCGTCCGACTCGTCATACACCCAGCCCGGGAAGAAGCGCTCCCCCTCAATAATGGCACCGGTATAACAAGACTCCTGACCCACCGCGTAGGAGACACGAGCCTTAAACTGCGGATCCTGTGCGATGAGCTCTGCAAGCGCATTTTCCAGCGGGGCAATCACGCTTTCTTTGGTTTCGCCCACCAGCAAACGGCGATCGTAGGTTGCGCGGCAGTAATCCGGCACGACCGAGGCACCCGGATACGGCGAAGATTTAATGTCGGTCAGTTCGAGAATGCCAGGCCCAAGTACCGGGTGCGTTGGCGGGGTAATGGTGCGAATTTTGTCGATCAATTGCGCCATTTTATACACCGCGTTAATCCCTGCCTGCGGGTTGGCGGAGTGCGCAGGTTTACCAAACGTTTCAACCACAATTTCAGCACGGCCACGCTGGCCAATTTTCAGGTTTAGCTCGGAAGCTTCACCGATGATTACGTAGTCTGGCTTATAGCGCTCGCTGACCAGGCGAGCGGCAATACCTTCAAAGCACTCTTCATGCACGATGCAGGCAACGTAGATTTTCCCGGCGAAATTGCGCTGATTGTCCTGACCGAAAAAACCCACGGCGGAGATCATTGCCGCCACGGCACCTTTCATGTCGGTCGTACCGCGACCATAAATTTTGCCATCTTCGATATCACCGCCGTACGGGTTGCGGGTCCACTTCTCTTCGTTCACCGGCACGGTATCAATATGTCCATCGAGGACCAGCGTTTTCCCTGGCTGATTACCCACGATACCGCCAACAATGTTGCCGTACTTATCAACGTGGATGTCATCGAACTGGTAATGCTGCATCATTGTTTTTATGGCATTGACCACTTCCCCTTCCTGACCGGAATAACTTTTTTGTTGGATCAGCGCCTGACAGTTTTTAATCACTTCTTCAATACGGTTTGCAGATAACATGGGTTTCTCCGTTCTTATTCTCAATCAGGAAATTATTTGTTGATGCCCGGGTACTGACCGCCCCAGACAATATCCAGATACTGTTGTGGGTCAGTGTCACCCTCAGTACTTATCAACAACACGCGGGAATGCTCATCCAGGCCCAGTTGTGCACGCGTTTGCGCCAGTTCAGGCAAAGTCATCAGCAGTGACAGCAGGCCGGTCGTCACCGCCCCGGACTCACCGGAAACGATCTGCGGATCGCCTGCCAGCGGATTACCCAACATGCGCATGCCAAGCGCCGCAACCTCATCAGGGCAGGAGGCAAATGCGGTGGCATAATCACGCAACAGCTTCCAGCCGATGCTATTTGCCTCACCGCAGGCGAGACCAGCCATCACGGTTTGCAAATCTCCGCCCACCGCTATTGCATCCCCCTCTTTCGAGCAGGCTGAGCGGTAGAGACAATCGGCAATTAATGCCTCGGCGACGATCACTTTCGGGCGATTTTCTCCCCATGCCGCTGTCACCATTCCCTGAACCATGCCAGCAAACGAGCCAACGCCGGCCTGAACAAAAATATGCGTCGGCGCAACCTGATGCAGTTGATCGATCGCCTCCAGCATCAGCGTGCCGTAGCCCTGCATAATCCACTGCGGGATCTTTTCATACCCTTCCCAGGCGGTATCCTGCACCACTATCCAGCCATGCTTTTCCGCCTGTTCCGCGGTCATGCGAACCGCATCGTCATAGTTCATATCGACGATTTCAGCGGTAGCGCCTTCGTTACGGATAGACGCCAGACGTTGCTGCGAAGAACCTTTTGGCATGTAAACCACGGCATTTTGCTTCAGTTGTCGCGCCATCCAGGCAACGCCGCGACCATGATTGCCATCGGTGGTGGTAGCAAACGTGACGGTTTGCAGATCGCGGCGCACCTCTTCGCTGGTCATCACATCAAACGGTAATTCGCTGATATCTTTACCGACTAATTCAGCGATATGGCACGCCATCGCATAGGAACCGCCCAGCGCTTTAAAGGCTTTCAGGCCAAAACGCTGAGACTCATCTTTGAGATAGATATTTTTTACGCCCAGTTTTTGTGACAGTGCCGGCAGCGTATACAACGGCGTTGGGGAATATCCCGGAATAGACCGATGAAAATTCAACGCTTTTACCAACTCCTGGCGGCTAAACGGCGCCAACGGCGCATTCGGATGTTCGGTAAAAGATGTCTGGTTGATAAAAAATGATAAGTTTTCCTGCATCATAAAACCTCATTGTGCTGGTAATCCATTCCCTGCAAGTGATGTCATACAGAGATATTTCCGCTATCGGTAATGCCAATAGAGCAAAATGCTTACCAGCTTTTTATGAATTGAGTAAAATATTATAAAAAACTTAACAACCACTTGAATTTCAATGAATTAAATAGCAAAAAAGGTTTGCACCCAAAAATATCACCGCGTTAGTTTATCGTTTCATTTTGATAAATTCTCACAATTGATAAATAGTGTGATCGCGGAAGATAAAATAAAAAAAACATACTAAAACAGAGCTGTAGATTGATTTTTCGCAAATCATTTTGGGATTAGTTCGCCTATTTATCATTTTTCATGATAAATGCGATACGCGCCGGAGAAGTAGTATGATTTCAGTACTCAGCAATATTCAGGATGATATATGCAATTATGCCGACGCTATTTCTGGCATCACCGGAACTGATGTTGAGATCATTGATGAATCCTTAATGCGCATCGCTGGCACTGGTAAATACCGGCATATGCTCAATGAAAACGTGGCAAAAAATGGCTACATCTACCGCCACGTTTTGCAGGTCCGGGAAACGGTGCTGATCAAAAACCCTGGCGAACATCCGCTGTGTCAGTTATGTGAAAAACACCACTATTGCTCTGAAATGCTGGATTTGAACGCGCCAATATTTCTCAACAATCGCGTCATTGGGGTGATCGGGATTATTTGCTCAACCCAGGCGCAGCGCGACACCCTCCTGAGCCAGATTGAGAAATTTGTTACTTTCATTGAGCAAATAGCCGTGATGATCTCCAGTAAGGTTTTTGAATGTCTGGAACGTTTACGCGCACAGGAAAGGCTGGGCGCATTTCGGCGTCTAATCGATGCCATGGATCGCGGCGTCGTAGCAATAGATGGTCATGGTCTTGTCTGGCACGCCAACCATTCAGCCGATCGCATTCTCAATCGCGAGGTTCAGGGATTACCGTTGACCATTGAAACAACCGGCGACAGTTTGTATGGCGATGAGGAGGCCTGGCTGACGCTTGAAGGTCAGAAATACCATGTGCTGTGCAAGCAAATTTCGCTCTCCTCATTGGATAACGATCGCTTGACCATGGTTATCTTTCGTGACGCGCACGACTACCTGAGTACCCTTCTTCCATCGCCTTATGAGGCCGACACTCAGGTGCGGTTGATTGGTCACTCCCCCCTGATGGAACAGCTCAGAAGCACCATCGGTAAAATCGCCAACAGCTATGCCAGTGTGCTCATTACCGGCGAAAGTGGTTCAGGAAAAGAGGTCGTGGCATTTGCCATTCACCAGAGCAGCCCCCGTAAAGCCGCCCCCTTCGTGACAATCAACTGTGCTGCCATTCCCGAACAGTTGTTGGAAAGCGAACTGTTTGGTTATGTGCGCGGCGCATTCAGCGGGGCCGATCCCAAAGGCCGTGTGGGAAAATTTGAACTGGCCAACGGCGGCAGTCTGTTTCTGGATGAGATCGGCGATATGCCGCTTCATCTGCAGGCTAAGCTGCTCAGAGTTCTGCAGGAAAAGGCGATCACCCGCGTCGGGTCTAACAACACCATCAATATTGATGTACGGATTATTGCCGCGACCAACAAAAATATTAACGCGATGGTGGAGAATAATCAGTTTCGCGAAGATCTTTTCTATCGCCTGAACGTGGTCCCTTTGGTTCTTCCCTCTCTGCGCGAACGACGGGCAGATATTGCCGTGCTTGCGCAATATTTTGCCGATGAGTTTTCGGTCAGTTATCAGCGACCATCACAAAAGCTTCCCGATGACGTCATCAACCGCCTCTATGCCTGGCACTGGCCTGGCAACATTCGTGAATTACGTAACGTCATCGAATATATTTTCGTGATGCGCGGGGAAGCCGCTGGGATCAACGCCAGCCATCTGCCTCCTTACCTGCTCAGCGCAGCTGACGGCAGAAAAACGTCGATGACAGCCCAGCCTCAGCAGCTTGCGAATAAGGGAAAACAAGCGGAAAGGGAAGCCATAGAAGATGTCATCCAGCGATTTGGCGCAAGCGTGGAGGGGAAAAAACAGGCAGCGGATGAACTGGGAATCAGCATTGCCACGCTTTATCGGAAAATAAAGCTGTACGGGTTATGAACCTGATCTTACTTAACGAAAAAGCCCGCGTAATGCGGGCGTCCGGCAGGTACAACAGAGCAAATCAATTCCCTGGCGACTTAATCAAACACACCATTAATAACAGCAGTAACAATCGCCGTGCTCAGTGCAATCAACACCAGATTATCGCCAACGACCTGCCATTCATAGCCAGGGTAATACGGCAGTTGATTCAACATTGAGGCTGGGACGCTCTTTTTAGCGATCCCCGGAGGAAGCGGTTTTCCTCGCGCAAGATTTTTGGCAATACCTGGCGGCAGTGATTTATACCCCGTCAAACCGTATTTAACAGCGTACTGCCTGGCCACGTTATAGCTGATGTCGCTATCCACATGATCCGGCTTGCCATAATTTTTACGCTGTTCTGCATGTGAATTATTTTTTTGACCGGCGTTTCCTTTCTGGCTATTACCGCTATTCCCCTTGTTTCCGCTATTACCATGGTTGCCACTGTTACCATTTCCGTTGCCGTTACCGGGGTTAGCGAATGCAGGGGTGGCACACATCGTCATCGCGGCAACGGCGACTAAAGCCGTTGCTAAAGTACGGAGTCTGGACATGATGATTCCTTGAGATGTGGATACATATAAAAATGTAAGATATTCCATGATGACTGGCTATCGCTATAACTCCGATTTATTGACAAAAAAAGCGATGGCTTTTTGCAAAGCGAACACCTCTGAATACGCATTTTTGCGATTAAAGATCACCACTCCCGATAACTCAGATTGGCAAGCGAGAAGCACAGGATCTGAGTTTTTGGGAATAATTTGGCGGAAATGGAGAGAAAACGGCGCTTTTTTTCGGTTAAGCTATGTTCATGCTTTGACGCTACACCATGGTCAGATTCACTATCCAGGAACCCTCCATAATGGCAAAAAGTACCCCGCAGCTGCCGCTCGACCCACATATGTGTCGCAGCTATGAAAAAAAGACACGAAGTCCGCTGGCGCTCTATTCAGAGTATCAGCGTATGGATGTCGAACTGCGGGCGCCGCTAGCCATGACCTACAGCCACTGGCATGGTCAGGTTGAGGTGAATGTGCCGTTCGATGGCGATGTGGAGTACCTTTTTAACGACGAAGTGGTGAAAAGCAAACAGGGTTTTATCACCTTGTTCTGGGCCTGTACTCCCCATCAGCTCACTGATGCCGGGCACTGTAAACAAATGGCTATCTTCAATTTGCCGATGCATTTGTTTTTATCCTGGCCGCTGGACAGGGATTTGATCAACCACGTGACGCACGGGATGGTGGTTACTTCGCTTGCCTCGCAGCAACTGAGCGCTTTTGAAGTACAGCGCTGGCAAAGTGAACTTAGCAGCGACAACGAGCAGATTCGCCAGTTAGCCATCGATGAAATCGCCTTGATGCTCAAGCGTTTTAGCCTCTCAGGCTGGCGGCCATTGCTGGGTAATAAAACACCACGGACGCAGAAAAACAGTATTTCACGGCATTCACAGTTTTACGTCAGCCAAATGTTGGAATTTATCGCCGCTAACTGCGATAAACAGATCACGGTCGATGCCATTGCCGAGCACGTTAAGCTCAATCCAAATTATGCGATGGGTATTTTTCACCGGGTGATGCAACTGACGATGAAACAGTACATTACGGCGATGCGTATCAACCATGTGCGAGCGTTACTCAGCGATACGGATAAAACAATTTTGGATATCGCCACGATTGCTGGTTTTCGCTCCAGTAGCCGCTTTTATAGCTCATTCCATAAATATGTCGGCATGCCACCGCAGCAGTATCGCAAACTGAGCCAGCAACGCCGAAATCATTCACCTTATGCCGAGGGGTAATTCATTCGCCAAATTTTCTCTTATCCTACTACAAAAAAGAAACACCAGAACAGCAGGTCAAAATAGATAACCTGACACAGTTAATAAAATAGAGTTCCGCAGAACTCTGGCAACTATGTTGCTCAAGGCTGAGTAACCTGTAGCGGGTAGTTATTTGACGTGTTCAACCATTAATGATTGGGATGGAATTATGCAATTAAATAGCTGCACCTCCAACAACAGAAAGAAATTGTCTTTCTGTTGGTCAGTTTTACCCATGATAGTCATGCTGGGCGGGATTAGCATCGGATATTTTATATTCAATATTCGTGCCGAACCCATGATCCTGATGGGCACAGCAACCGCCTCATTTATCGCCATCGCTCATGGCTACACGTGGGATGATATTCTACAAGCTATTTGCAATAAAATATCTGAAGCACTGCCAGTCATATTAATTGTCGCCAGTATCGGTTTCTTAATTGGCGCATGGATGGTGTCAGGCACTATCCCGATGATGATTTATTATGGTTTAAAATGGATTAACCCGCAGTATTTCTATATTTCAGCATTTATGCTGGGTGCGTTGATCTCAGTTTGTACCGGTACTTCCTGGGGCTCCATCGGGACCGTGGGGATAGCCATGATTGGCGTGGCAATTGGTCTTAATGTTTCGCTGCCTATTGCCGCAGGTGCCATTGTCTCCGGCTGCTGGTTCGGTGATAAACTCTCACCGGTTTCTGATTCAACCAACATGGCGGCGCTGGCTGCCGGTGTAAACCTGTACTCGCATATTGGTCATCTACTGTGGACCACCGGCCCGGGGTTTATAATTTGCTGCGTTATTTATAGCTATATGGGTATGGGCATTGATGCCTCATCCAGCGCCCCTGAAAATATCACCAGCTTAATGAACGCTATCGGCCAGATTTATCATTTTAATATTCTGTTGTTGTTACCGCCGATCATCGTTTTATATGGCTCACTGTCAAAAAGACCACCTATTCCGATGCTCTTTTTGTCAACGATAGTGTCGATGATTCTGGCATTAGTCTTCCAGCAATTCACCGCTTCGTCCGTTGGCGAATCCGTAGTCAGCGGTTTTAAGCTCGCGATGCTGACCGGGGATAACCTGCCCGCACTGTCCTCCGATGTCTCCCGCTTGCTGGAAAGAGGCGGCGCAATATCTATGTTCAGCAGTTTTGTCACCGTCTTCAGCGCCTTCAGTTTTGCCGGTGCAATGAGCGCGACAGGCTCTTTATACACCGTAATTAACGCGCTGACCAAAGGGGTTCAATCCACATTCCGCCTGGTGGCCACCACGATTGTTACGACCTTCACCATCTGTGCCTGTACGGCAAACGGGACCTTGCCATTGTTACTGTGTGGCGACGCCTTTAAAGATGAGTATAAAAAACGAGGGCTGGCCGCAAAGAACCTTTCACGAACTACCGAAGATGCCGGAACCGTAGTTGAACCGATTATCCCCTGGTCTGCTTCAGGCGTTTATTGCGCCACAATGCTGGGCGTGGCAACGCTCGATTATTTACCGTGGGCAATCCTGTGTTATAGCGGCGTCATCTTTGCCCTGCTATGGGCGGCAACAGGTATTGGCATTGCGAAATATGAGCCAAATGAAGCTGCTGAAAATAGGGTTGAGCAAAAATCATAGGCTAATAACAGCCATCACCAGGGTAAATCTAATATATCAATAAGTAGAGATTCTTCGCTCTTTGCGTTGCTTAACGTATTTTTTAGAGACTTTCCAGGAGTCAGCAATGTCTTTGTTTGATGAAATTGTCATAAGGGATGCTAATTGCCGCAAATACGGTCAATTACAACAGATGTACGGCACCACCGATGTATTGCCATTATGGATTGCAGATATGGATTTTGTGACGCCGGAACCTGTAATGAACACGCTGCGTTCAGTGGTTGCACAGCCAGTACAAGGATATAACCTGGATTATCCGCAATGGAAAGAATCCGTGATCCATTGGTATGCGCAACAGTATGATGCCGACGTCAGGCCGCATTGGTTGCATTTTATTCCTGGGGTTATAAAAACCATCGTTCTTTCTTTAATGGCGCTTACCCGACCGGGGGATAATATATTGACCTGTACACCAATATATGACCCCTACCCTAACCTGGTGAAAACCAGCGGCAGGAATTTAATCCAAACGCGCCTTATTGAGAAAGACGGATATTATGAATTTGACTGGCATGATTTCAGCGAGAAGCTCAAGCAGTGCAAAATGTTTCTTTTCCCGTCACCACATAATCCGGGAGGAATGGTGTGGTCGCGAGAAACGCTGGAACAAGTTAGCCATTATTGCCAGCAGGCTGGCGTCATCATTCTGTCTGATGAAGTGCATAGCGATTTAACCCTGCCAGGGAAGCGGCATTTGCCGTTTTTTACGCTCAATGAAGCGTCAGGCAGTCAGTCAATTGTGCTGACCTCAATCAGTAAAACCTTCAATACGGCAGCAATTCAGGGCGGAATAGCCATTATTAAGAACGATGAGTTACGCCATCAGTTCTATCACTTTCTGGATAACTGCTACCTTGCCGAGACGCATTCATTACAGCAGGCGGCCATTTACAGCGCGTTTACCCATTGTGGCGACTGGCACCAGAAACTACTGGCCTATCTGGCTGACAATGTCGCGTATATTAAACGCGAAATTGAAAAGCACTGTCCCTTGATATCTGTCGTGTATGGCGGCGCATCTTATCTTCTGTTTTTGAATGCGGTAAAAATGGGCCTCAACGATGCACAGCTAAGCGATTTTTTTGTGCATGAAGCGAAGCTTGGCCTGTCGCCAGGCGCACAATATGGTCCTGGCGGAGAGGGTCACATGAGACTCAACGTGGGCTGTCCGCGTTCTGTCCTGGTAGAAGCCATGAGTCGCCTAAAAGCGGCCTACCAGACACGGCAAAACGCGTAGCGCACATCACAATACTTGCCCTGCCATGGTGGGGCAAAATTAGCCAAAAATGTTGCAGAACTGCTATAAAGTCTTTCCCTTCTGTCGGCTGGTGTTAAACTGGAAAGTGTGATCTTCATCATAACCTGTTCAAACAGAAAAAAGAGACACTGCTATGCAACATATCATTGAGGGCTTCCTCAACTTCCAAAAAGAGATATTCCCTCAACGTAAGGAACTCTTCCGCAGCCTGGCATCCAGCCAGAATCCAAAAGCGCTTTTCATCTCCTGTTCCGATAGTCGTCTGGTGCCGGAACTGGTGACCCAGCAAGAACCGGGGCAGCTTTTCGTTATTCGCAACGCCGGCAATATCGTACCGTCTTTCGGTCCCGAACCCGGTGGTGTCTCCGCCACTATCGAATATGCGGTAGTCGCCCTTGGCGTGACGGATATCGTCATCTGTGGTCATTCCAACTGTGGCGCGATGAAAGCCATTGCTGATAGCCAGCCTCTGGATCCGATGCCCGCCGTGGCTCACTGGCTGCACTATGCCGATGCCGCCAAAGCCGTGGTTGAGAAAAAAACCTGGGATAATCCCATCGATAAAGTTAACGCCATGGTGGAAGAGAACGTTATTGCGCAATTAAACAACATTAAAACGCATCCTTCAGTCGCTGTTGGACTGCGAAATAATGCGCTGCGTCTGCACGGCTGGGTGTATGACATCGAAAGCGGTGAAATTCGTACCCTGGATAAAAACAGCAAAACCTACGTTTCCCTTGCTGACAACCCGCAGGTGCATTTCGAGTAACCCCTCCACTGGAGCAAGGATGCTCTGGACATTTTTTCCTACTTTTGTGCTACCGACAAAAAAACATCTGCAACTAGTTTTTAAGATAGGCGTAGATATTTCTACATCAGTCATCACGCATTCATTCAACATTACGACAGATGACATGTAGTGACCTGCAAAACGGCTGTCCATAGAGGCATTTTTTCAAGTTGCAGGCGATAACAAGGAGCATGCGCAAATGCTAGCGAAAATAAAACGAATGATAAAAATGTTTTTCTATCATGAGTCATGGGACATCATGATTCTAAAGGATCATGGCTCACACTTATTCCCCGCTAATACTCTGGAAATACTGAGTAAAACTGCTGCTCAGCAGTTAAAAAAGAAATATACGTTTCAGGCCGACCCTTTTATTATTGAAAAAGACGATAAACTGTATGTTTTTTATGAAGCTTTTAGCTTTCGAAACTCAAAAGGTACGCTAAGATGCCGTGTCCTGGATCGTGAACTGACCGAAATCGATGATGTTAAACTTGAGGGCTTTGACGACTTAAAGTGTCATTTATCATTCCCTTTCCTGGTCCATATCGACGATCAGCTATTCATGATCCCTGAGTCTTCAGAAAGAAAAGAAGTCATACTGTTTCAGTCGGTAGAGTTCCCGGTACGCTGGAAGAAAGTCAAAGTCTTAATATCGGATACTGAAGTAACAGATAATGTGTTTCTCACCATTAATGAAACCTGTTATCTTTTATCCACCACAATGGATAATGAAATTATTATTCACTCTGCTGAGAATATCTATGGGCAGTGGCAGCGGATTGCCCCTTCACTGAAGGTGAGCAACCCTCACCATCGGGGAGCGGGTGCGCCTTACGTTGTCGATAACAAAATGTACTTCCTCACCCAAGAGTGCACACCTGAAACCTACGGAAAATCCATCTACATCAAAGAATTAGTCACATTAAGTAATACTGTATTTGATGAAAGCCTGATCGAGAAAATCAATTCCTCGATCAACCACAGCGATGGTGTCCATACACTAAACTTCTCAAATAACTATATTGTTTATGACACTAAAATAAACAAGTTCAGTTTTTTATCTATACTTAAAAAAATATCTTACAAATGTATGGTGAGATATCGTAACTACAACCTTACCAGACTTCACCAATAGCAAGTTTTATATGGTAATGGCGTGAATCAATGCCCGTTTTGATAGCATAAATCTGGAGTCTGTATGGCAATTTTTGTCACTGGTGGCGCCGGTTATATTGGTTCACATACTGTTTTAACACTACTGGAAAGAGGCGATGATGTCGTTGTCGTTGATAATCTGTCGAACTCTTCTCGAGTCTCGCTGTGCAGAGTCGCGGAACTTGCCGGAAGGGAACCGACTGTCTATATCGCCGACGTTCGGGATCGGCAGGCCTTAAAAGACATTTTCACCCGCCATAACATCACTGATGTCATTCATTTTGCAGGACTCAAATCGGTTTCAGAGTCGATAAAAACCCCCCTCGCCTACTATGAAAACAACGTCACTGGTACGCTGGTATTACTTGATGAGATGCTGGCCGCGGGCGTTAATCGTTTTATTTTTAGCTCATCGGCCACGGTATACGGTAATCCGGAAAGCGTGCCGCTAAGCGAGCAATCACGCACGGGCGGTACGACCAATCCGTACGGCACGTCTAAATTAATGGTTGAACAGATTCTGGCCGATTTTTCACGCGCGCAGCCCGATTTTCGCATCACCTGCCTGCGCTATTTTAACCCGGTCGGAGCCCATCCATCGGGTCGAATCGGCGAAGATCCTAACGGTATTCCCAATAATCTGGTCCCGTATATCTCCCAGGTCGCGATTGGTAAACTTAAAACCGTGTCCGTGTATGGTAATGACTACCCAACCTCCGACGGGACCGGCGTGCGTGATTACATACACGTCATGGACCTGGCGACCGGCCACTTAGCCGCGTTGGATTGCCAGAACAAAGGCACTGCTTACAAAGTGATTAATCTTGGTACCGGAGTCGGGTATTCCGTGCTTAACCTCATTGAGGCGTTTGAAAAAGCGGCGCAGACAAAAATTAATTATCAGTTTGTCGCCAGAAGGCCCGGAGACATTGCCGAGTGTTGGTCAGACCCTTCTCTGGCGCGAGAAGAGTTAGGCTGGCAGGCTATCTATAGCCTTGATGAAATGATGCGCGACACGTGGAACTGGCAAAAAAATAACCCGAATGGTTATAACCTGTAATGTTCTCAGCAACGAGCCTGGTCGTCTGGCTCGTTGCTTTAGCGGGCTAGCGCGACGTTATGGTTGATACGCGATACCAGCCGCTGCTCTGCTTCCCTTCATTGGCAAAGTTAATTCTCACGGTACCGGATTTATCCAGCATCGCAACCTCAATCGCATATTGTCCTTTCGCCAGTCGACCCGGCATAGGTAGCGCATAACTGACCTGATGAATTCCCGGGAGCCAACGTCGTATATCATCCGCCGCATTACCCTGCGCCACTACCTTATTGCCACTGTCTACCACACGAAATGCCAGCGTATAGGGCAGGTAGATCGGTGCTACACCATCGTTATACCAGGTACTGTTCAACGTCAGCGTTTGACCACTGTTCCACACTGACTCATGGCTCAGGGACGCTAAGCGAAATCGATAGCCCAGTTTGGTCAGCGCATCGTCGACAATCGGTCGATAATCGCTGGGTATCGCTCTCGATTTCAGGTTGATGGTACTGGCATGCTGCTTGATCGCCCAGTCAAAAATCCCCTGCACTTCGGCGCGCGTATAATGAAAAGAATTCTTCCACTCCTGCATATACGAACAGATTTCCAGACTCACCGGCGCACGTTTCCAGGCATCGTTAAACCCTGCATAACCCTGCTGCGCTGCCAATAATCGCTGAGAGTAGTCATCTTGCATATGATTCCAGGCGTCTGAAAACACGCGCAGGTCGCCCCAACAGTCCGCACGCCACCCAGCCCCACGCGCCGCCGCATTTGCCAGGCTTTGCCCGCCGCTTATCAGCATAATTTTGGGCGTTATGGGAAACGCAGAAAAGTGCATCGCAACGTAGCGATCCAACTGTCCGGTGGTGTATCGCTCCAGGAGAGGCTTCAGCTCGGGGAAGTTGCTGTTATGCCACTCTCCCCACGCCCCCACCATGCCGATATCAACAAAAGCGAGATTCTCATTGCCATCGTAGCGCTGACCCAATGCGTTGAGCAGACGCTGGCTGTATTCGATAAACAGCGGATCATCTAAATCCGGCACAAACGTCTTATTATCAGACGTCCAGGTCCCTTTTACGCCTTTTTTAATCAGCCAGTCGGGAATTTTAGTGCCATCAGCCGGGTCGGCAAGGGCCATGAATCGTAGCCCGACATTCATCGCGGGCCGATGCGCCGCAGCGTATTTAAATGCCTCATCCACCAGCGTAAAATTGTACTGACCTTCAACAGGTTCCAGATCTCGCCAATAAAATCGCTCATATTCGAACCCGGTATTGGGATAATCCGCCAGACTCAGCGTTTCACCGTATCCCTGATGAAAACTGGCAACGCCAATCCCTGGGTTGGTCAACGGCCCCGTCAATACTTTGGGGGTTACGGTCGTTAATGCGGCCATGACCGACAGCGGGAGGAACATACCCAACAGCGCAGAAACCCATTTACACTTCATCGCAGTAACGCCCCCCACAGGTTTAATAACGCTAGTGTTTTTTCAGGTTCAACCACCAGTCCCAAATGCCGACGTGAAAATTTTGGAATACATCAATACCTAGCGCTGATTTGATCATATACAGCGTCAGCAATACGCAGCAGGTGACGAACAGCACGGCGATCAACAGCAAAAAAGTGAGCAAGATCCGCGACAGGGTCGATTCCTGGCGATGCTGTCGGCGTAAATCTCTGCCAAACAAAAAAACCAGATAAAAACGTTTACTGAAAAAAGGAAAACTCCGGCGAATATCAATCTGATGCCGTGAAGCCAATGTCGAGGCCAGGATCGCGTTTTCTACCCCTGCTTTTTGTTCCGGGGTCAATCCCTCCGCTATTTGCTCATCAAGGTGAGCATAGAATCGTTCGATGACAGGGGGACGATTTTGAGGACTGGTCAAAATTAACCTATATCTTTATCAATTGTGTGATAGACGTTGACTGTCTTTTTGGCGATTTCATGCCAATTATAGTTTTGCAAATATACACGATAGTCTACGCGATTGGCGGTCACCCACTGGGTTAATTTCTCGGCCAGACTGTTCACATCCCCAACCTTAAAATAGGCTGCGGCAGGTAGCTGAACTTCAAGGTTAGCCGGAATATCACTGACTACGGCGGGAAGAGAAAAGGACATCGCTTCCAGCAGCGCAATAGGCAGACCTTCGTGATATGAAGGCATCACAAACAGTTTCGCCTGTGAAAATACCGCCTGCAGCTCATCACCGCGTAAAAATCCGGTCATCACGACGCCTGGCGTGTCGGCGGCCAGCTTTTTCAGGCGAATGCTGTATTCGGTCGGATGATCCGCATCACCAATTAACACCAGCGGCAGGGTCAAACCGCTTTGTTGATAAGCGGCGATGGCGTCATGCATCCCCTTTTCTTCTACAAATCGTCCAACCACCACAAGATAATTTTTCGACTGTAGCCTAAAGCGGGAGAGCGTATTTTCGATAGTCAGCTCCGATAACAACCGTGGCTCGTTCACGCCGTTGTGAATTAAATGCGCGTCATAGCGATCATGTTTTTTCTGGATCAGTTGATTAATCACCTCAGAAATCACAATTACCTCATTGGCGTATCTCACCGCCCAGCGCTCGCCCAGCAGCAATATCTTTTTGGCAACGAATCCCCATTTCTGACGATCGTAGTCAGGCCCATGGTGAGTAAAAACGACCTTTTTACCCAAGACGCGTAATAATGGAATCACAAGCCCCGGTCCGATCGCGTGAACATGCACAATATCCGAATGGTCGAAAACTGTCCTCAATGCCGCTAAAACGGAATGCACAATCGCTTCCAGCGAGCGTTTTTTGGGTGCCCACAGCGCATAGGTTTCGACTTTCTTATACGTTGACCGTTTGTAATTCACATAGGGTGAGCGAGCGATAACACAAATATCAACATCGAGCTGCTGCTTAATCGCAGGATATAGATTCTGGCAGTGCGTCTCTACGCCGCCCAACACATCCGGAATACCTCGTGTGCCAAAAACCGTTATTTTTTTCATACTATGGCCTGCTCAGCAGTTCTTTATACAGCGCCAGTAAGGTATCCATATGTTTGCTTAGCGCATATTTTTCACTTAACCGTGCCCGACCCTGTAACCCCATAACCCGCGCTTTCTCTGGCGAGTCGGCCAGCGTCTCCATCGCATTCGCCAACGCTTGTACGTTGCCCGGCTCGAATAAAATCCCTTCAATACCGTCACGAATTTGTTCCGGGATCCCGCCAATGCGCGATCCAATCACCGGCTTGCCCAGGGACATCGCCTCTAATATCGCCATAGAACAGTTTTCATAACATTCAGAAGGAAGGATCACCGCCCGCGCATGCTTAATAAGCTTATCGAGGGCTTCCCCTTGCTGCACATAACCTAAAAACTCAACATCCGGATAGTTGGCGACTAACTCGTCATGTAGCGGGCCGTGGCCCACAATTTTCAACGGCGCTTTGTTCCGCATTTTCTCATGTGCCGCCAACAGCGTTGCCACCCCTTTTTCACGGCTCAGGCGACCAAAGAACAGCATATAGCCTTCATCGCCTGCATCATCCAGAGGACGGCTGTCATCGACCCCATTAACGATCACATCAATGCGCGACTTCGGCAGCGTACGCAGCAGCACGCCGCGTAAAAAAACGCTCGGCGAAACGATCACATCCAGCGCCTGGTAATTTTGCGCAATGTATTGCCAGGTCGCTTCCAGAGAGAGCAGCAGGCTTTTTGAGGCGGAACCTTCCTGGCAACGATACCTGAAGGCATTAAAGACCGTGCCGGTGATACAGGAGTCACACACTTTGCCGTCGCGCAACATGGAATACGTAGGGCAGACAATCTTATAGTCATGCGCAGTCAGTACCGTTTTGCAGCCAAAATTGCGTGCAACTTTTATCAGCGCCGGCGTTAACTGGTGATAGATATTATGAAAATGGACGATATCCGGGCGCTCTTTTTGTAGTAACGCCAGCATCTTTTTGCAGGCCTGCGAATTATGAATAAAGTTAACCGCCGTTTTGAGCCCGCCCAACAAATTACTTTCCTGGTGGTAGTCCACATTGCTGACAAAATAATCCGCATAGTCTGAAGGGAAATTTTTCTCATGCTGCATCGAGAAATCAATCACCTGCACGCCGGCCTGTTTCAGCATATCGCGCTCTTGAAAATAAACCGTTTCTGCGCCGCCTTTGATGAAAAAAAACTTATTTACTAATAAAACTTTCATGGCGTCTGCCTTAGTTATTCATGAATGATTTTACTGTCAGGCGGCGTCAACGGGTCGCGTAGCGGATGTGTCAGCCCTTTAACAAGTCCCGCAGAAAGCACAGCTAAGTTCATCACGCTTTGTAAGCCATTCAATAACGACCGATTCTGCACGGTTTTCAGTATCACAAAGGCAAGCAATGGCAGAAATGCGATATCGAAAATTTCGAGATTAAAGGTCACCGCCGCAAGGAACAAGGCCACCAGGTAAACAGCAAAAATCGCCTCGTTTTTAACCATTTTTAACGCTTTAATGAAATAAGGCTTTCCCCAGGCGCAGCGTAAAAATTCGCCCGGAGCCTGATAGTATCCGCTATTCCAGCGGTGCTTTAGCATCTGAAAGGTCGGCATGGTATGCGAAGTATGAATAAAATACGGAATATTCAGACGACGTAGCTTATAACCCGCGTCAAGTAAACGCAGGCCCAGTTCAGCTTCTTCATAAGCGTGCAGATTACGGTTAGTGAGATAACCAATTTTCTCAATGGCGGAGCGGCGATATAGCCCCCCACCACCTAAATGGTCGCTATCTCCTACGGGATAGATTTTATTAATACGCTGCTTGCGCGATTTAAATTCATAGTTAACGGCATCGTCCATTTCGACGGTTCCCGCTACGCCTGCGTATTCCGGTTCCGCCTGCAAAAACGCGACAGCCTGATCCACAAATCCTTCTTCCAGCTCCATGTCGCCGTCCATCAGCAACAAATATTCCCCTTCACTATAAAGGTAGCCCAACTGATGTCCGACGCCACAGCAACGATCGCCTGGATCGGTTAATGACACCACAGTCACCCCTTTATCGATCGCCAACTGCTGGGTGTTATCCGTTGACAGACTATCTGCCACAATAATTTTATGTGGATAATCAACAAGCTGTTTACGGATACTATCAATTGTTTTCTCAATACATTCAGATTCATTGAGCGTTTTGATACTCACTGAAATAAACGGTTTATTGTCCATACAATTACCCTACGCAGCGAAGGACGGTTCGACGAATCACTAAACTTGATCCTAGTGATAAATAGAACAGGAATTGTAACATCGGTGTAATCATCAGTATCTGGCTGTAAGGTAAGCTAATTAAGCAAGCAATCGCAAAAGCATTAAATGCCGGAGCAAAGCTCAACAACTGAAGATCCTGCGGGTCCAGTTGTTCCAGCGTTAGTAATGGTTTGGGCTGACATACTTTCAGAATATAAATGAATAAGCTAATGAAGAGTAACGTGCCGATCACCCCCACTTCCCACAGCAACATACTCAGAGAAGTCGAATCGAGGATTAAGTTATAAATAATATTCAGAAAGCCCGGCGATACCGTACTCCCGCTGTTAGTGGCGTTGAGTCCATAGCCAAATAACGTTCCTGACAGTCCCCACAGATCGTTATTTTTCAGCCAGAACAGGAAGGTCGTAAAGCGCCCTAACTCCCCGGTAGACATGATGTAGTTCGGATCAAAGATATAGCTCAATGAATCAATGAAAATACTCAACGCGCTTTTCGACGGATCGCCGCCAAACGCAGTAGAATAATAATACGCAAGGATCACTATCGACAGGCTAATCAGCAGCAACATCCCCGCCACAATAACCAACAACGTCTTCAGATTAATCTTGCTAACGTCTTTAACGTAGCTCGGTGAGATCCATACCCACGCCAGGAATAGAGGCGATAGCAGGATAACGAACTTCACTTCACCAATAATACACAGCCCGATCCCGAGCACAATGTGCAACGCCATGGATTTAAACGTGGTCAGTCCGTGCTTATACTCAGAGACCTTTAACAACATAATCAGCAGGCAAAACAGGCCCATCGCGGCAGTGTTACCGCCCCCCATTGGGTCGCCACCAAACGTGCCCACCACGGAGTCCCATTTTTCATCTTCACCACGCACCGCGACACGCTGGGGAACGACCAGTAAAACCTGATAAATCATGACCGGAATCTGCGCGTAAAACACCCAGTACAAATAGCGAGTCACGCGATAAATCTGCGACTCCCGGCAAAATCCCAGCAGCAAGCAGATCATCACCAGCGACAGTGCGATTTCATTTTTAAAGGCCACAATCGCGACGGTGATCCCGCCCTGAATCAGAGTTGAAGCCCCGGCCAGTATCAGGAACGAGAAATACAGCGCCAGTACAATCGTCTCCTGCGCATCCAGACGCAGCGAGCCATCCCGCGTCTGCATCACCAGTAATCCCACCATCAATAAGGTCAGGAAAAAAGGAATCCACAGCACTGACTGCATGCCGGTAAAGTATTGCACCAGGCCACAGAGGATCAGTGTAACGAAGGTATAACCCTGTAAATAATATCCGGTATTCAGCGTCATAGTATCACCGGCCTGTCTTTCAGCAGATTAGCCCGCTTGTTCATTTTCAAATAAATAAAGGCGTAGCGAATAAATGTCAGTGCAGAAAACAAAATCACCGACGTTGCATAGTCTTTATAAAAATAGGGCGTCACGACAAAAGCGAATAACACAATCGCCAGTTGCTCCAACTGGATGCGCAGAAAATAGCGGTGGGAGCCAAAAATAAGCTCTATTACCGTCAGAGGGCTTATCGCCAGCGCCGGGAACAGGTAGGGTAGCATGTAGCGAGACGTTTCAATGGAGTTAATCCAGTCTTCGCTAAAACCGAGGCGCATCACAATCGGATAGAAAATAAACACGCCAAGAGTACAGATAACCCCCAGCACCAACAGCAGCATCCGTACCCGGGTATACTCCTGATAATTAAAGGTGTTGTTTCTGAAATCGATAGACCACTTGGAAAAAATAGTATTACGCACCGCGTTCCCGATGATCACCACCGGCGCCAGGCAGAAGCGGCTGACCACGGAAAAATAACCAGCGGTCAGCGCCGAAAACCAAAAGTTAATCAGCATAACCGGTAGATTGCTGCTGGCCATCGCCAGCACCTCAGCACTGCCAACTTTAGTAATGTGATGAATATTCTGTTTAAAGAAATGCCAATTACTGGCGGGTAGTAAATGTCGGGCCGCCACCGAACGAATATCAAACGAATGCAATATACAGCTTACCGTCAGCACCATCGTCGCACAGGCCCACGACCAATAAAACAACTGCACCTGATGCGTAACCAGTACCGAAAGTAATACCACCACAGAGACAGAAATGCGCTGGAAGATCAGAAAACGAAAGTTAGCTGTGCGCAGCGACAGGTTTTCCGAGATGAGAACCCACGCCGTAGCAAGCGTCAGCAAATAGAGGAACAGTATACTCTGGTGGAACAACCACGCGGTCAATACGGCGTAGGGGAAGGCAATAATCGTGCTTTGTATCAGGCAAAACACGACATTCTGTACCAGTTCCTCATCCTGCTGTTTAGGAATTAAAAGCTGTGATGCAAAGGTACAGACCTGAGCGCCCACCACGGCAATACTGTAGTTGAGCGCATAAAGCCCTACTTCAGCCATATCGTACTTGTGTGAGATCAACCAGATAGACAGCGCACCAATCAATTGAGAAATGACTGATGAACCGGCTATCGTGGAGGCGCTCTTCAGTAGACTCATACGCGGCCTGGCGTCGTCATCAGTTGATCGGTACTGAAGTTCAGTGAGCGTAGACCTTCTTGCGTTTCAAGGTCCTTTTCTTCCACCGCATTCAGCACGGCGCCAATCACAACGCCGTTATTTTCCTCGATCTTGTCCAGCGCGTTGGCAATATGTCCCGCCGAACCCGCCCCGGCTTTCACAATGAAAATGACCCCATCAACGGCGCGTTTGATCAATTGCACATCCTGACTCTGATTTACGGCAGCCACATCGATAATGATGCGTTGATAGTGGGATTTCAGCTCGTACATTAAGGGCTCAAGGTGCCCGGACGACAACATCAGTAGAGAAGAGATGGTGGCCTTCCCGTGCGGGATAAAATCGAGATTATCACTGAGCTTGATTCGCGCCTGTTCAAGCAGGGTCTCCCCACGCAGCAGTTCCGCTACGCCTGCGGACGTTGCCGATGCCAGTTCGGATGAGAGTCCGTCAGTATTAAAGAAATCCGCATCGATAAGCAGCGTTTTCTGGTCGAAACTAAAGGAATTTGCTAACAGACTCGCCAGCAAAGAGCGCCCTTCACGGTGCTCCGTCGATGCCACGGCAAGCGTTTGTAACGGTCGATTATCCAACATAATCCGGGTACGGATACCGTGCACAATATCGGCATTCAGCGGGTTCTTGAGGATCATGTCCCGCACCTGCGCGCGCCCAGAGGTCCCACTAAAACGACGGATTTCGCCCAGCGGCGCAATGTTCAGGCGCTTTTTCATACGACTTAACGTGCGCATTGAGTTGTCCATCGCCGCTTTGACAATGAAATACATGACACTGAACACCACCACCAGCAGTACCACCATCACCAGTAAGAGGGATTTATTCGGCTTCGCGGGTTTTAGTGGGGGAACGGCAGGATCATATAACACCGCATCGGCATTCACGCCGGACAGCGACAGTTCCTGAGTACGTTGATACAGCGATTTATACAGATCTTCCATTTTATCTAACGACAGCTTTTGGCTGTTCCAGACATCCCGTTTTGAGGCCATTTTCTGGAAGATCTCTTTCTGCTGCGCCAGCTGCTGTTGATAGTTCTTTTCATCCGCCAGCGCCGCCAGATATTGCTGACGTAACCCCACTTTCAGCTCACCCAGTACCCGTCCGGTTTGGCTTTGGATCGACTGGACATCAGCTTCTGCTTTTAAAATAGCGGGATTTTTCGGCCCGTATACTTTGTGCAATTCGGACAACGTACGCTGCGCCTGAATTAACGCAATACGTAAATCCTGAATCTGGGCGTGGTTAGAGACCGAAGGTAGTGAGATAACGCTCTCCACCGACCGCCCTCCGCTATTCACCTCGTTATAGACAGATTCAGCGGCAACACGACGTTGGGTCGCATCAGCCAGGCGATTGGTGACGATACTTAACTGCTCGGTTTCAAAGCCATCGATACCGCGAAAAGTCAGCAGCCCGGCGTTTTTCAGATAGCTGTCCATTTCCTCTTTTTGTTTCGCTATCGACTTCTGAATCTCTTCCATTTTTTCAAAATTCAGTTCGCGGGCTTTCTCTACTTTCAGACGCTTTTGCTCAACCGTATAGTTGATGAAAGCCTGCGCGACGCCGTTGGCAACGTCAGCAGCCACCAGCGGCGAGGGGGATTCATAGGTGATAGACGCCAGGTTCGTTGTACGAATCCCGATGACATTCAGGTTTTTCGACAACGTTTTCAGCGCTTGCTCCATCCTCAACTGTCGGCTTTCACTGCTTTCCGCTCCCTGTTTTTCCCCGGTAAATTCCGGATTTTCATCCAGCTTCATATCGCGGACGGCCTGCTCAAGCACAATTCGTGAATGCATCAACGCATATTGCGTTTCGTAGTAACCACTGCGCGTTGAATCGAAACCATCAACCTGTGGGAACGGAGAAACGTTATCGGCCTGTGCTTTAATCAGTACCGTCGCCGTTGAGACATACTTTGAGGACATCATGCTGATTATTGGATATGCCACGACCCCGGCAACGATACCGGCCAGCGCGATTTTCCAGGCGTTCTTTTTCAGCTCTTTGGCAAAGCGGGAGAATTCAACCGTGCTTTCTCGTTTTTTGCCGTTTTCCACTAGAGATAGTTTCATCGTCAGAAGAACCCCATGCCAATAATCACGACATCCCCAGGATGAACAGAGTGCGTTAAATCGACATTCTCAAGCAGCTGATTGCTGCCAGACAGGCGAATGTTGATATCTTGTCGGTCAGCACGATCTGTAAATCCCCCCGCCTGCGCAATAGATTTCTCCACGGTAAGACCTGGCTCCCAGGCAAATCCGTTCGGACTTTTCACCTCACCAGAAACATAGTATTTCCGGAACTCGGCAATACTCACCGTCACCATCGGCGTGGTAAAATAATCTCCCGTCAACCGTTGAGTTAATTCGTTGGTCACTTGATCGACAGTTTTATCTTTTAATTTAAGAGCGCCCACAAACGGAAAATTAATCTCCCCGCTCTTATCCAAAATAAACCGCATCGTCATATCGGGTTGACCATGAACAGCAATATTGACAGTATCCCCCGCCCCAAGCCGGTAATCCTGCTGAACTGTAGCAGGATCATCCATTAATCTCGGGCTGGACGTTGAGCACCCGACCACCAGGATACTGAATAGCAAAAACGCGCACAGTTCTATAATTTTCATTTTAGATCTGAACCTTAGCTTTAAGCATAATCATAGAATTATCATAACCCAACGTTCTAATAACTTCCTGGTTGTCGTTGGGACCGATATAAAACGAATCAGTATCCTTATTCGAATTCAATGTATCTAGTTGATATTTAATCTCAAAATTAACCGATGGCGTATAGTCGTAGCTCATGGTGACGCTAAATACCCCATCTTTATCATGCCGATCCTTGTTCTGTTTTTTATAGTCTTCCGCAGTGTATGAATAATCCAGCAACGTAGAAAAACGATTACCTAACCAGAAATGCTGGTAAGAAATGCCATACTGGGTCACTAAAATATATCCCCCAACTTCCGAGGGGTCTTTAATGCTTTGCGCCGAATGGGCCGTAAAAACCGACTGTTGCAGCGGCTTCCACTCTGCTTTTATGTCCCAGTTCAGGCCATTAAAATCATGTGAATTGGTACTGTTTTCAAATGTTTTGTACAACCATGAAATATTCATGTCGACATTGGTTTTGCCCGTCAACTGCGATTTCAGGCCGTACAGCAAGTAGTACTCATTAGTATCTTTTTCTGAGTTGTTATCATAGCGACGCTGGTTAGTAATAAAGCTATAGCGAAAGCGTGTTCTGGATGTGTATTGGTCAAAAATTTCTGCTACCAGGCTATTTTCATGCCATTCTTGTTCCTGAATGTAATGGTAAAAATCCTCACTGGTATCCTGTACATCAGAAGTATTACCGAAAGTCAGTTTTTTGTATAACAACGCCAGTTCCGCTTTGCCACGCCCATCTGGCGCACCGTAGCTGTAGCGCATTTCACTGTTGATAAAATTCGTCGTCAGTGGCGATTTAATCCCATATTGCTGAAACTGGCCGGGTAAAAAACCCTCGGTAATACCGCGACCACGGGATTCATGCCCAAGCGAATCCTCCAGATTGAGGGTTAAGCCATGCATGAGTCCATAACGCCAGGCCCCATTAAAACGGAAAAAATGATCGGTGTAGTTATCAGCAGAATCGCTTGAGTAGTTACGGTAATCCCCAGAGTACATCAGTAAGTACTTATCCTGGCCTCGCTCGCCGATCATACTCAGCACTGGCGCTGCGCTCTGAAACGAGGAACCGACAGCATCGCTGTTATGTGGCTGAAAAGTTACGTTATCATTATAACCATAGTCCACAGCAACCTTGCCCTGGAAGTCGATCCCCGCAAAGCCGATGTGTGATTTCGGTGTTAAATCAGCCCATGCGGACTGCGCTATCACAATTCCGGTAATAACGATTAATTTAGTATGCATTCTTACCGACAAATCCTTTGAAAATAGTTTTAATGATAATTTTTATATCCAGCCACAATGACCAGTTTTGAATGTACTCAATATCGTACTGAACCCGTTTTTCCATCTTATAAAGCGCATCGATTTCCCCACGAAAACCGTTAATCTGCGCAAGTCCGGTGATGCCAGGCTTTACCTTATGACGGATCATGTAATTTTCGACTTGTTTGCGGTACTGCTCATTATGCGTAACCGCATGGGGTCTGGGACCCACAATCGACATACTTCCCTGCAATACGTTAATAAATTGCGGAAGTTCATCCAGAGATGTACGGCGTAAGAAGCTACCGAATTTCGTCACCCGCGGATCGTTTTTCGTGGCCTGAATTACCGTCTCGGAATTCTCCATAACGCGCATAGTGCGAAATTTCCAGACCTTAATTTTTTGCCCACTCAGACCATACCTGTCTTGTTTGAAAAACACCGGCCCACGAGAAGTGAGTTTGATACCAATAGCAATAACCAACATCAGCGACGAAATCATCAGCATAATGATACTGCCAAGAACCAAATCTTCCGCCCGCTTAATAAACGAACCCGCCCCTTCAAACGGCGAGCTAAAGATACCGATGGTTTGCAGGTTGTGGATAGAACGTAGCTTGGACATATTGTTGCTGTAGGTATAAAAGTCAGGAACAATATAGGTATCTACGGTGGTGTCTGACATCATGGTCAAGAAATGGCGGATGCGATGCAGCGCCACCATCGGTAAAGCGATATAGATTTCGTCTATATTTCCCAGTCGAGCTTCCTCAACCAGATTAATCACCGGGCCACGAAAGGGGCTTTTGACCTTATCTACAATGTCGCCACAGCGCGATAACGCACGCTCATCATAAAAAGCCAGATCCAATTTGATATCGGCGTACTCATACAGTAACGCGCTTTCCGCGGCCAGACCATTGTCGGTCAAACCAATAATCGCCACGCGCATACTCTTTTTCGTTGAATATTTAAAAATAAAAAAGCGAATGTAATAAAGAAAAGGTAATGGAATGAAGTACCAGTAAATAATGGCAGAATAAAAAGGAGACGGTAGCCTGTCTAAGTAACCGAGGGACTCCGGTTCTGCCACCGTCATACTCACCAGTTCGTTAAAGAATATAGCCAACAGCGTACAAAAAAGTAACCTTTTTTGATTACGTAAACCAATCGTTTTAATTTTCTGCTGATAAATTTTGATATATTCAGCGAACAACAAAAAAAAGACAGAGAACAGAATACTCAGAATAGCAATGGTATTAAACGGCATCAACCCCAGCAGATGGGCACTAAAAATTAACGTCACATTAATAACGATAAAATCAACCAGTTTTAAAAAGACTGGATATCCTTGACTGCTAATCTTTAGCGATTTTTTTAGCATATCTCAGCCCATTATCTATTGATATTTAATTATTTTTTTCTCATTTCATGTTGCTAATTATATCACAAGTCTAAAAAACGCAATGACCCATTGTCAGTAAATGTAAAAAATAATGTTCATTACTGTGACATGAACCTCTCATACCAATTTATCTATATGATTCTAAAGAAAATTAATGCAATGAAAGTTTTCACCACCAAAGCAAAAAAGTCCATCTTTTACAACAAAATTATCATTGACAGTTAACAGACCATGGTCTACACAAAACGTTTTATGTATGACAAATTTCACCACGGTTTTATTTTAAATCCCCTTCCATTTCGGCTAAACACTGTAATAAAAATATGTCAGCCAGCAACGCTTAAAAAACGCACCCGTACGTTTAACCCACCTAATGTTTCGCTACGTGTCAGCTGCGGATGCGTACGGTGTAAACGCGCAATGTCGTTAACCAGCGCCAGACCAATTCCTGCGCCTGGGACATTGCCAACGTTATCGAGTCGATGAAACGGTAGCATCGCCTGATGAACCATCTGATCCTCTATACCTGGCCCGCTATCCTCAATCACTAGCACCACGGCTTCGCCTTCACGCTGCAGTCGGGCTGTCACCACCCCATGCGGCGGCGTGTATTTCAGGGCGTTATCCAGTAGATTCCCACACAGTTCGCCGAGCAGGACTTCATCGCCCTCAATCCACACCGCGCCCTGTTCCCCTTCATAACCCAGATCGATAGCTTTACTGCGCGCCTGCGCCAGCCGGGTAAAACAACTGCTTTGCACTACCTCATACAAATTAACCGGTGAGAAGTGCTTTTCTCCCTGCTCTTTGCGCTTCACAGCCGACAGCTGAAGCAGCCTTTCCGTCAGCTGAATAGTGTTATCCAGAGTCACGCTCATGGCCTGTAAACTCTCGTACCACTGCTGAGGCTGCGGGCTGGCGAGGGCGACCGCCGCCTGAGTTTTCAGGACCGCTAATGGCGTTTTAAGCTGATGGGACGCGTCAGCGCTGAAGCGTTCCTGACGAGAGATAAGGCCGCGCAGTCGGTCCAGATAGCGGTTAAATGCCACAATCAGCAGACGGGTTTCCGACCACGGCAACAGCTCCGGCAACGGC
This sequence comes from Citrobacter freundii complex sp. 2025EL-00176, assembly GCF_053309355.1. Lineage (NCBI taxonomy): Bacteria > Pseudomonadati > Pseudomonadota > Gammaproteobacteria > Enterobacterales > Enterobacteriaceae > Citrobacter > Citrobacter freundii complex sp. 2025EL-00176. The sequence goes on along the minus strand of NZ_JBRYHT010000011.1, from coordinate 42,435 downwards.
GTCAGCAGCCCAGGCTCGCGACGCACCATCAGCGATGACAACTGGCGCATCGGACGCAGCACCCGGCGCAGCAGCCAGCCAACCAGCACCAGCGTGAGCATTACCAGCAGCCCTTGCGAAACCCACGAGGAGAACATCAGCTGTCGCGCCAGATAACGCCGTGATTGCAGCGTTTCAGCGACATAAATCTCCGCCATGCCGATAATACCCCCCTCGTTGACGGGCTGTAGCAAACGCGCCACGCGGATTGCCTCACCGCGATATTCAGTGTGATAAAACCACGCCAGCGCCGGATAAAGCCGGGTGCGCGAGGTTGAAGGCGGCATTGCAGGTAAATCGTCATAACCTGATATCACCTTTCCCGCCGGGTCGACCACTTTGTAATACAGCCTGTCGTTCATATTCAGCTCAAAGCTGTCCAATACCACCCACGGCACATTCACTTCCAGCCGTTTATTACGTACCACTAACCGCTCAGAGACGGTTCTGGCGGACGAGAGCAGCGTCCGATCATACGCCTGCGTCGCTGCCTGTAACGCGCTGACATAGCTGTTAAACGCCGACAGCCCCCACAGCAACAGCAGCGGTAATCCCAGAAACGTCAGCAGTTGCAGATACAACGACTGAGGCTTAACCCACCTCATCGCTACGCTCCAGCACATAGCCCAGACCCCGTAGCGTGGCGATGCGCACATCGCTTCCCTGAAGTTTTTTACGCAGACGATGGATGTACAATTCGATACTTTCGGGGCTGACCTCGTCGCTCAAACTAAAGACCTGCTCAAATAACTGCTGTCGCGAAACCGGGCGCAACCGACGGTACATCAGCACCGTCAGCAGAGCCTGTTCGCGCGGCGTGAGCGCCAACGGTTGCCCCTGCAACAGAAAGTAGCCTTCATCATGAAATGCCAGTTCGCCCAGTTGCTGTATGCCTTGTACCTGCCCCGCGCTGCGACGGAGCAAGGCGCGTAGTCGGGCATCAAGTTCTTCGATTTCAAACGGTTTTGCCAGATAGTCATCGGCACCGACATTCAGCCCCTTCACCCTGTCGGCGACCGCGCTGCGTGCCGTCAACAGCAGAACGGGGAGCGTCTGGCCGCGCTTGCGCAGCCGCTGGACGACTTCAAGACCATCCAGCCCCGGCATATTGATGTCCAGCACCGCCAGCACGTACGTTTCACTATGTAAAAGATGGTCGGCCGCCTGGCCATCAAAAACGCAGTCGACGGCAAAACCGTTTTGCACCAGCGCTTTCTCCAGCCAGTGAGCTAACTCACGGTTATCTTCCGCTAATAAGAGACGCATATCACATCCTGTAAAGTTTCTGCCGCATTGAAAGGGAATTGAAAGGTTAATGTTTTAACAATCACGCAACCGAACTGCTACACATCGGCTCACATAATCACAAAAATCTTCTTCCGTACCTGAAAATCCGGTTTTCCGGCGTGAGGATAAACAATGAAAAAACAATTACTTCGTACCCTTACTGCAAGCATTTTACTGATGAATACCTCTGTTCTGGCAGAACAAGCGCCATCGCGCACCGAATGTATCGCTCCGGCGAAACCCGGCGGTGGCTTCGATCTCACCTGCAAGCTGATTCAGGTGAGCATGATGGAAACCGGCGCGATCGAAAAACCGATGCGCGTAACCTATATGCCCGGCGGCGTTGGCGCGGTGGCCTATAACGCCATCGTCGCTCAACGCCCGGCTGAAGCGGGCACCGTGGTGGCTTTCTCCGGCGGCTCCCTGTTAAACCTGTCACAAGGTAAATTTGGTCGTTATGGCGTGGATGACGTGCGCTGGTTGGCAAGCGTGGGCACGGATTACGGCATGATAGCCGTACGCCAGGACTCACCATGGAAGACGCTGAAAGATCTGCTGACGGCAATGGAAAAAGATCCTAACAGCGTAGTTATTGGCGCGGGCGCTTCAATCGGTAGTCAGGACTGGATGAAGTCGGCGCTGCTGGCGCAAAAAGCCAACGTCGATCCGCACAAGATGCGCTATGTGGCCTTTGAGGGCGGCGGTGAGCCTGTGACAGCGCTGATGGGCAATCACGTGCAGGTGGTTTCCGGCGATCTCAGCGAGATGGTGCCTTATCTCAGCGGCGACAAAATCCGCGTGCTGGCGGTGTTCTCTGAAGAACGTCTGCCGGGTCAGTTAGCCAATGTGCCAACCGCCAAAGAGCAGGGTTACGACCTGGTGTGGCCGATCATTCGTGGCTTCTACGTTGGACCAAAAGTCAGCGATGCCGAATACCAGTGGTGGGTCGATGCCTTTAACAAACTCCAGCAGACCGAGGAATTTAAAAAGCAGCGCGATCTCCGCGGCCTGTTCGAGTTCAACATGAGCGGTAAGCAGCTCGACGAGTACGTGAAGAAGCAGGTCACGGATTATCGTGAGCAGGCGAAAGCGTTCGGTCTGGCGAAATAAGCGCAGAGGCAAAGATGATGAGCGATCGTATTTTTGCAGGTATCTGGCTGTTGCTCTGTATAGCCGGGCTGTTCGTAGCCTGGCAAATCACCAGCGAATACAGCTATGAGCCGGTTGGACCGCGTCCCTTTCCGCTAGGCATTATCAGCCTGATGCTGTTATGCGCCGTGGCGCTGCTGTTGCGCCACCCGGACACCATCAGTTGGCCTCGCCGCCATGTGCTGCAAAAGCTGCTGACGATGGTGATTGTTCTGTTGATGTACGCCTGGGGTTTTGAATGGCTCGGTTTTCCCATCGCTACCGCCATTCTTACCGTGGTGATTGGCATGCTGTTCGGCGCAACCATTCCGGCTGCGGGTATTTCCGGCGCGGTGCTCGGCATTCTGTTGTGGTATGCCTTCGACCGGCTGCTTGACGTCACCTTACCACTCGGCGCCTGGCTGGGTTAACGGAGAAACGATGGATACCTGGATTTATCTTTCTCAGGGTTTCGCGGTGGCGATGACGCCGGAAAACCTGGTTATCGCCTTGATTGGCTGCTTTGTCGGCACCATCGTCGGGCTGCTGCCCGGCCTCGGGCCGATTAACGGCGTAGCGATCCTGCTGCCGCTGGCTTTCGCGTTGCACCTGCCGGCTGAATCTGCGCTGATCCTGCTGGCGACGGTCTACATTGGCTGTGAATACGGCGGGCGTATCTCCTCCATCCTGCTGAACGTGCCCGGCGATGCGGCAGCGATTATGACCGCGCTGGATGGCTACCCAATGGCGCAGCAAGGGCGCGGCGGCGTCGCGCTCTCTATCTCGGCGGTCAGCTCATTCTTTGGTTCGCTTATCGCTATCGGCGGCATCATTCTGTTTGCCCCAGCGTTAGCCCAATGGTCGCTGGCCTTCGGTCCGGCGGAATACTTTGCCTTAATGGTTTTCGCCATTGCCTGCCTCGGCAGCATGATGGCGCAAAATCCGCTGAAATCATTTCTGGCAGCGCTTATCGGTCTCGGCCTTGCGACCGTCGGCGTGGACGCCAACACCGGGGTTTATCGCTTTACCTTTGACAGTGTTCATCTCTCCGACGGCGTGCAGTTTATCGTGGTAGTGATTGGGTTGTTCTCTGTCTCAGAAATACTGTTAATGCTGGAACATACCAGCAGTGGCCAGACGCTGGTGCGTAAAACGGGCCGCATGTTGTTCAATGCCAAAGAAGGCGCACAGTGCGTGGGCGCCACCCTGCGTTCATCGGTGATTGGCTTTTTCGTCGGCGTCTTGCCTGGCGCGGGCGCAACCATTGCCAGCGCTATCACTTACATGACCGAGAAAAAGCTCAGCGGCAACAGCGACAGCTTCGGCAAGGGTGATATTCGCGGTGTGGCGGCACCTGAGGCCGCGAACAATGCCTCGGCCTGTGGCTCTTTTATTCCTATGCTAACGCTCGGCGTCCCTGGCTCCGGCACCACGGCGGTGATGATGGGGGCGCTGACCCTGTACAACATCACCCCCGGTCCGGCGATGTTCACCGAACAGCCGGATATCGTTTGGGGACTGATTGCGGCGCTGCTGATTGCCAACGTAATGCTGCTGGTGATGAACATCCCGCTGATCGGTCTGTTTACCCGTATGCTGACTATCCCACTGTGGTTTTTGGTGCCCGCTATCGCCGCAGTCTCAGCGGTAGGCGTGTACGCCGTTCACAGCACGACCTTTGATCTGGTGTTGATGGTCGCCCTTGGCGTACTGGGCTACATTCTGCGTAAAATGCACTTCCCGATGTCACCACTGATTTTAGGCTTTGTTCTGGGCGAAATGCTGGAGCAAAACCTGCGTCGGGCGCTGTCTATCAGTAACGGCAGCATGGATATTCTGTGGGCCAGCGGCGTAGCAAAAGTGCTGCTGGTGATGGCGGTACTGGTTATCGTGATCCCACCAGTACTGCGCCTGATCCGTAAGCGTAACAGCAAACCGCAGGTGGATATCGGCTAGTGATATGCCGGATGGCGCAACACCATCCGGCATTTTCATCTTGATTCCTGAACTGCACTAAGAACGTGCTCGACAAACCGCGTCAGCTTTGGCAACGCGCGCAAATCTTGCCGCCACAGCAGATGAATGGGTCGCGGCTGCGGCGTAAACGCCTCCAGCACCCGCACCAGCCTGCCAGTAGCTAACTCTTCCGCCAACAGCACCTCCGGTTGTAGCAGCAGCCCCGCCCCCGCCAATGCCGCCATACGCAGGCCATGACCGTCGTTACAGCGCAGGATCGCATCGCGTTTCCATCTGACTTCGCCCCCCGCGCCCGGTAGCATCCATTCGTTGCGGGCCGTCCACACGGTGTGGGACAGGCACAAATGATCCACCAGATCCGCGGGCGTAAAGGGGGTGCCATGACGAGCGAGATAATCCGGTGAAGCGCAAATCGCCATACGGTACGGACACAGATATTTCGCCACCACATCAGTCTGATGGATATCGCCAATGCGGATCGCCAGGTCAACCCCTTCATTCACCAGATCGACCATTCGATTGGTCAGATCCAGTTCAATTCGCACTTCCGGCCAGGCCTGTAAAAACGAGGCGGCCAACGGCGAGATCACGCAGGCGCCAAAGGATGTCGGCGCGCTGATGCGCAGCGTCCCCGCAGGCGCCAGCCGCAGACGCTCCACTGAACGTTCGGCTATCGTCACCTGTTCCAGCACACGCCGGGCTTCTTCAAAATAGACACGTCCGGCATCGGTCAGACTCTGGCGGCGTGTGTTGCGCTCCAGCAGGCGCGTACCGAGTTGCGCTTCAAGGTGAGAGATATATTTCCCGACCATGACCGCTGACATCCCCAGACGCGTTGCCGCGGTAGTAAAGCTCCCGCTCTCCACCACCGCGATAAACGTTTCCATGCCGCGCAGCTTATCCATATTGCAAACCTCTGGTTAGTAATCATCTAACTTTTAGCCAGTTTATCCGATTTCATTTTCATTAAAGAATAGCGGCTCACACTATTGCGGAGGTGGTTATGAAAATCGTTATTGTTGGTGCCAGCGGTACGGTGGGTCGTGCAGTTACAGAAACATTAAGCCGTAAACATGAAGTGATCCGTGTGGGTCGCAGCCAGGGTGATTACCAAGTCGATATCACCTCCCAGGAGAGTGTCGGGGCATTGTTTGAAAAAGTCGGTCGGGTAGATGCGATTGTTTCCGCCACCGGCAATTTGTTCTTTGGACCGTTATCCACCATGACCGATCGGGATTTTAATCAGGGTTTACAGGATAAGCTGTTAGGGCAGATACGGCTGGCCTTAACCGGGCAGCATTACCTCAATGATGGTGGCTCGATTACGCTGATTAGCGGCATTATCGCTCACGAACCCATCGCCCAAGGCACAAATGCGGCAACAATCAATGCCGGTCTGGAAGGGTTTGTTCGTGCAGCCGCCTGTGAATTGGGTCGTGGACTGCGCATCAACCTGATCAGCCCAACCGTGCTCAGCGAATCCGCCGCAGCCTACGACGATTTCTTCCCGGGTTTTGCAAGTGTGCCCGCAGTCACCGTTGCCAACGCCTATCTCCGCAGCGTGGAAGGCATCCAAACGGGTCGCATTTATCAAGTCGGTTACTGATAAAAGCATTACCTCGCCTCTTACGTCATCAGTAAGAGGCAAGCCGCTGCCTATTTTCAGGCACCCGTTTCGTTTTTTATTCGCGTATTAATATATTCCACGGCCTGAGTGACATCCATAATGCCGTTAATTGCATTCGTCACGCCTTGCCCGATAATAATCTCTGCCTGGCGCAGGTTGAAAGGTTCACCTTTACTTCCCTCAGACTCCCTTATTCCCGTCATGCCTTTTTCATTCAATAAATTAAACCACGGGTAGAGATTGAGAACGTTTTGATCGTGACATATTCCAGACCAGGCGCTATTTCCTCCCAGCAAAACCAGATGGCGCGCAATTTCATCGGAATAAAGCCAATGAAAGAACTGCTCAACCTGTTTTTTCTTTTTACTGTAGCGGGACATTCCAATGGAACCGCCCCCCAATTGTGGAAGTTGCCCCGGAACGGGAGCATAGCCAATAGTGGGCGCTATAGCCGTATGCGCCACATCGTTAAATAAATTGAGATACATGATCAGCATGGCAAGATTTCCACGCTCAAACTGTTTTACCGCATCACTCCACCACTCACCGGGCAGATTCACGGCGATAGAAAGCTGTTGTAGATATTGTTCGAGTGCAGTTGCGGCAAGTGAAGGCTCGAGTTGTACCGGCTCGCCTTCGCGCACCAAACGCCCACCGAGCGCGTAGTAACGAAGCAGATATTCGGTAGCAATAAGCCCCGAGCTTCCCAGCGTCACCGCGGTTCCCATCGGGCGCTGTCTGTTTTCTGGCTGATGTAATTGACTAAAGAAAGCCGCGATCTCATCAAATTGCGCAAAGCTCTTTGGCAACGTTAACTCTTTTCCCGTTGCTTCATAAAACATCCGTTTAATCGTCGCGTCTTCAAACAGATCTCGTCGATAAAATAAAAGCTGCATACTGGCATCAAAGGGTATTGCCCATGCGGTCCCATTCACCACGCTGAAGTGCTGTTGAATTTGCGCAGAGAAATTGTCCAACAGCAACGGAAGCTTAGAAGAGACGGATTCCAGCGGCAAAAGTGCTTTCTCAGCAAACCAGGGAAAACACGCCATATCGATTCGCAGTAAATCGTAATAAGGATGTAGATGAAGGTGGGAGAGGATTTCAAAAACTTCATCATAGGGATAAACCGCAAGATTAACCTTAATACCCGTCTGGCGATAAAAGTGGGGTAACAGTTTCTTCAACGCATCAGTCGAAGGACTCGGTAAAATTAACATATTCAGCGTCGCCTCTGTTTCAGGCGACGACACGTACTGTCCATTCAAGGAAAAACCGCAATTTGTCAGAATACGATGCTTTTCTTTACTTTTGGGCAAGCGAATACTGGAGGCAATAGTTGTCCCCAAGCGACCATAATCCATCTGGTAGCTTGTGATCCCGTCGAAGGATGCAGGGAGATTATCACTCAGTTGCAATATCGGCGGGCAGGACCGAGAGCTACCAAACCAGGCTGCTTGCGTCAGTGCTCGCGTTTTCTCAGAGTCCTGGGCAATAAACAGATCGGGAATTGCCCCGCGAAAAAAGTCAAAAGCGACAGTGTTAGCTTCACTGGCATGTGCAGGTAAAATCGTTAGCTTCGTATGCGGACTTAATTCCCGGCAGGTTTCCTGTATAGCCTGAGTAAAGCTCGCGCTATGGGAAAATTCCAGACGTTCGCAGAAAACGCCAATATGGCCCGGCTGCTGCGCCAGCGCCCTCCTCGCTATTTCTTCGCCTGCAGTCACATAGTCAAGGCTAAAATAACTAACTGCGCCGACAGGCTGGCGATATGCAAACAGAACATTTTCTGGGGAAAGCCTTAGCAAGTCGTAATAGGGCTGGCTGTCATTCAGGCAACTGACCGAGACAACTGCCTGATAAGACTTTGCCGCCAGCGTTTGCAGAATTTCCAGCTCAAGATTGGGCAGATCGTTGGTCAGGTAAAGGTCAATCGGTTCGCTTAATGAAGGCTGCCAAACCTGATGTAATCCCCGATAGAGTTGAAAGTACTGTTCGGCATTGATGTCGGGCAGAATCAATGCCACCCCCTGACTTTTGCTGGCCCTCAACGATTGCGCCTGAGCATTCAACTGATAGCCAACTTCTCGGGCTGCACGTTGAACCGCTTCAATCTTCTCGACGCTTACATTCCCTCTGCCATTGAGCACATTCGAGACAGTCCCATGCGACACACCGGCAATTCTTGCTATGTCTTTGATAGTTGGCATTTTTACATCCTTCCCCTGATGCTTTGATGCTAGCACGGCGCTCATCAGGAAACTATCTTCAGCACTTAAATTTGAACGTTACAATATTAAAAAGTGCATTTTATAAACATCTCACAATAAAAGCCTGGCGCTATCGATAGGTACACCTCATAGCACTTTACAATTAACACAATGAAATATATGCATTAATTTTATAATATTTGAAGAGGATCACTTCTGAAGCAAAAGATCGTTGTTCATATAAAACGCCGGAATCATAATTGACACGTTCCAATTACGTTTCATTACATTAACGTCTAAAAAAACAACAATCACATTTGTCATTAAGAGGGAAACATGAAGATTCATTTTCTGGGAACCGCTGCATCTGAAGGGATCCCCAATCCTTTTTGCCGTTGCGAGCACTGCCAGCAAGCCCGCATTCGTAAAGGCAAAGACTTACGCACACACTCTTCAGCGATTATCGACGATGAACTGCTAATTGATGTTGCGCCTGAATTCAGCCAACAACTGCTGCGAGATGGCCTGGACGCAACAGAGATCAGATCGCTATTGTTCACACATACTCATCCTGATCATTTCAACGTCGGCGATCTTTTTAGCCGGATGGAAGGGTATGGATTTGAAATTACTCATCCGTTGCACATTTTTGGTAATGACCGTGCAATTAACGGTGCCGCGGAAGTGTTACCGGGCTACAGCGCTGAAAGATTTGCTTTTCATTGCCTGGCTCCCTTCGTGACCGTTGAAACTCGTGGATACCGTATCACTCCGCTGCTGGCTAACCATGCCAAGTGGGAGCTTTGCTATACCTGGTTTATCGAAAAAGAAGGCCAGTCAATTTTCTACGGACATGATTCAGGCTGGTTTCCTGAGCTCACATGGCAGTGGCTGAAAGGGAAAAAAATCGATCTGACTGTCCTGGAGTGCACCTACGGTTTTAATGGTGATAACCGTACGAATAACCACATGAGCCTGGAGACCGTCTTCGCCGCCAGAGACAGGCTTGCGGAATTCGGTTGCCTTGAAAAAAATAGCCAACTTATCGTCTCGCATATTTCACACAGCGGAGGTCTGCTGCACGACGATCTCGTTGCGGCATGCGACAAAGAGAACATTCTTGTCGCCTGGGACGGGCTTAACCTGAGCATCAACCAATAAGGATATGCAATATGGACCTTAATAAAACGCCACGCCTGTTGATTATGATGTTCATACAATATTTCATGCAGGGTGCCTGGAATATGACCATGGGGCTGGTATTGAGCACCTATGGTATGGCGACAATTATTGGCTCATCCTATGCTTTGCTTGGCCTGGCGACTATTCTTTCCCCGCTATTTATTGGCATGGTCGCCGACCGCTTCTTTTCGTCACAAAAAGTCATGGCGATCCTGCATTTAATTAATGCTGGTGTACTGTTGTTTGTTCCGCAATTTATTGAGGCACAAAACACAGGTATGACGTTAACTATGATTTTCCTGGTTGGTCTGCTGTTTTATCCAACAACTGCGCTGGCGAACAGTATCAGTTTCAGCCACATTAACGGGGTAAAATACTTCCCATTTATTCGTGTATTCGGCACATTTGGCTTTATGGTCATCGGCTTTATCATTGGTGAAATGGGTTATTCTGGAAATACCATCACCTGGTATATTGCCTCGGCCTCCGGTGTTGTTCTCGGCCTGTACTGCTTTACGTTGCCAAATACTCCACCGAAAGCAAAAGGAAGCGTGTTTACGCTTCGCGATCTGTTATGTCTGGATGCTCTGGCGCTCTTCAAAGACCGCAGTTTCTCGGTTTTGATGCTCAGTATTTTTGTCCTGATGATCCCCAAAACGGCTTATTCCGCCTATATCCCGGTCTTTTTAAAAGCGCTTGGATTCGATAACGCCGCCTCAATGATGCAGGTTGGCATCGCCTGTGAAGTCATTTTCATGTTCCTGCTGTCGTTCTTTTTACTGAAAGCTGGCTTCAAAATCACGCTGATGTTAGGCGCCGTCTGCTGGATCATCCGTACACTATTATTTGCTAATGCCTCGCTGGATGCCAACATGATGTTTGTGCTGATCGGCCTGATGTTACAAGGATTCTGCTGGGACTTTTTCTTTACCGTGGGCGACATTTATGTTGACCGTAAAGCAGCGCCAGAGATTAAAGCACAAGCCCAAAGCTTGCGATTTATCGTCTCCAACGGCGTTGGTCTGCTATTTGCCTCCACCGTATGCGGGCAAATCTTTAACAACACCGTGACGGAACAAGGTCCAGAGGCGTTGCCACAATGGGAAACATTCTGGCTAGTTTCAGCAGGCGTTGCCGCAGTGGTCAGCGTATTCTTCCTGATTTTCTTCCGGGACGATATTTCGAAACGCAAAACGGACCTCACATTGAAAAAAGCAAACTCCTGATCGTTAAAGACTCTCTCATTAAGGTAATTGCATGAATAATCTGGCCGCCATCATCAATGAGCAAGGATTGTTGCCTTTAACTACGATCATCAAAATCAGTATTGCATTTATTCTGGGTGGCATTATTGGCCTGGAAAGAGAATCGAAAGGGAAACCGGTCGGCTTCAAAACCTGCGTTATTTTATCCGTAGCCAGCTGTGTGTTAACTGTCGTATCAATACAATCTGCTGAATACTATGCTGAAATTTCGATGAATATCCGTAGCGATCCTATGCGCCTGGCGGCTCAGATTATCAGCGGCGTTGGTTTTCTCGGTGCGGGAGTCATTCTGCACCGACACGACGATGCTATCTCTGGTCTCACTACAGCGGCAATTGTCTGGGCATCTGCAGGGGTGGGAATCACCTGCGGAGCTGGCTTTTATTTTCATGCTGTTTTTGCCACGGCTTTATTTTTATTAGCGATCAAACTAAGCCCATTCATTATTTTCTTACAGACCAGAAACCAGTTTCCGGGAAAAGTAAAAGTGCGGGTTATTCTTGATGAACGAGATGCTCTGGAAAGTCTGATAACTCGCATTCATCAACAGAAAAACATTATCGAAAACATCACAATTAGGGATATCAAGAAGGGCAAAATTGAGGTTAATCTCAAAATCGTAATTCGTCAAAAGATGACCTTGCCCGACTTATACCACGATCTGACCCATGTGGAACACGTCTGCGCCATCGCCCTGGAACATTAATACCCTTTATCTTCCTCTTTAAAATCAGGGGTTTTCGCCCCTGAAATAGCTACTCAGTATCCATCCAGCCTCTAAATCCTCACCTTCTGCAATGTTAAGTAATTGTTGCTTTCGATCACAAATAAGAAACAAACAAGCTCATTCTGTGCGCGTTTTTTAAAAATGTAGATATTTTTAATTTATGGCTACGAAACGAGCTGCGCCATATCTCCCTGACAATCTACTGAGAGGATCGATTTGATGAACGCACTGACTGCCGTACAACCGAACGCTGAAGATCCAGCCCAGCACTACAGCGGTTTCACACTGAAACCATCAGTCCAGTCTCCACGCCTGCTGGAGCTGACTTTTTCTGCCGAAACTACTGAGCAATTTCTGCAGGCCGTCGCGCAGTGGCCGGTGCAGGCCCTGGAATACAAATCTTTCTTGCGTTTCAAAGTGGGCAAGATCCTCGATGATTTGTGCGGCAACCAGTTACAGCCCCTGCTGCTGAAAACGCTGCTCGATCGTGCCGAAGGCGCGCTGCTGATCAACGCCGTCGGCGTGGATGATGTGGCGCAGGCTGAAGAAATGGTCAAACTGGCAACGGCGGTCGCACATCTGATCGGACGCTCCAATTTTGATGCGATGAGCGGTCAATACTATGCCCGTTTTGTGGTGAAAAACGTTGATAACTCAGACAGCTACCTGCGCCAGCCGCACCGTGTGATGGAGTTACATAACGACGGAACATACCTCGAAGAAATCACCGATTACGTGCTGATGATGAAGATTGACGAGCAGAACATGACCGGCGGTAACTCGCTGCTGCTGCATCTCGACGACTGGGAACATCTGGATCAGTACTTCACCCATCCGCTGGCGCGTCGCGCGATGCGCTTTGCCGCCCCGCCAAGCAAAAACGTCAGCCAGGATGTATTCCATCCGGTGTTTGACGTTGACCAACAGGGCCGCCCGGTAATGCGCTACATCGACCAGTTCGTCCAACCGAAAGACTATGAAGAAGGCGTCTGGTTGAGCGACTTGTCCGATGCGCTGGAAACCAGCAAGAACATTATTTCTGTTCCGGTTCCCGTGGGTAAATTCCTGCTGATTAACAACCTGTTCTGGCTGCACGGTCGCGATCGCTTCACCTCACACCCTGATCTGCGCCGCGAACTGATGCGCCAGCGTGGTTATTTCGCTTACGCGACCAACCACTACCAGACCCATCAGTAAGCGCGAAGGAAAAAAGCGGATGTATGATTTTGTGATTATTGGCGGCGGCATTATCGGCATGTCGACCGCCATGCAACTGATTGATGTCTATCCGGACGCCAGAATCGCGCTGCTGGAAAAAGAGTCCGGCCCGGCCTGTCACCAGACGGGCCATAACAGCGGCGTGATTCATGCCGGGGTTTATTACACGCCCGGCAGCCTGAAGGCGCAGTTTTGCCTGGCCGGAAATCGCGCCACCAAAGCCTTTTGCGACCAAAACGGCATCCGCTACGACGTCTGCGGGAAAATGCTGGTTGCCACATCCGCTCTGGAAATGGAACGCATGCGCGCGCTTTGGGATCGCACCGCCGCTAACGGCCTGGAGCGCGAATGGCTGAATGCGCAGGAGCTACGGGAGCGTGAACCCAACATCACCGGGCTGGGCGGCATTTTCGTCCCGTCGAGCGGGATCGTCAGCTACCGCGAAGTCACCGCCGCGATGGCAAAGATTTTCCAGGCCAAAGGCGGTGAGATTATTTACAACGCCGAGGTTAGCGCGCTGAAAGAGCATGCCGCGGGCGTGATCGTTCATACCCGTCAGGGTCAGGAGTATGAAGGGTCAACGCTGATAAGCTGTTCCGGTCTGATGGCGGACCGACTGGTGAAAATGCTCGGCGTTGATCCCGGCTTTATCATCTGTCCGTTCCGTGGCGAATACTTCCGTCTGGCGTCAGAACATAACCAGATAGTCAATCATCTGATCTACCCAATCCCCGATCCAGCGATGCCGTTTCTCGGTGTACATCTCACCCGCATGATTGATGGCAGCGTCACGGTAGGTCCCAACGCGGTACTGGCATTTAAACGCGAAGGTTACCGTAAACGCGATTTCTCACTCAGCGATACGCTGGAGATCTTCGGCTCTTCCGGCATCCGCCGCGTGCTGCAAAACAACCTGCGCTCCGGGCTTGGCGAAATGAAAAATTCGCTGTGCAAAAGCGGCTATCTACGGCTGGTGCAAAAGTACTGTCCGAGTCTGACACAGAAAGATCTGCAACCGTGGCCTGCAGGCGTGCGGGCGCAGGCGGTGTCACCAGACGGCAAGCTGATCGACGATTTCTTGTTTGTCACTACGCCACGCTCCATTCATACCTGCAACGCCCCTTCTCCGGCGGCAACGTCGGCGCTCCCTATCGGCGCGCATATTGTCGGCAAAGTTCATGCGCTGCTGGAGAGCCAGAGTAATCCAGGACGCACGCTGCGTGCGGCACGCAGCGTGGAGACATTACACGCCGCATTCACCCGTTAACATGATTAAGACAGGAAGCAATTATGCAACTGAACGATCCAACCTTATTTCGCCAACAGGCGTTGATTGACGGCAACTGGCGTGACGCCAACAACGGCGAGACCATCGCAGTAACGAATCCCGCCAACGGTGAGCAGTTGGGTAGCGTACCGAAAATGGGGGCGGATGAAACCCGTGAAGCCATTAACGCCGCGAATCGTGCTCTACCCGCCTGGCGTGCGCTGACCGCCAAAGAGCGGGCCAATATCCTGCGTCGCTGGTTCAACCTGATGATTGAACATCAGGACGATCTTGCTCGTCTGATGACCCTGGAACAGGGTAAGCCGCTGGCGGAAGCCAAAGGCGAAATCACCTATGCCGCCTCATTTATTGAGTGGTTTGCCGAAGAGGGTAAACGTATTTATGGCGACACTATCCCCGGCCATCAGGCAGATAAGCGTCTGCTCGTCATCAAGCAGCCAATCGGCGTTACCGCCGCGATTACGCCCTGGAACTTCCCGGCGGCGATGATCACCCGCAAAGCCGGTCCGGCACTGGCGGCGGGTTGCACCATGGTGCTTAAACCGGCCAGCCAAACCCCCTATTCCGCACTGGCGCTGGCAGAGCTGGCCAATCGCGCCGGGATCCCGGCTGGCGTATTCAGCGTGGTGACCGGTTCAGCAAGCGCGGTCGGTAACGAACTGACCGGCAACCCGCTGGTGCGCAAACTGTCATTTACCGGCTCCACCGAAATTGGCCGTCAGCTGATGGAACAGTGTGCCAAAGACATCAAGAAGGTGTCGCTGGAGCTGGGCGGCAATGCGCCGTTTATTGTCTTTGACGATGCCGATCTCGACAAAGCGGTGGAAGGCGCGCTGGCGTCGAAGTTCCGTAACGCCGGGCAAACCTGCGTCTGCGCCAACCGTCTGTACGTGCAGGACGGAGTATATGACCAGTTTGCTGAAAAACTCGAGCAGGCGGTAAGCAAGCTGCGCCTCGGTGATGGTCTGCAGCCTGACGTCACCACCGGGCCGCTGATCGACGAGAAAGCGGTCGCCAAAGTGCAGGAGCACATCGCCGATGCCCTGGATAAAGGCGCACGCATTATCGCTGGCGGTAAACCTCATGCGCTGGGCGGGAACTTCTTCCAGCCCACCATTCTGGTCGATGTGCCTGACAACGCGAAGGTCGCCAAAGAAGAGACATTCGGCCCGCTGGCGCCGCTGTTTCGCTTTAAAGACGAAGCTGACGTCATCGCACAGGCCAATGATACCGAGTTTGGCCTGGCAGCCTATTTCTACGCCCGTGATTTAAGCCGCGTCTTCCGCGTTGGCGAAGCGCTGGAGTACGGCATCGTCGGGATTAACACCGGCATCATCTCCAACGAAGTCGCCCCATTTGGGGGAATCAAAGCCTCCGGTCTTGGCCGTGAAGGATCGAAATACGGCATCGAAGACTACTTAGAAATCAAATATATGTGCATCGGCCTTTAATAAAATAAATACTGGAGAACACCTGATGAGCACCAACAAAGAACTTATGCAACGTCGCAGCAACGCCGTTCCCCGTGGCGTAGGACAGATCCACCCTATTTTTGCCGAGCGGGCAGAAAACTGCCGGGTCTGGGACGTTGAAGGCCGCGAATTCCTCGATTTTGCTGGCGGTATTGCGGTGCTGAATACCGGCCACCTGCACCCGCAGATTGTCTCTGCGGTAGAAGCGCAGTTGAAAAAACTGTCGCATACCTGCTTCCAGGTGCTGGCCTATGAGCCATACCTGGAGCTGTGCGAAATTATGAACAAGAAAGTGCCGGGCGATTTCGCCAAAAAAACTTTGCTGGTGACCACCGGTTCTGAAGCCGTGGAAAACGCGGTGAAAATTGCCCGCGCCGCCACCAAACGTACAGGTACGATCGCCTTCAGCGGCGCTTATCATGGCCGTACTCACTACACCCTGTCGCTGACCGGGAAAGTAAACCCGTACTCCGCCGGAATGGGACTGATGCCGGGCCATGTTTATCGCGCACTTTTTCCTTGCCCACTGCACGGCATCAGTGAAGATGATGCTATCGCCAGTATTCACCGCATCTTCAAAAATGATGCCGCGCCGGAAGACGTTGCCGCCATCGTAATTGAACCCGTCCAGGGTGAAGGCGGTTTCTACGCGGCCTCCCCTGCCTTTATGCAGCGTCTGCGCGCCATTTGTGACGAACACGGGATCATGCTGATTGCCGATGAAGTACAGAGCGGCGCGGGCCGCACCGGTACGCTGTTCGCCATGGAGCAGATGGGCGTTGCGCCCGATCTTACCACCTTCGCCAAATCTATCGCTGGCGGTTTCCCGCTGGCAGGGGTGACCGGTCGCGCCGAAGTCATGGACGCTATCCCGCCGGGTGGCCTGGGCGGTACCTATGCCGGTAACCCGATTGCCTGTGCCGCCGCGCTGGCGGTGCTGAACATTTTCGAGCAGGAAAATCTGCTGCAAAAGGCCAACGAACTGGGGCAAACCTTACGCGAAGGCCTGCTGGCCATCGCCGAAACGCATCGCGAGATTGGCGACGTGCGTGGGCTGGGAGCGATGATCGCGATCGAACTGTTTGAAGACGGCGACCACACGAAGCCAGATGCCAAACTGACCGCGGAAGTGGTGGCCCGTGCGCGTGATAAAGGGCTGATCCTGCTCTCTTGTGGACCTTACTACAACGTGCTGCGCATCCTTGTGCCACTGACTATTGAAGATGCGCAAATCCGCCAGGGGCTGGACATTATCGCCCAGTGTTTTGCCGAGGCGAAGCAGAGCTAACCCGACAAAAAACGCAATCTGTAGGCCGGATAAGGCGGAGCCGCCATCCGGCACATAGGGTCAATAACAATAATACGCGTGCCCCGGCGCGGGAATGCCGGGGTGCTCTCCCAAGTGAAATACTTTCGAGAGGTTTAAAAGATGGGGCAAGTGTCACAATCACATGATTTAGGGGGCGGGCTGAAATCACGCCACGTCACCATGCTGTCTATTGCCGGGGTTATCGGCGCGAGTTTATTCGTAGGTTCAAGCGTGGCGATTGCAGAAGCCGGTCCCGCAGTATTATTAGCTTATCTGTTTGCCGGACTTTTGGTGGTGATGATTATGCGCATGCTGGCCGAAATGGCCGTCGCCACCCCGGATACCGGTTCCTTCTCCACCTACGCCGATAAGGCCATCGGCCCGTGGGCTGGTTATACCATCGGCTGGTTGTACTGGTGGTTCTGGGTGTTGGTTATCCCACTGGAGGCCAATATTGCCGCCATCATTCTGCATTCCTGGGTCCCTGGCATTCCTGTCTGGTTATTTTCTCTGGTTATCACGCTGGCATTAACCGGCAGTAATTTGCTGAGCGTCAAAAATTACGGTGAATTCGAATTCTGGCTGGCGCTATGCAAAGTGATTGCCATTTTGGCGTTCATTATCCTCGGCGCGGTGGCGATTAGCGGTTTCTATCCTTATGCTGAAGTTAGCGGAGTTTCACGCCTGTGGGATCAGGGCGGCTTTATGCCAAACGGTTTTGGCGCCGTACTCAGCGCGATGCTGATCACCATGTTTTCCTTTATGGGCGCAGAGATTGTCACCATCGCCGCCGCCGAGTCCGACACCCCGGATAAACACATCGTCCGCGCCACCAACTCGGTTATCTGGCGTATCTCGATCTTCTATCTGTGCTCTATTTTCGTGGTGGTGGCGCTGATCCCATGGAACATGCCGGGGCTGAAAGAAGTGGGTTCTTACCGCTCGGTACTGGAGTTACTGCATATCCCACACGCGAAGCTGATCATGGACTGCGTAATTTTGTTGTCGGTGACCAGTTGCCTGAACTCCGCGCTGTATACCTCATCCCGTATGCTCTACTCCCTGAGCCGTCGTGGCGATGCTCCCGCCTTTATGGGGAAAACAAACCGCAGTAAAACGCCTTATGTGGCGGTGTTGCTGTCTACGGGGGCGGCGTTCCTCACCGTGGTGGTCAACTATTACGCCCCGGCCAAAGTGTTTAAATTCCTGATCGACAGCTCTGGCGCGATCGCCCTGTTGGTTTATCTGGTGATTGCGATTTCCCAACTGCGGATGCGCAAAATTCTGCTGGCGCGAGGCGGTGAAATTAAACTGAAAATGTGGCTTTATCCGTGGCTTACCTGGCTGGTCATCGCCTTTATTATCTTTGTGCTGGTGGTCATGCTCTTTCGCCCGGCGCAACAGCTGGAGGTTATCTCTACCGGATTGTTAGCCATAGGAATTATTTGCACGGTGCCCATTATGGCACGCTGGAAAAAACTGCTATCGTGGCAAAAAGCGCCCTTGCAAAATACGCATTAAATCTGTTCCCGGCGCATGCCGGGACATTTATTCAGGAGTAAGACCATGACCGCCATTCCCCAACCGACGGCCATTGATGGATACCGCTGGCTAAAGAACGACATCATCCGCGGTATTTATCAGCCTGATGAGAAACTGCGTATGAGCCTGCTGACCTCACGCTATGAGCTCGGCGTTGGGCCACTGCGCGAGGCGCTTTCGCAACTGGTGGCGGAGCGACTGGTCACGGTGGTCAATCAGAAAGGATATCGTGTCGCCCCGATGTCCGAGCAAGAATTGCTCGATATTTTCGATGCCCGCGCCAATATGGAGGCCATGCTGGTCGCGCTGGCCATCGAACGCGGCGATGACGCCTGGGAAGCGGAGATTTTGGCTCGGGCGCATATGCTCAGTAAGCTTGAAGCCGTAGACGCCAGTGAACAGATGCTTGATGAATGGGATCAGCGCCATCAGGCGTTTCACTCGGCGATTGTCGCCGGCTGCGGTTCCCAATATTTGCTGCAAATGCGCGAACGATTGTTTGATTTAGCGGCACGTTACCGGTTTATCTGGCTACGTAAAACGGTGCTGTCAGTTGAGATGCTGGAAGATAAACACGATCAGCATCAAACGCTGACCGAAGCGATTCTGGCACGCGATGCCGTGCGCGCCAGCGAATTAATGCGCCAGCACCTGCTGACGCCGATTCCAATTATTCAACAGGCGATGTCCGGCAAGCTGCTGACGGAATAAGCCCGCAAATCATTATTCTTCCGGAATACGTAACACCTGCCCGGGATAAATTTTATCCGGGCTTTTCAGCATCGGTTTATTCGCTTCGAAGATTTTATTGTACAGGTTAGCGTTACCGTAAACCTGTTTGGCAATAGCGCTCAGGGTATCGCCTGATTTCACGGTATAAAACTGGCTTTCGCTCGCGGGCGCAGAGGTTTTGACCTGATCGTCCACGCTGGCGATACCGGAAATATTACCAATCGCAATCAGGATTTTCTCTTTCGCTTCCTGGCTTAATCCATCGCCAGAAACGGTGGCCTTGCCTTCGTTAATTTGGACGTTCACCTTATCTGCATCGGGGATGCCGGTTTTATTCAGGTGATCCTGCACCTTCTTCGCCAGATCGGCCGTGTCATGATTTCCGGTGACCGCATCCCAAAGTTTTTCACCTGCATCTTTCACAAAATTGAAGAGTCCCATATCCACCTCGGTTATTAACAAGCAACACCAGGAAGTGTAGCAGAGGAGAGAGGCCGGCAAAGAAAACGGCGCAAATGCGCCGTTTATGAAAGGAAATCTTAATTACGCGTCTGTACCCAGAAGGCGTGGATCAAACCAGGAATGTAGCCCAGCAGCGTCAGAACGATATTAAGGATAAACGCCCAGCCGAATCCCTTTCCCAGCAGTACACCAAGCGGGGGCAGAATAATAGTAAAAACGATTCTCCAGAAACCCATACAAACTCCCTACAAGCAAAAAGTTAATCATTGTTTAAAAAGAGATTTTATCTCTAAGATTAATCAGTGTAGCTAACTCCGTCCGTCTCGCCCTGCTGTTTTACCCTCTTTTACGCTCTTTACGCTGGCGTACGTTGGTTTTTTATTTTAGAATTTACTTAATTTAGATTATGCTTAAATACATATGACAGAACTTGAACAACTCCAGGCCAGCGCTGAACAGGCTGCCGCTCTGCTCAAAGCGATGAGTAACCCGAAGCGGTTGCTGATTTTGTGCATGCTCTGCGGTTCGCCCGGCACCAGCGCGGGCGAGTTAGCACGCGCTACCGGACTGAGTCCTTCCGCCACCTCCCAGCATCTGGCGCGTATGCGCGAAGAAGGTCTGATAGACAGCCAGCGCGATGCCCAGCGCATCCTTTATTCCATTAAAAATGCGGCCGTGAATTCGCTGATCGCCACATTAAAAACACTGTATTGCCCATAAGGAGCCATCATGACCATTGGGACGATTTCCCCGCGCGAGGCGCAGACGCTGGTCGCACAAGGCGCAAAACTGATTGATATCCGCGATGCCGACGAGTATCTGCACGAGCATATTCCTGAGGCGCATCTGGCACCGTTACCCACGCTTGAGCAAGGGTCGTTGCCTGCGAATTTACGCGCCGAGCAGGTCATTTTTCACTGCCAGTCAGGCAAACGTACACAAAATGCAGCGAACAAGCTCAGCGCCATTGCCGCGCCCGCACAAGTCTGGTTGCTTGAAGGTGGAATTGATGGCTGGAAAGCCGCAGGTTTGCCGGTGGCAAAAGACAGTTCACAACCACTGCCGCTGATGCGTCAGGTGCAGATAGCCGCAGGTAGTCTGGCCTTACTCGGCGTCATTCTCGGTTACACCGTCAGCAGCGCCTTCTTCCTGCTGAGCGGTTTTGTGGGAGCCGGGTTGATACTCGCTGGCGTGACCGGCTTTTGCGGCATGGCGCGATTGCTGGATAAAATGCCCTGGAATCGTCGTACTCATTAAGCGGTAATAGCTGAAACAGCGCTGTACCCGTCGAGTGACGTGATCTATGGTGAGTTGTGCGATAAATAAAGGAGCGCAATATGTTTAAACCTGGCGATCTGGTTCAGCCGCGCATGGGTGGACCTAAACTGAAAGTTGTCGAAGTCAATGAAGATCAAATTGTGGCGGTACAAGCCAGTAATGAAAGCGGTGAAAAATTCACACTGAAAGCAGCTGACGTGACGCGATATACCGAAGACGGTGATTTCGGCGTCTGCTGAAACCAGGCGGTGAGGACACCCTCACCGCATTTATAATTAGATTAAAAAGTCATCAAGAGATTTACCGGCAGCCAGCGCCTGGGCAATTGGCTTTGGTGTACGACCTTGGCCGGTCCATGTTTTTGTTTCACCGTTGAAATCGGTAAAACGATATTTCGCCGGACGTGGTTGACGTTTTTTGACTGCCCGCGACGTTGCAGGCGTCATACTCAGTAGTTCTTCCGGATTGATCCCGTCAGCCTGCATCAGCGCCAGCAAATTATTAATTTTTTCCTGCTGTTCTGCACGTTGGCGCTGAATCTGTTCTTCTTCATCGCGGCGTTCTTTGGTCACTACTCTGAATTTTTCGAGCATATCTTCCAGCACATCAACGGAAAATTCACGCGCCATTGCACGCAGCGAGCGGATATTATTTAAGTTTTTTAACATTGAACTCATATTAACAAAACCTCTTTAACGTAAAAATGGTATTACGCCAAATATTGTATGCAACTGATTATTATTTTTCCAGTCTAATTTTTCTCCAGGCTATTAAACAAATAGCCGATTCCGTTATTTAAATGGCTATTCTGAAACCTGACATCAAATATTTTATATTCCCAGTATAGCCAATGTAAATATACTCTCATGAGGTCTCAGCGCATCGTCTGATAAACACATCACTTTACTGCCCGGGGCCGGCACGCGCACATTCTGAACATCAGTCAACTTTCAGAAAAGGAGCGCAAAAAATTCAGAAAAACAAGTCACCATAACCTATTGATATAAAATACTTTTAATTAACAAGACAACGAAAATACCAAAACGAACAAAAATCAAACCAATACAGAGCATTTTATCGACAAAAAGGCAATAAATAAAAATTTTAAGCTAGTTGCTAGTTATTATCCAGGCAGATATCCTATTGAAATGCGAAAGCAGCAAGACAAATCACTAGCAACAAAGGCATTCAAAACCTTTTTTCCCCTTTTTACAAGGAGCATTAACATGTTCTCTCCGCAGTCACGCTTGCGTCATGCTGTAGCAGACACGTTCGCGATGGTTGTTTATTGTTCTGTCGTGAACATGTTGATCGAGATATTCCTTTCTGGAATGAGCTTTGAACAATCGCTGTACTCCAGACTGGTGGCCATTCCTGTCAATATACTGATCGCGTGGCCATACGGCATGTACCGTGATTTATTTATGCGCGCGGCGCGTAAAGCCACGCAGGCAGGATGGGCAAAAAACCTGGCTGACGTGCTGGCTTATGTCACCTTCCAGTCGCCGGTTTACGTGATTATTCTGTTGACGGTTGGCGCGGACTGGCACCAGATTACGGCTGCGGTAAGTTCAAACATCGTGGTATCGATGCTGATGGGCGCAGTATACGGCTACTTCCTTGATTATTGCCGCCGCCTGTTTAAGGTCAGCAGCTACCACCAGGCTAAAGCCTGACACGCCTCCTCGCGACTGGCCCTGCCAGTCGCGTTATTAGTTAGCATTAACGTCGCCAAATAACCCACTCAGATAACGCTCAAGTGCAATACGCGAACTGAAGCCGTGCGGAATTCCATAATGCTCATGGGTCTCTCCGGCTAAATACAGCGGGAATTGCTGGTAGTGATCGCAAGTTTTAATGTCCGTCGCAGGTTCTGCCAGCGAAGAGCTGCGCTCTTTAAGCGTGGGATGAATGACTAATGCGGTACGCCCCATACGTGCTTCCCGGTTAACGTACACATAATTTTCACCACGTCGATAGCCATACGTTTTCTGCGTCACTACATCAACGGTAAAGCCCACTTTTTCAAGTACGCGCGCCACCTCATCAGGTCGTAAATACATATTATTTTCCTCGTTATCTTTTACTGCGGGCTTACCTTACCTGATTCAGCATTAGCAACGCTTTCAGAAAAGTCCATAAACGAGTGAAGACGGTGGGACGAATATCTTAAGAACCGGGCAAATTTATGTCAGCGCCTGCCGCAATTGATATGCCGCCTGCTGCGCCATTTCCGCTGAGCTAATATTGGTAAATGACAATAATATTCCCCCTTGTCCGTTCGGCGTTATACGCCACTGGCTCAAGGCCTGTACGGCCAGGCCTGCCCGATTCGCTTTACGCACTAACGCAACATCGTCTCCGTCTACACTCATCACCAGTTGGATCCCCCCCTCTTGCGGGAGCACGCTAAAACCGTGTTCGGTCAGGGCATTTTCCATCCACTGACGTCGCTGGGCATAATGTTGCCGCATGCGTTTTAAGTGCCGCCAGAAGTGCCCATCGCGCATAAAGTCCGCCAGCGTTTGTTGCCATAAAACCGGAACGCTACAGGCCGCTACCGCCACCTGCTGGCGAAAATGCTCGACCTGAGTCATAGGCACCACCAGCCATGCCGTGCGCAGGGCAGGAAACATTGATTTGCTGAACGTTCCGGCATAAATCACCCGCTGCGGCGCATCCAGACTTTTTAACGGCGGCAACGGTTTACCGTGGTAGCGAAATTCACTGTCATAGTCATCTTCAATAATCCATGCCTGGGTGCGGGCCGCCCACTCCAGCAACTGATGACGACGCTCCAATGAAAGGGCCACACCCAGCGGGCTTTGATGTGCGGGTGTCAGCAAAACAAAGCGCGCCTGCGGGTAATCGCGGATCCCAGCGCAAACATCCAGACCATTGGCATCAACAGGAACCGGCAGCAGCGCAATTCGTTCCTGAGCCACCACCGGTCGGATCAACGGAAACCCAGGATCTTCGACCCACATCCCTTCACCAGGTTGAGACAGCGCGCGCAGGATTAACGTCATCGATGCCGCATAGCCAGAGGTGATAAAAACCTGCTCCGGCTGGCACTCAATGCTGCGCGAAACGCGCAGGTAATCAACAATCGCCTGACGCAGCCCCCTTTCGCCGCAAACATCTCCCACCGCCAGATCAAAACGCGTTTGGGTGCGTAAACGTCGGCCCATCACCCGCGCCCAAACTTCACGCGGGAAGAGATCGAGTGCGGGTAGCCCCATCTGAAAAGGTTGTGGTCTGGGATTTTCTCCTGCGAAGATTGCGGGAGCTGCAGGCGCGGTCTCTGGTCGCAATTGCTCACTGACAAAAGTTCCCGCCTGCCCGCGTCGAGCCAGCCAGCCCTGCGCCACCAGCTCGGCATAGGCATGTTCCACCGTCGAACGCGAAACCCCCAGTTCCTGGGACCACGTCCGGCTGGAGGGCAATCTTGCGCCAGGTTTTAGTTCACCTGTCTCAATGGCATTTTTTAACTGGCGGGCGATTTGTTGATAGCGCGGCATGTATGGTCTGCTTTTTTTGCAACAATATGGCTCTCTGTAGCAGTCCATTATAGTGCTACATTGCGGGTTATCCAAACGAGGAGAAATACCATGACAATGTTACGCCAGCCCTATTATGAACTCAGTCCTGAAATCTATAACGCTCTGGTTCAGGCCAGCAAAGCGCTGGAAAATTGCGCGCTGGAACCTATGCTGACGGAACTGGTTTACCTGCGGGTCTCGCAAATCAACGGCTGCGCATTTTGCCTGGAAATGCACAGTAAGGCGCTGCGCAAAGCAGGCGTTGCGCAGGCCAAACTTGACGCGCTGGCAGGTTGGCGAGTGAGCCACCATTTCAGCGAGCAGGAACGTGCGGCGCTGGCGTGGGCCGAATCCGTCACTCATATCGCCAGCACCCACGCGGAAGATAATGTTTATCTGCCGTTGCTTGACCATTTTAGCGCGAAAGAGATCAGCGATCTGACGTTTGCCATCAGCCTGATGAATTGCTTCAACCGTCTGGCGGTTGGGATGCGCATGTAATTCTGCACGGCCGGATGGCGGTATAAATACCTTATCCGGCCTGGGATGTGTTCTCATGTAGGCCGGATAAGGCCCGACGCGTCGCCATCCGGCAACCCGTCATGCTACATATCCCTTCCTCCGTCACGCTCATCACCCTGCCCTTCATCAATCTAAAATTCCCATATCTTGTATGGTTGAATCTTTTTAAAACTACATCTAGTATCACTCCTATTAAGACACCTACAATCCGACGCTATCAATCGCGTCGTACCTTTATCTATAAATGGAAATACGAATCATGAGTATTATTATTTACACTCGTAATAACTGTGTTCAGTGCCACGCCACTAAGCGGGCAATGGAAAGTCGTGGGTTTGACTTTGAGATGGTAAATATTGATTTGCAGCCCGATATGGCTGACAGCCTGCGCGATCAGGGCTTTCGTCAGTTACCGGTCGTCATCGCCGGGGAAACCCGTTGGTCCGGTTTTCGCCCGGACATGATCAACCGTCTGCGCCCACAACCCCCTATGGCCAGCGTATGAGTCAGCTCGTCTACTTCTCCAGCAGCTCCGAAAATACGCATCGCTTTATCCAGCGTCTGGGGCTGCCTGCCATCCGCATTCCGCTTAACGAACGCGAGCGGATCCGGGTAGACGAACCTTACATCTTAATCGTGCCGTCCTACGGTGGCGGCGGAACGGCTGGCGCGGTCCCGAGACAGGTGATCCGCTTTTTAAACGATACGCACAACCGGGCGTTAATCCGTGGGGTGATTGCTTCCGGCAATCGCAATTTCGGTGAAGCCTATGGTCGCGCGGGTGAGGTCATCTCACAAAAATGCGGCGTGCCGTGGCTCTATCGCTTTGAGCTGATGGGCACCCAAAGCGATATCGACAACGTTCGACAAGGAGTGAGTGAATTTTGGCAACGACAACCGCAGAACGCATAACCCAGCCAACGCTGGATTATCACG
The DNA here is from genome assembly GCF_053309355.1 of Citrobacter freundii complex sp. 2025EL-00176. NCBI lineage: Bacteria > Pseudomonadati > Pseudomonadota > Gammaproteobacteria > Enterobacterales > Enterobacteriaceae > Citrobacter > Citrobacter freundii complex sp. 2025EL-00176. The sequence goes on along the minus strand of NZ_JBRYHT010000011.1, from coordinate 16,692 downwards.
CCCTGAACGCCATGCTAAATCTGTACGATCAAGCCGGGCGTATTCAATTCGACAAAGACCACCAGGCGGTAGAGGTTTTTTTGGCCACGCATGTCCGCCCCAACTCGGTGACATTTGCCAGCCAACAGGAGCGCCTGGAAACGCTGGTTGGTGAAGGCTACTACGATGAAAGCGTATTGAACCGTTACGATCGCGCATTTGTGATAAAGCTCTTTGCCCACGCCCACGCCAGCGGATTCCGGTTCCAGACGTTCCTCGGCGCATGGAAGTTCTACACCAGCTATACGCTGAAAACGTACGATGGTAAGCATTATCTCGAAGATTTTGCGGATCGGGTAACGATGGTGGCGCTCACGCTGGCGCAAGGCGATGAAACGCTCGCCATGCAGCTTACCGATGAAATGCTCACCGGGCGCTTTCAACCCGCCACACCAACCTTCTTAAACTGCGGCAAACAGCAGCGCGGCGAACTGGTCTCCTGCTTCCTGCTACGTATAGAAGACAACATGGAGTCCATTGGCCGGGCAGTTAACTCTGCGCTGCAACTTTCCAAGCGCGGTGGCGGCGTGGCGTTTTTGCTCTCTAACCTGCGCGAGGCAGGTGCGCCGATTAAACGCATTGAGAACCAGTCCTCCGGCGTGATCCCGGTAATGAAAATGCTGGAAGATGCGTTTTCGTATGCCAATCAACTCGGCGCGCGTCAGGGCGCGGGGGCGGTGTATCTGCACGCGCACCACCCGGATATTTTACGTTTTCTCGATACCAAACGTGAAAACGCCGACGAGAAAATCCGTATCAAAACGCTCTCGCTTGGCGTGGTGATCCCGGACATCACTTTTAAACTGGCAAAAGAGAATGCCGACATGGCGCTGTTCTCGCCGTATGACATTGAACGACTCTACGGCAAAGCGTTTGGCGATATCGCCGTCAGTGAACGCTATGACGAACTGCTTGCCGATAAGCGCGTGCGCAAAAAATACATTAACGCGCGCGATTTCTTCCAGCGGCTGGCTGAGATCCAGTTTGAGTCCGGCTACCCTTACATCATGTTTGAAGATACGGTGAATCGCGCCAATCCGATTGCCGGTCGTATTAACATGAGCAACCTGTGCTCCGAAATTTTGCAGGTTAACAGCGCCTCCACCTACGATGAAAATCTCAACTACGCGCAGACCGGGCACGATATCTCCTGCAACCTCGGCTCGCTGAACATCGCCCATACCATGGATTCCCCGGATTTTGGTCGTACCGTGGAAACGGCGGTTCGCGGCTTAACCGCCGTTTCGGACATGAGTCATATTCGCAGCGTGCCCTCGATTGCCGCCGGAAACAGCGCATCGCACGCGATTGGTCTGGGTCAGATGAACCTGCACGGATATCTGGCGCGGGAAGGCATCGCCTACGGCTCACCGGAAGGGCTGGATTTCACCAATATCTACTTTTACACCATCACCTGGCATGCGCTGAATACATCGATGAAGCTCGCCCGCGAGCGTGGTAAAGCCTTTGCCGGATTCAGGCAGTCCCGCTACGCCAGCGGCGAGTATTTTAGCCAGTATCTGCAGGGCGACTGGCAGCCAAAAACCGACAAAGTTCGCGCGCTGTTTGCCGCCAGCGGCATTACGCTACCCACGCGCGCGATGTGGTTGCAACTGCGTGAAGATGTCATGCGCTACGGCATTTATAACCAGAATTTACAGGCAGTCCCGCCAACCGGCTCTATTTCCTACATCAACCATGCTACGTCAAGCATTCACCCGATCGTGTCAAAAGTGGAAATTCGCAAAGAGGGCAAAACCGGGCGCGTTTACTACCCTGCTCCATTTATGACCAATGACAATCTGGCCTTGTATCAGGATGCCTACGAGATTGGTCCGCAAAAGATCATTGATACCTATGCAGAAGCGACGCGACATGTCGATCAGGGACTGTCGCTGACGCTCTTTTTCCCCGATACCGCCACAACCCGCGATATCAACAAAGCGCAGATCTACGCCTGGCGTAAGGGCATCAAATCGCTGTACTACATCCGACTGCGTCAGCTGGCGCTGGAAGGGACCGAAATCGAAGGTTGCGTGTCATGCGCGCTGTAAGGAGGAGATCATGACATTATCCCGCGTGAGCGCCATCAACTGGAACAAGATTGAAGATGATAAAGACCTTGAGGTATGGAATCGCCTGACCAGTAACTTCTGGCTACCGGAAAAAGTCCCGCTTTCTAACGACGTCCCGTCCTGGCAAACATTGAACGCTGCCGAGCAACAGTTAACTATCCGCGTTTTTACCGGGCTAACGCTACTCGACACCATTCAGAATGTTGCTGGTGCGCCAGCGCTAATGGCGGATTCATTAACACCCCACGAAGAAGCGGTGCTGTCGAATATCAGCTTTATGGAAGCGGTGCACGCCCGCTCTTACAGTTCTATTTTCTCCACGCTTTGCCAGACCAAAGATGTAGATGCAGCCTACGCCTGGAGTGAGGAAAATAACCCACTCCAACGTAAGGCACAGATTATTCTGGCTCATTACGCCAGCGATAATCCATTGAAGAAGAAGATTGCCAGCGTGTTTCTGGAATCCTTCCTGTTCTATTCCGGCTTCTGGTTGCCGATGTATTTCTCCAGCCGCGGCAAACTGACTAATACCGCCGATCTCATTCGTCTGATCATTCGTGATGAAGCGGTCCATGGGTATTACATCGGTTATAAATTTCAAAAAGGCCTGGAGCATATTTCCGCATCCGCACGCGAGGAGTTAAAGAATTTTGCCCTCGACCTGCTCATGGAGCTGTATGATAACGAAGCGTGTTACACGGAAGAATTGTATGCAGAAACCGGTTGGGTGGATGACGTCAAAGCCTTCCTTTGTTACAACGCCAATAAGGCATTAATGAATTTGGGTTATGAGGCGCTATTCCCGCCAGAAATGGCGGAGGTTAATCCGGCAATCCTTGCCGCGCTGTCGCCCAACGCAGACGAAAACCACGATTTCTTCTCGGGTTCTGGCTCATCTTATGTGATGGGCAAAGCGGTCGAAACTGAAGATGACGACTGGAATTTTTAACTCTCATTTTCACGGGAAATACCGTACATTTTTCGCGGAAATATTTTAACAGGATCACACTTTTATCGTGCAAATATAATTGTGTGATCTACACTCAATATCAGCCGCATTATTCGCCTGCATTCCATCAATTCAGGCGCCTTTTCATTGGGATTTACAAAAAATATCAGTTAACTCGTATTCGCGCTCAGCCCTTATATCACGGGAAGTCCCGCCATCTCAGCTTCGGCAATATTCATGCCACAACTAAATTCAGGGTTGTCTCAGATTCTCAGTATGTTAGGGTAGAAAAAGGTCACTATTTCCATCAGGTAATATATCGATATAAACAAATAACAGGAACCATTCTATTGCATGGCAATTAAATTAGAAGTGAAGAACCTCTATAAGATATTTGGCGAGCATCCTCAGAGAGCGTTCAAATATATTGAAAAAGGACTTACCAAAGAGCAAATTCTGGATAAAACAGGGCTATCGCTTGGCGTTAAAGACGCCAGTCTGGCCATTGAAGAAGGCGAGATATTTGTCATCATGGGATTATCCGGCTCGGGTAAATCCACAATGGTACGCCTTCTCAATCGCCTGATTGAACCCACCCGCGGACAGGTACTGATCGACGGCGTAGATATCGCCCGGATCTCCGATGCCGAACTCCGCGAGGTGCGCAGAAAAAAGATTGCGATGGTCTTTCAGTCCTTTGCCCTGATGCCGCATATGACGGTGCTGGACAATACGGCATTCGGCATGGAATTAGCCGGCGTCGCCGCGGATGAACGCCGCGAAAAGGCGCTGGATGCGCTACGTCAGGTTGGTCTGGAGAATTACGCGCACGGTTACCCGGATGAACTTTCCGGGGGGATGCGTCAGCGTGTCGGTCTCGCCCGCGCATTAGCCATTAACCCTGACATCTTATTAATGGATGAGGCCTTCTCAGCCCTCGACCCATTAATTCGCACCGAGATGCAGGATGAACTGGTAAAACTCCAGGCGAAGCATCAACGTACCGTGGTCTTTATTTCCCATGATCTCGACGAAGCTATGCGTATTGGCGACAGAATTGCCATTATGCAAAACGGTGAAGTGGTACAGGTCGGTACACCGGATGAAATCCTGAATAATCCGGCTAATGATTATGTACGCACCTTCTTCCGCGGCGTTGATATTAGCCAGGTGTTCAGCGCGAAAGATATTTCCCGCCGTAGCCCCGAAGGTTTAATTCGTAAAACCCCCGGCGTAGGCCCTCGTTCGGCGCTGCAATTATTGCAGGACAAAGATCGCGAATATGGTTACGTGATCGAACGTGGCAATAAATTCGTCGGCGTCGTCTCTATCGACTCACTAAAAACCGCGCTAAGCCAGGCGCAAGGTATTGAAGCGGCGTTGATCAATGAACCGCTGGCTGTCGATGCACAAACTCCTCTCAGCGAGTTGCTTTCTCATGTCGGCCAGGCACCGTGCGCGGTACCGGTAGTTGACGAGGAACAGCAGTATGTGGGCGTCATTTCAAAACGCATGCTGTTACAGGCTTTAGATCGTGAGGGGGCAAACAATGGCTGATCAAACTAATCCGTGGGATACCACACCAGCGGCCGATAGCGCCGCACAAACCGCCGATGCCTGGAGCACGCCCTCTGGCGCACCTACTGACGGCGGTAGCGCAGACTGGCTGACCAGCGCGCCCGCGCCGGCACCAGAGCATTTCAACATTATGGATCCGTTCCATAAGACGCTGATCCCGTTGGACAGTTGGGTCACCGAGGGGATCGACTGGGTGGTTACCCATTTCCGTCCGGTCTTCCAGGGCATTCGTGTGCCGGTGGATTACATTCTCAACGGCTTCCAGCAGATGCTATTGGGTATGCCTGCCCCCGTGGCGATTATCCTGTTCGCCTTGATCGCCTGGCAGATTTCCGGAGCTGGAATGGGCGTCGCGACGCTGATTTCATTGATCGCTATCGGCGCCATTGGCGCGTGGTCGCAAGCGATGATCACGCTGGCACTGGTGCTGACCGCATTACTGTTCTGTGTGGTGATCGGTCTGCCGATGGGCATCTGGTTGGCGCGCAGCCCTCGGGCGGCAAAGATTGTTCGTCCGCTGCTGGATGCGATGCAAACCACCCCCGCCTTCGTGTATCTGGTGCCGATTGTCATGCTGTTCGGTATTGGTAACGTCCCGGGCGTAGTGGTGACGATTATCTTCGCCCTGCCGCCAATCGTCCGTCTGACCATTCTGGGGATTAACCAAGTGCCGGCCGACCTGATTGAAGCCTCGCGCTCGTTTGGCGCCAGCCCGCGTCAGATGTTGTTTAAAGTTCAGCTCCCGTTGGCGATGCCGACCATTATGGCCGGGGTTAACCAAACGCTGATGCTGGCGCTCTCGATGGTGGTCATCGCCTCGATGATTGCCGTTGGCGGATTGGGTCAGATGGTTCTGCGCGGAATTGGTCGTCTGGATATGGGATTAGCCACGGTTGGTGGCGTAGGGATTGTGATCCTCGCCATCATCCTGGACCGCCTGACGCAGGCCGTTGGTCGCGATTCGCGTAGCCGCGGTAACCGTCGCTGGTACACCACCGGTCCCGTTGGGCTTATCACTCGCCCTTTCACGAAGTAATACACCCGTTGCCCGGTGGCGCTGCGCTTACCGGGCCTATACGTCCCTCCAATAATTAAGGAACAACGATGCGACAGAAAGTTATCATTGCCACAGCGTTTGCCACCCTTGTCTCCACCAGCACTTTCGCTGCCGACCTGCCGGGCAAAGGCATTACCGTACAGCCAATCCAGAGCACAATTTCTGAAGAATCCTTCCAGACGCAGCTGGTCGCCCGCGCGCTGGAGAAACTGGGTTACACCGTTAACAAAACCAGCGAAGTTGACTATAACGTCGGCTATACCTCCATTGCCTCTGGCGATGCAACTTTTACCGCCGTGAACTGGCAGCCGCTGCATGATGATATGTACGCCGCGGCGGGCGGAGACAAAAAGTTTTATCGCGAGGGGGTATTCGTTACGGGTGCCGCACAGGGTTATCTGATCGACAAAAAAACCGCTGAGCAGTACAAAATCACCAACATTGCCCAGTTAAAAGATCCCAAGATCGCCAAAATTTTTGACACCAACGGTGACGGAAAAGCCGATATGATGGGCTGTTCACCAGGCTGGGGTTGTGAAGCGGTGATCAACCACCAGAACAAAGCCTTCGATCTGGAAAAAACGGTCGAGGTCAGCCACGGTAATTATGCGGCGATGATGGCAGACACCATCACCCGCTTTAAAGAAGGCAAACCGATCCTCTACTACACCTGGACTCCGTACTGGGTCAGTGACGTGATGAAGCCGGGCAAAGATGTGGTCTGGTTGCAGGTACCGTTCTCTTCCCTGCCGGGTGAGCAGAAGGATATCGATACCAAACTGCCAAACGGTGCAAACTACGGCTTCCCGGTGAACACCATGCACATCGTCGCCAACAAAGCCTGGGCGGAGAAAAACCCGGCGGCAGCGAAGCTGTTCGCTATCATGAAATTACCGTTGGCGGATATCAACGCACAGAACGCGATGATGCATGATGGTAAAGCGTCTGAAGCCGATGTTCAGGGGCACGTAGACGGCTGGATCAAAGCCCACCAGCAGCAGTTCGACGGTTGGGTGAACGAAGCGCTGGCTGCGCAGAAATAACCTCGACTGAATGCCGGATACGCTAACGCTTATCCGGCCTGCTTCCCTCTATCCCACCTAAACCGCACAATCCATCACCCAACAAATCAGCAACAGTTAATCACTTCCGTTATGATTGTTTTCTGCAACCCATTATTCAGTTGAAAACCATGACGAAAACCACTCAGGGACTTAGCCCTTCGCTGATCCTGTTAATGTCTATCGCCACCGGCCTTGCCGTCGCCAGTAACTATTACGCGCAACCACTGCTCGACACCATCGCCCGCAACTTCTCACTGTCAGCCAGTACCGCGGGATTTATCGTCACCGCGGCCCAGCTCGGCTATGCCGCAGGTCTGCTATTCCTGGTACCGCTTGGCGACATGTTTGAACGCCGGATGCTGATTGTCTCCATGACGCTACTGGCGGCTGGCGGCATGCTGATTACCGCCAGTAGCCAGTCGTTGGGCATGCTGATCCTCGGCACCGCTCTGACCGGACTGTTCTCGGTAGTGGCGCAGATCCTGGTTCCCCTGGCGGCAACGCTTGCCACCCCGGACAAGCGCGGAAAAGTCGTCGGGACAATTATGAGCGGTCTGTTGCTGGGGATTCTGCTGGCGCGGACCGTAGCGGGATTACTAGCGAACCTTGGCGGTTGGCGCACCGTATTTTGGGTGGCATCGATACTGATGGCGTTGATGGCGATTGCGCTGTGGCGCGGTCTGCCGAAGATGAAATCAGATACCCAGCTTAACTATCCGCAACTGTTAGGTTCCGTATTCAGCTTGTTTATCCATGATAAATTGCTGCGTACCCGCGCAATGCTGGGTTGCCTGACTTTTGCCAACTTCAGCATTCTGTGGACCTCAATGGCATTTTTGCTCGCCGCGCCGCCGTTTAACTATTCAGAGGGGATGATCGGTCTGTTCGGTCTGGCGGGGGCGGCTGGTGCGTTAGGCGCGCGCCCGGCGGGTGGCTTTGCCGATAAAGGAAAATCACATCTCACCACAACCGTCGGCCTGTTGTTACTGTTGCTCTCGTGGCTGGCTATCTGGCTCGGGCATACTTCGGTGCCAATGCTGATTATCGGCATCCTGATTCTGGATCTCACCGTTCAGGGGGTGCATATCACTAACCAGACGGTTATTTATCGCATTCATCCGGATGCACGTAACCGTCTGACCGCAGGCTACATGACCAGTTATTTTATTGGCGGGGCCGCAGGTTCGTTGATTTCCGCTTCCGCCTGGCAGCATGCCGGTTGGGCTGGCGTTTGTCTGGCGGGTACGACCGTTGCCGTACTCAACCTGTTGGTCTGGTGGCGAGGTTTTCACCGTCAGGAAGCCGTAAATTAAGCGTATAGCGCTTGTTTACCGCTGATTGGGCTCCACAGGGTGTTAAGGAGCCCATCAGTCTGCTAAGGTTATAACTCATTGAACCAAGTTATATTAATTTCGGTAATGAAACCTATAACCCTATGGAAAGCCCTATACCCCAGTCCGCATCCCGTTCGGCGACGTTAACGGAAGGATTCAAAGACAGTCTGCCGATAGTTATCAGCTATATTCCGGTCGCTTTTGCATTTGGTCTCAATGCTACTCGTCTTGGCTTTACGCCGGTCGAAAGCGTCTTTTTCTCCTGCATTATTTATGCGGGGGCCAGCCAGTTTGTCATTACCACCATGCTTGCCGCAGGCAGTTCTCTGTGGGTCGCCGCACTGACCGTTATGGCTATGGATGTCCGCCATGTTTTATACGGTCCCTCCCTGCGCAGCCGTATCACACAGCGACTGAACAAACCCAAAAGCGCGCTGTGGGCCTTTGGCCTCACCGATGAAGTCTTTGCCGCCGCAACGGCTAAACTGGTACGGGATAATCGGCGCTGGAGTGAAAATTGGATGATTGGCATTGCGCTATGTTCCTGGGCTTCCTGGGTATTCGGCACGGTGATCGGCGCGTTTTCCGGTAGTGGTTTACTCAAAGATTATCCCGCGGTTGAAGCGGCACTGGGCTTCATGCTTCCGGCGCTATTTATGAGTTTCCTGCTCGCCTCTTTCCAGCGTCAACAGGCGCTCTGCGTGACTGCCGCACTGGCTGGCGCGCTGGCCGGGGTAATACTCTTTTCTATCCCTGCCGCCATCCTTATGGGCATCGTCTGCGGATGCCTGACCGCGCTGCTCCAGTCATTTTGGCAGGGAGGACCGGATGAGCTATGACGTTTTACTGCTCGGCCTGCTGGTCGGCTGCGTGAATTACTGCTTTCGCTATTTACCGCTCCGTCTTGGGGTGGGGAATGTTCGCCCGACAAGACGCGGCGCGACGGGCATATTACTCGACACCATTGGCATTGCATCAATTTGCGCCCTGTTGGTGGTGTCTACCGCGCCAGAAGTGATGCACGATGCTCGTCGGTTCGTGCCTACGCTGGTGGGGTTTGTCATACTGGGCGCAAGCTTCTATAAGACCCGCAGCATCATCATTCCGACCTTACTGAGTGCTCTGGGCTACGGATTAGCCTGGAAAATGCTGGTTGGCTTATAGATAAAAACAATCATTTTAAATAAATAATACATTTACTTTATTTGTCACTGTCGTTACTATATCGGCTGAAATTAATGAGGTTATACCCAAATGGATAGTTCGTTTACGCCCATTGAACAAATGCTAAAATTTCGCGCCAGCCGCTACGAAGAGTTCCCTTATCAGGAAGTGCTTCTGACTCGTCTTTGCATGCACATGCAGGGCAAGCTGCTGGAAAATCGCAATAAGATGCTGAAAGCTCAAGGGATTAACGAGACATTGTTTATGGCGTTGATTACGCTGGAGTCTCAGGAAAACCACAGTATTCAGCCTTCTGAACTGAGTTGCGCGCTTGGCTCGTCACGGACTAACGCTACCCGCATTGCGGATGAGTTAGAAAAACGTGGCTGGATTGAACGTCGCGAAAGCGATAACGATCGCCGCTGTCTGCATCTGCAATTGACCGAAAAAGGCCATGCTTTTTTGCAAGAGGTATTACCGCCTCAGCACAACTGCCTGCATCAACTCTGGTCATCTCTCAGCACCACCGAAAAAGATCAGCTTGAGCAGATCACCCGTAAACTTCTGACCCGTCTTGATCAGATGGAGCAGGATGGCGCGGTATTAGAAGCGCTGCGCTAACGCGCCGACTCGCTCAGAAATCCAGATTAATAAATGAAAACCGACAGGCCAGCACGCATACTGCTGGCCTTTCTGATGAACAGGTCGGCTCAGCCGATGTGAAAAAAATAAGATCGTGGAGAACAACATGAGCGCAAATGCGGAGACTCAAACCCCGCAGCAACCGATTAAGAAGAATGGCAAACGTAAAAGTATGCTGCTACTTCTGACCTTGCTCTTTATTATCATTGCCGTGGCATATGGGATTTATTGGTTTTTAGTACTACGTCATTACGAAGATACTGACGATGCGTACGTGGCAGGGAACCAGGTTCAGATCATGGCGCAGGTATCAGGCAGCGTGACGAAAGTCTGGGCTGATAACACTGACTTTGTTAAACAAGGCGATGTGCTGGTCACCCTCGACCAGACAGACGCCAAACAGGCATTTGAAAAAGCCAAAACTGCGTTGGCCTCCAGCGTGCGTCAAACGCACCAGTTGATGATTAACAGCAAGCAGTTACAGGCAAGCATTGAAGTGCAGAAAACCGCGCTGGCGCAGGCACAAAGCGACTTTAATCGCCGCGTCCCGCTGGGCAACGCCAACCTGATTGGCCGCGAAGAGCTGCAGCATGCGCGTGATGCCGTTGCCAGCGCTCAGGCGCAGCTTGATGTCGCAATCCAACAATATAATGCTAACCAGGCGATGATTCTCGGTAGCAAGCTGGAAGATCAACCCGCCGTCCAACAAGCCGCCACCGAAGTGCGCGATGCCTGGCTGGCGCTGGAACGTACCAGAATCGTCAGCCCAATGACCGGTTATGTCTCGCGTCGTGCCGTCCAGCCAGGGGCGCAGATTAGCCCGACCACGCCGTTGATGGCGGTTGTTCCGGCCACGAATCTGTGGGTCGATGCCAACTTCAAAGAAACACAGCTGGCCCATATTCGTATTGGTCAACCCGCGACGGTCGTTACCGATATTTATGGCGATGACGTGAAATATACCGGTAAAGTTGTCGGCCTGGATATGGGGACGGGCAGCGCCTTTTCCCTGCTGCCAGCACAAAACGCGACCGGTAACTGGATCAAAGTCGTCCAGCGTCTGCCGGTACGTATCGAACTGGATGCGCAGCAGCTGGCACAGCATCCGCTGCGGATCGGTTTGTCTACGCTGGTTACGGTAGATACCTCCAATCGTGACGGACAAATTCTGGCAAGCCAGGTCCGCACCACGCCGGTATCAGAAAGTAATGCACGTGAAATCAACCTTGCTCCGGTCAATAAGATGATCGAAGAGATCGTGCGGGCCAACGCGGGCTAATTCAAAGGTGCGTGTGATGCAACAGCAAAAACCGCTGGAAGGTGCGCAGCTCGTCATTATGACGATCGCGTTGTCTCTGGCGACATTCATGCAGGTGCTGGACTCCACCATTGCTAACGTGGCGATCCCTACTATCGCCGGGAACCTCGGCTCTTCGCTGAGCCAGGGGACCTGGGTGATCACCTCTTTTGGGGTGGCGAACGCTATCTCAATTCCAATCACCGGTTGGCTGGCAAAGCGCTTTGGCGAAGTAAGGCTATTCATGTGGTCAACGACTGCCTTCGTCATTGCATCATGGGCATGCGGGATGTCCACCAGCCTGAACATGCTGATTTTCTTCCGCGTGGTGCAAGGGATTGTCGCCGGTCCGTTAATTCCGCTTTCGCAAAGCCTGTTACTGAATAACTATCCTCCCGCCAAGCGTTCCATCGCCCTGGCGCTGTGGTCGATGACGGTGATTGTTGCCCCAATATGTGGCCCGATTCTTGGGGGCTACATCAGCGACAACTATCACTGGGGCTGGATATTTTTCATTAACGTGCCAATCGGCGCCGCGGTGGTATTGATGACGCTGCAAACCCTACGCGGGCGAGAGACCAAAACCGAGCAGCGGCGCATTGACGCCATTGGTCTGGCTCTGCTGGTGATTGGTATCGGCAGTTTGCAGATTATGCTCGACCGCGGCAAAGAGCTGGACTGGTTCGCCTCACAGGAGATTATCATCCTGACGGTGGTCGCTGTAGTCGCAATCAGCTTCCTGATCGTCTGGGAGCTTACCGACGAGCACCCGATTGTCGATCTCTCGCTGTTTAAGTCGCGAAACTTTACCATCGGCTGCCTGTGTATCAGTCTGGCCTATATGCTCTACTTCGGCGCAATCGTCCTGCTGCCGCAGCTATTGCAGGAAGTTTACGGATACACGGCAACCTGGGCTGGTCTGGCATCCGCGCCGGTAGGGATAATTCCGGTGATCCTGTCGCCGATAATCGGTCGCTTCGCGCACAAGCTGGATATGCGTCGGCTGGTCACGTTCAGTTTTATTATGTACGCCGTCTGTTTCTACTGGCGTGCGTGGACGTTCGAACCGGGTATGGACTTTGGCGCATCGGCCTGGCCGCAGTTTATTCAAGGGTTCGCGGTAGCCTGCTTCTTTATGCCGCTGACAACCATTACGCTGTCCGGTTTACCGCCTGAGCGTCTGGCGGCGGCGTCCAGCTTGTCTAACTTTACGCGAACGTTGGCAGGTTCTATCGGAACCTCCATTACCACGACAATGTGGACTAACCGTGAGTCGCTACACCATGCACAGCTAACGGAGTCCGTTAACCCCTACAACCCCAATGCGCAGGCTATGTATGACCAACTGCAGGGATTGGGAATGAGCAAGGAACAAGCCTCTGGCTGGCTGGCCCAGCAGATAACCAATCAAGGGCTGATCATTTCCGCCAACGAAATCTTCTGGATGTCGGCGGGGATCTTCCTGGTACTGCTTGGTCTTGTCTGGTTCGCTAAACCACCGTTTGGTGCGGGCGGCGGCGGCGGTGGCGCGCATTGATCAAAAAAGCCAGTTCAAATGAACTGGCTTTTTTTATGCCGGGTGACGCTGCTAAATATGCAGTTCCTGCAGCTTCTCTTTCGGCAGCGCCAGCTCTTCATTGCTATTCACACGAACATCGTGCTCAAGGATATGACGGGCAATGTCCTGCGCTTCACTGAGCGAGTGCATCTGATACGTACCGCACTGGTAAACGTTCAGCTCTGGGATCTGGTTTTGATCCTGCACTTTCAGTACGTCCGCCATCGCCGCTTTCCACGCGTCGGCAACACGCTGCTCGTCCGGAGTACCAATCAGGCTCATGTAAAAGCCGGTGCGGCATCCCATCGGAGAGATATCGATAATCTCAACGCCGTTACCGTTGAGGTGGTTACGCATAAAACCTGCAAACAGGTGTTCCAGCGTATGGATACCTTTCTCAGGCATCACTTCTTTGTTCGGAATGCAGAAACGCAGATCAAACACGGTGATTGCGTCGCCATGCGGGGTGTTCATCGTTTTTGCAACCCGGACCGCGGGAGCTTCCATCCGGGTGTGATCGACAGTAAAACTATCTAACAACGGCATTTAGCCACCTCCGATAAATTTTTTAAAAATAATCTGAACTCTTTGTTCCGGGGCGAGTCTGAGTATATGAAAGACGCGCATTTGTTATCATCATCCCTGTTTTCAGAGATGAAATTTTGGCCACTCCCGAGTGGCCTTTTTCTTTTGTATCAAGCGTGCTTTTCCAACCACACGCTAAACGGCTCGGTGTCAGCCGCTTCAATCTCCTGCTGACGACGCTTTGACGCTTCGGTTTCAGCAATAAACTCTTCTTCCTGCAATATTTCCAACGGCTCTTCGCGCAGCAGGTTTCGGTAAGCCTCACCCAATGCTTTACCCGTGCCGCCAATACCTTCATCAATCATAGACCGTAGGATCCGGGCGGAGAATGTCAGTTCAGGATTATCAAAGCAGGCGACCAACTCGTCGCACACCTTTTGATACTCCTCTCCCCCGTGGATGCTGTCCAGCGTTTGTGCCACGCGTTTCAGGTCGCGGAACAAATCTTTACCCACTTTAGGCAATGGGAACTGCGCGGTTTCACAACCTATGCCTAACGTCAGGCCCGGCTTACGCCCTTCCAGAATAACGCGATTCCAGTTAGTACGCGTACATAACAGCTCATCGCTACTCATTTCCGGCGCATCGGCCAATGCACACCACACCATAAACAGATCGAGGAAGCGCACCTGTTGCTCGTCTACGCCGATCGGTGAGAACGGGTTAATATCCAGCGAACGAACTTCGATGTATTCAATACCGCCACGCAGAAGCGCGTCAGAAGGCGTTTCACCACGACGAGTGACGCGTTTCGGACGAATAGGCGCATACAGTTCATTTTCAATCTGCAAAACGTTGCTGTTAATTTGCAGACGCTTACCGTCCTTCTCCAGACCGATCGCCGCGTACTCCTCGGAAGGGGTTTTAATCGCGCGCTTTAATCCTGCCACATACTCATGCAAATCGTTAAACGTAATTCCGAGATTGCTTTGCGACTTATTGGTATAGCCCAAATCGCTCAAACGTAGCGACGTCGCGTACGGTAGGTAATACATCCCACAGTCGGTTTTTTCAAACGGCAGGGTGGTCGGTTTTCCTTGCAGGAAGGAAGAACAAATAGCCGGAGAGGCACCAAACAGATACGGGATCACCCAGCCAAAACGATAGTAGTTGCGGATCAGACGGAAGTAGCCCGCAGAGATCTTCTCTTTAGCATCTTCGTCGTCCGTTACGCCGCATTTCGCCTGCCAGAAGGCCATCGGCAGCGAAAAGTTGTAGTGTACGCCGGAGATGGTCTGCATCAACGCGCCGTAACGATTTTTGAGGCCTTCACGATAAAGCGTTTTCAAACGACCGGTATTCGACGTACCGTACTGAGCCAGCTCAATATCCTGCCCTTCGGCAATATAGCAAGGCATGCTCAACGGCCACATACGCTCGTCGCCCAGGTTTCTGGCGGTATAACGATGCAGGTCGCGCATGAACGTCAGCATTTTATGAATATCGTCGCCAGGTGGAGTAATAAACTCCAGCAGCGCTTCGGCAAAGTCCGTGGTTATCCACTTATGTGTTAGCGCTGAGCCTAACACCTCAGGATGGCCTGTCGTTGCCAATGACCCATCAGCATTAACGCGCAGCGTTTCGCGCTCCAGACCACGTTGAATCCCCTTTAACGCCTGAGGATGGTTTTCCAGCCAGGCCAGCGCCTGTGATACGTCCGGGATCAAATTGACCTCCCGCCTGTCAAAATCGTTTTAATTAGCATAATGGTATTGGTTACCCTGAAGGCTATCTCACAACACAATTAGTGCCACCACATAATGCCTTGCGTCGTAACCGCTGCGACAACAACATAGCGCAACGCCTTGCCAAGGCATAAGAAAAAGAGAACTGGACCCCACGAGATGCGCATCCATCCAGCTAACAGGCACAGTAAATCACCCACAACCGGCATCCAGCTTAATAATAGTGTGACAGCGCCATAACGCCGCAGCCAGCCAGTGGCTTTTTCTTGCCAGCGCGATGTTTTACGCAATGGAAAGAAACGCCCAAGGATAACGTTAGTTAACCCTCCAAGGCTATTACCCATTGTTGCTGTTAAGACTAAGACCCAGGGATGACTTACCCCAGAAACCAGCAAGGCAACCAGAACAACTTCAGAATTGCCGGGTAATAGCGTGGCGCTGAGAAAACTGCTGGCAAACAGTGACAGGAGCGATAGTCCATCACTCACAATAACCGAACATCCACGGCGTCCATTCCTGCGGCGTGTGCCGCCTGCAGTCCAAAATCGGCATCTTCAAACACGACGCAGCGCGCCGGAACAACCCCCATTCGCTCAGCGCACAGCAAAAACGTATCAGGAGCAGGCTTATGGCGTTGTACGTGATCGGCAGCAACCACAGCATCAAAATAACGACGCAGACCAAGGTGAGCGAGCAGAGCCTCTGCAATTGCGCTTTCACTCCCCGTCCCTACCGACATAGGACGACGACCATGCCAGGCTTTCACCACTTCAACTAACGGTAAAGGCTGGACGCTATCCAGCAGCATGCTTTTTACCTTGTCCGTTTTTTCTCGTGCCAAAGCATGGGGGTCAAGATCGGCATGATTCAATTCAATCACCGACTGGGCAATACGCCACGTAGGGGAACCGTTGAGGGCGACCATGGCTTGTTCATCAAACCGTAGCCCATAATGGCCTAATACCTCATGCCACGCCTTACGGTGCGTAGGTTCGGTATCCAGGATGGTGCCATCCATATCAAAAATCAAACCCGCATAACGTTCGTACATCGTCTTCTCACAAGCCGAATGACCAGACGTTATTTTATCGTAATTGATTGATTTTGTCGCTGACAGCGAATTGAGGGATGTTCAGAGAGTATGTGGAAATGATTCAAGGGGGAAAAGTGCTGGCGATTATCTCGCAGACCATGAAACAACAGTTTCGCTGTTATTTAGGAGAAGATGGTGCATCCGGGAGGATTACTCACTAGTGTTCGCCCTGCGGGCCGTTGCTGAAGCAACGTTATCCTCCCTGGTGCTGGCGATTATCTCGCCGACCGTGAAACAACAATTTAGGTGTTATCTCGGAGAAGATGGTGCATCCGGGAGGATTCGAACCTCCGACCGCTCGGTTCGTAGCCGAGTACTCTATCCAGCTGAGCTACGGATGCATCGGGAATTGCTGATTACTACTTATACTACAAAGAAGATGGTGCATCCGGGAGGATTCGAACCTCCGACCGCTCGGTTCGTAGCCGAGTACTCTATCCAGCTGAGCTACGGATGCATCGGGAATTACTGATTACTACTGATACGGCAAAGAAGATGGTGCATCCGGGAGGATTCGAACCTCCGACCGCTCGGTTCGTAGCCGAGTACTCTATCCAGCTGAGCTACGGATG